>NZ_JBPZHA010000001.1:0-564855 GCF_051857515.1 Hydrogenophaga sedimenti
ACCGAAAACGGGCGGTGCAAACGCAGAAACTGCGTTGAATTCGCTGATTCCGAGTCGCGCTGTTTCATGTCGTGGCAAGCCGCCCGCTATCGGCTGGCGCTAAACGTGTTTTGAACACCATCCCTAACTGATCGAAAAATCACAAAGGAGAGGAAATGCATTTCAAGAAAACAAACCGCCGCCAACTCATCATCGGTACATTGAGCCTGATGACCTTGACGGCCTGCGGCGGGGGGTCAAACGAGGCCCCCACATCGAACAGCCATCTCTACCAGTCCCTGCAGCAACTGCGGGTGGGCATGACGGTGCAGGATGCGTCGAACATCATTGGTCGTTGGCCAGACGAATCGGGGTCGCGGATGTTCCGTTGGCTCGAAGGCGATGAACGTCTGATCTTGACGAATGTGGTGGATTCCAGTTCGCCCTTGTCCTATCTGCAATGGACATGGGCCGGGGGCTCGGCCACCTATATTTTCAAAGGTGACTCCGGTTCCAAGCCCACGCTACTGACGACCATGTGAGAGCCCGGCCTGTGAACGCAGGATCTCAACCCGCCTGCTCGCCCGCGAGATGAGTTTCAAGCCCATCCAGGGCACTCCGTATCGCCCGGCTCACACCCGGGTCACCGAGCATGGCCTCTTCGGTGGTGCAGCCCCCGAGCAGTGGCAGGGTGGGCGACGCCGAGGAAACGACCGTCGCGGACATGGTCTTCAAGACCTCCCGCAGCGCCTCGTCCGCGTGACGGGCCCGTGGCGAGGCATTGAAGAGCGCGACCGGCTTGCCCACCGTGCCTTCGAAGCTGACCAGCCAGTCCAGGGCATTCTTCATCGGTCCCGCGATGCCGTGGGCGTACTCGGGGCTGGCAATGAGCAGCGCGTGCGCGCGCCCGACGGCGGAGCGCAATGCCTGCACTGGCCGTGGTGGGTCCGCTTCAAGGTCGGGGTTGAACAGCGGCAGGCCGCCCAGCCCGGGAAACACGGTCACGCGCAGGCCCGGCGGCGCCAGCCGCACCGCGGCCCGGCACAGCGCCGCGTTGATCGAGGCCGCACGCAGACTGCCTGCGAGGGCCAGCACCTCGAAGGTCATCGGACGCGATCAGGCCGCCGCCTGCTCGCCCGCCAGGTAGTCCGTCTTGCCGATGTCCACGCCGTTGTGGCGCAGCAGGGCGTAGGCGGTGGTGACGTGGAAGAACAGGTTGGGGATCGCCCAGTGCTTCAGGTAGGCCTCGCCCCGCATGGTGCGGGTCTTGTCGCGGCCGACCGGGAAGGTGATCTCGGCTTCTTCGCGGCCGTCGATGGACGCGGCGGGCACGGTGGCCAGCCAGTCCAGCGTCTTGCTGATGCGGGCCTGCAGCTCGGCGAAGGTGGTTTCGTTGTCTTCGAACTTCGGTGCCTCGATGCCGGCCAGGCGCGCGGTGCCGTTCTTGGCGGCGTCGCAGGCGATGCGGATCTGCGCCGCGAAGGGCAGCATGTCGGGCGCGAGGCGCATCGTGACGAACACGTTGGGGTCGAACTTGCGCGCGGCCGCGTTGGCCTCGGCCTTCTTCAGGCAGTGCAGCAGGTTGGACAGGGCGGTCTGGAAAACGGGCAGGCTGGCGGACGAGAGGGTGATGGACATGGGTGCGCAGTCGGGCAGTGATGGAGGAGCGTCATGCTACGCCACACCCCACGCCTCCGGGGGCGCCCTCAGGCCGCGAGGTCTGAGACGATCGGGCCGACTTGCTGGACCGCCACCGCGGTGTCCAGCCACTCTCCGTCGTCCAGGGTCTGCCAGTCGCTGGTCAGCAGGTCCATCAACGCATGGTCCAGGGTGTCCAGGTCGATGTCCAGGGGCTCCATCAGGTCTTGAGGCTGGACAAGAGAAGTACCGCGGTTCATCTGGGTCCTCCGATCTGATCGACGGCCGCCCGCCGGACGGGGCGAACAGCGACACGATCACCGTGAAGTGTTCAGCAAATCGGGCGCGTTGAACGTATCAAACGGTGTCAACATGTGCACGACCGGAGCGGCCCAGGCGGACTGCACAAGCACGAGGGACGCGAGGGCCTGCGCGATGGATCGGACCGGCGACATGAAAGCTTCTTGAGGGTGGGTACGGATGGTGGCGGATGCCAGGGCGGCGTTACATTCGCCACATCCTTCACATGAATGAAAGGCGCTGGCGCATGAGCACCTCGGTGGAGGACACCCTGCTGCTGCAGACCTACGACGCGGTGGGCGATCCCGCGGGCTGGGATGCGCTGCTGGGGCGCTGGGCCGCTGCGCTGGAAGCCGACTCTGGCCTGCTGTTCACCCCGGGTGACCAGTTCAGCCACCAGCCGATGCACGGCCATCGCTACGACTTCGAGACCGCGCAGGCCTATGGCGAGTACTACCACCTGCACGACGTGTGGACCCACAACGGGCGCGACCAGGGCCTGTTCGAATCCGGCCACGTGGGTTGCGGCGAGATGCTGGCCCCGCAGCAGCGCCTGCGGCAATCGCTGTTCTACAACGACTTCCTGCGCCGCATGGGGCAGGAGTGGCTGCTGTGCACCGTGCTGTTCAACCACGGCAACTCGGTCGCCGTGCCCGAGACCGTGCTCTCGTTCTACCGAGGCCCGCAGCGGCGCGCGTTCGGCCGCGGCGCCATGGCGACGCTGCAAAGGGCCGTGCCGCACCTGCAGCGCAGCCTGAAGCTGCACCACGAGTTGCTGCGCGCGCGCGCCGACCGGTCGCTGTTCGAGTCGGGCCTGGACCAGATCGGCATCGGCATGCTGCTGCTGGGCGCCGACGGCCGCGTGAGCTTCGCCAACCGGCGCGCCGAAGCGCTGCTGCAGCCCGCTGCGTCATCGCAGCCCCCGCTGCTGCCCGCCCTGCAGCAACTGGACCGCCAGGCCCGCCAGGGCCGCTACACCGGGCAGCGGATCGCCACGGCGCAAGGGCCGCTCTATGCGATGGCCACGCCCAACAACCGCCTGACCGCCAGCACCACCCACGTTCGCGGGCACGGTGCCGTGATCTGGCTGATCGACACGCAGCGCCACGGCGGCGGCGCGGTCGCGCTGGCGGCCAGCCTGTTCGGACTGACACGGGCCGAACAGAAGGTGCTGTCGCTGCTGATGGAAGACCAGGCGCCCAAGCAGATCGCGCACGCGCTGGGGGTCGGCCTGAGCACCGTGCGCTCGCAACTGTCGTCGCTGCTGCAGAAGACCGGTGTGCGCCGGCAGCAGGAACTGCTGCGCCTGATGGCGGCGTTTCCCCAGGGCTGAGCGCCGCGACCGCGCAGGCCCTCTCATTCGCACATCTCCTTCACATGAAGGATGCCGCGGGCAGGGGCGGTGCCTAGCATCGCCGGCATGTCATCACCCTCGATCTGCCGCCCCATGCTCGTGACCCTCCCCACCACGCGAGCGCGCTGGCGAATGCTGTGGTGTGCCCTGGTGATCGGTGCCCTGACGGCGTGTGGCGGCGGTGAGAACAGCGACAAGGTCGCTGCGGACCCGGCGACCACGGCCACCATCACCAACAAGAGCGCCGAAGTGCCGGTCACCAAGAGCGCGGCCTCGCGCGTGCCGGTCTACCGCTTCTTCAACACCCTGACCAGCGCGCACTTCTTCACCACCAGCGAGGCCGAGAAGGCCAGCGTGCAGGCGACGAAGCCGTTCATGACCTACGAAGGCCCGGCCTTCTACGCCAGCAGCACCGCCATCGCGGGCCTCAGCCCCGTGTACCGCCTCTACAACACGGCCACCGGCGTGCACTTCTACACCATCAGCGAGGCCGAGAAGAACAGCATCGTCGCGACCCTGCCGCAGTTCAGCTACGAAGGCGTCGCCTACTACGCCAGCACCCTGAGCGGCACCGGCTACACGCCGCTCTACCGCTTCTTCTACACGGCCAAGGGATTCCACTTCTATTCCAACAGCAGCACCGAGCGCGACAGCATCATCGCCACGCTGCCGCAGTACCACTACGAGGGCATCGGCTACTACGTGCTGGGCAGCGACTGGCAGACACCGGCAGTGCCACACACCGGCATCACCGGCGCGCAGTGTTACCAGGGGGGCGGCAATTTCACCCTGGGCAGCTGCGGCACCACCGGCGCGATCAACCTCAATCCGCAGCAGGACGGCCACCGGGCTGCCGTCAACCCGATGAGCTACGGCAGCGTCACTGTCGGCGCCACCACCTACCCCAACACCAGCTGCGTGAAGGACAACGTGACCGGGCTCATCTGGGAAGGCAAGGAGAGTGCTGCGCTGGCCCTTCGCTCCGGGTTCAAGCTCTACACGAATCTGGGCGGCAACAGCAGCAGCACCGACGCCAGCGCCTATGTCGTCGCCGTCAACGCCTTCAAGCTCTGCGGGTTCAACGACTGGCGCCTTCCCAACGTCGAGGAGCTTCAGGGGCTGGTGGACTACGGTCGCGCGGTGGGCGCCCGGTACAACACCACGGTGTTCCCGAATTCCCAGGGGGCGTACTACTGGACCAGCATGCCGAACGCAAACCCGGCCCTGGCCGCGGAAGCCTGGGTGGTCAACTTCTACAACGGCGCGGTTTTTCGTGCGCTTCGCGCCGATAGCCACTACGTCCGCCTCGTCCGGGGCGCTGCGTGGACCGGGCAGCGCCATCTCGTCACCACCCAGCCCTACCCCGGCGACAGCGCCAACAACGCCGTCATCGATCGCAAGACGGGGCTGACCTGGCGGCGTTGCCAGCAAGGGCGGACCTGGAACGGCAGCACCTGCACCGGTACGGCCAGCAGCTTCTTTCTGGAGGCCGCCCTGAGCCATGCCAGGAGCCAGGCCGGCTGGCGCATGCCCAACGTCAAGGAATTGAACAGCATCACCGACTATTCCAGGTACGTCCCCGCCCTGGACACCACCCTCTTTCCGGGCGACAACGGCCTCAACGTGTCATCCACGCCCTGGCTGGACAACAGCTCCTACACCTTCTACGTCCAGTCGATCGACGGCTACGTCGGATTCGGCGGTGGCGCCTCCACGCTGCGGCTGGTGGCGACCAGCCCCTGACCGGCACACCAGCCGGTTCAGCCCGCGGCCTGGCCGAGGTGCGCCGCCGCCAGCGCCACGTACCAGTCCAGGCAGCCCGGATTCGCCATCGCCTCGCGGTTGATCACCTTCTCCAGCGGCTGGCCGAGCATGAGCTTCTTGATCGGCAGCTCCTGCTTCTTGCCCGAGAGCGTGCGCGGGATCTCGGCGACCTGGAACACCTCGTTGGGCAGGAAACGCGGCGAGAGCGCGGTGCGGATCGCGTCGCTGATCTTCGCCTTCATCGGATCGTCGAGCGTCAGGCCTGGACGCAGCACGACGAACAGCGGCATGTAGCTCTCGCGCCCTAGGTATTCGAGGTCGACCACCATCGAGTCCAGCACCTCGGGCAAGGCCTCGACCGCGCTGTAGAGCTCGCTGGTGCCCATGCGCAGGCCGTGGCGGTTGATGGTGGCGTCGGAGCGGCCGTAGATCACGCACGAACCATCGGGATGGATGCGCAGCCAGTCGCCGTGGCGCCAGACCGCGCCGGCCTCGGCGGGAAGGTCGCCGCCACCGGGCTGGCGGCCGTGGCCCGGCGGGTACATGTCGAAGTAGCTGCCGAGCAGGCGCTCGTGGTTTTTGTCGCCGATGAAGTACAGCGGCATCGACGGAATCGGCTGCGCGCAGACCAGCTCGCCCACCGCGTCGATGACCGGCCGGCCCTGCTCGTCCCAGGACTCGACCGCGCAGCCCATGAGGCGGCACTGCATGCGGCCGGGCGTCTGCGGCAGTTCGCGGTTGCCGCCGATGAAGGCCCCGGCAAAGTCGGTGCCGCCGGAAATGTTGCACCACCAGATGTCTTTCTGGGCGTCGCTCTTTGCGATGGCCGCGAACTGAGCAGTTCCCCAGCGCTGCGCGTCTTCCGACAGCGGTGAGCCGGTCGTGCCGAGCGCGCGCACCGACGACAGGTCACCACAGGTCGACAGGTCCACACCCGACTTCAGACAGTTCGCAAAGAACGCTGCGCCCGCGCCGAAGAAGGTCACGCCTTCGCGCGCCGCGAAGCGCCAGAGCACGGTCCAGTCGGGCCGCTCCTTGCTGCCACCGGGGTTGCCGTCGTAGATCACGCAGGTGGTGCCGTTGAGCAGGCCGCTGGTCTGCGCGTTCCACATCACCCAGCCGGTCGAGCTGTACCAGTGGAAGCGTTCGCCGAAGCTGTTGGGCGCGTAGCTGCAGCCCACGTCGTTGTGCAGGATCTTGAGCGCCAGCGCGACGATGACGGTGCCGCCGTGGCCGTGCACGATGGGCTTGGGCAGGCCGGTGGTGCCGCTGCTGTAGACGATCCACAGCGGGTGGTCGAAGGGCAGCCACACCGGTTCGAAGGCCTGCACGGCGGCGTCGTGGCGGGCGATGGCGGTGCTGAACGCGGCACAAGGTTGCGCGGTCTCCAGCGCATGGTCCACGTCCGCCGGGTCCTGCGCGAGGTTGGCGTGCAGCACCACGTGGCGCACCGTCGGCAGCGCCGCGCGCAGCTCGGCCACCACGGCCAGGCGGTCGAAGTCCTTGCCGCCGTAGGTCACGCCGTCGCAGGCGATCAGCACCACCGGTTCGATCTGCTTGAAGCGGTCGAGCACGGCGTTGGTTCCCATGTCGGGCGCGCACACGCTCCAGACCGCGCCGATGCTGACCACCGCGAGGAACGCGACCATGGTCTCGGGAATGTTGGGCAGGTAGGCCGCGACGCGGTCACCGGGTTGCACGCCCTGCGCCTGCAGGTGCAGCGCGAGCGAGGCCACCTGTCGCCGCAGCTCGGGCCAGGACAGCTCGCGCCGCTGGCCCTTCTCGTTGTCGGCGATCACGGCCGGCAGACCCGCCGCGTGCGCCGCGTCGACGTGGCGGAACACCTGGTGCGCGTAGTTGGCCTGCGCGCCGGGAAACCAGCGCGCGCCCGGCATCACGTTGCGCTCCAGCACCGCCGTGTGCGGCGTCGGCGAGCGCAGGTCGAAGTAGGTCCAGATGCTCTGCCAGAACGCGTCGAGGTCGTTGACCGACCAGCGCCAGAGCGCGTCGTAGCTGTCGAAGTGCAGCCCGTGCCGCTCGGCCAGCCACTGCTGGTACAGACGGATCTGTGGCGTGAAGGGGGGCGTTTGTTCTGCCATGTCTTGTCTCCTGCGACGCAGGGTAGCAGCGCTCCCGCGGCGGCGCCTATCGCGCAGTTGTCAGCGCCGACCGCGCAAGGGTTTGCACGGATGTTCAAGTTTTTTGTACAACCGTTCAATACCGGTCCATGGTCACCAGCACCTCCCGTCCCCGCGCCGCCAAGGCCTCGCCACGCGCGGCATCGCGCCCCGACCGCCAGCAGGCCATCCTGCTGGCGGCCGAGAAGCTGTTCTCGCAGCACGGCTACCACGGCGTGACGATCCGGCAGATCGCCGAAGAAGCCGGCGTGCCGCTGGCGCTGGTGGGCTACTACTACGGCCCCAAACACGAGCTGTTCCACGCCATCTTTGCGCACTGGAACCAGACCATCGAGGAACGCCTGGCCGCGCTGGACGCGGCGGCGGTGGACCCGCAAGACCCGCAGACGCTGACCCGCATCGTCGAAGCCTTCGTCAAGCCGGTGATCCGCCTGCGGCACAGCGAAGAGGGCGCCTATTACGCGCAACTGGTGGGCCGCGAGCTGGCCTACGGCAGCGCCGAAGCCGACCGCGTGCTGCGCGAGTTCTTCGACCCGATGGCGCACCGCTTCATCGCCGCCATGCACGCCGCCCTGCCGCACGCCAGCCTGGGCGACGTGGCCTGGGGCTACCAGTTCGCGCTCGGCGCCCTGCTGCACCACCTGGTCGACGACCGGGTGACGCGGCTGTCGCAGAACCAGAACCGCGCCGGCGACCCCGAAGCCTCGGACCGTCTCGTGCGATTCATCGTGGGCGGCCTGCGCGCCGCCCTGCCCGCTCCCGCCCCGACCAGAAAACCAGCCATTCCATCCCGAAGGAGACAAGCATGAAAAGACGCACCGCCCTGGCCGCACTGGCCGCCATTCCCGCCGCCGCCAGCCTGCCCGCCCTCGGCCAGTCGTTGCCCAAGGTGGTGTTCGGCTACACCGCCGTGACCGACTTCGCCTCGGTGTTCGTCGCCATGGAGCAGGGCTTCTTCCAGAAGCGCGGGCTGGAGGTCGAGGCCAAGTTCATCCCGATCAACTCCACCATCCCCGCCGCGGTGCAGGCCGACTCGCTGCAGATCGGCGGCCCCACGCCCAGCGTGTTCCTGCAGTCGGTCGACGGCGGGCTGGACCATGTGGTGGTGGCCGGTGGCGGCGCCACCTCCAAGACCATCACCGGCTTCGGCCTGGTGGCCAAGGCGGGCAGCGGCATCCGTACCGCGCAGGACTGCCTGGGCAAGAAGATCGGCGTGCCGGGTCTGGGCGCCTTCCTGCACGTGACCTTCCGCGCCTGGCTCAAGTCGCAGGGCGTGGACTTCAAGAAGGTCAACTTCGTCGAGGCCTCGTTCCCGCAGCACGGCGACCTGCTGCGCGGCGGCTCGGTCGACGCGGTCGTCAGCGCCGACCCGTTCATGAGCCGCATCACCGATTCGGGCGCGGGCTACGTGGCCAGCTACTACTCGACCTTCCTGCCCGAGAACCAGCCGACCATCATCCACACCGCGCGGCGCGACTGGGCCGAGAAGAACCCCGGCGCGGTCAAGGCCTTCCGCGACGGCGTGCAGGAGGGTGCGGCCTTCATGCTGCAGCCCAAGAACAACGACGCCGTGCGCGCGGCCATCGGCAAGTACATCAAGCTGCCGCCCGAGGTGCTGGCCAAGGTGCAGATCTCGCCACCCTCCCCCATCGTCACCGAGAAGCAGCTGAACTACTGGGTCGGCCTGATGAAGGACCAGGAGATGCTCAAGACCACGCCCAACGTGGCCAAGCTGATCGTGAAGTGAGGCCCGGGTGTCCGAAACCGTCCTGCATTTCGACCGCGTCGCCATCACGCTCGGCGGCCGCGAGATCCTCTCGCCGACCGAGCTGAGAGTGCGCCGCGGCGAGTTCGTCTGCGTCATCGGCCCCTCGGGCTGCGGCAAGACCACGCTGCTGCGCGCGGCCGCCGGTTTCGTGGCGCCCAGCCGCGGCGCCGTGATGCGCCAGGGCAAGCCCATCACCGGCCCGAGCCGCGAGGTCGCCTTCGTGTTCCAGGACTATGGCCGTGCCCTGCTGCCCTGGCGCAGCGTGGCGGCCAACGTGAGCCTGGCGCTGGAGGCGGCGAAGGTGCCCGAGGCCGAGCGCCCGGCGCGCATCGCGAAGGTGCTCGACACCGTGGGCCTGGGCGCGCACGCGGGCAAGTACCCGGCCCAGCTCTCGGGCGGCATGCAGCAACGCGTGCAGATCGCGCGCTGCCTGGCGCAGCGGCCGGACGTGATGATGATGGACGAGCCCTTCGGCGCACTCGACGCGATGACGCGCGAGACGCTGCAGGACGAGCTGGCGCGGCTGGTGCGCGAGGAAGGGCTGACGGTCATGTTCGTCACCCACGACCTGGAGGAGGCGCTGTACCTGGGCGACCGCGTGATCGCGCTGCGCAGCAACCCGACCCCGGAGCGCCCCAGCCTGGCGGCCGTGATCGACGTGCCGCTGCCGCAGCCGCGCGAGCAGATCGGCACCAAGGAGCACCCGGAGTTCCTGCGCCTGCGCCGCGAGCTCTACCACTACCTGGGACATCACTGAGATGGCCTTCTCCCTCAAACCGCTGGTGTTTCCCGCCGTGCTGCTGGGCGCGCTGGAGCTGTGGACCCGCACCGCGGGCCAGGGCAGCGACGCCATCGCGCCGCCCACCGCGGCGCTGAAGGCGCTGGCCGGCGCGGCCACCGACGGTTCGCTCTGGAGCGCGACCGCCTTCACGCTCGGCAGCGCGGCGCTGGGCCTGCTGATCGGCGCGCTCGCCGGCGTGCTGCTGGGGACGCTGCTCGGCCTGTCGCGCCGCGCCGCGCGGGCGGCCTACCTGAGCGTGGAAGTCGCGCGGCCCATTCCGTCGGTCGCGCTGATTCCGCTGGCGATGCTGGTGTTCGGCTTCGGTCTGCGCATGGAGGTCAGCGTGGTCGCGTTCGCCTGCCTGTGGCCGATGCTGGTGCTGACGCAGGCGGCGGTGCAGCAGGTCGAGCCGCGGCTGCTGGAGGTGGCGCGCGCGCTGCAGCTCTCGCCGTGGCAGCGCTTCGTCTGGATCATCGGCCCGGCCATTGTGCCGCGCCTGTTCGTGGCGCTGCGACTGGGCGTGGCGATCGCGCTGGTGGTGGCGGTCACGGTGGAGATCGCGGCCAACCCCAACGGCATGGGCTACGCGATGATGATTGCGCAACAGAGCCTGGACCCGGCGCTGATGCTGGGCTGGCTGGCCTGGATCGGCGTGGTCGGCTACGCCATCAACGTCGGCGCGTCGGCGCTGCAGCAGCAGGTGGCACGCCGCATGGGGGAACAGACCGCATGAGCCGCATGAACCTGCGCCGCCTCGACGCCGCCACCGGCGCGCTGTCGTCGTTGTCCCTGCTGGCGGCCTTCATCGCCCTGTGGTGGTTCGCCAGCCGCAGCGGCTGGGTCAACCGCGCCTTCCTGCCCTCGCCGGCCGACACCGCCGCCAGCCTGGTCCAGGGCCTCGCCGGTGGCGAGCTGCTGGGCTACACCGGCGCCACGCTGGGCCGCATGCTGGCCGGCTGGGTGCTGGCCAGCGCGCTGGGCATCGCCCTGGGCGCGCTGATCGGCAGCTCGCAGCGCGCCCGCACCTGGATCGCGCCGACGCTGGAATTCATCCGCCCGCTGCCGGCCTCGGCGGTGATGCCGCTGGCCATCGCGCTGTTCGGCCTCTCGGGCGGCATGGTGCTGGCGGTGGTCGCCTTCGGCTCGATGTGGCCGGTGCTGCTGGCCACGCTGCACGGCCTGGCCGCCGTGCACCCGCGGCTGCGCGAGGTGGCGCAGGCGCTGCAGATGGGCCGCCTGTCCTTCATCACGCAAATCGGACTGCCCAACGCGATGCCCGACATCCTCTCGGGCATGCGGCTGTCGATGACGGTCTCGCTGATCGTCTCGGTGGTCGGCGAAATGATCGCCTCGCAGAACGGCCTGGGCCAGGCCATCCTGCTGGCCGCGCGCTCGTTCCAGGCCAGCGAGCTGTTCGCCGGCATCGTGCTGCTGGGCGCCATCGGCTTTGCGAGCAACGCCGTGCTGGCCCTGGCCGAACGCCGCCTGCTGCGCTGGCAGCGCCCCTGACCGTCCCACGCTTTCAAGGAGACCACCATGCCCCGCCAATTCGTCGACCTGTCGATCTTTCTCGAAAACGACGTCATCTCGGACCCACCCGCGTTCGCGCCCAAGATCCAGTACTTCGACCACAAGAACTCGTTCGAGCAGATGGCACCGTTCTTCCCCGGCCTGAAGCAGGAAGACCTGCCCGACGGCGACGTGTGGGCGGTCGAGATGATCCAGCTCTCGACCCACAACGGCACCCACCTGGACGCGCCCTACCACTTCCACAGCACCATGGACAAGGCGCTGGGCGAGAAGAAGAAGGCCTGGACCATCGACGAGGTGCCGCTGGAGTGGTGCTTCCAGCCCGGCGTGAAGCTGGACTTCCGCCACATGGCCGACGGCTACGTGGTGACCGCCGCCGACGTCGAGGCCGAGCTGGCGCGCATCGGCCACACGCTCTCGCCGCTGGAGATCGTGGTCGTCAACACCCGCGCCGGCAGCCGCTACGGCCACAACGACTTCGTCAGCGCCGGCTGCGGCATGGGCTACGACGCCACCATGTACCTGCTCGAACGCGGTGTGCGCCTGACCGGCACCGACGCCTGGAGCTGGGACGCGCCCTTCGTCTACACCGCGCAGAAGTACGCCGCCACGCAGGACGCCAGCCTGATCTGGGAAGGCCACAAGGCCGGCCGCGACATCGGCTACTGCCACCTGGAGAAGCTGCACAACCTCGAGGCCCTGCCGAGCAGCGGTTTCTACATCAGCTGCTTCCCGCACAAGATCCGTGGCGCCTCGGCCGGCTGGACGCGCGCGGTCGCCATTTTTGATGATTCGCTCATGGCCCCGAAGTGACCGGACCCCACACCATGGAACTGAACCACACCCACGACGCCAGCGTGAAGAGCTGGCTGGCCTCGGCCAACGAAGCCGGCGCCGACTTCCCGATCCAGAACCTGCCCTTCGGCGTGTTCCGCCGCCGGGGTTCCAGCGAGGCCTTCCGCGGCGGTGTCGCCATCGGCGACCAGATCGTCGATCTGGCGGCCGTGGCGGCGGCCGGGCTGTTCGAGGGCTTGCCGCAGGTGGCCGCGCAGGCCGGCGCCGCGCCGGTGCTCAACGAGCTGCTCGCCATGGGCCCGGTGGCCTGGCGCGCGCTGCGTCATGCGCTGTTCGCCGCGCTGCGCCACGACGCCGATGCGCGCACCGTCGGCACGCTGCACGGCTGCATGCTGCCGCAGGCCGAAGCGGAACACGCCGTGCCCACCCGCGTGGCCAACTACACCGACTTCTACACCTCGATCCACCACGCCCGCAACGTCGGCCGCGTGATGCGGCCCGACGACCCGCTCACGCCCAACTTCCAGTGGCTGCCGATCGCGTACCACGGCCGCGCCTCCAGCGTGGTGGTCAGCGGCACGCCGTTCCACCGCCCCATGGGCCAGGCCCTGCCGCCCGGCGCCACGGCCCCGGTCTACGGGCCCTGCGCGCGGCTGGACTTCGAGCTGGAGATGGGCTTCTACATCGGCCCGGGCAACGCCATGGGCGCACCGATCGCGCTGGACAAGGCGGAGGAGCACATCTTCGGCATGTGCCTGCTCAACGACTGGTCGGCGCGCGACCACCAGTTCTGGGAGATGGCGCCGCTGGGCCCCTTCCTGGGCAAGAACTTCTGCACCAGCGTCTCGCCCTGGATCGTGACCATGGAAGCGCTGGCGCCCTACCGCGTGCCCTTCGCGCACCCGGCCGACGAGCCGCAGCCGCTGGCCTACCTCGACAGCGCCGCCAACCGCGACCACGGCGGCGTGGACGTGCAGCTCGAAGTGCTGCTGGACACCGCCACGCACCGCGCGAAGGGCGTGGCGCCCGACCGGATCTCGGCCACCAGCTTTCGCCACCAGTACTGGACCATCGCGCAGATGGTCACGCAGCACACGGTCGGCGGCTGCAACCTCACGACCGGCGACCTGCTGGGCACGGGCACCATCTCGGGCCCGACCCCGCCGGAGGCCGGCGCCATCGTCGAACTGAGCCGCGGCGGCACGGTCGCGATCGATCTGCCCGGCACCGGCGAGCAGCGCCGCTTCCTGGAAGACGGCGACACGGTGGTGCTGCACGGCTGGTGCGAGAAGCCCGGCGCGGCGCGCATCGGCTTCGGCCGCTGCAGCGGCCAGGTGCTGCCGGCGATCGCCGCCTGAGACCGGGGTCCGGGACCGGCACCGCGGCCTTGTCCCGCACCGGATCGGTGCGAACGCCGATTTGCGCGCAGAATGCCGGCCCATCGACCACCACAGAAGGAGATCACATGGGCCTGTTGAACTGGACCGAAAAATCCCCCACCACCCTCGCCAACGGCGGCGTCATCGGCCCCGATGAACGCCTGCCCTGGCCGCAGACCGCCGTGATGGGCGTGCAGCACCTGATCGCCATGTTCGGCGCCACGGTGCTCGCCCCCATTCTCATGGGCTTCGACCCCAACGTCGCCATCCTCATGAGCGGCATCGGCACCCTGATCTTCTTCCTCATCACCGGCGGCAAGGTGCCCAGCTACCTGGGTTCGAGCTTCGCCTTCATCGGCGTGGTGATCGCGGCCAGCGGCTACGCCGGCCAGGGCCCGAACGCCAACATCGGCGTGGCGCTGGGCGGCATCATCGCCTGCGGCATCGTCTACACCCTGATCGGCGTGGTGGTGCAGGCCATCGGCACCGGCTGGATCGAGCGCTTCATGCCGCCGGTCGTCACCGGCGCGGTGGTGGCCGTGATCGGCCTGAACCTGGCCGGCATCCCGATCAAGAACATGGCGCCGACCGACTTCGACAAGTGGATGCAGGGCATCACCTTCGTCTGCGTCGCCCTGGTCGCGGTGTTCAGCAGCGGCATGGTGCAGCGCCTGCTGATCCTGGTCGGCCTGATCGTCGCCAGCATCGTCTACGCCGTGCTGACCAACGGCCTCGGGTTCGGCAAGCCGCTGGACCTCTCGGGCATCGCCAACGCCGCCTGGTTCGGTGCGCCGCACTTCACCTCGCCGGTGTTCAGCGGCAGCGCCATGCTGCTGATCGCGCCGGTCGCGATCATCCTGGTGGCCGAGAACCTGGGCCACATCAAGGCCGTGACCGCCATGACCGGCAAGAACCTGGACCAGTACATGGGCCGCGCCTTCATCGGCGACGGCGTCGCCACCATCGTGGCCGGCAGCGCGGGCGGCACCGGCGTGACCACCTACGCCGAGAACATCGGCGTCATGGCCGCGACCAAGATCTACTCGACCGCCGTGTTCCTGGTGGCCGGGCTGATGGCCGTGCTGCTGGGCTTTTCGCCCAAGTTCGGCGCGCTGATCCAGGCGATCCCGCTGCCGGTGATGGGCGGCGTGTCCATCGTGGTGTTCGGCCTGATCGCGATCGCCGGCGCCAAGATCTGGGTCGACAACAAGGTCGACTTCTCGGAGAACCGCAACCTGCTGGTCGCCGCCATCACCCTGGTGCTGGGCACCGGCGACTACACGCTCAAGTTCGGCGGCTTCGCGCTGGGTGGCATCGGTACCGCGACCTTCGGCGCGATCCTGCTGTGGGCCCTGATCGGAGGCAGGAAGTCGTGAGCCGCGTCTGGACGCAGGACATCTCGGTGCAGGTGCTGACGGACATCCACGTCGGCACCGCCGTGCAGCACCTGGGCATGGAGTTCCTGGAGGTCGGCGACGACTTCATCACCGCGCGCGTGCCGGTGGACACCCGCACGAAACAGCCCTATGGCCTGCTGCATGGCGGCGTGAGCGTGGTGCTGGCGGAGACGCTGGGCAGCTGCGGCGCCGCCTTCAGCTGCCCGCCCGGCCACCGCGCGGTGGGCCTGGACATCAACGCCAACCACCTCAAGGGCGCGACCAGCGGCTGGGTCACCGGCACCACGCGCCCGGTGCACATCGGCCGCACCACCCAGGTCTGGCAGATCGACCTGAAGAACGACGCGGGCGAACTGACCTGCGTCTCGCGCATCACGATGGCGGTGCTGGCGCCCAGATAGCCCGCGCGCGCCGGCGCCTGCGTCAGACTCAGGCCGGCAGGTAGGGCGTGATGCGGCCAAGCGCGTTGGCGACGAAGCTTTCCTTCTCGCCCACCGGCGCCACGTAGTGCAGCGCCGACGCGGCGGCTTCCAGGCCTTCGGTGCGCGCAATCACCCAGGCGGCCAGGTAGGACGAGGCCAGGCAGCCGCCGGCGGTGGCCACGTTGCCACGCGCAAAGAACGGCTGGTTCAGCACCTCGACCCCGGCCTCTTCCACCCAGGGCTTGGTGAGCAGGTCGGTGCAGGCCGGCACGCCGCTGACCAGGCCCAGCTTCGCCAGCACCAGCGTGCCCGAGCACTGCGCGCCGATCAGCTGGCGCTGCGGGTCCAGCGACAGGCGCGCCATCAGCGCCGGGTCGGCCACCACCTCGCGCGTGCGCATGCCGCTGCCGACCAGCACCGCGTCGGCTGTCGCGGCCTCTTCCAGCGTGGACTGCGCCCGCACGGTCACGCCGTTCATGGAGGTGACCTCCGGCTCGGGGCAGCAGAGCGTGACGCGCCAGCCGGGTTGTCTGATGCGGTTGAGCACGCCCAGCGCGATCAGCGAGTCGAGTTCGTTGAAGCCCTGGAAGGTGAGGATGGCGATGTGCATCCGCCGATTGTGCGCGGGCCGGCGGTGTCTGCCGCGGGGGGCGCTCCGTCCTGCAGCACCGCGCCGGGTTCGACCGGCGCCACCCAATCCGCCCAGTCCGGCCCGAACAGCTCGGCCGGGTGCTGGGTGCGCTCGGAACCGTTGCCGCACAGCATGCCGCTGGCCGCGCAATAGCGGTCACAGCCCCAGCAGTTGCGCTCGGGGTGGGGCGGGTTGTCGGGAAAGCGCTTGGGTTTCGGAATCACGGTGGCCAGTGTCCGCGGGGATGGCTCCGCGAACCCTGACGCAGATCAGAACCTGAGGGAAGTGACCAGCCCCCCACGACCTCCGTGGGCACAGCGGGCCGAACGGACCTCAGACGTCCTTGGTCTCGGTGGTGAATTCGAAGCCGCCGGTGAAGCGCACCATCAGGTTGTAGAAGGCACAGGCCACCAGCGTCATCAGGTAGCCCAAGACCAGGTAGGCGACCGGCATCACCAACAACATGGTCCAGGGAAACGACGCCCCGGAAGGCATCATGGCGGTCGAGATCACCATGAAGGGCAGCATGAACACCAGGGAGCCGAGGGTCATGATGACGGCGAACACCTTGGCGTTCTGATGCGGGGACAGGTGCCGGATCTCGATTTTCATGGCGTGGCGCCTCCCGGTCGCCGGTTCGATTGGACTGAAGCGATGGGCATCCTAACGCAGACAGCGGCGTGCCGACCCGGTGGCTTGCGCCGTGCGTGGCAGGTGCCGCAGACCGCGCAGCCCCGGTGGCGACCGAGCGACAGGCGCGGCAATAGCGCACGTTTACCGCCAAATCCCGCCCGGCCGCTGTGACCCGGGAGCCACCCGCGCCTAAGCTGGCGCCGGTCCCTCCGACAACCGACTTCCGCCACCCACCATGCTCCGACGCACCTTCGCCCAACGGCTCCTGCTGCCCGCCCTGACCGCCACCCTGCTGGCGGCCTGCCAGACCACGCCCGCCCCCGCGCCCTACCGCGGCCCGGTGCTGCCGATCCAGCAGGCCGAACGCGGCGTGGAAATCTTCCTGCCCAGCGCGGCGCTGTTCGAGACCGGCAAGAGCGCGCTCAACGCCGCCGAGGCCGGCCCCTACCTCGACCGCATCGCGCAGCTGGTGACGACCAAGAGCGACAAAGCGATCGCCCTCGAAGGCCACGCCGACAACGTCGGTGCGGCCGAGCTGAACCAGAAGCTGTCCGAAGAACGCGCGGCCGAGATCGGCAAGGCGCTGGTCGCACGCGGCGTGCCCTTGGCACGCATCAAGACCGCCGGCTTCGCCGCCCGCCGCCCGGTGGCCTCGAACACGACCGACGAAGGCCGCCGCCTGAACCGCCGCGTCGAGGTGGTGCTGCTGGAAGAAAAGATCGAGAACATCACCAAGGGCGAACCGGCGGGCGCGTTCGCCTCGGCCTGGGACCAGCTCAAGGCGCTGATCGACCAGGGCCTGGTCAAGCCGGTGGAGAAATGAGCATGGACATGCAACGCAGGCAATGGCTGGCGCTGGGCGCCGGTCTGGCGGGTTCGGGTCTGGTGCGCGCGCAAGCCGGTGGCAAGCCAGCGCCTCATGCGGCGGCCATCGCCCGGCCCGTCGCCGGCAAGACCATCGGCATTGCGCTGGGCGGTGGCTCGGCGCGCGGCTTCGCGCACATCGGCGTGCTGCAGGCGCTGGACGAGGCGAAGATTCCCGTGAGCATCGTCGCGGGCACCAGCGCGGGTTCGCTGGTCGGCGCGTTCTACGCCGCGGGCTTTTCGCCCTGGAAGATGCAGGAGGTTGCGCTCAAGGTGAAGGACATCGACGTGGCCGACCTGTCCTCGGGCAACAAGCGCGGGATGATGGGCGGCGCGGCGCTCAAGCGCCTGGTCAACGGCTTCCTGGAGAACATGCCGATCGAGAAGATGCCGCGCCGCTTCGCGGCCGTGGCGACCGACCTGGCGACCGGCGAGAAGGTCGCGATCCAGCGCGGCGACACCGGTGCGGCGGTGGTCGCCTCGTGCTCGATCCCGGGCGTGTTCATTCCGGCCACCTTCGAGGGCCGTGAGCTGGTCGACGGTGGTCTGACCAGCCCGGTGCCGGTCGGCGTGGCGCGCCAGCTCGGCGCCGACCTGGTGATCGCCGTCGACGTGGGCGGCAAGCCGACCACCAAGCCGCGCAGCGGCCTCTACGAAATCATCCTGCAGTCGTTCGAGATCATGGGCCGTTCGCTGGCCCAGCTCGAAGGCAAGACCGCGAACGTCCTGATCCAGCCGCGCACCGACGAGTTCGACAGCTCCGACTTCTCGGCGCGCCGGGAAATGATCGAAGCCGGCTACGCCGCCGGCCAGGCCGCCCTGCCCGAGCTGCGCCGCAAGCTGGGCATCGCCTGAAACAGCGGCGGAGCGTGGGGGCAACACCGACCCCGCCGCCGGGCCGCCCCAAGGCGGGGTCAGCCCCCTCGGGGGGCAGCGACCCGCGCAGCGGCGGAGCGTGGGGGCACATTCAATCAATCTTGACGTACTCGTAGTCCACCGGCTGCTGGTTGATGCCCATGCGCGGGGGCGCGATCCAGCTGGCGTACTGGCCCGGTTCGTGGTGGGCCTTCATCAGGGAATGGATGAAGTCCAGGTCTTCGCCGTTGGGCAGCCACTCCTCGCAGCTGGAGGCCCAGACTTCTTCACTCAACAGTTCACCGCTGGGGCTGATGCGGTGGCCGGCAAATTCGCCGATGCGGCGGTTGAAGCCCTTGTGCGGCTGGGTGATCTTGAAGTCGATGCCGGCCTTCTCGATGGTCTTGTTCCAGCGGTCGATGCCGCCCTGGCAGTCGGCGATGTAGTCGTCCAGCAGGCGGCTGTTGATGGCGCGCAGGGCCGGCACGTCTTCCCACACCAGCTGGCCGTTCACCACGCGCTGCACGGCGTAGGTCGCGTCCTGCAGCTGGTGGTCGTCGCCGGTCAGCTTGGCCTCGTTGAAGCGGCCCTTGAGACCGGTGTTGAAGGCGTCGGCGCCGTTGGAAGAAATCTCGCTGCCGAACAGGTCGCGCGTCACGCTCATGTGGAAGTTGGCCTTGCGCTGCAGCAGCGGCAGGTCGACCACGCCCAGGGCGCGGATGGCCTCGGTGTCGTAGGGGTCGGTGATGCCGGCCTTGTTCATCGCGGCGCAGGTGGCTTCGACCGTGCGGCCGACGCCGGTCTCGCCCACGAACAGGTGGTGCGCCTCTTCGGTCAGCATGAAGCGGCAGCTGCGGCTCAGCGGGTCGAAGCCGCTCTCGGCCAGCGCGGCCAGCTGCATCTTGCCGTCGCGGTCGGTGAAGTAGGTGAACATGAAAAAGCTCAGCCAGTCGGGCGTCTTCTCGTTGAAGGCGCCCAGGATGCGCGGGTTGTCCTGGTGGCCGCTGCGGCGCTCCAGCAGGGCCTGGGCCTCTTCACGGCCGTCCTTGCCGAAGTACTTGACCAGCAGGTAGACCATGGCCCACAGGTGGCGGCCCTCTTCCACGTTGACCTGGAACAGGTTGCGCATGTCGTACAGGCTGGGCGCGGTGGCGCCGAGCCAGCGCTGCTGCTCCACCGAGGCCGGCTCGGTGTCGCCCTGCACCACGATCAGGCGCTTGAGCAGCGCGCGGTATTCGCCCGGCACTTCCTGCCAGACCGGCTCGCCCTTGTGTTTGCCGTGCGGAATCGTGCGGCCCTCGACCTTGGGCGCCAGCAGGATGCCCCAGCGGTAGTCGGGCATCTTCACGTAGCCGAACTTGGCCCAGCCGGCCGGGTCGACGCCGACCGCCGTGCGCAGGTAGACCTCGGCGTTCTGGAAGCCCTCCGGGCCCATTTCCTTCCACCAGTCCACGTAGTTGGGCTGCCAGCTTTCCAGCGCGCGCTGCAGCTGGCGGTCGGAGGACAGGTCGACGTTGTTGGGGATGCGGTCGTCGTAGTTGACCTCGACGAAGTTGTCGCCCTGGATCGATTCGCGGTCTTCGACCAGGCTGTCGGCGTTCAGTTGGCTCACGGCGGTCTTCTTGAAATGTACTTTACTGCATGTTGTTGAACAAGAAAATGCAGTATCGTGCTTGCATTGGGCCGTCGATTTGCGCCAGATCAAACGCTGGCCAGACCGGGTTCAGGGTGAACCCTAGGAGGTGCCTAGGGGGTGCGCTCGCAGTGGCCCTGTGACTGGGCCAGGCCGCGGAAATCGCTCTGCCAGGAGGGCGCGGCGGCGTCGATCTGGATGCGTTCGTTGTCCACCGCGGTGAGGATCACCGTGCCCGTGACCGAGAAGCTGTAGACGGTGACGCCGTCGATGCGCACCGCCGTCACCTTGCGCTGGTCGTAGTCGATCTCGACCTGGCGGGACCAGGTCGAGCGGGCCGGCAGGTACACCGCCTCGCACACCAGCGCGACGTGGTGGCGCGCCGGCGCCGCCGCCTGCACGCTGCCGGCCAGCGCACTCAGCAGCAGGGCCGGCAGCCGCGGGTTCACGGGGTTTCGCCCTGGGCCAGCCGCTCGCTCTTCCAGTAGACGTCGTCGCCGCCGTGCATGCGGTTGAGCACGCGCGCGAGCACGAACATCAGGTCCGACAGGCGGTTGAGGTACTGGCGCGGACCTTCCTTGATCGCCTCTTCGTTGCCCAGCGCGACCAGCGCACGTTCGGCGCGGCGCGCCACGGTGCGGCAGACGTGGGCCAGCGAGGCCGCCCGGTTGCCGGCCGGCAGGATGAATTCCTGCAGCCGCGGCAGCTGCGCGTTGTGGCGCTCCAGCGCGTCGTCCAGCGCGGCCACGGCCTCGGGCTTGAGCAGTTCGTAGCCAGGGATCGAGAGTTCGCCGCCGAGGTTGAACAGCTGGTGCTGGATCTCGACCAGCAGCGTGCGCACGTCGGCGGGCAGCTCTTCGCACAGCAGCACGCCGATCTGCGAATTGAGTTCGTCGACGTCGCCCATCGCGTGCACGCGCAGGCTGTTCTTGGACACGCGGCTGTTGTCTCCGAGGCCGGTGGTGCCGGCGTCGCCGGTGCGGGTGGCGATCTGTGTGAGGCGGTTGCCCATGAAGTCTCCTGCGGGGCGGCGCATCCGGTCGCGCGCCGCGTGGAAGGATTGTCCGTGAAAGCCGGTCTGCGGGCGGCGAAGACCCTGATGTAAGGAAACACAGGGAAATGTGTCTCAGGCAAGCAGAGGGTGCGTGAGGAAACAGCAGGCAAAAGCGCTCGCATCGGGGCGCGATCGACGGTGCAATGGCGGTCCTTTCAACTGTTCAAGGAGTCACCCATGACGCAACGCCACACCCGATTCACCGCCTTCGAAGCCCGCAGCCTGATGCTGATCGCCAGCGTCACCCTCGGCGTGGCAGGCAGCGCCTACGCCCAGAGCACCGCGGCCCCGGCCGCCCCTGCCACCTCGGCAGCCCCAGCCGCCCCGGCCACACCCGCCAGCGATGCCGAGATCACGGCCGCCTTCACCAAGGCCGACAAGAACAGCGACGGCAAGCTCAGCCGCGAAGAAGCGGCCTCCCTGCCGGCGGTCGCGGTCAGCTTCGACCGCATCGACAGCAACAAGGACGGCGCGGTCAGCAGCGCGGAGTTCACCAAGGCGATGAAGATGTGATGCCGCCGGTGGGGGCAGTCGCCGCGGTGGCCCCCACCGCGGCGGTGCCCGGACTACACTGCCGGATCCCCCGCCCGCGGCCCGCCGCCGCGGCGCAGAACGATCCAGGAGACCGTCCATGAACGCCCCCACCGAACACCACCACCTCGCGCCGCAACTGCAGCTGCGCGAGGTTCCCGCCGCCCTGATCGAAGCCCTTCAGCAGCGTTTCGGCGCGCAGTGCTCCACCGCGCTGGTGGTGCGCGAGCAGCACGGCCGCGACGAGTCGATCTTCAGCGTGCCGCCCCCCTCGGCCGTGGTGTTCGCGCAGTCCACGCTGGACGTGGCCGATGCGGTCAAGCTCGCGGCGTCGCACAAGATTCCCGTCATTCCCTTCGGCGTCGGCTCCTCGCTCGAAGGCCATTTGCTGGCCGTGCAGGGCGGCATCAGCATCGACGTCAGCCGCATGGACCAGGTGCTGTCGGTCAACGCCGAAGACCTGACCGTGACGGTGCAGCCGGGCATCACCCGCTCGGCCGTGAACAACGCCGTGAAAAGCGAAGGCCTGTTCTTCCCGATCGACCCGGGCGCCGACGCGTCCATCGGCGGCATGACCGCCACCCGCGCCAGCGGCACCAACGCCGTGCGCTACGGCACCATGCGCGAGAACGTGCTGGCGCTCGAAGTCGTGACCGCCCAGGGCAACTTGATCCGCACCGGCACCCGCGCCAAGAAGAGCAGCGCCGGCTACGACCTGACGCGCCTGATGGTGGGCAGCGAAGGCACGCTGGGCGTGATCACCGAGGTGACGCTCAAGCTCTACCCGCTGCCCGAGGCGATCTCGGCCGCGACCTGCTCGTTCCCGACCATCGAAGCCGCGGTGCGCACCGTGATCCAGGTGATCCAGCTGGGCGTGCCGATCGCGCGCTGCGAGCTGATCGACGCCAACACCGTGCGCATGGTGAACGCCCACAGCAAACTCGGCCTGCGCGAAGAACACATGCTGCTGATGGAGTTCCACGGCTCGCCCGCGAGCGTGAAGGAACAGGCCGAGACGGTGCAGGAGATTGCCGCCGAATTCGGGGGCCAGGCCTTCCAGTGGGCGACCACGCCCGAGGAGCGCACCCGCCTGTGGACCGCGCGGCACAACGCCTACTTCGCCGCGATCCAGAGCAAGCCCGGCTGCCGCGCCATCAGCACCGACACCTGCGTGCCGATCAGCCGCCTGGCCGACTGCCTGCTCGACTCGGTCGCCGAGGCCGACGCCAGCGGCATCCCCTACTTCCTGGTCGGCCACGTGGGCGACGGCAACTTCCACTTCGGCTATCTGATCGACCCGGCCAAGCCGGAAGAACACCGCATCTCCGAAGCACTGAACCAGACCCTGGTGGCGCGCGCGCTCAAGCTCGGCGGCACCTGCACCGGCGAACACGGCGTGGGCCTGCACAAGATGGACTTCCTGCGCACCGAGGCCGGCGATGGCGCGGTCGACATGATGCGCACCATCAAGCGCGCGCTGGACCCGGACAACATCCTCAACCCGGGCAAGATCTTCGCGCTCTGAGCCCGCGGTCCCCGAGACAGTGACTTTTGGCACTGGCGTCCGGCCACCGGACGCCGGACAGTGCCTGTTCGATGCACCCATGCCCTCCCGGGCACCGGTGCGGACGGTCAACGCGGGTCTTGGAAGGGCCGATCATGAAGGCACGAACTGTTGTTGGCGGCGGCGCGAGGGGTTTCGGCGCCGCGGCGCTGCTGCTGTCCCTGCTGCTGTCCCTGCTGCTGGGGGTCGCCGGGTGTGGCGGCGGCCAGACCACCGATGCCGCCCCGGAACCGGTGGCCCGGAAAGCCGCGGCCGCCGATGAGAGCGCCGGCAGCACCGGCAGCACCAACAACACCGGCAGCGCCAGTGCCCCGATCCGCAAGGCCATCGCGACCCGCATTCCGGTCTACCGCTTCTACAACACCCGCACCGGCGCGCACTTCTACACCACCAGCGAAAGCGAGAAGAACACCCTGCTGTCCACGATGCCGCAGTTCAACTTCGACGGCACCGCCTTCCTCGCGGCCAGCGACTCCGCCCCCGGCCTGTCGCCGGTCTACCGCTTCTACAACACGCAGACCGGTGTGCACTTCTACACCATCAGCGAGGCCGAGAAAGCCAGCATCCAGGCCACCCGGCCCCAGTTCCAGCTGGAGGGCGTGGCCTATTACGCGAGCCCGGGCACGGGCCAGGGCCTGCTGCCGCTGTACCGCTTCTATGTGCCGACCCGGGGCTTTCACTTCTACACCGCCAGTCCCGCCGAGAAAGACGCGCTGATCGCCAACACCGCCAGCGGCTACAGCTACGAGGGCATCGGCTACTACGTCATGGGCAGCAACTGGAATCCCAACAAGCTGCCCCACACCGGCCTGACCACCGCCCAGTGCTACGGCTACGACAACAACACCTCGGCGTTCGTCTTCGCCACCTGCACGGGCAACACGGTGTCGATGTCGTTCGGCCAGGACTCGGCCCGCACCGCCTTCAACCCGATGTCCTACAGCACGGTGCGGCGCCCCGCCGGCATGTTCTTCATCCTTGAGCCCCTGACCAACTGCGTCTACGACAACGTCACCGGCCTGGTCTGGGAAGGCAAGACCGACGACGGCGGCCTGCGCGACAAGGACAACAACTACACCAACTGGGGCAACAACGCCGCCGGAGATGCCAGCGGCCATGTGGCGGCGGTCAACGCGGCCAACCTGTGCGGCTACAACGACTGGCGGCTGCCCACCACGCTGGAGATGGTCACACTGGTCAACTACAGCAGCGCCGCCGGCCCCTCCTATGTGGACGCGAACTGGCTGGTGAACATGCCCTTTGGCCAGTACTGGAGCCGCGAAGTGCGCACGATCACGACCGCGTGGGCCTTCTACCTGTCCCAGGACCGCTGGGAAGCGGAAGTTCCCCGCGGCACCCTGGCCAAGGTCCGCCTGGTGCGCGGCAGCATGGGCAACACCGCGGGCGGCCGCTACAGCTACATCTCGGTGCCCTACGGCACCGACGCCGCCAACAACGTGGTCAACGACCAACTGACCGGCCTGCAGTGGCGGCGCTGCCTGGAGGGGCAGGTCTGGAACGGCACGGCCTGCACCGGCACCTACCTGGGCTTCACCCACGTCCAGGCCCTGGCCTACGCCGAGAACCCGGGCCTGACCGCGCGCGGCTGGCGCCTGCCCAACGTGAAGGAAGGCGCCAGCCTGCTGGACAAGTCGGCGACGGCACCGCCGTACATGAACACGGCGGCCTTCCCGGTGGGCTCGCCCTCGGCCGGGCGCGTCTGGACCAGCACCGCCTATGTGGTGGATCCGCTCAACTTTGCCTACGACGTGTCGGTGGGGGCCGGGTACCTGGACCACAGCACGCGCAGCATCGACTGGATCGCCATCCGGCTGGTGCGTTGAGATCCGGCGAACCCGCCTCCCTAGAATGTGCCGGCGCCCCACCCGATCCGGGTGGGAGAAGACGACACATTCAGGAGGAACGGCATGCATGCCAAGCCCAGTCACGCCCCTGCGGGGATCTCCATCGCCGGCATCGAGGTGCTGGAAGCCGAAACCGCCCTCAGCAGCGCCACGCTGTCCGAGACCCTGCTCCCCACCGTGCGGCACCTGCTGCCGCCCGCGATGCAGGACCCCTCGTTCCTGCAACAGCTCACCGGCATCCGCGAGCGCCGCATGTGGGCCGACCGCACCCACACCCCCAGCCAGGCGGCGGCCCGCGTCGCCGACCGCCTGCTGTCGCGGCTGGGCCTGGCCCTCAGCGAGGTGGAACTGGTGATCAGCTGCTCGGTCACGCGCGACTTCATCGAACCCTCGGTGGCCGCCCTGGTCCACGGCGAGCTGGGGCTGCCCGACACCTGCCAGTGCTTCGACCTGTCCAACGCCTGTGTGGGCATGGTCAACGGCATCGATGTCGCGACCCAGATGATCGCCAGCGGCCGCGTGGACAACGCCCTGATCGTCTGCGCGGAGAACACCCACGAGTTGATCGACGGTGCGCTGCGTTCCCTCGGCACGGGGGCACCGGACACGGCCCGGTTCGAGTCGCTGCTGCCGGGCCTGACGCTGGGTTGCGGCGCGGTGGCGGTGTGGCTCACGCGCGATACCGGTGTACCCGGCGCCCTGCTCGTGCGTGGCGCGGCCTCGCTCGCGGCCACCAGCCAGGGACGCAACACCCTGTGCACCGCGCAGCGCGACCTGATCACCACCCAGAGCCGCGGGCTGCTGCGCCACGGCCTGATGCTCGCCGCGCGCACCCTGGTGCGGCTCGAAGCGAAGCTGGGTGTCCGGCGGGAGCAGTTCGACCTGTTCGTCTGCCACCAGGTGTCCGAGACCCATGCCCAGGGCGTGGCCAAGGTCTGGGGCATGCCGTTCGAGCGCTTCCACCACATCTACCCGACGCACGGAAACATGGGTCTGGTGGCGGTGATCTACTGCCTGCACGAGGCAGCGCGGGCCGGCAGGATTGCGCAGGGCAGCCAGGTGCTGCTCGGCGGCATCGGCAGCGGCCTCAACTGCACACTCATGCACCTCTCGGCCTGAACCCACCTCCACCGGACGAGGGAACAATTGCTTGCCAATTTCGCCGTGCCTTGACCGGCGCCGGTTGCCCCGGCACGGCGCCCGGCAGTACACTTTTTTGCTGATGTCACACTCCCACAGGCCCGTCCTATGAAACACCTCTGCCTTTCCCTGCTGCTGCTCTCCGGCGCCGCCATGGCCGAAGACACGATCCGCATCTGCGACAACACCGGCTGTTCCGACCGCCCGCGCAGCACCGCCAACTTCGAGGCCGAACTGGCGGCCAAGGCGGACCCGGCGCAGGACGCCAAGGTGGCTGCGCTCGAAGCGATGGCCGCCAAGGACCCGCGCGCGGCCTACGACCTGGGCCTGCGCTATTTCCGCGGCGATGGCGTGAAGAAGGACAGTTACCTGGCGATCAAGTGGATGCGTGACGCGGGCGAACGCGGCAACTTCAAGGCCGCGCAGGCGCTGGGCCGCTTCTATCTGGTCGGCCTGGAAGAGATGGGTCCCGATCCCGCCGAAGCCGAGCGCTGGCTCATGATGGCCGCCGACAAGGGCGACAAGGAAGCCAAGAAGCTGCTCACCCAGGCCCGCAAAGCCAAGACCGAGGCCCAGGCCGACTATCAGTGGCGCGAAAGTGTGCGCAAGAATGGCTGGTTCGCCGGCTGGTACAGCGGATATGCTTACACGAGTTACTGGCGCGACGGCCGCTGGTGGTTCTACTGACCGCTCGCAGGCCTGCGCGCGCCCGTCACTCTCTGTTTTTGTTCTCTTGATATCCAGGAAGGTCCTATGAAACTCAACACCACCACCCTGCGCCTGGCGGCGGCCCTGACAGTGGGCGTGAGCCTCACCGCCTGTGGCGGCGGTCGCGTGTCCACCGGCTCCAGCCCGACCGCCACCACCGGCGCCGCCGCCGGCGGCACCAGCGTCGGCGCCAACTCGTCGCTGGAACGTTGCGCTGCCCCGCTGGGCACGCTGGCCGTGGACGATGGCCGCGACAAAGAATGGTGGGGCAGCTTCGGCGCCGCCACCCAGATCACGACCATCGAGCCGCTGATCCGCCTGGCCGTGGCGCAGTCCAACTGCTTCGTGATCACCTCGGTCGGCAACAACCGCACCGAAGGCAAGCTCTCGGCCATCACCGACAAGCAGCGCAACTCGGGCGAATTCCGCGCCGGCTCGCAGCAACAGAAGGGGCAGCGCGTCGCCGCCGACTACTACCTGGAGCCCGCGATCATCATCGACAACGAGTCGACCGGCCAGGTGGTGGGTGCCCTGGGCGGCCTGCTTGGTGCCAAGAACAAGAATCTGGGCGCCCTCGCCGGTGGTCTGGAAAGCAAGGCCTCGGTCGTGACGCTGACCATGTTCGACATCCGCTCGGGCGTGCAGATCGCGATCTCCGAAGGCAATGCCACCGCCACCAACTACGGTGCGGCCCTGAGCGTGTTCGGCCCGACCGCCGCCGGTTCGCTGGGTGGCTTCTCGCGCTCTCCTGCCGGCAAGGCCACCGTGGCCGCGTTCACCGACGCGTACAACAGCATGGTCATCGCCCTGCGCAACTACAAGGCACAGGAAGTCAAGGGCGGCCTGGGCAAGGGCGGCCAGCTGAAGGTGGGTAATTAACTCCCCCCTGCGCCGCTGCGCGGCTTCCCCCCAGGGGGACAACGCTGGCGGCCCGGCAGAGCCGGTTCCGCGGCGTTCTTGACGCTGGCGCGACGCCACGAAAAAGGCCTCCACTTGGAGGCCTTTTCTTTTCAAGCACTCACCGCGGAACTGGCTCTGCCAGGCCGCAGGTGGGGTCCCCCTGGGGGGAAGCCGCGCAGCGGCGCAGGGGGGACCTATTCCCTCCGCAGCTTGTCGATCAGGCCGTTGAGTTCTTCGATCGAACCGAACTGGATCGCGAGTTCGCCCATCTCCTCGACGCGGCCGTGGCGCTTGACGCGCTTCTTGATGCGCACCTCGACCTCGGCGGTCAGCAGGTCGGCCAGCTCTTCTTCCACCCGGCGGATGTCGCGCGACTTTTCCTTCTTGGGCTGCTGCGGCACCAGGTTGAATTCGGCGCCCAGCTTCTTGACCAGGCTCTCGGCCTCACGCACCGACATCTTTTTGGCCGCGATCTGGTTGGCCGCCGTGATCTGCGCCACCTTCTCCAGCGCCAGCAGCGCGCGCGCGTGGCCCATGTCGATGTCGCCCGCCATCAGCATGGTCTGCACCGGCTCGGCCAGCTGCAAGAGGCGCAGCAGGTTGGACGCCGCCGAACGCGAACGGCCCACGGCCTGCGCGGCCTGTTCGTGCGTCAGGCCGAATTCCTTGACCAGGCGCTGCAGGCCCTGCGCCTCTTCCAGCGGATTCAGGTCTTCGCGCTGGATGTTCTCGATCAGCGCCATCGCGGCGGCGGCCTCGTTCGGCACGTCGCGCACCAGCACCGGCACCTCGCTCAGGCCCGCCAGCTTGGAGGCGCGAAAGCGCCGCTCGCCCGCGATGATTTCGTACTTGCCGGCGTTCGGCCCGTCGAGCAGCTGGCGCACCAGGATGGGCTGCATGATGCCCTGCGCCTTGATCGACTCGGCCAGCTCGTAGAGCGCGCCCTCGTCCATGCGCGTGCGCGGTTGGTAGACGCCCGCCACCAGCTCGGTCAGCGGCAGGCTGTTGGGCGTGGCGTTGCGCGCGTTGTCCTGCGCGTCGGGCGAAGCGGCTTCCGCCACCTTTGGCCCCAGCAGGGCTTCGAGTCCGCGGCCGAGGCCCTTGGGTTTTTTGGTGACCATTTGAAATCAACTCTTTTAAAACAAAACTTCAACAGATCGGTGAATCCAAGTAGATCGAAGCAGACCATTCACCCGGTCGGAGAATGGTGGGTTCAGCCATGGCAAGCGTGCTTGGAGGATTCGGTGCAGTCTTTTTGCCGGGTTAGGCATTCAGGGGCTTGAAGCCTTCGAGCCTTGCGAGCCATGCATTGAAGTGGGGGCAAGCCAGGCGCATGGCGTCCAGCCCAATCTCGCAGGCGATCAACGGCCCGTGAAATGTCTTCTGGTACTCGGGCATTACCGCGAGCACCCGCTTGGACGGCGCAGTCTGCGGACTGTCATTGATGTCCTCGGGCGCGCTGCCTTGAACCGCTGAAGCCAGTGCCGTGACGACCTCGGCGTCGTCGGTCCACTCCGCAAACTTTTGTGGCGCGGTGAACAGCAAGGCCTCGAATTCATGCACCAACAAATTGGGCAGGAAATTGGGTTCGTTGATGTCCTGCTGCAACCGGGCTTCAAGGTAGTTGGCCTTTTGTACGCCCGTCCCGTTGGCTGGATAGCCGGCGTCGGCCTTGCCAGGAAAATCAGTGGGCAAGGCGTACAGGTCGAACAGGGTGCTGACCTTGGCCCGAGCATCCTGTCGGCATAGTCGAATGATCTGAGGTTTGATCTTCGCGTAGCTCACCACACCGCCTCTGTGACCCGGACTGGTGCTGACAATGATCGGCGTGAGGTAGAGACCGATGCGAGCGTAGTGCGGCGTCAATAACTCGCCCACAAACGCCTCTTCGGTTTGACCTTCAACGAGGAGGTAGATGCGACTCATCGGGTCGGCCTCCCGCCCAGAACATTCTTCTTCCAGAGTTCCCCTAGGCTGTATTCGCTCAGCCATTCCGTGAGTGCGGCCGTGTCAAGGCGCTTGAATGTAGAAGCGCCGCCCTGCTTGTCCACCACGATGAGGTCTTCAGCATCGAATTCGTTGACGAGCTCCACGGACTGGGTAGAAACGATCAGCTGGTGCTGCTGGGCCGTAGCCTTCATCATGCCGCCCAAGACAGCGATGGCAAAGGGATGCAGGCCCAGCTCCGGCTCGTCAATCAGGATGGTCGCAGGCATGAATTCTTCGGGCTGCAGCAGCACAGTGGCCAAACACATGAACCGCAGCGTGCCGTCAGACAGGGCACTGGCGCTAAATGGAACGTCCTGCCCCGCTTCGGTCCATTCAAGCTGGATGGTCTCTTTGTTGTCTACAGCCGGCCGCAAATGGAAATCGCCAAAGAAGGGCGCCACCATCTGGATGGACTTGACGATGCGCTTGTACTGCGCCTCGTGATGGTGCTTCAGGCGGTACACAAAAGCAGCCAGGTTGCGAGCGTCATCGCGCAGGTATTCGTTGTCGTTGATGCTGTGGAACTGCTTGACCAAGGCGCTGCGGCTGGTGTCATGGAAGTGGTAGACGCGCCAGCTGCGCATGGCGGGGACTGTATACGCCCAGATGAGGCTGAATCCTCTACCTTCCTTGAAGCGTGTCTCGAAGTGACCCGAACCAGTATGGGAGTCCCCCTTCAGGTTCCACCACAGCGCCTCGTGCGCAAACATCATCCGGTTGTCTTGCGTAGGCTTGAGTCTGAAGTTGTAGCCGTTGTTGCCAAAGCGAAGGTCCGCCTTGAGTTCTTCGGTCTTCTTTCGGCCAAAGTGAAGCACCGCATCGGGCCCCCCCGCTTCGCTCACATACACCTGCAGTTGTTCGTCTAGCAAGCGGTTAATCAACCGAAAAAAGCCGATGAAGTTGGACTTGCCTGCGCCGTTGGCGCCGATCAGCACATTCAGGCTGCCCAGCACAAGATCACACTGCGCAATGGACTTGTAGCCCGTGAGTACCAGCTTGGACAGCTGGTTGGAGTTGGTCAAATTCTTGAACATGTTGAACCTTCATGGCCTGGCAATGTGGCCGGGCACCCTCAGTAGGGACATGGCCACCGCAGTTTGTTCTCTGCTAGGACCGATATGGTGATTGGCTGACGTCTATCAGTAGCTGAACTCCCTGCGCCCAATCCCCCATCCCTGAGTCCGCATTGATGTGGCCGCGCTCGCCAAGGTCCACGAAGCGCGATCCCCAGCTGTGTGCCAGCGACTGGGCTTTCTCGAACGTGCAATACGGGTCGTTGCGGCTGCCGACCAGCACGCTGGGAAACGGCAGGCGCTGGCGGACGATGGGCGCCCAGCTGGGCAGCAGGGGGCGCAACTCTTCGCGCTCCGGGTCGCCCGGCGCCACCAGCAGCGCGCCCTGCACGCGGCCGGTGCTGCGGGAGACCTCGGCCCAGGCGGCGGTGAGGATGCAGCCCAGGCTGTGCGCGACCAGCACCACCGGACCGTCGATGCCCAGGATCACGTCTTCCAGCCGGGCGATCCAGTCACCGCGGCGCGGGGTCATCCAGTCGTGCTGGTCCACACGGCGGTAGCCATGCCGCGCTTCCCAGCGGCTCTGCCAGTGCGCGGGCCCGCTGTTCTGCCAGCCCGGCAGGATCAATACGTTCTCAGGTTTCATCAGCCATTCCACAGAAGCCGGCGCTCACATCGAATGGATGCGGGCCACCATCTCGGTGGCGAAGGCCACGAAGGCCTGGCTGCCGCGGGCCGACGGGTCGAACACGACCCCCGGCAGGCCGTAGCTGGGCGCTTCGGCCAGGCGCACGTTGCGCGGGATCACCGTGTCGAACACCTTGTCGCCGAAGTGGGCCTTGAGCTGGTCGCTCACCTGCTGCTGCAGGGTGATGCGCGGGTCGAACATGACGCGCAGCAGGCCGATGATCTGCAGGTCGGGGTTGAGGTTGGCGTGCACCTGCTTGATGGTGTTGACCAGATCGGTCAGGCCTTCGAGCGCGAAGTACTCGCACTGCATGGGCACGATCACGCCGTGGGCCGAGCACAGGCCGTTGAGCGTGAGCATGCTCAGGGACGGCGGGCAATCGATCAGCACGAAGTCATAGTCGGCATCGACCGCGGCCAGGGCGGCCTTGAGGCGCTTGTCGCGGCGTTCCAGTTCCACCAGTTCGACCTCGGCGCCGGCCAGTTCGCGGTTGGCGCCGAGCACGGAATAGCCGCATTTCTCCGACCGGATCGCCGCTTCGGCGACCGTGGCCGATTCCAGCAGCACGTCGTAGACCGAGAGCTCCATGCTGCGCTTGTCCACGCCCGACCCCATGGTGGCGTTGCCCTGCGGGTCGAGGTCGACCATGAGCACGCGCTGTCCGACCTTGGCCAGGCCCGCGGCGAGGTTGACGGTGGTGGTGGTCTTGCCGACGCCGCCCTTCTGGTTGGCGACGCAGAAAATCTTGGCCATGTGGTCGGACCCGGTCGGTTACTTGGAAAGCGCCAGCTTGATGCCGAAGCCGATGAGGAACACGCCGGCCAGTTTTTCCAGCGTGCGCCCGATCTTCGGGTTGGCGCGCATGCGCTCGGCCAGGAAGTGGGTGAGCAGCACCGCGGTCAGGCCGTAGAGGAAGGTGAGGAAGGCGACGGTGACGGCCATGGCGCCGAAGGTGACCAGGCCCTGGTGGCGGGCGGGGTCGACGAACAGCGGGAAGAAGGCCATGTAGAAGACGATGGCCTTGGGGTTGAGCAGGGTGATGGTGAAGGCCTGCTGGAAGTACTGGCGCGGGCGGATGTTGAGCACCGGTGCGCTGCCGGGTTTGGCGGTGAGCATCTTGAAGCCCAGCCAGGCGAGGTAGGCGGCGCCCAGCCACTGGACGGCGTGGAAAGCGGCCGGGTAGGCGGTCAGCAGCGCGGCGACGCCGGCGACGGCGGCCCACATCAGAACCTGGTCACCCGCGATGACGCCGAAGGTGGCGCCGAGGCCACCTTTGATGCCGCCTTTGCTGGTGGAGGTGATGAGCGCCAGGTTGCCGGGGCCGGGGATGGCGAGGAACAGGATGATGGCGGCGACGAAGGCGCCGTAGTCAGCGATTCCGAACATGGTGTGGGCTTTCTCTTCTCTCGGGTGGAACGGTCGAGTTTACGTGAGGGGTCTTTTTCTTCGGCTGGCTTTGTGGGTTCAAGGCGTCTGTTTTCGCTGGACCGTTGCTTCTTGGGGCTGCCGTTTCTGCCGTGCTCTGCTGTCCAACGTTGCCTCTGAGGGGGCTGTGGCGTGTGGCTGGGCTCTGGTCCAGCTCGCGGTCATGTGGATCTGTGCGCTGGCGTTGCTTCGTCAATGACGCGCCGGCCTGCCCGCTCAGTGGCAACCGCGAATCGTCCCGCCGCCCATCCACACGCCACAACCCCCTACGGCGACACGTCGGCGCACCACCCGTGGTACACCAACATCACTTCTCACAGGTCGTTGGCCATGGGCGCGGGCAGAGGCCCCATTCGCGGTTGCGACTGAGCAGGCGAGCCGGCGCGTCTTTGACGAAATGCCCTGGGCAAACAGACCAGTCGGCCCGCGAGGTGGGCCGGAGCCCGCGCCCATGGCCAACGCCCTGGCGCGAGGTCAACGAGCGAAACGCACCGAACTCAAGAGACCGCAGGCCGAAGCCACACGATGCACCGCTCGGCATCCAACCCAGGCACCTTCAACTGTTCCACGTGAAACACCGACACATCGGAAGCCAGAGCAGCCAACTCATCCGCGGGGTGTTTGCCCTTCATCGCCATCCACACCGCCCCCGGCTTCAGCGCCGATCGCGACCAGGAAGTGAAGTCCACCAGCGAGGCAAAGGCCCGGGAGCAGACCACGTCGTAGCCACTGCCCTCTTCCGCTTTCAGCGACTCCACCCGCGCATGGATGCCGCGCAGGTTCGGCAGCCGCAGCGACGCCGCCACCTGCTGGATGAAGGTCGCCTTCTTGAGCACGGTGTCCACGCAATGCACCTCGATCTGTGGGCAGGTGATGGCGATCACCACGCCCGGCAGGCCACCGCCCGAACCGACGTCGAGCAGCTTCACCGACTCCCCGCCCGTCTGGCGCAGCAGCGGCGGAATGGCGGCCAGGCTGTCCAGCAGGTGGTGCGTCAGCATCTCCTGCGGATCGCGCACCGCCGTCAGGTTGTAGACCTTGTTCCACTTGGCGATCAGGTCCTGGTAGGCCAGCAACTGGTCAATCTGGGTCTCGGACAGACTCAGGCCAAGTTCGTGCAACCCGGCAATCAGTGCCGGCTTCAGGTCCGCCGCGCTCATGCGCCCTGCTCTTCCGTGGTCCGAGCGAAGCCCTTGAAGCCGCCCTTTTTGAGGTGAATCATCAGCAGCGAGATGCTGGCCGGCGTGATGCCCGAGATGCGTGCGGCCTGGCCCAGGGTTTCCGGCCGGTGCTTGGCCAGCTTCTGCCGTGCCTCAAAGGACAGGGCCGTGACCTGCGCGTAGTCCAGGTCTGGCGGCAACTTCAGGTGTTCGTAGTGCGCGGCGCGCTCCACCTCGTCCTTCTGGCGATCGATGTAGCCCGAGTACTTGGCCGCGATCTCGACCTGCTCCACCACGGCATCGTGCAGCGCACCCAGTGTTTCACGTGAAACCACGGGGCGGGTGTCTTCATCACCCGCCTTGGCCACCGGGTGGTACTTGCCGCCATCCATGCCCAGCAGGTCAGCGTAGCCCACGCCGGGCCGGCGCAGCAGGTCGAACAGGTTGTGTTCGTGTTCGATGGCCTTGCCCAGCACCCGCTCGCTCTCGGCCGCCGGCAGGTTGCGCGGATTCACCCAGGTGGATTTGAGGCGCTCTGTTTCACGTGAAACCGCGTCGCGCTTGCGGCTGAACGCGTCCCAGCGCACATCGTCCACCAGCCCCATCGCCCGGCCCTGCTCGGTCAGGCGCATGTCGGCGTTGTCCTCGCGCAGCTGCAGGCGGAACTCGGCCCGGCTGGTGAACATGCGGTAGGGCTCGGTCACGCCCTGGGTCACCAGGTCGTCCACCAGCACGCCGAGGTAGGCCTCGTCGCGGCGCGGCAGCCAGGCGTCCTTGCCCTGGCACTGCAGCGCGGCGTTGAGGCCGGCGAACAGGCCCTGGGCGGCCGCCTCTTCGTAGCCGGTGGTGCCGTTGATCTGGCCGGCGAAGAACAGGCCCTGGATCTGCTTCGTCTCAAAGCTGTTCTTGAGCGAGCGCGGATCGAAGTAGTCGTATTCGATGGCGTAGCCCGGCCGCAGGATGTGGGCGTTTTCCAGCCCCGGCATGCTGCGCACCAGCGCGTACTGGATGTCGAACGGCAGGCTGGTGCTGATGCCGTTGGGGTAGACCTCATGCGTGGTCAGGCCCTCGGGCTCCAGGAAGATCTGGTGGCTGTCCTTGTCGGCGAAGCGGTTGATCTTGTCTTCCACGCTGGGGCAGTAGCGCGGGCCCACGCCCTCGATCTTGCCGGTGAACATGGGGCTGCGGTCGAAGCCGCTGCGGATGATGTCGTGCGTGCGCTGGTTGGTGTGGGTGATCCAGCACGGCACCTGTTTCGGGTGCGACACCGATTGCCCCATGAAGCTGAACACCGGCACCGGCAGGTGTGCGTTCATGCCGCCGGGCACGCCGTCGCCGGGCTGCTCCTGGCACTTGGAATAGTCGATGCTGCGGCCGTCCAGGCGCGGCGGCGTGCCGGTTTTCAGACGGCCCTGCGGCAGTTTCAGTTCCTTCAGCCGCGCACTCAGCGACACGGCGGGCGGATCGCCCGCGCGGCCGGCGGCGTAGTTGTTCAGGCCGACGTGGATCTTGCCGTCCAGGAAAGTGCCTGCGGTCAGCACCACGGTGCGGCTGCGAAAGCGGATGCCGACCTGCGTCACCGCCCCCACCACGCGATCGCCCTCGACCATCAGGTCGTCCACCGCCTGCTGGAACAGCCAGAGGTTGGGCTGGTTTTCCAGCATGCGGCGGATCGCGGCCTTGTAGAGGATGCGGTCGGCCTGGGCGCGGGTGGCGCGCACGGCCGGGCCCTTGCTGCTGTTGAGGATGCGGAACTGGATGCCGCCCTCGTCCGTGGCCAGCGCCATCGCGCCGCCCAGCGCGTCCACCTCTTTGACCAGGTGGCCCTTGCCGATGCCGCCGATGCTGGGGTTGCAGCTCATCTGGCCCAGCGTCTCGATGTTGTGGGTGAGCAGCAGCGTGGCGCAGCCCATGCGCGCGGCGGCGAGCGCGGCTTCCGTGCCGGCATGGCCGCCGCCGACGACGATGACGTCAAATTCCTGTGGGTACAACATGTGAGAGCGCTCCAGGGCCACAACCATCCCGGCCGGCCCGACAATGCAAAGGCTGTTTCACGTGAAACAGTGGCTGCAGGCCTGCCCCGGCCCGCGCGAACCCCGTATTGTCCTAGATCACGTCCGCCGCCGTGCCCAAGACCTCAACGCCCCCGCGCAACGACCTGCCCGGCCTCGGCCCCAAGTCCCTGGCCATGCTTGCCGCCGCCGGCATCCACGGCCGGGCCGACCTCGAACGCCTGGGCTCGGTGCGGGCCTGGCTGCGGGTCAAGGCTGCCGGGCAGCCCGCGAGCCTCAACCTGCTCTGGGCCATGGAAGGCGCGCTGACCGGCAAAGACTGGCGGGTGGTGGCCCGCGAACACCGCACCAGTCTGCTGCTGGCGCTGGAAACGGCGCAGCAGACCACGCCCTGAAACCCCCACGCAGGAATCCTGCGGGAACCCGCTGCCACAATGGACCGCATGAGCACCCCCACCCCCCTCCTCGTCTTCGCGGGCAGCACGCGCGCCCAGTCCTTCAACCGCAAGCTGGCCACCGTCGCCGCCGGCCTCGGCCGCGAGGCCGGTGCCGCCGTGACCCACATCGAGCTGGCCGACTTCGACGTGCCGCTGTACAACGCCGACCTCGAAGCCAGGGGCACGCCGCGCGACGTGGTGCGCCTGAAGGAAATCTTCTTCGCCCACCCGGCCTGGATCGTGGTCTCGCCCGAGTACAACGGCAGCTACACCGGCCTGATGAAAAACACCATCGACTGGGTCTCCAGCCCCATCAAGGGCGACCCGGTCTGGTCCAGCGGCACCAAGCCCTTCGCCGGCAAGGTGGTCGGCATGCTCGCGGCCTCGCCCGGCGCGCTGGGCGGCCTGCGCAGCCTGAGCCATCTCGCGCCGCTGCTGATGAACCTGCAGTGCTGGGTGTCGCCGAAACAGTTCGCCCTGTCCAAGGCCGGCGAGGCCTTCACGCCCGACGGCCAGCTGGCGGCCGAGCCGGCGCGCGAGAACGTGCGCGGCGTGGTCGAGCAGGTGCTCTGGGCGGCCAGGAAATTCCAGGGCTGAGTCCCGTGGACTGCCGCCCCGATTGCGCGGCCTGCTGCATCGCACCCTCGATCAGCAGCCCCATGCCCGGCCTGCCGGACGGCAAGCCGGCGGGCGTGCCCTGCCCGCACCTGGACGAGGCCTTGCGCTGCCGCCTGTTTGGTTTGCCCGAGCGGCCGACGGTGTGCGGTTCATTGCCACCGAGCCGGGAGATGTGCGGCGAGCGGCGCGAGCATGCGCTACATTTTTTAGAGCAACTGGAACAAGCTACCCGGCCGTCCCTGCCCCGATGAACGCCGCCACCTGAGCGCCGACCGGTGCCGCCAGCGCATCGGGCAGCAGGTGCCCCATGTCCAGCACCGCGAGCCGGGCACCGGGAATCAGCTGCGCCAGCGCCTGGCCATGGGCCAGCGGCAGGCAGGGGTCTTGGGCGCCGTGCAGCACCAGGGTGGGCAGGTTCAGCTGCGGCAACCAGGCCATGCGGGGCTGTGCGCGATCCACCGCGAGCGCGTGGTGCATGGCGGCCAGCGGCTGGTGCCCGTCGGCCAGCGCGGCCCGGGCCTGCTGGCGCACCCGCTCGGCCGGAAATGGCAACGACCCGCCGTGGAACACGGCCCAGCCATCCACCGCCACGTCCTCCGGCGCCCGGTTGAACGCGCCGACCGAAGCCGCCATCAGGGCCGGCAGAAAGCCCGCCACCGGCCCGGGCAGGCCATCGGTGGGCACCGGCCGCCCCAGCGTGGCGGCCATGTAGGGCCGGTGATCGGGCGAGCTGGCCAGCAGCACCAGATGGCTCACGCGGGCCGGGTGTTCAAAGGCCAGGTGCTGCGCGATGTAGCCGCCCATGGACCAGCCGACCACCGCCGCGCGGGGCAGGCCCCAGGCATCCAGCACACGCAGCGCGTCGGCCACCAGATCGTCCAGCCCGTAGGGCGGCGCATCCGGCGGCATGACGAAGGAACGGCCGGTGTCGCGGTGGTCGTAGCGCAGCACCCGGCAGCCGGCCCCCACCAGCGCCGCCACCAGGTCCGCCGGCCAGAAATGGCCCGGGTTCATCGCCCCCATCACCAGCAGCACCGGCTGGCCGTCGGCCGGACCAACGGCCTCGCTGAAGAGCTCGCCCAGCCCGGGCACGGGGACGCTCCGCGCCGTCCAGTGGATGGAGGTGTTCATGGCCCTTTGTACCGCGGACACCCGATCGTTTCCACCCGGAATGACAAAGGCCCGCCAGAGCGGGCCTTTGTCATTGCTGCCGCGAGGCGGCGCAGGGGAAGCTTATTGCTTGACGGCTTCGACCTGGAGCACCAGGCGCACGTTCTTCGGGAAGCCCCAGTCCACGCCGTAGTTCACGCCGAAGGCGGTGCGGTCGATGGTGGCTTCGAAGTCGCCGCCGCAGACTTCGCGCTTGACCATCGGGCTGTCGTAGCAGGCGAACTGGTTGGCCTTCAGGGTCACGGGCTGGGTCTTGCCGGCGATGGTCAGGTTGCCATCGACCGAGGCGACCTTGTCACCGTTGAACACGAACTTGCTGGACACGAAGGTGGCCTTGGGGTTCTTGGCAGCGTCCAGGATCTCGGCGCTTTGCAGATGCTTGTCGAACATGGCGGTGCCGGAGTTCACCGAAGCGATGTCCAGGCTGATCTCGACCTTGCCGGTCTTGGCGGCCTTGTCGAAGGAAACCTTGCCTTCTTTCTTGTCGAAACGGGCGCGGTTCGTGGTGGCGCCGAAGTGGCCGATCTCGAAGGTGGCGAAGGTGTGGGTCGGGTCGATCGCGTAGTCGGCGGCCTGGGCGAAGCCGGCGGTGGACAGAACAGCGGCCGCGGCCAGCAGGGACAGGGACTTGCGCATGGAGGAACTCCTGGATTGAGGTTGGAAAGGAAAAAGAGAAAAGGGCATCAGAGCTTTGGAACACCCGTGAGGGCGATCTTGAACTTGACCTGCACCTCGTCGGCGACCATCGAGGTGTCGGCCCACTCCTTCTCGCCAATGCGGAAGGACAGGCGCTTGATCGGGAACACGCCGCTGGCGACCGTCGTGGCGCCGTTCTGCGCCAGCGTGACCGGCACGACCACGTCGCTGCTCACGCCCTTGATCGCCAGCTTGCCGGCGACTTCGTACTTGGTGGCGTCCAGTTTCTTGATGCTGCTGGAGGTGAAGGTGGCCTTGGGGAACTGGGCGACGTTGAACCAGGCCGCCTTGGGCAGCTCGGCGTTGGCCTCGCGGCTGATGTCGGCGCTGCCGGTGTCGACCGTGAAGGCGATCTTGCTGGTGGCCAGCTTGGCCGGGTCGAAGGCGACCTGGGCGCTGAAGCTCTTGAACTTGCCCTCCACCGGCACGCCCATCTGGCGGCTGGTGAAACCGACCTCGCTCTGGGCGGGCACGAGCGCCTGCTGGGCCTGCGCGGCCAGCGGGGAGAAGCTTGCGGCGACCAGCGCCAGGGAAAGGAGACGGGTGTTCATGAAAAACTCCTGAAAATCAATCAGCTGCGGCCAAAGCCCATGCGGTTCATCAGACCGTCGCGGTCGACGACCTGGTGCTTGACCGCGCCGGCCACGTGCAGCAGCACCAGGGCGGCCATCGCGAACGCGGTCAGCTCGTGGGCTTCCTTGAGCACGTCGGCCAGCGACTCGCTCACCGGCACGAAATCGGGCAGCGGCAGCACGCCGAACAGCACGATGGGGAAGCCGGCGGCCGAGCTGAAGGCCCAGCCGGTCAGCGGCACGGCAAAGAACAGCGCGTACAGACCGATGTGCGTGGCGTGGTGCGCCAGCTTCTGCCAGCCGGGCATGGCGGCCTCGATGTGCTGCGGCATGGCCGGCGGCGGGGACATCAGGCGAGTCAGGGCACGGAATGCAGAGAAAGCGAGCACCAACACTCCGGCCCATTTGTGCCAGCTGTAGTACTGCAGGCGGGCGGGTGAGAACGGCAGGTCGGCCATGTAGACGCCGAGCAAGAAGTTGCCGACGATGGCCAGCGCCAGAACCCAGTGCAGGGCACGGGCCAGCGGGTGATAGCGGGTGACAATGGCTTGAGACATGGCGGCAGTTTAGGGATGGGCGGCGACCGGCAGGTCAAAACGGCTTGAAGCCTCCATTCAAATAAATCGAATGAACTTTGGCTGGCCGTTCGCATCCACCCACCGCTCCAGACACCCCCGCGCCTACAATGCGCCGCATGTCCCAGACCGCCCCGCCCGACCTGCTGACGCTGTATCCGGCGCTGGCGGCATTGCCGGCGCCGGTGACGCAGCTGACCCCCATGACCGTGCCCGCCGGCACGCGGCTGTTCCGCGAGAACGACCCCTGCCAGGGGTTTCCGCTGGTGCTCGACGGTGAGGTGCGGGTCTCGCGCAGCGCCGCCAACGGCCGCGAACTGGAGCTCTACCGGGTGTCTCCGGGCGAGATGTGCCTGGTTTCGTCGGCCAGCCTGTTCGCCCACCAGCCGATGACGGCCCACGGCGTGACCACCAGCGACACCACGCTGTGCCTGCTGGCGCCGCCGGCGTTCGAGGCCGCGCTGGCCGACCCGGACTTCCGCCGCTACGTGCTGGGCCTGTTCGCCGCGCGCATGGCCGACCTCACGGCCCTGATCGAGGCGATCGCCTTCCAGCGGCTGGACAGCCGCCTGGCCAGCGCCCTGCTCGGCCACGGGCAGCAGCTCAGGACCACGCACCAGGCGCTGGCCGACGAGCTGGGCACGGTGCGCGAGATCGTGACGCGGCTGCTGCACCGCTTCGAGCGCGACGGCCTGGTCGAACTCTCGCGCGAGAGCATCACGATCCGCGACAGCGCCGGTCTGCGCGCCATCGCCGCCGGGCCGGCCGGCTGATCCCTCGCCGGGTCTGCGCCGGCGCTCCGCCCTGTGTGACCGCGGTCACAGACCGATCGGGCCGCCCAGGCTCCAATGCGTCTGCACCCTCTTTCACTCACAGGAGCATTCACATGACCAAGAACGTTGGCGGCATCGACCGCACCCTGCGCATCGTCGCCGGCCTCGCCCTCATTGCCGCCGCCGCCACCGGCACGGTCGGCGTCTGGGGCTACATCGGCATCGTGCCGCTGGCCACCGGCCTGATGGGCTGGTGCCCGCCCTACGCGATGCTGGGCTTCAACACCTGCAGCGTGAAGAAGTAACCCCCCTGCGCCGCTGCGCGGCTTCCCCCTGAGGGGGGACATCACGAGCGGCCCGGCGGAGCCGGTTCCGCCGTGATTGCTGGAAAAGGCACTTCTCGCCGGGCGGCCTTGTCTGCCGTGAGACAGCCTGCCTGCCGTGTCCGCGCGACCATGTCGACCCAGCCGCGCATCCCGACGCGGCGCAGGAGACACGGCATGCTCAACATCCCTTCGCTCCAGGGCGCGGTCAGCGCCGAGGAATGGCAGATCCGCTGCGACCTCGCGGCCTGCTACCGGCTGGTCGCCGCCTACGGCTGGTCCGACCTGGTCTTCACCCACATCAGCGCCAAGCTGCCCGACAGCATCACCGGCGGCGAGCACCAGTTCCTGATCAACCCCTACGGACTGATGTTCGACGAGATCACGGCGTCCAGCCTGGTCAAGGTCGACATGGCCTGCAACAAGCTGATCGACTCGCCCTTCCCGGTCAACCCGGCCGGCTTCGTGATCCACAGCGCCGTGCACGAGGCGCGGCCCGAGGTGCAGTGCGTGCTGCACACCCACACCCGCGCGGGCGTGGCGGTCAGCGCACAGAAGGCCGGCATCCTGCCGATCAGCCAGCAGAGCACCTTCGTGCTGGCCTCGCTGGCGTACCACGGCTACGAAGGCGTGGCCTTCCGGCCCGACGAGAAGCCGCGCCTGCAGGCCGACCTGGGCACGGCGAACTTCCTCGTGCTGCGCAACCACGGCCTGCTGACCGTCGGCAGCTCGATCCCCGACGCCTTCCTCTCGATGTACACCTTCGAGAACACCTGCCGCATCCAGATCGACGCACAGGCCGGCGGCGGCGAGCTCACCCAGGTGGACCCGCGCATCCTGGCCGGCATGGCGGAAGTGATGAAGATCGCCACCGCGGGCATGGGCGCGATGCTGGCGTGGCCGGCGCTGCTGCGCAAGCTCGACCGCAGCGACCCGTCGTACAAGACCTGAGCGGCCTCAGAAACTGTCCGCGTAGCGCTCCAGTTCCCAGTCACCGACCTGCTGCGCCCAGGCGTCCCACTCGGCCTGCTTGAGCGCGAGGAACTGGTCGCAGAAAGCCACGCCCACGTCGTCGCGCAGGATCGCGTCGGCGCGCAAGGCCGCGCAGGCGTCGTGCAGGTCGCGCGGCAGCCGCGGCGGCATGGATTCGCCGGCCGCGTGGCGCTGGTACAGGTCGGCGTCGATGGCCTCGGGCGCCGGCAGCTCGCGGTCGATGCCGTCCAGCCCGGCGGCCAGCGTCGCCGCCAGCGCCACATAGGCGTTGCACGAGGCGTCGGGCAGGCGCCACTCGATGCGCCCGGCCACCGTGCGCACGAGGCAGGTGCGGTTGTTGTCGCCCGCCGCCTTCCACACCGGTGACCAGGTCGTGCCGGAGGCGCTGTCGCTGACCGCCAGCCGCTTGTAGCTGTTGACCGTGGGCGCACAGAGGGCCGCGAGCGCGTCGCCGTGTTCGAGCAGGCCGGCGGCGAACTGCAGTCCCGTCGCGTTCAGCCCCATCGGGCCATCGGCGTCGGCCATCACCGGGCAGCCGAGTTCGTCGGTCAGGCTCAGGTGGAAATGCAGGCCGCTGCCCGGCGCACCCGCCAGCGGCTTGGGCATGCAGGAGAACACCATGCCGCGCTGGTCGGCGACGGCGTGCGCGGTCAGCTTGAACAGCTGGTAGCGGTCGGCCGCGGCCAGGGCCTCGTCGTGGCGGTAGTTGATTTCGTACTGCCCGGTCGCGTCCTCGTGGTCCATCTGCTGCAGCGCGAAGCCCAGGGCCGTGAGATGGCGCCGCATGTCGTCCAGAAAGCCGTGGTTGCGCACGATGGCCTTGAGGTCGTAGGACGGTTTGCCCAGCCGGTCCTCGCCGTCGGCCACGCCCCAGCGCCCGTCCTCACCGCGGCGCAGCAGGAAGAACTCGGGCTCGATACCGACATGAAACGTCCAGCCGCGCTGACGCAGGCGGGCGAGCTGCCGCCGCAGCAGCTGCCGCGAGCAGGTCTCCAGCGGCTCGCCACCCGCGAAACCGTCGCAGACCGCGTGCGCCACGCCGGGCAGCCAGGGCAGCGGCCGCAGGCTCTCGGGCACCACGCGGCCGTGGTACTCGCTGCGCGCGCCCATGCGCGGCAGGCCGGTGCCCACGATGCTCGGGCCCGCGAAACCCGCGCCGCTGTCCACCGCCGACGGCAGCGCCTCCAGCGGCACCAGCTTGCCCTTGGGCACGCCGTGCAGGTCGGTGAAGGTGGCCATCACCGTGTGGACGCCCTGCTCGCGCAGGGTCGCCATGCGGTGTTCCAGCGTCAAGCGAGCACCTCGGCCAGCGCGGCGTCGAGCACGCCCAGCGCTTCGGCAAAGACGCTGTCTTCAATCGTCAGCGGAAACAGGAAGCGGATCACGTTGCCGTACACGCCGCAGGTCAGCAGCAGCAGACCGCGCTGGAGCGCCGCGGCCTGGATCTTCCTGGTGGTGTCGGCGTCGGGCGCACCGGCTGCGTCCACGAACTCGGCCGCCACCATCGCGCCCAGACCACGCACGTCGCCGAAACGCGGCTGCTTCGCCTGGTGCGCCTTGAGGTGCGCGACCAACCGGTCGCCCAGCACCTGGGCCCGCTCGGGCAGCTTCTCTTCGGCCATCACGTCCAGCACCGCGTGCGAGGCCGCGATCGCCAGCGGATTGCCCGCGTAGGTGCCGCCCAGGCCACCGGGGGCCGGGCCGTCCATGATGGCGGCCTTGCCGCTCACGGCCGACAGCGTGGTGCCGCCGGCCATGCTCTTGGCCATGGTGATCAGGTCCGGCCGGGCGCCGTAGTGCTCCATCGCGAACAGCTTGCCGGTGCGCGCGAAGCCGGTCTGCACCTCGTCGGCGATCAGCAGGATGCCGTGCTGGTCGCACAGCGCGCGCAGCCACAGCACGGCCTCTTTCTGGATGGCGTTGAAACCGCCCTCGCCCTGCACCGGCTCGAACACGATGGCCGCCACGCGGGAAGGATCGATGTCGCACTTGAACACATGCTCCATCGCCTTCTTCGTGTCGTCCAGTGACGCGCCCTCGGCGGGGAAGGGCACGTGGTAGATCTCGGGCGGGAAGGGGCCGAAGCCCGTCTTGTAGGGCTGGACCTTGCCGGTCAGCGCGACCGCGAACAGGCTGCGGCCGTGGAAGGCCGCGCCGAAGGCGATCACGCCGCTGCGGCCGGTGGACGAGCGCGCGATCTTGATGGCGTTCTCGATCGCCTCGGCACCGGTCGAAAAGAAAGCCGTCTTGGCCGGTCCTTCGATGGGCACGAGGGCGTTGATGCGCTCGGCCAACGCCACGTACTCGGTGTACGGCACGACCTGGTAGCAGCTGTGCGTGAAGCGCTGCAGCTGCGCCGCGATCGCCGCCTGCACCTTGGGATGCACGTGGCCGGTGTTGAGCACCGCAATGCCGCCCGCGAAGTCGATGAAGCGCCGCCCCTCGATGTCCCAGAACTCGGCGTTCTTGGCGCGCTCGATGAAGAAGTCGCCCATCACGCCCACGCCGCGCGGCGTGGCCGCCTGCCGGCGCGCGTGCCAGGCGGCGTTGGTGTGGTCGGTTTTGAGGTCGTTGATGGCGTTCATGGGTATCTCCTTCAGATCGGGCTGTCGATGCGAATCCACGTGGTCTTGCACTCGGTGTACTTGTCGAACGCGTGCAGCGACTTGTCGCGCCCCACCCCGCTCTGCTTGAAGCCACCGAAGGGCACGGTGATGTCGTCCTCGTCGTAGGAGTTGACGTGCACGGTGCCCGCGCGCAGCGCGCGCGCCACGCCGTGCGCCTTGTTGATGTCGCGCGTCCACACGGCGGCCTGCAGGCCATAGATGTTGGCGTTGGCCTGCTTCACCACGTCGGCCGCGTCGGTGAACGAGAGCACCGACAGCACCGGGCCGAAGATCTCCTCGCGCGCAATCGTCATGCTGTTGGTCACGCCGTCGAAGATGGTCGGCTGCACGTAGCAGCCGCCGGCCACAGGCGCCACGCGCTCGCCGCCCGCGAGCAGCTTGGCGCCTTCGCTCTGACCCAGGCCGATGTAACGCATGACGTTGTCGAGCTGCACCTGGTCCACGATGGCGCCCATCACCGTGTTCTTGTCCAGCGGATTCGCCGGCTGGTACTGCGGCACCAGCTTCAAAGCCTTCTCCAGGAACGCGTCCTTGATCGAGGCCTCGACGAACAGGCGCGAGGGCGCGTTGCAGCTCTCGCCCTGGTTGAAGAAGATGCTGCCCACCGAGGCCTCGACCGCCTTGTCCAGGTCGGGGCAATCGGCGAACACGATGTTGGGCGACTTGCCGCCCAGCTCGGTCCAGGCGCGCTTGAGGTTGCTCTGCCCGGCCATCACGTGGATCTGCTTGCCCACGCGCGTGCTGCCGGTGAAGGCGATGCAGTCCACGTCCATGTGCAGCGCCAGCGGGCTGCCGGCTTCGGGGCCGTAACCCGGCACCACGTTGAACACGCCCGCCGGGATGCCGGCTTCCAGCGCCAGCTCGGCCAGCTTGAGCGCGGTGAGCGGGCTTTTCTCGGACGGCTTGAGCACCACCGAATTGCCCGCGGCCAGGGCCGGCGCGATCTTCCACGCCGCCATGATCATCGGGTAGTTCCAGGGCACGATCACGCCGACCACACCCACCGGCTCGCGGGTGATGAGCGCCAGCGCCGTGTCGGGCGTGGGTGCGATCTCGTCGTAGACCTTGTCCACCGCCTCGCCGTACCAGCGCACGCAGTTGGCCGCGCTGTTGACGTCCACGCCCTTGGCGTACTTGACCGGCTTGCCCATGTCGAGCGCTTCGGTCAGCGCCAGCAGATCGCCATTCGCCTGGATCAGTTCGGCGAACTTGATCATCACCCGCTTGCGCACGGCGGGCGCCTTGCCGGCCCAGCGGCGGTCTTCGAAGGCGGCGCGGGCGGCCGCCACGGCGGCGTCGATGTCGGCCTGGCCGCAGCGCGCCACCTGGGTCAGCAGGCGGCCGTCGACCGGCGAGATGCAATCAAAGGTCTGGCCGTCGCGGGCGGCGATCCGTTCGCCGTTGATGACGGCGCGGCCGTCGAAACTGGGGGTGGGGGTGTCGGACATGGGCACGGGTCTCCACAATGAAGTGGCACCATGCTACGGCAGCTTCCCGTCCAATGTTGCGTCCACTTTGCCCCACCTCGCGGGCCGAGTGGACTCAGCGCCGGAGCCTGGGGGCCACGTCAGCGGGGAACGCCCTGGGCGAACCGGTCCTTGAGCCAGGTCCGCCGTTCGTGGTTGGTCTGCAGCACCGGCACGCCGTACTGGCCGTGGCAGCCATAGGCCAGCGCGTCGTTGCGGCCTTCGAGCACGAAATACGGCTCCTTGGACTCGCGCCACCAGCCACCGATTTCCTCGCAGTTGGCTTGCAGCCATTCGAAGGTGATCGGCGGCACCGTCGAGGGCAGGCTGGCCATGTGCGGCGCCACGTGCATCAGGCGGTACAGCTGCACACCGGTGAGCACGGTGACCGCCACAAGCCCGGCCAGGCCGACCCGCAGGGCCCCGGCACCCGCCGTGACCGCCCCAGACCGGGGCGCTGCAGCCAGCCCGACCCGCCGCCCCAGCAGCAACACGCCCAGGAACGGCAGCGGAAGCATCATCCGGTAGACCGAGAAGAACGGCGACTTGCTGTTGAACTCGACGATCTTGTTGTTGGCCACCATCAGCACGATCGCGGCCGCCACGGCCCCCAGGCACAGCACCCAGGGCAGCACATCGCGCCGCTGCCAGGGACGCGACCCCGGCAGCAGCACCAGGGCGCAGACCACCCCGGTCAGCGCCGTGAGATGAAACACCGCGGCGCGGATCTCTTCGACGCCGATGTTGTGCACCAGATAACCGGGCTTGAAGAACAGGCGCGGGAAGAGATGGACGATGTGGTCCGGGTGCAGCTTGTAGAACAGGCCCACCGCCTTGAACAGCGCAAAGCCGACCAGCAGGCCCAGGCCCGCCAGCCCGCGCTGGTGCCGGGTCGGCAGCCAGACCAGCACCGGCAGCATCAGCGCGATGCTCATGTAGGAGCCGGTGCAGAAGCCCACGCCGGCCGCGATCGCCAGGGTTGCGGCCGACGGCAGACCTTCGCGCCGCAGCAGCACCCACAGCCCGGCCCAGGCCAGCGCGGTGCCGGCGATGAAGCCGCGCGGCATGCCCGCGCTCAGCGTGTATTCCGGGTGCAGACCGATGAACAGCGCCGCCACGCCCAGCGCGGCCCAGGGCCGCTCCCCGGCCAGCACCCAGGCCGCCCAGACAAAGGGCAGGTAGAGGCTGGCCGCCGCCACCGCCTTGACCGCCGCGATCGGCCAGACCCCGAGCCAGATCAGCGGCACCGCCAGGTACGACTCGAACGGCAGCAGGTAGGACTGGCCGAAGAAGAAGGGCTCGTGGAATTCGCCGCGCGCCATCCACGACGCCTGGTCGGCGATCACCAGCTGGTCCGAGTCGAGCCAGACCGACTGGAAGCCCGCGAGATGGACCGCGGCGTGCACGAGGAAGAGGCCCAGCAGCCAGAGCCGGGTGTGGCGGAGATTCATGGAGCGCAATGACCGCGGGCGGCATGCCCGCGCGTTCGTGAGGTGCGGCAGCTTACCCGACCCGATCGCCCCGGAGCCTGACACCCCCGCCCTGGCGGGCGGGGGAAAGGCATCAGCTCGCCGACAGCGCCGCCAGTTCGGCCCGCGTGGCGGCCTGGATCTCGCGCTCGCGCTTGCGCGTCTGGCGCGCGACCCAGATCGAGTAGCCCACGATCACCAGCGTCACCGTGGTGATCAGCAGCGTGGCCGCGGCGTAGATGGTCGGGTTGATGCCGCGGCGGGCGTAGCCGAAGATCACCTGCGGCAGCGTCGAGACGCCGGGGCCGGAGAGGAACTCGGAGATCACCACGTCGTCGAACGAGAGCGTGAACGAGAGCAGGAAGGCCGCCAGGATGCCCTGGAAGATGTTGGGCAGGGTGATCAGGAAGAACACCTCGTGCGGCCGGGCACCCAGGTCCATCGCGGCTTCCTCGATGCTGCGGTTCATCTCCATCAGCCGGCTCTGGATCACCACCATGCCGTAGGCCATGCCCAGCAGCGTGTGGCCCAGGATGATGGTCAGCATGCCGCGCTCGGGCCAGCCGAAGGCGTTCTGCGCGCCCACCATCAGCAGCAGCAGCGACAGGCCGATCACCACCTCGGGCATCACCAGCGGCGCGTTGACCATGCCCGAGAAGACCGTGCGGCCCGGGAACTTGCGGTAGCGCACCAGCACGAAGGCCGCGAAGGTGCCCAGGATGGCCGACATCACGCCCGTGACCGCGGCGACCTTCACCGACAGCCAGAAGCCCTCGACGATCTTGGTGTCCTTGGTCAGGGCTTCGTACCAGCGCAGCGAGAAGCCGGTGAAGTTCGCGTCCTGCCGGGTGCTGTTGAAGCTGAACACGATCATGAAGAACAGCGGCAGGTACAGGAACAGGTAGACCAGCGCCATCCAGGCCTTGCCGAAGTGCTTTTCGAGGAGGGCTTTCATCACTTGGTCTCCTCGGCGGTGTAGTGGTAGTAGATCGCCAGCGGCACGATGATCAGCGCGATCATCACCACGGCCAGCGCCGAGGCGCGCGGCCAGTTGTTGCTGGTGAACATCTCGTCCCAGACCACGCGGCCGATCATGATGTTCTCCGGGCCGCCCAGCAGCGAGGGGATCACGAACTCGCCCACCGCCGGGATGAAGACCAGCATGAAGCCCGCGATGATGCCGGCCTTGGACAGCGGCACCGTCACCAGCCAGAAGGCCTTGAACGGCGAGGTGCCCAGGTCGTACGCCGCTTCGAGCAGGCGGAAGTCCATCTTCACCAGGTTGGCGTACAGCGGCAGGATCATGAAGGGCAGGTAGACGTAGGTCATGCCCACCAGCATCGACACGTTGGTGTAGAGCATCTGGATCGGCTCGCTCGTGATGCCCAGCGCCATCAGCAGGTGGTTGAGCACGCCCTGGTCGGCCAGGATGCCCTTCCAGGCGTAGACCCGCAGCAGGAACGAGGTCCAGAACGGCAGCATCACCATCATCAGCAGGGCCGGTCGCACCGAGGCGGGCGAGCGCGCGATGAAGTAGGCGAACGGGTAACCGATCAGCAGGCACAGCAGCGCGGTCAGCAGCGCATACCAGATCGAGCGCAGGTAGGCCTCGATGTAGATGGTCTTGAACAGCGCCCCGCCCTCGTCGTCGCGGAAGATGGTCCAGTAGTTCTCGTACTTGAGCGCGAGGATGCCGGTCTCGGGGTCCCAGATCGGCTTGAACGGGTTGATGCTCTCGCCCATGTCCACGAAGCTGATGTACATCAGGATCAGGAAGGGCAGCAGGAAGAAGACGAACAGCCAGACATAGGGCACGCCGATGACGAAGCGCTTGCCTGGAACCGGAAGGGATGAAGCCATGGTGGTGCTCCTCGTTCGGGTTCAGTCGCGCAGGACGACAGCGTCCAGGTCGTCCCACCAGAAGAACACGTCGTCCTCCCAGGTGATGTCCAGCAGTTCGTGGCGCGAGCCGTTGGGCTCGGTGATCTTCACCTTGGTGCCCTGCGGGGTCACCACGATGTAGTTGTTGTAGGAGCCGAAGTAGCCGATCTCCTTGACGCGGCCGGCGAACAGGTTGTGCGTCACGCTGGCGGGGCGCTCCTTGGCGATCTCGATCTTCTCGGGCCGCACCGCCACCGCCACCGGCATGTCGACCGCGCCGCTGATGCCGTGGCCGACATGGACCTCGCCGATCGCCGTGCCGACCGCGCAGCGGTCGGGCTCGTCCAGCGTCAGCTTGCCGTCGAACAGGTTGACGTTGCCGATGAAGTCGGCCACGAAGCGGTTGGCCGGGTATTCGTAGATCTGCTTGGGCGAGCCGACCTGCAGCACGCGGCCCTTGCTCATGATCGCGATGCGGTTGGCCATGGTCATGGCCTCTTCCTGGTCGTGCGTCACCATCACACAGGTCACGCCGACCTTCTCGATGATGTTGACCAGCTCGAACTGGGTCTGCTCGCGCAGCTTCTTGTCCAGTGCGCCCAGCGGCTCGTCCAGCAGCAGCAGCTTGGGCTTCTTGGCCAGGCTGCGCGCCAGCGCCACACGCTGCTGCTGACCGCCCGAGAGCTGGTGCGGCTTGCGCTTGGCGTAGGGCGTGAGCTGCACCAGGCCCAGCATCTCGTCGGTGCGCCGGGTCACCTCGTCCTTGGGCAGGCCCTCGCGCTTCAGACCGAAGGCGACGTTCTCCCAGATGTTCAGGTGCGGGAACAGCGCGTAGCTCTGGAACATCATGTTCACCGGCCGTTGGTAGGGCGGCATGTTGGCCACGTCCTGCCCACCCAGCAGGATGCGGCCCTTGGTCGGGGTCTCGAAACCGGCCAGCATGCGCAACAGCGTCGACTTGCCGCAGCCCGAGCTGCCCAGCAGGGCGAAGATCTCGCCCTTGCCGATGGACAGCGAGACCTCGTCGACGGCCACGGCCTCATCGAAACGCTTGACCAGTTTTTCCGTGACCAGATAGCCCTCTTGCGTGCCGGCAGCTGCCATGGTGACCCCTCGTGTGGTTTGTGGTTGTCAGAAACAAAAAGGGCTGTTCATACGCTGGGTACGAACAGCCCGGTTCACGTCTCGCTGGTGGGCGAACGCGGCCGAAGGCGCTTACTTGCCCTTCTTGAAGCTGTTGTAGGCGTTGGCCATGGCTTCACGCGCTTCGTTGGTGAAGCTGCTGGGCGGGATCATCTTGGCGAAGTAGTCGGACTCCACGAAGATCGTCTTGTTGCCGGCGATCTCGGGCTTGACCTGGGCCACACCCGCCTTGTTGCCGGTGGGATAGCCCATGGTGTTGGCCATCGCGGCCGAGTTCTCGGGGCGCAGGTAGAAGTCGATGAACGCGGCGGCGTTGTTCGGGTGCTTGGCGTCCTTGGTGACGGCCATGGTGTCGGCGAACAGCAGGGCACCGGTGGTCGGCAGCAGGGCTTCGATCACGTCCTTGGAGCCGTTTTCCTTGGCACGGGCGGCGGCCTGGTTGACGTCGCCGGACCAGCCGATCGCCACGCAGGCCTTGCCGCCGGCGATGTCGTCGATCATGGTCGAGCTGAACAGGCGCACGTCCTTGCGCACCTTGGCCAGCATCGCGGTCGCCGCCTTGTAGTCCTCGGGGTTGTTCGAGTAGGCGTCCTTGCCGAGGTAGTGCAGCGCGACCGGCAGGATTTCGGTCGGCGAATCCAGGTAGGCGATGCCGCAGGACTTGAGCTTGCTGGTGTACTCGGGCTTGAACACCAGGTCCCAGGCGTTCTCCGGCATGGCCATGCCGCCCAGGGCCTTCTCGGCCTTGGTCTTGTTGATGCCGACGGTGGTGAAGCCCCAGGCCCACGGCACCAGGTGCTTGTTGCCCGGGTCGGCCTTGGTCAGGACCTGCATGATGGCCGGGTCCAGGTTGGCCAGGTTGGCGATCTGGTCCTTCTTCAGCTCCTGCAGCAGGCCGCCTTCGATCTGGCCCTTGGCGAACACGGTGCCGGGCACGACGATGTCATAACCGGTGTTGCCGGCCACCAGCTTGGCGTGCAGCGCCTCGTTGGTCTCGAAGGTGTCGTAGTTGACCTTGATGCCGGTCTCTTTCTCGAACGTGGCGATCATGCCTTCGGGCACGTAGTCGGGCCAGTTGTAGATGTTCAGGACCTTCTCGTCGTCGAATTTCGGACCGGCCGGCTTGGCGGGCTCGGCAGCAGGCGCAGGGGCTGCAGCGACCGGTGCGGCCGGGGCCGCAGGCGCCTCTTCTTTTTTGCCACAGGCGGCCAGCAGGATCGCCGAAATGGCCAAGGCCAGAACTTGCTTCTTCATGGTGAGGATCGCTCCAGGTTTGAGGGGTTTATCCCGACTATTGATGCACAGACATCCTGCTTGTGCGCTTGCTCGCTGACAAGCAAATAGCAGACCAGATTTATCCCCTGTTTGGGGCATCTTTTACTGTAACAAACAAACGGGTTCGCGCCGTCACGCCAGCAGCCCTTTCTGCCCGAGGTCCGCCAGGGTGGCGTCCAGACATTGCCGGATCAGGCCCACCATCTCGTCGATCTGCGCCCGGGTCATCACCAGCGGCGGCGCGATGATCATGCGGTCGCCCACGGCGCGCATGATCAGGCCGTTCTTGAAGCAGTGGCCGCGGCAGACCATGCCCACGCCCAGGTCGGGGTCGAACATGGTGCGCCTGACCTTGTCCTTGACCAGCACCAGGCCGGCGACGAAACCGCAGGTCTCGGCCTCGCCCACCAGCGGATGCGCCTTGAGTTCGGCAAAGCGCTCGGCCAGGTAAGGGCCGGTGTCGTTCTTGACCCGCTCGACCAGGCCCTCGCGCTCCATCAGCTCCAGGTTGGCCAGCGCCACCGCGCAGGCCACCGGGTGGCCACTGTAGGTGTAGCCGTGGTTGAACTCGCCGCCCTTGCCGATCAGCACGTCCGCCACGCGGTTGCCCACCATCACGCCGCCCAGCGGGATATAGCCGCTGGTCACGCCCTTGGCGAAGGTCACCAGGTCGGGCTTCATGCCGAACTTCTCGTAGGCGAACCAGTGGCCCAGGCGGCCGAAGGCGCAGATCACCTCGTCGGCGATCAGCAGGATGCCGTACTTGTCGACGATGCGCTGGATCTCCGGCCAGTAGGTCTCGGGCGGAATGATCACGCCGCCGGCGCCCTGCACCGGCTCGCCGATGAAGGCGGCCACCTTGTTGGGGCCGATCTCCAGGATCTTCTCTTCCAGCCAGCGCGCCGCGCGCAGGCCGAAGTCGGCCTTGCTCTCGTCGCCGCCGCCGTTCTCCCAGTAGTGCGGCTGCTCGATGTGGGTGATGTTGGGGATCGGCAGGTCACCCTGTGCGTGCATGCCGCTCATGCCGCCCAGCGAGGCGCCGGCCATGGTCGAGCCGTGGTACGCGTTGTGGCGGCTGATGATGACCTTGCGCTGCGGCTGGCCCATCAGGTCCCAGTAGCGGCGCGCCATGCGCACATTGGTGTCGTTGCTCTCACTGCCGCTGCTGCTGAAGAACACGTGGTTGAACGTGCGGTCGCCCACCTTGGGCGCCAGCGACGCCAGCTTGGCCGCCAGCTGCACCGCCGGCACGTTGGTGGTCTGGAAGAAGCTGTTGTAGAACGGCAGCGTCATCATCTGCTGGTAGGCCGCGTCCGCCAGTTCCTTGCGGCCATAGCCCGCGTTGACGCACCACAGGCCGCTCATCGCGTCCAGCACCTTCTTGCCTTCGGAATCCCAGACGTAGATGTTGTCGGCGTGGGTCATCACGCGCGAGCCGCGCGTGGCCAGGTCACCGTGGTCGGTGAAGGGGTGGATGTAGTGCGCGCTGTCGAGCGCCTGGATGGCCTTGGTGTCCTGCTGTTCGGCGCGGCGGACCAGGGCGGGCGGGGCGATGAGGGTGGAAGTGTTCATGGCGTTTCGCTTGTCAACGGGTCAAACATGCAGAAGGAGGTGCTCGCGTTCCCAGGGGGAGATCACCTTCATGAATTCCTCGAACTCCAGTTCCTTGATCTCGGTGTAAATGGTCACGAACTCCTTGCCCAGCACGTCGTGCAGGTCGGTCTCGCGGCGCAGCCAGTCCAGCGCCTCGCCCAGGCTGCGCGGCAGCGCGTAGGGCGACAGGTAGGCGTCGCCCTTCATCTCCGACTTGGGCTTGATCTGGTTCTTCATGCCGAGGTAGCCGCAAGCCAGCGTCATCGCCATCGCCACGTACGGGTTGGCGTCGGCACCGATCACGCGGTTTTCCACCCGGCGCGCGGCCGGGCTGGAGATCGGCGAGCGGATGCCCACCGTGCGGTTGTCGTAGCCCCACTCGATATTGATCGGCGCGGCCGTGTGGCGCGACAGGCGCCGGTAGCTGTTCACGTAGGGCGCGACCAGCGCCATCGCGGCCGGGATGTAGCGCTGCAGGCCGCCGATGTAGTGGAAGAACGCGTCGGAGGCGCTGCCGTCTTCCTTGCTGAAGATGTTCTTGCCGGTCTTCTTGTCGATCACGCTCTGGTGGATGTGCATGGCGCTGCCCGGCTCGCCGGCGATCGGCTTGGCCATGAAGGTGGCGTACATGTCGTGGCGCAGCGCGGCCTCGCGCACCGTGCGCTTGAAGAAGAACACCTCGTCGGCCAGCCCCAGCGGGTGGTCGTGGAAGAAGTTGATCTCCATCTGGCCGGCGCCGATCTCGTGGATCAGCGTGTCCACGTTCAGCTGCATCTTGTCGCAGTAGTCGTAGATCTCTTCGAACAGCGGGTCGAACTCGTTCACCGCGTCGATCGAATAGGCCTGGCGCGAGGTCTCGGCGCGGCCGCTGCGGCCGATCGGCGGGCGCAGCAGGGTGTTCGGGTCGGTGTTGCGCGCCGTCAGGTAGAACTCCAGCTCGGGGGCGATCACCGGGTCCCAGCCCTCGGCGGCGTACAGGTCGCAGATGTGGCGCAGCACCGAGCGCGGCGCGAACGGCACCAGCTTGCCGTCGTGGTCGAAACAGTCGTGGATCACCTGCGCCGTCGGGTCGGTGGCCCAGGGCACGATGCGCACCGTGGCCGGGTCGGGGCGCAGCTGCATGTCGCGGTCGGTCGGCTCGATCACGTCGTAGTAAGGGCCGCTGGCCGGGAACTCGCCCGTCACGCCCATCGCCACGATGCCCTGCGGCAGGCGCATGCCGCGGTCTTCGGTGAACTTCTCGCGCGGCAGGATCTTGCCGCGGGCCACACCGGTCAGGTCGGGCACGAGGCACTCGACCTCGGTCACGCGGTGCTGGTTGAGCCACTGCTCCAGGTCGTTGAAGGTCTGTGGGCTGGTCATCGGCTGGTTCATAAAAAGTGTTGTCTCGTTATGGTGTCTGTGGCCTGGCCCTGTTGGCGGGTCAGGCCGGTGTGTGTCGCGACAGGTCGGCCGCCTGCAGGCGCAGGCTGCGCCGTTGGCGGCAGGCCTTGCCGAAGGCCTGGAAGATCGCGGTGTAGAACGGGTTTTCCCAGCAGCGCCACTCGGGGTGGAACTGCACGGCGTAGGCGAAGGTGCGGGCGCCCTGCACCGCCACCGCCTCGATCTGGCCGTCGGGCGCGTGGGCCAGTGCCTCCAGGCCGGGCGCGAGCCGGTTGATCCCCTGGCCGTGCAGCGAGTTGACCATCACCTCGGGGCCGCCGGCCCAGGTCTCGAACACGCTGCCCGGCGCCAGCCGGATCGGGTGGCTGGGCGCGTACTGCACGTCGAACGGCGCGGTCTTGGACTCGCGGTGGTCCATGCGGCCGGGCACCTCCTGCACCCGCTGGTGCAGCGTGCCGCCCAGGGCGACGTTGATCTCCTGGAAACCGCGGCAGATGCCCAGCAGCGGCACGCCTTCGTGCACACAGGCCTTGATCAGCGCCAGGGTGAGCGAGTCACGCACCGGGTCCAGCGGCAGGCTGGGATCGGCGACGTCTTCGTCGAAATGGGAAGGATGGACGTTGGACGGCGAGCCGGTCAGCATCACGCCGTCGACCAGCGGCAGCAGTTCCGGGATCTGCCCGGCGTCGGCCAGCGGAAACATCACCGGCTGGCACTCGGCGCCGACCTTGACCGCGCGGGCGTACTTGTCGCCCAGCAGCAGAAAAGGCATCTGGTGGCCGTGGTCCCCCATGAGGCGGTGGTCGGCCGGCAGCCAGACCATGCAAGGCGCAGTGTTCATGTAGCAACGCTCCTGACTTGATTGTGGCGAGGCAATTGGATCACAATCGGGGCCACTTAAGACAACCTCATGGTGCCATTTGACACCCGTCATGGCATCCTGTCCACCGTTCGCATGCTGTCCGAATTCCTCCTCGCCGAAATGCACCGCCTGGGCGCGCAGGATGCGCTGCCGCTGCACCGCCAGCTTTACGAGGCGCTGCGCCGCGCCATGCTCGACGGCAAGCTCGGCCCGGGCGAGCGCCTGCCCTCCAGCCGCGACCTGGCGCAGGACCTCGACCTGTCGCGCAACACGGTGGTCGCCGCCATCAACCAGCTCTCGGTCGAGGGCTACCTGGTCAGCCGGGTCGGCAGCGGCACCTATGTGAACGACAGCGTGCCGCGCAGCACGCCGGGCCGGCACCCGGGCGCCCAGGGCGCGCGCGCGCCGTCGGCCGCACCGCGCATGTCGGCCCGCGGCGAAGCGCTGGCCACCCGCTTCAGCGCCCAGGAGCTGGAGGTGCAGCCCTTCACGCCCGGCATCGCCGACTTCAGCGCCTTTCCGCTCACGCTCTGGCAGCGGCTGCAGAACAAACACTGGCGCATGACCTACCCGGACATGCTCGACTACGCGAGCTCGGGCGGCTATGCGCCGCTGCGCCGGGCGATCGCCGACTACCTGCGCGTGTTCCGCAGCGTGCAGCTCGACGCCGACCAGGTCATCGTCACCACCGGCACCCAGCAGTCGCTCGAACTCTGCGCCCGCCTGCTGGCCGACCACGGCGACACGGTCTGGGTCGAAGACCCGGCCTACTGGGGCGCGGTCAAGGCCTTCATGGCCAGCGGCCTGCACCTGCACCCGGTGCCGGTCGACGACGAGGGCATCCGGCCCAGCGCGGCCGACGACGCGAAGCCGCCGCGCCTGATCTATCTCACGCCCTCGCACCAGTACCCGACCGGCGCGGTGATGAGCCTGCCGCGGCGCCACCAGCTGCTCTCGACCGCCCGCGCGCACAACGCCTGGGTGCTCGAAGACGACTACGACAGCGAGTACCGCTTCTCCGGTCCGCCGATCAGCAGCCTCGAAGGCCTGGACAGCGACGGCCGCGTGCTCTACATGGGCACCTTCTCCAAGGTGCTCTACCCCGGCATCAAGCTGGGCTACCTGGTCGTGCCCAAGCCGCTGGTCGCGTCTTTCCGGCAGGCCCACTACGACCTCAACCGCCCGGGGCAGATGCCGCTGCAGGCCGCGCTGGCCGAGTTCATGGAAATGGGGCACTTCAGCAGCGCCCTGCGCCGCGCCCGCCAGAGCTACGGCGAGCGCCGCCAGTGCCTGCTCGAAGCGCTCAAACCGGTGCTCGCGGCACCCGGCAAGGATGGCCCTTTCATCAGCGGCGCCGAACAGGGGCTGCACCTCTGTTTGCGCCTGCCGCCGTCCGTGGACGACAAGGCGCTGGCGCAGCGCATCGCGCAGCAGGGGCTGATCGTGCGGCCGCTGTCGGCCTACTGCCTCGCGCGCCAGGACCTCAAGGGCCTGGTGATCGGCTACGGCTACGCACCGCTGGCCGGCATCGAACGCTGCGGCCCGATCCTGTCGGCCGCCGTGCGATCGCTGCCCAAGGGCTGAGGCACCGGCTCAGCGACCGGCCGCCGGCGCTTCGGCCCGGTGCGACATGAACAGCGCGAACAGCTCGCTCTGCGAGCCCACGTCCAGCTTGGCGTAGAGGTGCTTGCGGTGCACCTTCACCGTCTCGGCCGAGATGCCCAGGCGCTGCGCGATGCCCTTGGACGAATGCCCGCTGAGCATGAGGCGGGCGATCTCCAGCTCGCGGCTGGAGAGCGAGCTGTTGTTGAGCCGGAAGTCGCTGCGCGCGCCGGCCGGTGTGGCGGCCACCGGCGCGGGCGGCACCTCGCGCCGTTCGTGGCGCCAGCGCTGCGCCATCAGCGGCACCAGCCACTGGCTGACCATGGCCAGCAGGGCCAGGTCGGTGGCGGTGAAGCGGCGGTGCGCGCCCAGCGAGAGACACAGCATCGCGTCGCCGTCGACGGCGGCGTTGAACTGCACCTCGTCCTCGACGATGTTGAGGCGGAAATAGCGCTGGTAGTACTCGGTGCCCTTGAAGCGGTCGGGCGCGACGTCGTCGAGGTGGACCAGGCCGGTGCGCCGCGTCTCGCGCGCCGCGATCACGAACGGGTCAAGCAGGTACAGGCCCTGCAGGTAGTCCTCGAACAGGGTGTCGGGCGAGCCGTCGTCCTGCGCGATCTCGGCCAGCACCTGCGGCGCTCCGCTGGGCCCCAGGCGCAGCACCACCCAGCTGTCAAAGCGCACATACAGACCCAGCACCCGGGTCAGCCGCAGCCAGAAGTCGGGCTGGTCGAGCGCGACCAGCAGTCCCCCCATGGCGCGGTGCCATCCCACCTCGTCGAGCTTGACCACGCTGCATACCCCCAAATGGGTACCCCTTCGGGGGAATATTTCGAAAACTGGTGGCTCCCTACACTCTGCCGACCGGTGGCTGTCACGCTGCCGACATACAGGCCATCTTACTCAGGATCACCGCCCGTGAAGGTTCAACTCGCCCAGATTCCCGCCGACGACGGCGTCACCGCTCCCAACCTGCAGCGCGTGCTGTCGGTGATCGAACAGGCCGAGGCCGGCACCGACCTGATCGTGTTCCCCGAGACCTGCCTGATGGGCTTCCCGACCGCCGAGGAAGTGGCCGGCGTCGCCGAGCCCGACGACGGGCCGACGGTCCGCGCCATCCGCGCCGCGCTGCAGCGCAAGGGCCTGTCGGTCGCGGTCGGGTTCGCCGAGGCGCACGGTGGCCAGTGCTTCAACACCACCGCGCTGATCGCCCCCGAAGGCATCGTGCTCAAGTACCGCAAGACCCACCTCTGGGGCACCGACGTGGGCGTGTTCACACCGGGGGATCAACTGGTGACGGCGGTGTGGAACGGCGTGCGCGTGGGCATCCTGATCTGCTTTGACATCGAGTTCCCCGAGACCGCGCGCGCGCTGGCCGCGCAGGGCGCCGAACTGCTGATCGTCACCAACGGCAACATGGACCCCTACGGCCCGGTGCACCACCAGCTGATGACCGCGCGCGCCATCGAAAACCAGGTCTTCGCCGTCATGAGCAACCGCTGCGGCAGCGGGGGCGGGCTGGACTTCGCCGGCGGCAGCATGGCCATCGCCCCCGACGGCCAGGTGCTGGGTGCCCTGGCGCGCGAGGAGGGGCGGCTGACGGTCGACATCGACCTGCGCCGCATCGCCGCCAGCCGCAGCGACTACTGCTACCTGCGCCAGCGCCGCCTGCCGCTGACCGGCCAGGTGGTGGCCGGCGACGGCACGCTGACCGCGCACCAGATCCCCGTGTGATCCCTCCTTCCCCCACCAAGAAAGCACCCGCATGAGCAAACTCGACAGAACCCTGGGCCTGAGTTCGGTGGTCCTTTTCGGCCTCGCCTACATGACGCCGATCATCGTCCTGGGCACCTTCGGCATCATGGCCGACGCCACCCACGGGGTCACCGCCGGGGCCTACCTGCTGGCGCTGCTGGCCATGCTGCTCACCGCCTACAGCTACGGCGTGCTGGCGGCCGAGTTCCCCACCGCGGGCTCGGCCTACACCTACGCCCGCAAGTGCCTGAGCCCCAAGGCGGGCTTCATGGTCGGCTGGGCGGTGCTGCTGGACTACCTGTTCCTGCCCATGGTGATCTGGCTGTTCGGCGCGGTGTACCTCAACGGCGCCTTCCCCAGCGTGCCGATGGCGGTGTGGATCGTGGGCTTCATCGCCATCACCTCGGTCATCAACGTGGTCGGCATCCGCTTCGCCAACACGGTCAACTACCTGATGATGCTGGTGCAGCTGCTGGTGCTGGTGGCCTTCGTGGCGCTGGCCATCCACTACGTGATGGGCGACCCGAGCAAGCCGCTGTTCGACCTCGCGCCCTTCTACCAGCCCGGCGTCGCGCTCTCGCTGGTCACGGCCGGCGCGGCCATCGCCTGCTACTCGTTCCTCGGCTTCGACGCGGTGACCACGCTCACCGAAGAAACCGTCAACCCGACCAAGGTCATCCCGCGCGCCATCCTGCTGGTGACCCTGTTCGGCGGCGCCATCTTCGTCGCCACGGCCTACGTCGTGCAGCTGGCCCACCCGGGCTTCGCCTTCACCTCGGTCGACTCGGCGGCCAGCGAAATCGCCAAGAACATCGGCGGCGACCTGTTCGTGTCCATCTTCCTGATCGGCCTGATCATCGGCCAGTTCGCCTCCGGCCTGTCGGCCCAGGCCAGCGCCTCGCGCCTGCTCTACGCCATGGGCCGCGACGGCGTGTTGCCCAAGGGCTGGTTCGGCAAGCTGCACGCGAGCTTCCGCACCCCGGCCGGCAACATCCTGCTGTGCGGCCTGGTCGCGCTGCTGGCCCTGTTCATGGACGTGACGACCTCGGTCTCGTTCATCAACTTCGGCGCCTTCCTGGCCTTCACCAGCGTCAACCTGGCCGTGATCGCCCGCTTCTACTACCTGCGCCGCCAGGACCCCGCCCCCAACCAGTTCTTCAAGTACCTGCTGATCCCCGCGCTGGGCGCCGTGGCCGACCTGTGGCTGCTGGTCAGCCTGGACCGCCACGCGCTCTACCTGGGCCTGGGCTGGCTGGTGGTCGGCGCCGTGTACCTCGCGGTGCTCACGCGCGGCTTCCGGCAGGAACCGCCCGAGATGGACTTCTCGGAAGCGGCCTGACACCGGCCGGCGCTGCCGGGCCAGCACCGGCCCGGGCAGCGCCTGGCGGGCGATCAGGTGTGGTTGGCACCGTCGTCGCTGCCACGGCCACGGCCACCGCGGTCGTCACCGGCCGCGTCGTCGGCACCACGGCGGGCATGGTTGGCCCCATCGTCGCTGCCACGGCCACGGCCACCGCGGTCGTCACCGGCCGCGTCGTCGGCACCACGGCGGGCATGGTTGGCACCATCGTCGCTGCCACGGCCACGGCGCTGGTCGCCAGCGGCGTCGTCCGCGCCGCGCTTGGCCAGGTCGATGGTGAAGCCGGCGGAGGTGGACGACGGGGTTTGCGAAGAGGATGCGTGGGCGGCGAAACCGGCGGCGGCGAGCAGGGCGGCCAGCAGGACAGAAGTCGGACGTGCGTTCATGGTTTTCTCCTTGAGTGGGTGTGAAACATCTTGAAACGTGGGATTTTTTCCCACTAAACACACATAGCATCCTGCGTGCCAGCACCACCAATCAACTGTCAGATCGTTGATTTGAAAAGATTTTCATGAAATCTGCCGACCGGAGAGCGGGGCCGTGGATGCGGGGGAACTGGCCCGGACCGGGTCAGCCGCCCCACCCAACACCCGCTCAGGGCCGCAGCCCGAACTTGTCGATCCGGTAGCGCAGGGTGTCGCGCGAAATGCCGAGCGCGCGCGCCGCCTGGGTCACGTTCCAGCGGTTGCGTTCGAGTGCGCTGAGCAGCAGGCGCCGCTCGGTCTCGGGCAGGCTGGTCGGCAGGTTGTCGCCGGCCGGGAAGTCCAGCGCGCCGAAATCGGAGGCCGGCGCCACCGGCAGCGGCAGGTCCTCGACCTCGATCACCGGGTCGGCGCACAGGATCACGCACTGCTCGACCAGGTTGCCCAGCTCGCGCACATTGCCCGGCCAGCGGTGGCGCGACAGCGCTTCCAGCGCCTCGTCCGAGAACCGCAGCCCGCTCTTGCCGTAGCGGCGCGCCGAGCGCGCCAGGAAGGCCTGCGCCAGCAACGCCACGTCGCCGTCGCGCTCGCGCAGCGGCGGCAGCTCGATGCGCAGCATGCCCAGCCGGTAGAACAGGTCGCCGCGGAACTGGCCCGACTGCACCATGGCCTCCAGCGGCCGGTTGGTCGCGGCCAGCACACGCACGTCCACCTTCTGCTCGCGCACGCTGCCCAGCCGCCGCACCTGGTGGTCTTCCAGCAGCTTGAGCAGCTTGGCCTGGGTCGCCAGTTCGAGCTCGCCGACCTCGTCGAGGAACAGCGTGCCCCCGTCCGCCGCCTCGACCAGCCCGATGCGGCGTTCGCGCGCGTCGGTGAAGGCGCCGCGTTCGTGGCCGAACAGTTCGCTCTCGACCAGCTGCGCCGGCAGGCTGGCGCAGTTGATCTCGACAAAGGGTCCGCCCCGCCGCGGCCCCTCGAAATGCAGGGCGCGCGCCACCAGCTCCTTGCCGGTGCCGGTCTCGCCGCCGATCAGCACCGCCGGCGCGTGGCCCTCGTTCATGCGGGTCTCGGCGTCCACCAGCTGCTGCAGCCGTGCGCGCAGCTTGCGCATCGCGGCCGAGTCGCCCAGCAGCGCCGCCAGCCCCTGGGCCGCCGGTGCGTTCGAGGCACCACCGCCCGCCCGCAGGTGCCGCAGCTCCAGCGCCTGGCGCTGCTGCTGCACCGCGCGGTCGAGCACCTGCTTGAGCTGGTGCAGCGAGACCGGCTTGATGAGGTAGTCGAAGGCACCGGCCTTCATCGCTTCCACGGCGACCTGCTCGCTGCCATGGCCGGTGGCCATCACCACCGGCAGCTGCGGCTCGCGCTCGCGCATCAGCCGGAGCACCGACAGCCCGTCCTTGCCCGGCAGGTTGTGGTCCAGCACCACCGCATCGGGCCGCGCCGACTCCAGCGCCTCCAGCCCTTCCTCGCCGCTGGCCGCCGTCTGGCAGCTCAGGCCATGGCGCTCCAGGTACACCAGCATGTTGCGGGCGAGCACCGGCTCGTCTTCGACGATCAAAACGCTGTAACTCATCGGCGGGTTCTCATTCGGTCTCGGTGGATGTCGGCGGCCGCAGCGGCAGGGTCAGGATCGCCTGGGTGCCGGCACCCGGCGTGCTCTCCAGCCGCAGGCTGCCGCCCAGGCGCTCGACGGTGCGCCGCGCCAGCGGCAGGCCCACGCCGATGCCGGTGCGCTTGGTGGTGTGGAAGGGCGTGAACACCCGTGGCAGGTCGTCCGGCGCGATGCCGGTGCCGTTGTCGGCCACGGTGACCAGCAGGTGGCCGTTCTGCGGCCGCACCGACAGCCGCAGGCGTCCGCCGCGCGGCATCGCGTCCAGCGCGTTGGTGATCAGGTTGTCCAGCGCCTGCTCCAGCGCGGGCGCGTCGGCCCGGGCCTGCGGCAGGGCTGGCGGCCAGTCGCATTCCACCGTCACGCCCTGGCGGTCCATGCGGCCCGCGTGCACGCTGACCAGGTGGTTGAGCAGCGCATCGAGCTGCACCGGGCCCAGCGCCCGCCCGCCCTGCTGGGCATAGGCCAGCAGCTTGCCGATCCAGGCCTGCAGCCGGTCGACCTCGGACATGATGTCGCCGGCCAGCGCCCGTTCCGGCCCCATCGCGATCAGCTCGGCGCTGGAGCGGATCGCGCCCAGCGGATTGCGCAGCCCGTGCGCCACCGCCGAGGCCATGTCACCCACCGCGACCAGCGACTCGTTGGTGACGATGGTGCGCTGCTGCTGCGCGATCTGGCGGTCGGCCTGCATCACCAGCCAGACCATCGCCAGGTAGGTCACCAGCCCGCCCAGCAGGCAGGCCATCCAGACAAAACGCGTCATCTCGTGCACCGAGGTCAGCAGGTGCTCGGGCAGCATGTAGAGCTCGACCACGCCGACCACCTCGGTGCTGCTCTCGCGCACCGGGATGTAGACCTCGATCGCGTCGCGGGCGTTGTCGCGCAGGAAGGCGTGCTCCGGCTTGATGTAGGCCGCGGTTTCCAGCAATTCGCTCTCGACCGCCAGCGCCCCCTGCAGCGCCTCGTCCAGCTCGTGGTTGGCGCCGGCGTCGCCGCCGATGGCCTTGGCGTTGGTCGACCAGATGATCTGCCGCCGGGCATCGAACACGTTGGCGTGGCCCAGGCCGGGCATGCGCGCCAGCTCGACGAACAGCGACTCGATGCCGCTGGTGTCGTTGCGGTCGCGGAAGAAACGTTCGCCCTGGTGCATGCGCATCAGGCTGCCGACGAAGTCCTGCGCCAGCTCGGCGTTGTGGCGGATCATGCGTTCGGCCGCGTACTTGGACAGCAGCGTCGCGCTCACCAGTGCCGTCGCCACCACGCACAGCAGACTGATGGCCGCAAACCGGCGCGTCCAGTACATCGGCGTCCGGGAGAACGGGTTCTTCAGAAAAGGAAGTGCCATCGACGCTGCTCAGGCGGCCCAGGCAAGGGCCTGGGCTCGGGGCCATTCTAGGCAGGCACCGCCAGCGGGTCCCCGGGCCCCACGGCGCGGGTCATTTCCCCCACCCATTCCGTGACATGGGGCAATTGCCCCAGCCCTGCCGGGCGCCGGCCGGCAGGGCCGCATGCCCTGCGATCGGGAAAAGTCCAGGTAAATCATAGAGATGGAGCGCCTGTGGCGGTGAGGAACAGCGGTGGTGGCACAGCGATTGCAATTCCCGTTCCGCAAACGCACCCATCCAGACCCCCCATGGCACGGCACATCCCCTCGACAAGGCCCCAGGCAGGCGCTCCCGCGCGTGCCCCCGTCTTCCGTGCCGCGCCCTCGAACCTGCCAGCCCAGAAGGCCCCCGACGCCGCCACGATCCGTCGCTACCCGCGCGCCCCCGGCGTGCGCAGCGACAAAGAGACTGTCACACCCGTGCTGGCGCCGGCCCTGCATGTCCGCGACCTGCCCCCGCGCTGGTACGGCATTGGCGGCACGGGCTGAGCGCACCTGGCGGGGAAAGTGGGGCACTTCCCCCGCCCAGTGGGGGCATCGCCCCGGCGGGGCGCAGGCCGCGTCCCGGACGGCGTCCGGAATTCCTTTGAGATCAATGTGTTGCGTGATGGTCCTGGGCCCGCCAACGACTGGCACAGCGGTTGCAAAACCCTTGGGGTGACCGCCCTCGCGGCACGCATCGACCACACCTCATTCAAGGGAGTTTCACCATGAGCCACCGCACCACCCTCGTTCTCGCCGCCCTTCTGTCCGCCACGGGTGCCGCCATCGCCGGCCCGACCTGCACCGAGGAACCCCAGTCCAAATGGCTGAGCGAGGCCGAGATGACCAAACGCTTCCAGGCCCTGGGCTACAAGGACGACGTCAAGAAGCTGCACGTGTCCAAGGGCAAGTGCTGGGAAATCTACGGCACCGACAAGCAGGGCCGCAAGGTCGAGGTGTACTTCCACCCGGTCACCGGCGCCATTGCCGAAGAAAACGTCAAGAACTGAACGGCCCCGGCGGTGAAGCCGCCCCTTTCCACGGGAGTGCGACCATGACCACGAACCCCGAGCACAAAGTGCCTGTCTGGGACCTGTTTGTCCGGGTCTTCCACTGGTCGCTGGTGGCCTCGTTCGCCACCGCCTACTTCTCCACCGAGCACATCGACTGGGTGCACAAGGGCGCCGGCTACCTGGCGCTGGGGCTGATCGCGGCACGCGGCGTCTGGGGCTTCACCGCCCCCAGCCCGCACGCGCGTTTCGCCAGCTTCATGCCCACGCCGGCGCGGCTGTGGGCCTATCTGGGCCAACTCCGGCGAGGACGCGAGCCACGCCACCTCGGCCACAACCCGGCCGGCGCGGTGATGATCCTGTACCTGCTGGGGGCGACCCTGGTGATCGGCGTCACCGGCCACCTGATGACCACCGACGCCTTCTGGGGCGACGAGCTGGTGGAGACGCTGCACGTGACCACGGTGGACCTCACGCTGGTCGCCGTGATCTTGCACGTCAGCGCCAACCTCTACGAAAGCGTCCGGCACCGCGAGAACATGTTCAAGGCCATGCTCACCGGCCAGAAAAACGCGCCGGCCCAGCCGACCTCAAGCAGCGCCGCAAAAGACCGGGATTCGATGCTCGACGACTGGCCCGACTCCCAGCCCCCGGAACCGGCGCCGCGGCTCTCCCCGGCACCCGCGACCCGGCGTCCGCGCCCCTGAGCGCCGGGCGTTGACCGTACTCAACCGATCGCATCCTTCATCCGGTGCCACAGCATGCCCAGCGCCAGCGTGGGCGTGCGCAGCAGCGGACCGCCGGGAAAGCGGTGGTGCTTCAGGCGCGCGAACAGGTCGAACTGCCCGGCCTGCCCGGCCACCGCCTCGGCCACCATCTGCCCGGCCAGCCCGGTCAGCGCCACGCCGTGGCCGCTGAAGCCCTGCAGGTAATAGAGGTTGTCGCCCAGCCGCCCGAAATCGGGCGCGCGGTTCATGCTGATGTCGACGAAGCCGCCCCAGACGAACTCCACCGGCACGCCACGCAACGGCGGAAACACGTCGCCCATGCGCCGCGCCATCACGCCCTGCAGGTCCGGCGGCGTCATCGTCGTGTAGCTCACGCGGCCACCGAACAGCATGCGGTGGTCGGCGCTGAAGCGGAAGTAGTCGAGCACGAAGTTGTTGTCGCACACCGCCGTGTGGCCCGGAATCAGCCGTTCGCACAGGCCCGGGTCCAGCGGCGCCGTGCCGACGATGTAGGTGCCGACCGGCATGATGCGCGGCGCGATCTCGGGCGCGACCCGCGGGCCGAACTCGGGCAGCATGCAGTTGCCCGCCAGCACGCCGTAGCGCGCCGTGACCTGGCCCTTCGCTGTGCGCGCCACGAGCGTGTGGCCGCGGTCCAGCGCGGTCACCGGCGAATGTTCAAACATGCGCACGCCGGCCGCCTGCGCCGCGCGGGCCAGCCCCAGCGCGTACTTCAGCGGATGCAGATGGCCGGAGGTGTGCTCGCGGAACGCGGCGACGTAGCGCGGGCTGTCGACAAAGCGCGCCACATCCGCACCTTCGGCCCATTCGCAGGCCACACCACGGGCGTGGTGGTCGTCGCACTCGGCCCGCAGCGCCCGCGCCTTCTTCGGCGAGTCGGCGACGTAGGTGTAGCCGCGCTGCCAGTCGCAATGCATCCCGTGCACCGCGATGCGTTGCTCGATCAGGTTCACCGCCTCGACCGACAGGTCCCAGGCGCGCTGCGCGTCGGCCTGGCCGAGCTGGTCCTCGAACGGTCCCTGTCCGCTGGCGTAGCCGACGATGGCCTGGCCACCGTTGCGTCCGCTGGCGCCCGAGCCGATGCGGTCGGCCTCCAGCAGCACCACCTTCATGCCCCGCTGCGCCAGCTCCAGCGCCGCCGACAGGCCCGCGAAGCCGCCACCGACCACCAGCACGTCGGCCACCACCCCGCCCTGCAGCGGCGCGCAGGGCGCCGGCCGCTGCACGCTGGCCTCGTAATAGCTCTTCTGGTTGAGCGAGGTGTCGGAGTGCAGCAGCGAACGATGGAACATGGTCGGAGTGCCTGGGTCAAGAAGATCAGGGCACCCGTGGAACCGGCTTCGCCGGGCCACTGGGTGCGTCCCCTCTCCCGCAGGAGAGGGGGGTAGACGCGAAGCGGCGCAGGGGGGTGTTCACCTTTTCGCGACCTGGCCGCAGAGGTAGGTCCAGACGAAGGTGGCCGCCGCGTTGCTGGTCAGCTCGGCGTGGTCGTAGGCCGGCGCCACCTCGACGCAGTCCATGCCGACCCAGTGCAGGTCGGCCAGCTCCTCGATGAAGGTCAGCACCTGCGCGCTGGTCAGGCCGCCCGGCTCGGGCGTGCCGGTGCCGGGTGCGAACGCCGGGTCGAGCACGTCGATGTCCAGCGTGAGGTAACAGGGCCGGTCGCCGATGCGCTGGCGGATCGCCGCCAGCACCGGCACCAGCGCCGCGCCGTCCAGCCCGCGCAGCGCGCGCGCGGTGAAGATCTGCCCGCCCTGGTCGGCCACGTACTCGCGCGCCGCGCGTTCGCCGCTGGAGCGGATGCCGATCTGCACCGTGTGCTCGGCGCTGACCAGGCCTTCCTGGATCGCCTCGTAGGTCCAGGTGCCGTGGCCCGAGGGCTCGCCGAAGTGGTCGCTCCAGGTGTCGCAGTGGGCGTCGAAATGCACGCAGGCCAGGGCCTGGCCGTGGCGCGCCCTGGCGGCGCGCAGCAGCGACAGCGTGACCGAGTGGTCGCCGCCGAGGAACACGCAGTGGTGTTTCGCCATCAGCTCGGCCGCCTGCCGCTCGATGTGCGCGCGCACCTCGGGCAGCGGCGAGGCGTTGGGCAGGCGCATGTCCAGCGCGTCGCCCAGGCCGTCGACCGGCGAGACGTCGAAGAACGGGTGGAGGCCGTCGCACAGCATCAGGCTGGCGGCGCGGATCGCCTGCGGGCCGAAGCGGGCACCCGGCCGGTTGGTCACGACGCCGTCGTAGGGCACGCCGGCGATGGCAAACGGCTGGTCGGCCAGCGGTGCGCAGGCGAGGAAACGGTTGGTGTTGCTGGCAAAGGCGAAGTGACCGGTGGCCATGGTGTGACGCTCGAAAGGTGGGACGGGACCGGCCGAACCTTACGCGCAATCGGATCGGTCGATGAGACCACCTCGTGGGGGACCGGGGCGTCCATCGGCACCTCCGTCCGGTCCCCCAACCGGGGATTCCGGTGCGGCAGGACCGCGCGGATCGCCCTAAAATTGTTACGCCATGTACGACACCCGGTCTTCGCCGCTGCTCTCGCCCGACGCCGATGCGCGCGCGGTCGGCGTGCTGGTGGTCGACGACCACGACCTGATCCGGCTCGGACTGCGGGCGCTGATGGGCCAACGCGCCGACGTGCGCCTGCACGAGGCCCGCACGCTGCAGGAAGCGCTGGCGCTGTACCGCCGCGGCGACATCGACGTCGTGCTGCTGGACCTGCACCTGCCCGACGCCCATGGCCTGACCGGCCTGACCACCTTCCTGCAGCAGCATCCGCGCGCCCGGGTGGTGATCCTCTCGGGCGACAGCGACCCGCAGATGGCGCAGCGCGCGCTGGCGCAGGGCGCCAGCGCCTACCTGCCGAAGTCGGGCGACCTGCAGTGCGTGATGGACCACCTGCGCCTGGGCGGATCGCGCGGCCTGCCCCGCGACTTCGCCGACACCCTGCCGCCGCGCAGCGACGATCCCCGCTCGCAGCTGAGCCCGCGCCAGACCCAGGTGCTCGAATGGCTGCTGGCCGGGCACGCCAACCGAGACATCGCCGAACGCCTGCACATCAGCGAAGGCACGGTCAAGAACCACGTCTCGTCGCTGCTGCTGATCTTCGGCGTGCGCTCGCGGGCCGAGCTGATCAGCGTCCTTCGCTGAGCATCCATGACCGAACCCGCCGCCGCCCAGACCATCCAGGAACGGGTGATGCGCGAGCAGGTCGCCGCGCTGTACGCCACCACCAGCAGCGCCACAGCCGCCGACGTGGTGGTCTCCTGGGCCGCCGGCCTGCTGTTCTGGTGGCAGGGCCACAACACCATGGCCCTGGTGTGGCTGGGCCTGCACACCACGCAGTTGCTGCGTTATCCGTACCAGATGGCCTATTTCAAGGACCCCCAGGCGGGTGAACACAGCCCGCTGTGGGCGCGCCGGCACCGCACCGAAATGCTCTGGTACAGCGGCACCTGGGGCCTGGCGCCCTGGCTGATCCTGCCGGGCGCGGACACCTCGATGACGGCGGTGCTGGTGCTGATCGTGCTGGGCGTGACCAGCACCGGCATCCCCGCCGTGGCACCGCGCTGGGCCTCGGTGATGTGCTTCGCGCTGCCGATGGTGCTGAGCCTGTCGGCCGCGCTGCTGTGGCAGGGGGACATGGTGCACGTGTTCCTGGCCCTGAGCTGCCTGGTCTATCTCGGCGTCACGCTGCACATCGCCCGCAGCCAGCACGCGCTGCTGGCGCAGACCCTGCAATCGCGCTTCGAGAAGGAAGCGCTGGCCACCGAGCTGGAGCAGCAGGTCCGTCTGACGCGCCAGGCCAGCGAGGAGAAGACCCGTTTCCTGGCCGCGGCCAGCCACGACCTGCGCCAGCCGCTGCACGCGATCGGCCTGTTCGGTGCGTCGCTGGAGCGGGAACTGCGGGGCCATCCGACCCATCCGCAAGCCGTCTTCCTGCAGGAAGCGGTGCGCTCGGTCCACACCTCCCTGGGCGCCATGCTCGACATCTCGCGCCTGGACGCCGGCGTGGTCGCGCCGGTGCGGCAGCCGGTGGCGCTGCAGGACATCTTCCTGTCGCTGCAGCGGACCTTCGGACAACGCGCCGACGGGAAGGGGCTGACGCTGCGCATCCGCTCCAGCCCGCTGCGGGTGAACACCGATCCCCAGATGCTCGAACGCCTGCTGGGCAACCTGGTGGAGAACGCGATCAAGTACACCATCGACGGCGGTGTGCTGCTGCGCGCGCGCGAACGCGGCCAGCAGGTCTGGATCGATGTCGCCGACACCGGCATCGGCATCGACCCGGCGCTGCACGAGCAGGTGTTCCACGAGTTCTACCAGGTCGACAACCCGGCGCGCGACCGCAACCTGGGCCTGGGCATCGGCCTGTCGATCGTGCGGCGCCTGTCCCGGCTGCTGGACCATCCGGTGAGCCTGCGCTCGCAGCCCGGCAAGGGCAGCCGCTTCCGCCTGACCTTGCCCAAAGCCCCGGCCGTGCAGGCGACCGCCAGTCCGCCGGCGGTCGAGCCGGTCGCCGCACCGGCCATGCCGCGGCGCGTGCTGCTGATCGACGACGAGGCCATCGTGGCCCAGGGCCTGATGGCGCTGATGAAGACCTGGCAGATCGAACTGCTGGCGGCGGCCGACGAGGCCGAGGCGCAGGCCGCCATCGGCCGGGCCCGCGCCGATGGCCGGGCGATCGACGTGATCCTGTCGGATGTGCGCCTGGGCCAGGGCGTGGACGGGCTGTCGCTCTCGCGCCGGCTGCAGGCGGCGATGGACCCGAGACCTTCGCTGCTGATGATCACCGGCGAGACCGCACCAGACCGGTTGCGCGAACTGGAGGGTGCCGGCGTGCCGCTGCTGTTCAAGCCCGTCGATCCGGAGCACCTGCGCCGCGCCCTTGCACAGGCCGTGACGGCCCGGCCACAAGCCCCGGCGCCAGCAGAGCCTGCGGCCGCGCTCTAACATGCGCAGGCCGGCCGCCAACGGGGCGGCCGCGTTCCCTTCCGGAGACCCCCATGCTCAAGCTCTACTACTCGCCCGGCGCCTGCTCGCTCTCGCCCCACATCGTGCTGCACGAGTCCGGCCTGCCCTTCGAAGCCGTTCCCGCCCCGACCAAGACCCACCAGCTGCCCGACGGCACCGACTACTACACCATCAACCCGCTGGGTTACGTGCCGCTGCTGGTGATGCAGGATGGCCAGAAGCTGCGCGAAGGCCCGGCCATCGTCCAGTACATCGCCGACCAGGTGCCCGAGAAGAACCTCGCACCCGCCTACGGCACGCTGGGCCGCTACCGCCTGATGGAGTGGCTGACCTTCATCGGCACCGAGGTGCACAAGGGCTTCTCGCCGCTGTTCAACCCGGCCATGCCCGACGACGCCAAGGCGATCGCCAAAGAGCGTCTGCAAAGCCGCCTGAAGTGGGTCGACGGCGAACTCGCCGGCAAGCAGTACCTGCTGGGTGACACGTTCAGCGTGGCCGATGCCTACCTGTTCACCGTGACCAACTGGGCCGCCTTCGTCGCCGTGGACATCAGCGGCCTCGCGAACCTCAATGCCTACCGCGCCCGCGTCGGCGCGCGCCCCGCCGTGCAGGCTGCCCTGAAGGCCGAAGGCCTCGCCAAGTAAGCGTTGCCCCCACGCTCCGCCGCTGCGCGGGTCGCTGCCCCCCGAGGGGGCGCGAATTCAGCCCGGGGCGGCCCGGCGCTGAATTCCTCCCCTCCCACAGGGCTCAGCGGTTGAGCACCGTGACCGTGGTGCCCAGCGTGGTGCCATTGGCGGTGGCCTTGATGGTCACCGCGGTGTTGCGGCGCACGGCCAGTGTCGTGACCGTGAAGCTGGCGCTGGTCGCGCCGGCTGGCACCACCACCGTCGCCGGCACCTTGGCCGCGCTGGTGTTGCTGCTGCTGAGCTTCACGGTGACGCCCGCGGCGCTCGACACGTTCACCGTCGCGGTGGCGCTGCTGCTCTCCCACACCGGAGCGGTCACCAAAAGGGCGCTGGGCCTGGCAGGCGCCAGGACCGGCCCTGCAAAGTGCAGCAGGGGCGCGGGCGTGCCGCTGAGCACATTGGCCTCACCGGTCACGTGCACACCACCGTCGCTGGCCACCTCCAGATCGCTGCCGTTCGACGAAGCACCGGTGTAGAGGGTGCCTTCGAGCACACCGGCGCCGGTGTACTTGAGGGTCGCCATGCTCTGGCGGTAGTTCACCGTGCCGGTGGTGCTGGTCACGGGCTCGGCAGCGCGGCCGGTGAGGAACACCGAGCCGTCGATGCCCAGTGCCACCGCCGACGGGCTGCCCATCACGAAGTGCGGCACACCGAAGTCGGCCGACCACAGCGTCGCGCCAGCCGCGCTGAGCTTGACGGTGCGCCAGTTGGGCGTGATCACGGTGGCGCTGATGCCGCCGCTGCTGGGCAGATTGAACGAGCCGGTCATCACCAGGTTGCCGGTCGCATCCACCGCCGCGCGCAACGCGCTGCCGCTGGTGCTGACCGTGGTGCGCCAGAGTTCGTTGAAGGCCGGGCCGTACTTGATCGCCAGCAGGCCGCTGCCACCGCCCACGGCATACACCTCGCCGCTGCGGCCCGCCGCCAGACTCAGGCCCGCGGTGCCGGTGTTGATCACGGCCAGCGGATTGCCCAGCGCGTCGAACGCCGCCACGATGGCCTGGCCGGCGCTGTTGGAGCCGGTCACCACGGGCTGGCCCGCGCTGTTGATCACCAGCGAATCCAGGCCATTGGTCGTGGTGGCGCCGTAGCTGCGCACCCACTGGCGCACGCCGCTGGCGCTGTACTTGACCAGCTGCAGTTCGGGCCCGGTGGCGGCCGTGCCGGCCTGCACCAGGGCATAGACGTTGCCACCCGCGTCCAGCGCCAGTTCGCGCACCCGGGCCGGCGCGGTGGTCACGGCGTCCTGCCACAGCGTGTTGCCGGCCGCATCAAGCTTGGCGACCAGGGTGCCCAGCGGCAGGCCCGCCGCATCGAGCACCGCGCCACCGAGCACGATGTTGCCGGCCGCGTCGGTGACGACGTCGAACGCCCGGCTGGCCACGCCGGCACCGGTCAGGCTGCGTTGCCACAACGGCGTGCCCTGAGGACCGAGCTTGTGGACCGTGACGGGCTGGCCGATCAGGGTCGCGGCCACCACGCTGTTGCGGCCACTGTCCACGGCCAGCGCCGGGGCCACGACCTGGGCCGCGATGCTGGCGCTCCAGTCGGGCGAGAGCTGGGCCTGGGCCAGCGAAGGCAGCACAAAGGCTGCGGCGAGCGGAGCACAGCGAAGGCCCCGGATGACGGTCTGAAACATGAACGTGTCCCCCTGAAAAGATGCCGGTCGCCGACCGGCTACCGAGCGAAATCACCCAACCCGGGCGCACCGGCGGGGGATATCACCCAATCCAGCCCCGCCGATCCGCCGCACCGCACCCGCAATCACGGGTGGTGGCGTTTCCGGAGCATCTTTCAGGCCACGCCCGGCGTCACTGCCCCAGGCCGATGGGCGCCGGCGCCTTCATCACGATGCGCGTGAACAGGCGGTCGAACTGCGGATCGCGCGGGATGCGGCCGTTGAGCGGGTCCTGGTTGGTGGCAAAGGCCGCGTTCAGGGCGTGCCAGTCGTTCTCGGTCAGGTGGCGCTCGGCCTCGGGCAGGATGATGGTTTCTTCCAGCCGCATGTGTTCCTGGTAGAACTCGATGTAGCGCGTGACCTCGTCGATGAAGGCCTGGCGCCGTCCCTCGCCGAGCAGCTCCCAGCCCAGCAGCATGTGCATCAGCTCACGCACCCGCGGCTCGCCGCGCATGTGGTCGCGTTCCAGCTGGTCGATCGTCGCCATCGTGTGCGGCGCGGCCTTGACCACGCGCGGGAACAGCAGGTCCGACTCCTTGGGGTGGTGGTGCTTCTCGGGAAACTCGTCGATGTAGAACAGCATCGCCCGCAACACGTCGAAGAACCGCGCCGAGTCGTCCTGGCCACCGACCTCGGGCCCGCGCCGCACCAGCTGCATCAGCGACTGCAGCATGGCTGCCAGGGTGGCGTGTTCTTCGCGAATGACGCGCAGGGCTTCGTGGGTCATGGTGTTGTCTCCGGCAATGCGTGACCGACCGGGTGGTCGGCGAATGGTTCCGGGAATATGGCCGAGCACGGTCCATGGGGCTTTGACACAGGTCAAGCGCGCTGTCAGCGCCCCGGCTTCCAGCGCTTGAGCAGCAGCGCGTTGCTCATCACGCTGACCGAACTCATCGCCATCGCCGCGCCCGCCAGCACCGGGCTGAGGTAGCCCATCGCGGCCAGCGGAATGCCGGCCGCGTTGTAGGCGAAGGCCCAGAACAGGTTCTGCCGGATCTTGCTGACGGTGCGGCGCGAGATGTCCAGCGCCGCCTCCACCAGCAAGGGGTCGCCGCGCATCAGCGTGATGCCGGCGGCGTGCATGGCCACATCGGAGCCGCCTTCGCGCCCGCCCATCGCGATGCCCACATCGGCCGCGGCCAGCGCCGGCGCGTCGTTGACGCCGTCGCCGACCATGGCGACCGTGTGTGAGGATTCCGCACCAGAGGCTTCGCGCAGCCGCCGCACCACCGCCGCCTTGTCCCCCGGCAGCACCTCGGCGATCACCGCGCCGCCCTCGACATCCATGCCCAGCTGGCGCGCCATCGCTTCGGCCGCGCCACGGTTGTCGCCAGACACCATGAACAGGCGCAGGCCACGCTGCTTCAGCCGCGCCAGCGCCTCGCGCGTCCCCGGCTTGGCTTCGTCGCCGAACGCGAACAGCGCCAGCGGGGTCCAGGGCTGCCCCTCGCCCGCGCGGCTGGCCAGCAGCGACACGGTCGAGCCCTCGGCCTGCTGGCGTTGCACCGACAGCGACAGCGGCCCCAACGCCGCCAGCGGCAGGCCCAGCTCGTCCATCCAGCGCAGACTGCCCAGCGCCAGGGTCACGCCCCGCACCGTGCCCAACGTGCCCTTGCCGGTCACGGCCTGCACGTCCTGCGCCGCGTCGGCCGAGACCACGATGCCCTTCGAACGCGCTGCATCGAGCACCGCGATCGCCAGCGGGTGCGCGCTCTGCGCCTGCAGCGCCGCCGCGGCGCCCAGCACCGCCTGTTCGTCCGCCCCCGCGACCGCCTCCACCAGCCGCAGCCGGGGGTGGCCGATGGTCAGCGTGCCGGTCTTGTCGAAGGCCACGGTGTCGACCTTGTGCGCGACCTCCAGCGCCTCGGCGTCCTTGATCAGAATGCCGTGCTGCGCGGCCACGCCGGTGCCCGCCATGATGGCGGCCGGCGTCGCCAGGCCCAGCGCGCAGGGACAGGCGATCACCAGCACCGCCACCGCATGCAGCAGGGCCACTTCCATCGCCGCGCCCTTCCACAGCCAGATGCCCAGCGTGAACAGCGCGATCACCAGCACCACCGGCACGAACACCGCCGCCACCTGGTCGACCAGCCGCTGCACCGGCGCCTTGCCGGCCTGCGCGTCCTGCACCAGCGCGATGATGTGCGCGAGCACGCTCTGCGCCCCGACCGCCTTCACGCGGATCTCGATCGAGCCCTCGCCATTGAGCGAGCCGCCGGTGATGCGGTCGCCGGGCCGCTTGGGCACCGGCATCGCCTCGCCGGTCAGCATGGATTCGTCGGCCTGCGTCTCGCCCAGCATCACTTCGCCATCGGCCGGAAAGCGCTCGCCGGGCAGCACCCGCACGATGTCGCCCGCCAGCAGCTCGTCGGCCGGCACGTCGCTCATCTCGGTGCGCTTCACGCCATCGGGCACCAGGTGCGCGCGCTCGGGCCGCAGTGCGTGCAGGGCGCGGATCGCGTCGGTGGTCTGGCGCTTGGCCCGCGCCTCCAGCCACTTGCCCAGCAGCACCAGCGTGATCACCACCGCCGAGCCTTCGTAGTAGAGGTGCACCATCTCGCCCGGTTCGGCCTTCAGCCAGAGCCAGGTCGACAGCGCCCAGCCGGCCGTCGTGCCGATCGCCACCAGCAGCTCCATGTTGCCGGTCAGCGCCTTGAGCGCGTGCCAGCCGGCCTTGTAGAAGCGCGCGCCGAGCCAGAACTGCACCGGCGTCGCGAGCAGGAACTGCGCCCAGGCCGGCAGCATCCAGTGCTTGCCCAGCAGGTCGCCGATCATCGGCAGGGCCAGCGGCGCCGACAGCAGCGCCCCGAACACCACCGGCAGCGCGTCGACCGGAACCCCCAGCCAGCGCTCCTCGCTCACGTGGTCCATCGCATCCACCGCACGCGGCTCGTAGCCCGCGTCGCGCACCGCGCGCTTGAGCAGGGCCAGCGTGTCGGCGTCCTGCGCACCGGCCAGCGTGACGCGCGCCGATTCGGTCGCCAGGTTCACCGTCGCCTCGCGCACCCCGGGCTGCTTCTTCAGCACCTTCTCCACCCGCGTCACGCAGGAGGCGCAGGTCATTCCCCCGATGCCCAGGTCGATCTGCCGGCTGTTGTCGTTCACTTCAATCGTCGCGGTGTTCATGGGGAGAGAATAAGCTTTACCCCCATGGGAAGGTCAAGCCACAAGGTGTAATCGGGGCATCGCTTGACCTTCACACCATGTCAAGGTGCAAGATAGCGGCATCGTTTTTCAGGAGAACTTCCATGAGCCAGCAAAGCTTCACCGTGCAGGGCATGACCTGTGGCCACTGCGAACGCGCCGTGCAAACCGCCATCAAGACCCTGGACCCGCAGGCCGAGGTCAAGATCGACCGCGCGCAGAACCTGGTCGAGGTGAACACCAGCCAGCCGCGCGAGGCGGTAGCGGCAGCGATCAGTGAAGAGGGTTATCAGGTCGCGGCATGACCAGCGACACCGAGGCCGGGCTGGACACGGTCGACAGCTGGCCCGTCAACATCGGCACCGCCGCCCGGCTCTCGGGCATCTCGCCAAAGATGCTGCGCCACTACGAGTCGCTGGGCTTGCTGGGCGAGGTCTCGCGCACCGACAGCAACTACCGCCAGTACAGCCTGCCCGACGTGCACACGCTGCGTTTCATCCGCCGCGCCCGCGACATGGGCTTCGGCCTGGACGCGATCACCGAACTGGTCGGCCTCTGGCACAACCGGCGCCGCAGCAGCGCCAGCGTCAAGCGCATCGCCCAGAAACACCACGACGACCTCGGCCAGCGCATCGAAGCCCTGCAGGCCATGCAGCGCAGCCTGCACACCCTGCTGTGCCACTGCCCGGGCAACGACCGTCCCGACTGCCCGATCCTGGACGATCTGGCCCATCCTTGACCGGCATCAAACGCTGCGCTCCCTGGTCGACCGGTACCGGAACAAATCTTTACCAGACAGCATCACAAAGGCAGAAGACGGTACACACGGGGGTATGACACTTGAACCCAAGGCACCCTGGCATACCGCCCCGGTGTCCACCCCCAACCTCAAGGAGCAGCAGCATGAAACCCATCGTCAAACGCAGCCTCATCGTCGCCGCCATCCTGGCCGGCATCGCCGGTGTCTCGGCCACCGCCATCGCCCAGGGCGCCGGCCCGCAGGCCAGTGCCAACGGCCCGCGCGCCGAAGAAATGCAGAAGCGCCACACCGACCACCAGGCCAAGCTCAAGGCCGCCCTGAAGATCACCGCCGCGCAGGAAGCGGCCTGGAAGACCTTCGACGCCGCCACCACCCCCAACCCGGCGGCCATGCCGGCACCGGTGGCCCGCGAAGACTGGGCCAAGCTGACCACGCCGCAGCGCATGGAAAAGATGCAGGCCTTCCACGCCGAGCGCGACGCCGTGATGACCAAGCGCATGGACGCGGTCAAGACCTTCTACGCCGCGCTCACCCCCGAGCAGCAGAAGGTGTTCGACGCCCAGTCCTTCGGTCCGTTCGAAGGCCGTGGCATGCATGGCGGCCGCCATGGCGAACGCGGCGGACACCGCGGCATGGGTCCGATGGACGGCGCCGACGGCCACATGGGTGGCAAAGCCTGCGACGGCCCTGGCGCCAAGAAAGGCTGACCGCCTGCCCCCCTTTTTTCACTGAAGGTTCTCCTCCTCCCTCACAGCCCCGGTTCGCCGGGGCTTTTTTTGTGCCCGCACCCGGCGCCCGGCGCTTGACCTGAGTCAAGCCTGGCCGGGTGACCGGCGCTTAAGCTGCGCCGCCATGGAACTCGACCTCATCATCGTGGGCGCCGGGCCGGCTGGCCTGAGCCTGGCCCGGGCCTTGCGCGGCAGCGGCCTCAATGTCACCCTGCTGGAGCAGCAGAGCCTGGCCGCGGTGCAGAACCCGACCTTCGACGGCCGCGAAATCGCCCTCACGCAGCACAGCGCCGAGCTCATGCGCCAGCTCGGCCTCTGGCCCCTGCTGGGCGAAGCGAACATCGCACCGCTCAAGGACGCCCTGGTGCTCGACGGCGGCGTCGGCAGCACGCAGTCGCGCATGCGCATCAGCCACCACCTCAGCCCCAAGCCGGAGCTGGGCTTCCTGGTCGCCAACCACCACATCCGCCGCGCCGCCCACGAAGCGGCGATGGGCGAAGGCGACGGACCGGCCCCGACACTGCGCTGCGGCGAACAGGTCACCGGCATCCGCACCGATGCGCAGTCGGCGCGCCTGACCCTGGCCAGTGGCGAGACCCTGCAGGCCCGCCTGGTGGTGGCCGCCGACAGCCGCCACTCCAGCACCCGCCGCGCCATGGGCATCGCCGCCGACATGCACGACTACGGCCGCACCATGCTGGTCTGCAACATGACCCACCCGCAACCGCACGAAGAGACGGCCTGGGAGTGGTTCGACCACGGCCAGACCCTGGCCCTGCTGCCGATGAACCCGGACCCGGCCAGCGGCCTGCCGCGCTCCTCGGTCGTGCTGACCCTGCCGCACCAGGACATCCAGCCCCTACTAGACATGGACGAAACCGCCTTCAACCGGGCCATGACCAGCCGCTTCGGCGGCCAGCTCGGCGACATGCGCCTGACCAGCACCCGCCACGCCTACCCGCTGGTCGGTGTCTGGGCGCGCCGCCTGGTGGCGCAGCGCTTTGCCGCCGTGGGCGATGCGGCCGTGGGCATGCACCCGGTCACCGCGCACGGCTTCAACCTCGGCCTGCGCAGCATCGACACCCTGTCCAGGGCCCTGATCCAGGCCCACCAGGGCGGCCAGGACATCGCCTCGCCGCAACTGCTGGAGCGCTACCACCAGACCCACCAGCGCGCCGCCCGCGGCCTCTACATGGCCACCCACGCGGTCGCCACGCTCTACACGCGCGAACACGTGCCCGCGCGCTGGCTGCGCCGCGGCATGGTGGAACTGGGCGAACGTTTCACGCCCTTCAAGCGGGCGGTGGCGGCGTCCCTCACGGGATTGGGCTGACCCCCCCGCGCCGCCTGCGGCGTCACCCCCCAGGGGGCAACGCGTGTGGCCCGGCTGAGCCGGTTCCACCGCGTTCTGTACACAGGAACCAAGGGGTTCCTGCTTGTGCTTGTTGCGTTGCATCAAGGCAGCTGTCAGGCTTCGGGACTAGATTGACGGAAGTCAATCTGCACGGGTGCGCAGTCACCCGGCAGGCATTCGCCGCCCGAGGAGACCTTAAAAGATGCTGTCCGCCTTCATCACCCACGCCGATTGCGCCCGCCACGACATGGGCCCGCACCACCCCGAATGCCCGGAGCGCCTGGGCGCCATCAACGACTACCTGCTGGTCAAGGGCCTGCTCGACTGCATGGTGCCCTACGACGCGCCGCTGGCCACCGAAGACCAGCTCGGCCGCGCCCACGCCTCGCTCTACGTGCGCGAGATCTTCGACGCCTCGCCCAAGGAAGGCCTGCACGCCGTCGACCCGGACACCAACATGTGCCCGCACACCCTGCAGGCCGCGCTGCGCGCCGCCGGTGCCGCGGTGCAGGCGACCGACCTGGTGCTGGCCGGCGAGGTGCCGACCGCCTTCTGCTCGATCCGCCCGCCCGGCCACCACGCCGAACGCTCGGCCGCGATGGGCTTCTGTTTCTTCAACAACATCGCCGTCGGCATCCGCCACGCGCTGGACGTGCACAACCTCGAACGGGTCGCGCTGATCGACTTCGACGTCCACCACGGCAACGGCAGCGAAGACATCTTCCGCGGCGACGACCGGGTGCTGATGTGCTCGATCTTCGAGAAGGGCCTCTATCCCTTCAACGGCGAGAACGCCACCGGCCCGAACATGGTCAACGTCGGCCTGCCCAGCCGCTCGGGCAGCGACGCCTTCCGCGCCGCCGTGTCGGAGCAATGGATCCCCGCGCTCGACGCCTTCCAGCCCCAGCTGATTTACATCTCGGCCGGCTTCGACGCCCACCGCGAAGACGACATGGGCAACCTCGGCCTGGTCGAGGCCGACTACGCCTGGGTCACCCAGCAACTGCTGGGTGTGGCCAACCGGCACTGCAAAGGCCGGGTGATTTCCTGCCTGGAGGGCGGCTACGTGCTCAGCCCGCTGGCCCGCAGCGTGGGGGCCCATGTCAGGGTCCTCATCGGGGCCGATTGAAAGATATATGGACAAACACTACCTCACCCCGCTGTTCCAGCCCGAATCCATCGCCGTCTTCGCCGGCAACCACGAAGACCCGGCCAGCCAGATTGCCCACGCGCGCACCCTCTGCGCCGCGCTCACCGGGCAGCGTTTCTCCGGCACCCTCACCTTCCTCGACATCCACACCAGCGGCACGCTGGCCGATCTGGCCCAGACCCGGGCCGACCTGGCCATCATCGCGCTGCCGCCGGGCGAGGCCCTGGCCGCGCTGGAAGTCGCCGGCCGCATCAAGTGCAAGGCCGCGCTGGTGGTCGGCAGCGGCGCCAATGCCGATGTGGCGGCCGACATGCACCAGGTCGCGCGCCGCCACGGCATGCACCTGCTCGGCCCCAACAGCCTGGGCTTCCAGCGCCCGCGCATCGGCCTGAACGCCAGCGTCGCCGGCCCCATGACCACGGTCGGCCCGCTGGCCCTGGTCTCGCAGTCGGGCGCGCTGACCTCGTCCATCCTCGACTGGGCGAGCCAGAACGGGGTCGGCTTCTCGACCGTCGTCTCGCTCGGCCCCAAGACCTCGGTCGACATTGCCCAGGTGCTCGATTTCCTGGCCTCCGATGCGCAAACACACAGCATCGTCGTCTATCTGGAAGGCATCTCCAACGCCCGCCGCTTCATGAGCGCGCTGCGCGCGGCCGCCAACGCCAAGCCGGTGGTGGTGCTCAAGGCCGGCCGCAAGCCCGCCGGCAACGAGGCCGCGCAGACCCACAGCGGCGCCATCGTCGGCAGCGACGACGTGTTCGACGCCGCCCTGCGCCGCGCCGGTGCGGTGCGGGTACGTTCCTTTGTCGAGCTGTTCTCGGCCGCCAAGTGCCTCGCCTCGCGCTACCGCCCGGTCGGCAAGCGCCTGGCCGTCGTCACCAATGGCGGCGGCCCGGGCGTGCTCGCAGCCGACTGGATCAGCGAGATCGCGCTGCAACTGGGCAAGCTGGCGCCCGAAGTCCTGGCCGGTCTCAAGCCCAAGCTGCCGCCGCTGGCCTCGCTCAACGACCTGATCGACGTGTCGGAAGAAGCGACCGCCGAACACTACCGCGCCGCCATCGATGCGGCCGGCCACGACCGATCGATCGACGGCGTGCTGGTGGTGCATTCGCCCAAGGCCGGCGTCGATGCCACCGACATCGCCCGCGTGATGGCCGAGGCCAAGGCGCGCATGAACAAGCCGCTGCTGTGCTGCTGGATGGGCGACGCCTCGGTGACCGAAGCGCGCGAGGTGCTGGGCAAGGCCGCGATCCCGAGCTTCCGCACGCCCGAGGCCGCCGTCGGCGCGTTCGGCAACATCGCCAGCTTCTACCAGAACCAGCAGCTGCTGCAGCAGACGCCGCCGCCGCTCTCGACCCTGGCCAACCCGGACATCGAAGGCGCGCGCCTGATCATCGAGAACGTGCTGACCGAGCGCCGCAAGGTGCTGACCGAGATGGAATCCAAGGCCCTGCTCTCGGCCTTCCACATCCCGGTCACGCAGACCATCCTGGCGCGTTCGGCCAACGAGGCCATGATGATCGCGACCCAGCTTGGCTACCCGGTGGCGCTCAAGATCGACTCGCCCGACATCAGCCACAAGAGCGACGTCAACGGCGTGGCGCTCAACGTGATGAACGCGACCGCCGTGCGCGACGTCTACAACACCATGATCCAGGCCGTGGCCAAGCTGCAGCCCGGCGCCAAGATCAACGGCGTGACGATCCAGAAGATGGCCCAGAGCAAGCGTGGGCGCGAGCTCTGCATCGGCCTGGTGACCGACGACCCCTTCGGCCCGGTGATCGCCTTCGGCGCCGGCGGCACCATGATCGAGCTGATCGGCGACCGCGCGATGGAGCTGCCGCCGCTCAACCAGTTCCTGGCCCGCCGCCTGATCGAGCGTTCGCGCGTGGCCGACACGCTGGGCGAATGGCGCGGTGCCTCGGCCGTCGACATGGACATGCTCGAACACGTGTTGCTGCGCGTCTCGGAAATGGTCTGCGAGCTGCCCCAGCTGCGCGAGATGGACATCAATCCCATCATCGTGGACGAGAACGGCGCGGTGGCCGTGGACGCCCGCATCGTGATCGAGAGCGCGCCCGCCACGGCCCGCAACTACGCCCACCTGGCCATCCTGCCCTACCCGGCGCGCTACGAGCAAGTCTGGCCGCTGCGCGGCGGTGGCGAATACACGATCCGCCCGATCCACCCGGATGACGCCCAGATGCTGCAGGACCTGGTGCAGGGCCTGTCGGCCGAGAGCCGTTACTACCGTTTTGTCTCCAGCATGACCGAGCTGCCGCCGTCCATGCTCTCGCGCCTGACCCTGATCGACTACGACCGCGAGATGGCCCTGGTGGCCATCCACCGCGAGCGCAAGGCCGGCGAAGACGGCGAAATGGTCGAAACGGAGCGCATCGTCGGCGTTTCTCGCTACATCACCAATCCGGACAAGTCCAGCTGCGAGTTCTCGCTGGTGGTGGCCGACGACTTCAACGGCAAGGGCCTGGGCTCGCGCCTGATGCTCAGCATCATGGAAGAGGCCCGGGACAAGGGATTGGCCGAGATCGAGGGCCTGGTGCTGGCCAACAACCCCGGCATGCTCAAGCTGATGAAGGGACTGGGCTTCCACATCAAGTCTTTCGCCGAAGACCCGGACTTCAAGCTCGTGACCCACACGCTGTAAAGCCCCCTGGGCCGCTGCACGTCGTCCCCCTGTCCTGCGGGAGGGAAACGCGGCCTGCGGCCCGGCAAAGCCGTTTTCGCGGCCATTCCGGACCAGACTTTCCGGGCAGTCCCCACTTTTTCCCCGCCAAAGAGCGCCACGGACCTTCCGCTGGCGCTCTTTTTTTTATCCCCTCTCTATGTCTTCTATATCTCTATTTCAAATTGGTAGCAGTAGTAGAAGGCGCGGTTTTTTGTGGACAAGCCACTTTTCCTCAGGAAAATCATGTACTTGAATGGTCCTGAACCCTGTTTGAAGTACCCGGGTCCCAAACGCCCCGGCGCTGAACAACTTGGGATTCCGTTCCCGTCCTGTGGATAAGTAGTGGCTTGTTAAAAAGTTATCAACAGAGTTGTTGAAAAATGCCTGTGCTGGTCACCGCTGCCAGCCCATCCAGGCAAAACCTGCCGCCATGCCCAGGCCGTGCAGCAGGGTGGCGGCGACCGTGGCGGCCAGGGCGGGACGCAATTGACCCGTGGCTTGCCGGTGGCGGAACAGCCAGAACGAAGCAAACAGCGACAGCGGCAGCGAGACCAGACCCCACAGCGCCGGCATGGGCACCACCAGCCGCCACACCGACGCCACCAGCCAGCCGTGGGCACCCAGGGTCAGCGCGGTGTAGAGCGCCCAAGCGCCGGTCGGGCCCAGCTTCACCGCCAGCGTGCGCTTGCCGACCCGGGCGTCGGCCGGGGCGTCGGGCACGCCGTTGATCAGCAGCAGCGCGGCCACCATGGCGGCGAAGTTCAGCGCCACGCTGGCCGGAACCACGACAAACTGGCGCCGCTGCACGTGGTCGGCGCCCACCACCACCAGAAACCAGGCCAGCGCCACCGCCAGTTCGCCCAGTCCGCGCGCCATCAGCTGGAGCGGCGGCGCCGAATAGGCCCAGACCAGCAGCAGGCCGGCCAGCCCCAGTCCGATCACCCCGCCGCCCGCCGCCACCGCCAGCAGCAGTCCGCCGGGCACCAGCACCAGCAGCAGCGCCCTGGCCAGGTTGGCCGTCTCGCGTTCGCTCACGGTGCCGTTCTGGATCAGGCGCGAACCGCCGGTGAAGGGGTAGAGGCCGCCGGTGTTGCCGGCGTCGGCCCCGCTGCGGGCGTCGTGCACATCGTTGAGCACATTCCCGGCCGCGTGGGCCAGCACCGCCAGCAGCGTGGCGCCCAGGGCCAGCACCGCGTCGACGCCGCATCCGCCGGCCGCTGCGGTCGCCGTGCCCAGCGCACAGGCCACGACGGTCAGCAGCAGGAAGGCCGGCCGCGTCATGCGCCACCACAGTCCGGGCTGCCACCGGACCGAACGGTGGGGAGTATTTCTGGTGTCCATGGGCGCAGTGTGCCCGACACATGTGGACACCGCCTGCACCCCTTGCCGCAGCGGTCGGCTGGTACACTGCCCGCCGACCCGGCCGGAGCCTTTCCGGCCCTGCCCGTTCCCCGCCGGATTCATGTCCACCGTCCTCAGCGCCAGCGCCCCGACCACGTTTGAAATCAAGAGCGCCCACCTGCCGCTGGTGGCCCTGCTGCTCAAATCCGCCGACCTCGCCCGCCTGGGCCAGGAGCTGACCCAGCGCTACGGCGACATTCCCGACTTTTTCGACCACGACCCGCTGCTGGTCGACCTCACCCCGCTGCAATCCGGCGCCGAAGCCGGCAGCCTGGTGGACTTTCCCGCGCTGGTGTCCCTGCTGCGCCAGTTCCGGCTGCAGCCGGTGGCCGTGCGTGGCGGCGACGACGCCCAGATGGCGGCCGCCGAGCTGGCCGGCCTGATGCGCGCCGACGACGCCACCGTGCAGCGCAGCGCCGCCGCGGCCACGCCAGCGCCGCAGGCGCCGGCACCAGCCCAGACGCCAGTTGCCGCACCCGCTCCTGCCGCGACGCCGGCCGCCACGGGCGCCCTGGTGGTCGACAAGCCGCTGCGCTCGGGCCAGCAGGTCTACGCCCGCGGCCGCGACCTGGTCGTGATGGCGATGGTCAACCCCGGCGCCGAAGTGATCGCCGACGGCCACATCCACATCTACGCCCCGTTGCGCGGCAAGGCCATTGCCGGCGCCCGCGGCAACGCCGACGCCCGCATCTTCGCGATGTCCATGGACCCCGAGCTGATCTCGATCGCCGGCATCTACCGCACCAGCGAGAACCCGCTGCCGGCGGACGTGCTGGGCAAGCCGGCACAGGTGCGCCTGGTGTCCGGCCCGGATGGCGACAAACTCGTCATCGACCCCCTGAATCCCTGAAACTGAAGGAACCTGTCTCATGACCAAGATCGTTGTCGTCACCTCCGGCAAGGGCGGCGTGGGCAAAACCACGACCAGCGCCAGCTTTGCCTCCGGCCTCGCGCTGCGCGGCCACAAGACCGCCGTCATCGACTTCGACGTCGGCCTGCGCAACCTGGACCTGATCATGGGCTGCGAACGCCGTGTGGTCTATGACCTGATCAACGTGATCCACGGCGAGGCCAACCTCAACCAGGCGCTGATCAAGGACAAGGTCTGCGACAACCTGTTCGTGCTGGCCGCCAGCCAGACGCGCGACAAGGACGCGCTCACGCAGGACGGCGTCGAGAAGGTGCTGAACGACCTGTCGGCGATGGGCTTCGAATACATCGTCTGCGACTCGCCCGCCGGCATCGAAACCGGCGCGCTGATGGCCATGCACTTCGCCGACGAGGCGCTGATCGTGACCAATCCCGAGGTCTCTTCGGTGCGCGACTCCGACCGCATCCTGGGCATGCTGGGCAGCAAGACCCGCCGCGCGATCGAAGGCAAGGAGGCCATCAAGGAGCACCTGCTGATCACGCGCTACAACCCCACCCGCGTGGCCGACGGCCAGATGCTCTCGCTCGAAGACATCCAGGACATCCTGCGCATCAAGCTGATCGGCGTGATCCCCGAGAGCGAGAACGTGCTGACCGCCTCCAACCAGGGCACGCCCGCGATCCACCTCAAGGGCACCGACGTGGCCGAGGCCTACAGCGACGTGATCGACCGCTTCCTGGGCGCCGAGAAGCCGCTGCGCTTCATCGACGCCGAGAAGCCGGGCTTCTTCAAGCGCCTGTTCGGGAGCAAATGAGCATGTCGTTCCTGTCCTTCTTTCTGGGTGAGAAAAAGAAGACCGCCAGTGTTGCCAAGGAGCGGCTGCAGATCATCCTCGCGCACGAGCGCAGCGGCCGCAACGCCGCCGAGCCCGACTACCTGCCGGCCCTGCAGCGCGAGCTGGTGGCCGTGATCGGCAAGTACATCAAGATCAATCCGGACGACATCAAGGTCCAGCTGGAACGCCAGGACGATCTGGAAGTGCTGGAAGTCAAGATCGAGCTGCCCGACCGCAAGTGAACCCCGGGGCCGTCAAGGCCCCGTTTTCCGCATGGCCCGCATCCGCTTCGAGCTGCCCGAGCGCTTCGCTTTCGCGACGCAGATCCAGATCTACATCAGCCACGTCAACCAGGGCGGTCACCTGGACAACGCCCAGCTGCTGACCCTGGTGTCCGAGGCGCGGGTGCGTTTCTTCAAGTCGCTGGGCCACCGCGAGTCCGACGTCGCCGGCTGCCCCATCGTGGTGGGCGACCTGGTGGCGCAGTACAAGTCCGAAGGTTTCCATGGCGAAACCATGCGGGTGCGCATGGTCCCGCAGGACTTCAACCGCTACGGTTTCGACCTCGTCTACTGCATGGACTGCGTGGACACCGGCCGCGAGGTGGCGCGCGGCAAGATCGGCATCGTCTTCATCGACCGCGCGGCGCGCAAGCCGGCGCCAGTGCCACCGTTGTTCCTGGCACAGCTGAACGCCCTCATCCCTGTGCACTGAGACACGCTGCCGGTCCATGGTGCGGCCCGCGGTGGCGCGGCGCCGGGTGGCCTGACTATCATCCCCGGGAGTTGGGCGGCACCGGCGCCGCGCAGGAGTCCCGCATGTTCCGAACCCTCGCTTCTTCCCTGGCACTGACCGCCGCCTTGCTGGCCGGTTGCGGCAGCACCGTCGTCAATCCGGTCACCGGCCGCAGCGAGCGCACGGTGATGGACGAACCCACCGAACTGGCCGAGGGCAAGAAGGCCCACGAAGAGGTGCTCAAGGAATACGGTGCCTACCCCGATCCGAAGCTGCAGGCTTACGTCAACGAGATCGGCCAGAAGCTGGCGAAGCAGTCGCACCGGGCGAACATCCCCTGGACCTTCACCGTGCTCGACAGCCCCGAGGTCAATGCCTTCGCCCTGCCCGGTGGTTATGTCTACATCACGCGCGGCATCCTGGCCTACATGGACAGCGAGGCCGACATGGCCGGCGTGATCGGGCACGAGATCGGGCACGTCACCGCCCGCCACGGCGCCCAGCGCGCCACGCGCCAGCAGGCCGCGGGCCTGGGCGTGCTGGCCGCGACCGTGCTGGGGGCGGTGCTGGAGAGCAAGGCCGGCCTCTCGGGCGGCACCGAGATGTTCGGCCAGGCGGCGCAGGGCATGGCGGCCGGCTATGTGGCGAAGTACAGCCGCGAGCAGGAACTGCAGGCCGACACGCTGGGCGCCGAGTACCTGGCGCGCAGCCAGTACGACCCGCACAACATGGTCGACGTGATCCGCGTGCTCAAGCTGCAGGAGGCGTTCGCGGCCGATGAGGCGAAGGCCCGGGGCCTGCCGGCGCCGGAGGGGGCGAACTGGCTGTCGTCCCACCCGAGCAACGACCAGCGCCTGCAGCAGATCAGCCAGAACGCCGCGAAGTACCAGGGCAGCTACGCCTCGGACGGCGCGCAGCGCTTCCTGTCGGTGATCCAGGGCATGCGTTTCGGCGAAAGCCCCGAGCAGGGCCTGACGCGGGGCCAGAACTTCTACCACCCAGGCCTGGGCATTGCGTTGACCGCCCCGGCCGGCTGGCGCATCGAGAACGACGCCGAGGCCGTGAGTTTCGTGGCACCGCAAGGCGATGCGGCGCTGCGGGTGCTGGCGGTGCCACGCAGTGCCGGCACCGACCACGACGCGATCATCCGCGAGGGCCTCAAACCCAGCGAGGGCAAGGTCACGCGCGGCAGCATCAACGGTTTTGCCGCCAGCCACTTCGTGGGCGCACGCAAGAACGACAACGGCCAGACCCAGGCGCTGGAAGTGACCCTGGTCACCGGCCCGAAGCAGAACGCCTACCTGATGGCCTACCTCTCGGCCGATGCCGCCGCGCGCAACCGCGCCATGCCCGGCCTGATGGCCACCGAAAAATCCTTCCGTGCGATGACGGCGGCCGACCAGCAGGCCGCGCGGCCGTGGCAGATCCGCACGGCGCCCTTCCCGCGCGGGGGTTATGCCGAACTGGCGCGCCAGTCGGCGGTGTCCGACCGGCAGCTGCAGTTGCTCAACGGGACCTATGGGCGCCAGGACCCGCCGGTCGGCCAGATGGTCAAGACGGTGTTGGAGCAGTGAAGCCGTGAAGCACTCGATGATCGACCCGCAGGAACCTGGCTTCCCCCAGGACGGACCCGATCCCTACCTCTTCATGCAGCCCACCCCGCGCGCGCCGGCGGACGGGCCGCTGTTCCGCGCACGGCCCAAGGAAGGCATGAGCGGTCTGACGATCGGCCTGATCGTTGCGGCGGTGGTGATCGGCCTGTTCGCCGCCGGTCAGTGGGTGTGGGTGCGGGTGCACCAGGCGTCCCGCGCCGAACGCGAAGCGGCCCGGCCGCCGGTCCCGCTGCCGGTCCCCGTGAAGGTGCCCGAGCCGCCCGCGCCGGAAGGCGTGCGGCGCTGCGCGAACGCGGTCGGCGAGGTCACCTACACCGACCAGCCCTGCCCCAAGGGCACGCGGGAGAGCCGGGTGGACACGGCCGAGGCGCTCAAGGTCGGCGACGACCCGGGCAGCGTCACCCTTTACCGCTGCAAGGGCGCGGGCCAGTTCTGGTCCATCGTGCATTGCCAGCACCGCGGCGGTTTCGTGGTGAGCATGCACACCGTGCCGGCCAACCTGTCGCTGGCGGACCAGATCGCCTTTGCGCAGAACCGCGAGGCCCAGACCCGTCCGGGCCGGTCGGCGCCACGGGTGGTGGCGGTGGGCCCGCCCGCACCGCTCAACGCGGTCCAGCAGAAGGCGCACGACTGCCAGCGGCTGGAGCAGCAGGTTGCCGCGCTGGACACCTATGCGCGCCATGCCCTCTCGCCCGGTGAACAGGACCGGGTGCGCGGCGAACGCCAGGGCTACCGCGACCAGCAGTTCCGGCTGCGCTGCGGCCGTTGAGCCCGCCCAACCGCCGGCTGGCACAATTTTCCACATCGTGGTACATTAATAGCTTCGCCTTGGGCGACAGATCCGTTGCCGGTGCTCACGCCGTCACACACAACCCCGGCAGAGGGTGGGTCGGTCCAGCCCCTCCATCGCGAGCCCAGCCTCTCCCGCTGTTCCAGCGGCTGTCCGGCGGGGCAACCACTTTCCCTGCTGTCACACCGGACCCCTGCCGTGGGCTGGTTCCGACAAACCCCTGGGACGCCAGATGCGTCCGGGTGGCATTGATCGGTGCAGTCGGGCACCCCGGCAACTGGGGCTGCCAACGTGTTAGTCGGGCCTTGACGGGTCCGCGGTTCCGGCCGCGTTCCCTGGCCCATCGAGTTTCTAGATGATCCAGACGTTTTCCCTGTCCCCTGCACCGCAGCGGACCCTTTCTCTGACCGCTCCCCTGACCCTGGGGCGCTACCGCATCAGCGCCAGCCCGCGGGCCATGGCCGATGGCCGTTTTGCCGCCTTCGTGTCGATCGCCAGCGGCACCGGCAGTGCCTGCACCGACCGCGTGATGCGCTTTACCGAAGATTTCCCCACCCACGACGCCGCGGCGCGCTACGCCATGGCCCAGGGCATCGACTGGGTGCGCGACGCCGCGCGCGAGTCGCAATACCCGAACTGAACCGCATTCATTGACTCCAGGAGAACCACACCATGGCCAAGGAAGAACTGATCGACATGATGGGCATCGTCAACGAAGTGTTGCCCGACACCCGTTTTCGCGTCACGCTGGACAACGGTCACCAGCTGATTGCCTACTCCGCCGGCAAGATGAAGAAGAACCACATCCGCATCCTCGCGGGTGACCGGGTTTCGCTTGAACTCTCGCCCTACGACCTGACCAAGGGCCGCATCAACTTCCGCCACATCGAGGGCCGCGGCCCGATGACACCGCGCAAGCCGCGCTGAGCGGCCTTGCGCGACGGCCGCGGGCTCACATGCCCATGCCGCCGTCCACCGGCAGCCCCGCGCCCGTGATGAAGCGCGCGGCGTCGGAACACAGGAAGACCACCGCGTCGGCCATGTCGGCCACCGTGCCCAGGCGCCCCAGCGGCGTCTGCGCGACGATGGCACCGACCGCGGCCTCCGGCGTCGGGAACAGGCCGGCGCTGACAACGTCGGCCGCGAGCTTCATGCCCATGTCGGTCGGCACCAGACCCGGGTAGACACAGTTCACCCGCACCCCGTAGCCCAGCTGGCCCGCCTCCATCGCGGCCACGCGGGTCAGCCGGTCGACCGCCGACTTGGTGGCCGAATAACCGGCGATCGCCGGGAAGGCGATGGTGGCCGCGACCGAGGCCACATTGACCACCGCCCCGCCCTGGCCGGCCAGCCCGCCCGGGCGCATCGTGCGGAACGCGTGCTTGAGGCCCAGCGCCGTGCCGACGATGTTGACGTCCAGCATGCGCCGCAGGGCGTCCACTTCGATCTCCGAGACCAGCGCCGTCTCCTCGACCCCGGCGTTGTTGATCAGGATGTCGAAGCCACCGAAGACCGTGTGCGTGGCGGACACGGCGGCCAGCCAGCAGGCCTCGTCGGTCACGTCCAGCTGCACGAAGGCGGCCCTGGCCCCGGTGGCGGCCAGCGCCTTCGCGGTCTCTCGGCCGGTGTCCTCGAGGATGTCGCCGATCATCACGGCCGCGCCGGCCGAAGCCAGCGCCTGCGCCATGCCGGCGCCCAGCCCGCGCGCGCCGCCCGTGACCAGGGCCGTGCGGCCTCGCAGAATCTCGGAAGTCATTGTTGTCATCCTCCTTGGTTGATGACCGCGCGAACGGGTGTCCGACAGACCGGTCCCGCCGCCATTTTGCCGCGCCAGGTGCTCAGTAGAAAAGCGCCGCGAGGTCCACCGTGCTGTGGTGGCCGACCGCCCCATGGTGCCGGTCCAGCCACTGCCGGCCCTGTCCGCGCCCGAGTTCGAACAACATCTCGAAGAACTTCTGGCTGGCGGCGGCCTTGGTGTCGGTGCCGAGTTCGCCAAGTGTGACATCGGGTTCGATGGCGTGGAAGCGTGTCTGCGCCAGACGCCGCTCCAGCGGACCGCGGCGCCACCAGCCGATGTGGCCGATGCGCTCGCGCAGGTGGGCGAACATGCGCATCTCGCGCAGGAAGGTGGCGTTGAACGCCAGCTCCTGCATGCGGTGCTCGATGTCCTGTGCCGATTGCGGTGTGGCGGCGTAGCGCAGTGGCGTGAGCATCACCAGCAAGGTGTCGCGCGTGGCGGTTTCCAGCAGCAGGGGATAGACTGCGGGGTTGGCCGCGTAGCCGCCGTCCCAGTGTGGCTGGCCGTCGATCAGCACGCTGCGGTGCAGGCGCGGCAGGCAGGCCGAGGCCAGCACCGCGTCCAGCGACAGCTCGGCGTTGCGGAACAGGCGCAGCTTGCCGGTGTTGGCTTCCGTGGTGGCGATGAACAGCCGCACCGGCGAGCGGTGGCGCAGGCCTTCGACGTCCAGCTGCTCGCGCAGCACGTCGCGCAACGGGTTGAGGTCGAAGGGGTTGAGCTGCTCGGGCGAAAAATAGTGGGTCCACTGCAGCATCAGGCGCATGGCCGGCGCGAGCTGGTAGCCCGAGCCGTCGGCGCGCGGCACCGCCACCTCGAAGGGCAGGCTGCTGGCGATGGCGGTCCAGAAGCGGCGCAGGGCCGTGCGCGCACCTTCGCGGCCACCGTCCATCAGGCCCTGGGCCAGCACCACCGCGTTCATGGCGCCGGCGCTGGTGCCGCTGACGCCGTCGAAGGCGACCCGCCCGTCCTCCAGCAGCGCGTCGAGCACACCCCAGGTGAAGGCCCCGTGCGCGCCGCCGCCCTGCAGCGCCAGGTTGAGCGCCGGGGTGGCGGCTTGCCAGGGCAGGCGCATGGGAGCCTCAGCCGGCGCGGCGCTGCCCCACCGCGGCCGCGAGCGTTTCCAGCACCGGCACGGTCTGGTCCCAGCCGATGCAGGCGTCGGTCACGCTCACGCCGTGCTGCAGCGGCTGACCGGCCACGATGTCCTGCCGGCCCTCTTCAAGGTGGCTCTCGATCATCACGCCGGTGATGCGCGCATCGCCCGCGGCGATCTGCTGCGCCACCTCGGCGGCGACCTCGATCTGCTTGCGGTGCTGCTTGCTGCTGTTGGCGTGCGAGACGTCGATCATCACCTGCTCGCGCAGGCCGGCGGCCTGCAGCAGCTTGCATGCGGCGCTGACGTCGTCGGCGCTGTAGTTGGGTGCCTTGCCGCCGCGCAGGATCACGTGGCAGTCCTGGTTGCCGCGGGTCTCGAAGATCGCGGCCTGGCCCATCTTGGTCATCCCCATGAAGGCGTGCGAAGCCTGGGCGGCCTGGATCGCGTCGCTGGCCACCTTGAGGCCGCCGTCGGTGCCGTTCTTGAAGCCGACCGGGCAGGACAGGCCCGAAGCGAGCTGGCGGTGGCTCTGGCTCTCGGTGGTGCGGGCACCGATCGCGCCCCAGCTCACGAGGTCGCTGATGAACTGCGGGCTCAGCAGGTCCAGGAACTCGGTGCCGACCGGCAGGCCGACGGCCAGCACGTCCAGCAGCAGCTGGCGCGCCATTTCCAGACCCTCGTTGATCGCGAAGCTGCCGTCCAGGTGCGGGTCGTTGATGTAGCCCTTCCAGCCCACGGTCGTGCGTGGCTTCTCGAAGTACACGCGCATCACGACCAGCAGCTCGTCCTGCAGCGCGTCGGCCTGCGCCTTCAGGCGCCGCGCGTAGTCCATGGCCTGGTCGTGGTCGTGGATCGAGCAGGGGCCAACGACGACGATCAGCCGGTCATCCTGCCCGTGCAGCACCCGCGAGAGCGCGGCCCGGCTGGATTCGACCAGCGCCTGGGCGGCCGGCGGCGTGGGCAGCCACTCCTGCAGCAGCGCGGGCGTGATCAGCGGACGCACCGCGCCGATGCGCAGGTCGTCGACGCGGGTGGTGTCGTGGGTGGAGAGGGTGGGGGTGGTGGGGACGTGGGCGCTCATGCGCCGATTGTCGCCGCGGAGCGTGAGGGTCCGCGATCCGGCGCCGGGCAGCCCCAAGCCGGATCAGCCCCCTCGGGGGGCAGCGACCCGCACAGCGGCGGAGCGTGGGGGTCCTACTTCTTCAGATGGCGGTACACGAGGCCACGCGAGACACCGAGCTGGCGGGCCGTGCGCGCGACGTTGCCGCCGTTGGCCTGCAGCGTGTCTTCGACCAGGCGCTGCTGGGTGGCGGCGAGCGAGGTCGCTTCGGGCGGTGCGGGCGGATCGGGTTCGACCGGTGGGGCCTCTTCCGGGACCAGCGCCGGCTCGGGGGCGGGCGACCAGGCGACCGCGTGCTGCATGTCGATGCCGTCGCGCAGGCCCAGCGAGGCGCGCACCCAGATGCCCAGGCCGTTGGGCAGCTGCATGCGTTGCGCCTCCGGCTGACCGCAGAGTCCGAGCAGGCGCCGCAGGTCGGTGCCGAACAGCTCGCCGACCGGGTCGCCGCAGCGTTGCGCCGGCTGGCCCAGCAGGCTGCGGCCGGTCGCGTTGATCCACACCACATGGCCCTCGCCGTCGATGCCGGCCAGGCCTTCCATCGGCGTGCCCAGCAGCGCGGGCGCGGCCTGGAAGTGCAGCACCAGGTGCTGGTCCGACTGCGCCTGCAGCAGGCGGTTCTCGATCGAGGTCGCGTAGACGCCGACCACGGCGGCGGCATCGAAGCCGAAGCCACGCGCCTCGGTCGAGACGTCGAGCACGCCGACCAGCCGGCCGTGCACGTCGCGGATCGGCGCGGCCGCGCAGCGCAGGCCGCCGAACAGGTCGTAGAAGTGTTCGCAGCCCTGCACGGTGCAGGCCATGCCGGTCTGCACCACGATGCCCGGCGCGGTGGTGCCCAGCACGCCCTCGGCCAGGTTCACGCCCACGCGCGTCGCTGCGTCGAGCACCTTCTGCTGCGGGTCGCCCGTGCCGCGGGAGACGTGCACGATCACGCCCGCCGCGTCGGTCAGCATCAGGCGGCTGGAGGTGCCGGCCAGCGTCGCCTCGAGCTGCTGCAGGTCACCGTGCGCGGCGTCGAGCAGGCGGCGGTTGCGCGCCAGCGCCGCGCTCAGCGCGCTGCGGTGGACCGGGTCCAGCGCCGGCATCTTGTGCGCCGTGTGGCCCTGTGCGCGGCTGCGGCCCCAGGAGCGGATCACCGCCTCGCTGACCAGCCCGGCGGGGTGTGCCTGCTCCTCGAAGAAACGCTGGCGCGCCAGTGCCGCCCGCTGTTCGGGCGTCTGGAAGAAGGGCTGCGCGGGCAGGTCCTGGGTGGACAGGTTGCGGATCGGGGATCGCATGGGGACGCGTTGAAAAGAACCCGCAGCTTCGGCAGTGCCACCTTCGGCAACAAGCGGGAAAACCCGAGAGGCTGTCGCGCCCGGGTGTTCCACCGCAGAACACTTTTCCCACCGGGAAAACCCGGGCGTGATCGACGGCGCGCGAATTCCCACAATGAAAAAGGCAGGAGACCACAACGAGGGTTCCCCTCACACACAGGAGACAAGACATGAACAAGACCTCCCTCTGGCTGGGCGGCGCGGCGCTGTCGCTGCTGCTCGGCGGCGCGCAGGCGCAGACGCTGGACGACCTCAAGCGCGACAACGCGACCCCCGGCGACGTGCTCACCTACGGCATGGGCTACAACAACCAGCGCTACAGCCCGCTCAAGCAGATCAACGCGAAGAACGCCGGCAAGCTGCGCCCGGTCTGGGCCTACAGCCTGAACAACCCGCAGGGCCAGGAGTCGCAGCCCATCGTGCACAACGGCGTGATGTACGTGACCACGCACAACGCGACCATCGCGCTCGACCCCGCCACCGGCAAGCAGATCTGGAAGCAGGACATCGAGCTGCCGCAGGACGTGTTCAAGATGGCCTGCTGCGGCATCCTCAACCGCGGCGCCGCGATCTACGACGGCAAGCTGTTCCGCGCCACGCTGGACGCGCACCTGATCGCGATGGACGCCAAGACCGGCAAGCAGCTGTGGAAGAGCAAGGCCGCCGACTACGCCAACGGCCAGGCCATGACCAGCGCGCCGCTGATCGCCAACGGCGTCGTGATCACCGGCATCGCCGGCGGCGAATACGGCACGCGCGGCTTCATCGACGGCTGGGACCCGGCCACCGGCAAGCACCTGTGGAAGTTCTACACCACGGCCGCGCCCGGCGAGAAGGGTGGCGACACCTGGTCGGGCGACTCGCACGCCAAGGGCGGCGCACCGACCTGGCTGACCGGCGCCTACGACCCCGACCTCGACATCGTCTACTGGGGCACCGGCAACGGCGGTCCGTGGAACCCGAACGCGCGCCAGGGCGACAACCTCTACATCGCCTCGGTCGTGGCGATCCGGCCCAAGACCGGTGAACTCGTGTGGCACTACCAGTTCAGCCCCAACGATCCCTACGACTACGACGCCACCGAAGTGGGCATGCTGGTCGACATGAAGATCGGCGGCAAGGACCGCAAGGTGCTGGCGCAGGCCAACCGCAACGGCTTCTTCTACGTGCTCGACCGCGCCAACGGCGAACTGCTCGCGGCCAACCCGTACGTGAAGGTCAACTGGGCCGACCGCATCGACCTCAAGACCGGCCGTCCGGTGCACAGCGAGACCGACAAGAAGGCGCGCGCCGGCGAAGACGTCGAGATCTTCCCCAGCGTGCTCGGCGGCAAGAACTGGACCCCGATGTCGTGGAACCCGGCCACGGGTCTGGCCTACGCCAACACGCTCAACATCAGCTGGCCCTACCAGCTGGCCAAGCCCGAATACAAGAAGGGCGAGTGGTACCTGGGTGTCAACTTCCGCGGTGTGAACATGCCCAAGAACGAGCCGCACGGCTACCTCAGCGCGATCGACCCGCTGACCGGCAAGAGCAAGTGGCAGCTGGCCTGGCCGGGCCAGCCGAGCATGGCCGGCACGCTCTCGACCGCCGGCGACCTGGTCTTTACCGGCGCGGCCACCGGCGAGTTCATCGCCGTCGACGCGGTCAAGGGCAAGAAGCTCTACGAGTTCCAGACCAGCAGCGGCATCATCGGCCTGCCGGTGACCTTCGAGCACAAGGGCAAGCAGTACGTGACCATCGTCTCGGGTGCCGGCGGCGTCTGGGCGCTGATGGGCGACGAGCGCATGTCGCAGGTCCCTGCTGGTGGTTCCGTCTGGACGTTTGCACTGGAGTGAGCATGCGTTGGAGAGAACCTCTGGTGTGCGCGCTGGCCCTCACGGGGGCGGCGCTCGCACAGTCCAACACGGTGCCGGCCGAAGCGGTGCCGGTGCCCATGCCGCTGCCCGTGCCCTTCACCGCCGAGGCGGTGGAGAAGGGGCGCGAGCAGTTCCACCGCACCTGCGCCCAGTGCCACGGCCGCAACATGGTCAACGCCGGCACGACGGTGTACGACCTGCGCAAGTTCCCGACCGAGCAGCGCGAGCGTTTCTACAACTCGGTGACCAACGGCAAGGGCAACATGCCCTCGTTCAAGGGCGCGCTGGAGCCGGAGACGATCGAGATGCTGTGGAACTACGTCGCGACAAGAGGAGGGAAGGAACTGTGAATACCCCCCGCGCCGCCTTCGGCGTCACCCCCCTGAAGGGGGGCAGCGCCAGCGGCCCGGCGAAGCCGGTTCCGCGACGCTTCTCGACGCAGGCCCTCCGTTCAGGCGTTGCCTTCGCGTTGTCGGTGGTGTGTGCGCTGGCGAGTGCCGAGCCGCTGACCGTCTGCATGGCCGAGGACAACCCGCCGTTCTCGATGGCGCGCAAGGGCCAGGTCACGGGCTTTGATGTGAAGGTCGCCGAGGCGGTGGCGCGCGAGCTGGGGCGGGAGCTGAAGCTGGTGCCGTTCGAGCCCGAGGTCGAGAAGGAGTCGATGCTGACCCACGAGGTCAACGCGATGCTCTCGGCCGGTCTGTGCGAGCTGGCGAGCGGTTTTCCGCTGCTGGCCTCCGATCTCGGACCGCCGACGCGCGAGCGCTTCAAGACGCCGGACCATCCGGGCGCCAAGCCGCCGCGCGAGCGGCCCTGGATCACGCTGGGGACGCTGGTCTCCAGCCAGCCCTACCAGGGCACGGCGCTGGTGATCGTGCAGCGCGCCGGCGAACCGACGGTGTCGTCGCTGGGCGGGCTCAGGGGCCGCAAGATCGGTGCGGTGGCGGGCACGCTCGAAGGCACGCTGGTGGCGATGTACGGGGGCGGTGCGCTGGCGAAGGACATGGTGTCGCTGGGGCAGCGCGAGGATGTCTGGGCGGCGCTGGAGGGGGGCCGCGTCGACGCAGTGATGGTGCCGTCGGCGGCGTTCGACGCCTACCGGGTGCGCAAGCCGGGCACGGCCTTGCAGGCGGGGCCGGCGAAGCCACTGGGGATCAATCTGGGATGGGTGGCGCTGTCGTCGAAGACCGATCTGCTGGCGGTGGTGGACCGGGTGGTGGCGCGCGTGTCGGCTTCGGGCGAGCTGCCGCTGTGGGCGCGGGAGGCGGGGCTGTCGTGGCAGGCGCCTTCTTTGCCCGCGGTGACCGGGTCTTTGTCTTTGGCTGGCTTGCTTCGGGACTGAACCTCTTTCGTGTCCTTCTGGGTGCAGACCTCGCGCCAGGGTGATGTCGCCGCCCGCAGACTCCGGCCCACCTCGCACGCGCGCTGACCTGTTCGCCGCCCCTGTTTCGTGAACACCGGGTGGGAGCGCCCAACTCTGTGGCATGCGCGAATGGGGCCTGCGCCTTCGGACAGCGCCATCACCCTGTGAGCAACAGATGGCTCACCCACAAAAGCCACGAACGAACCATCAGGCGAGAGCTGCCACCTGACGCGCAAAGAACTTCGGCAGCGAAGCCTTGGTGCAAGACTGCAAGGCACAGAGAAACGCGTGGTCGGGACGCGCGACACCGTGCTTGAGCAGCAGGTCGTGCCGGATGCGACCCAGCAACTCCGTCGCCATCTCCGCATCCGCCAGCGCCCGGTGCGCCTTGCCGGTGCGCGGCAGGCCGAACCAGTCCACCAGCGAGCCCAGCTTGTGGCTCGGCGCCTCCGGATACAGCCGGCGCGACAGCAACACCGTGCAGGCAAACGGTTGCTTCGCCGGCAGGCCGCACAACGCCAACTCCGCCTGCCAGTAGCGGCGGTCGAACGACGCGTTGTGCGCCACCATCGGCGCATCGCCCACGAAGCGGGCGGCTTCGGCCATCACCTGTGCCGCCGGGGGCGCGGCCTGCACCATCGCGTTCGTGATGCCCGTCAGCTGCGTGATGAAGGCCGGGATGTAGGCGCCCGCGTTCATCAGGCTCTGGTAGCGGTCGACCACGCGGCCGCCTTCCGTCATGACGATGGCGACCTCGGTTGCGCGGTCGCCCATGCCGGGCGAGGTGCCCGTGGTTTCGAAGTCGATGACGGCAATGCGGCTCATGCGTGGGTTCTGGAGGTGGCGCGCGGCATGCGCAGCAGGAAGGCGACACCGCCCTCGGTGTTGGTGGCCATGATGGTGCCACCCATCTTGGCCATGTAGGTGCGCGCGACGAACAGGCCCTGGCCGCGGCCCTCGCCCTGCGCGCCGGCCGCGCCATCGCTCACGCCGTATTCGAAGATCTTGTCCAGCAGGTCGTCGGCAATCGCCGGGCCGGTGTTGTGGATGCGCAGCGTGGCCATGGTTTCATCGGCCGACAGTGTCAGCGTGATCGCCGAGCCTTCGGGGCGGTAGCGGTCGGCGTTGCGCAGCACGTGGGTCACCACGTCTTCCAGCGAATGCTCGTCGGCCTGCACCCAGACCGGCGCGGTGGCCCGCGTGAAGACCACGTTCGCGATGCCCGCGTAGGGCGCGTTCTCGGCCACGTGCTGCAGGAAGTTGTCGAGGTCCAGCGCGTCCACCTCGACGGTGGCCGAGGTGATGGCTTCGCTGGGCGAGGCGGTGCCGTAGAGCACCCGCACCGCCTGCTGCATGCGGTGCACATAGCGGTGGCTGGGGTCCTGCGGCTGGCCGTGCAGCACCATCAGCGACTGCAGCGGCGACATGATTTCGTGACCCACGGCGTGCCACATGTCGCGCTCCTGCTCGTTGCGCAGGTGTTCGCGCCGCACGCCCTCCTTCACCCGCTGCAGCAGTGCCGCGAGCGAGCTGGCCAGGATGCCCATCTCGTCGCGGCCGCCGAGGTCGCTCACGTCCAGCTCCCCCAGCCGCCGCTCGACCTGCGGGTCCTGCATGTTGTAGTTCAGCGCCGCCGCGCGTTTGGTCAGCAGCGCCACCGGCCGGATCAGGCCCAGCTCGATGATCAGCCAGGCCAGGAAGATCGCGGCCAGCATCGCGCCCACGTACCAGCTCATGCGGGTCGCGGTCGCGCTCAGCTGCCGGTCCACGCTGGCGAGGTCGCCGGTCAGTGTGAGCCGGTAGCGGCCGCTGGAGCTGGTGAGGGTTTCGCTGGCCTGCACCTGGGTGCGGGTGTCGGCCGAGGGCAGGCGCAGGACCAGGCGCGTGAGCCAGGGTGCGGCGACCTCGTCGCCCTGTGCCCGTCCGCGCAGCTGGGTCACCAGCCGCGCCGCATCGCCGCCCAGGCGTTCGATGCGCAGCACCTCGCCGGCCGACAGCGTGGTGGCCAGGTGCTGCAGCGAAAACGGCTGTACCGCGCCGGTGCGCGCGCTGTCGAACTGCACCACACCCTCCGGCCCGACCCACTGCAGGCGCAGCGCGGTCCGGCCCAGATCGGCCGGCGGCCAGGTGCGCGCGCTGCCCGCGAACAGCGCCTGGCGCCAGGCCTCGATCGGCACCCGCAGCGACAGCAGCGAGCGGCGCGCGCAAGCGGGCAGTGTCTGGTCGGGCTGGGCGCATCCGGGTTCCTGCCACAGCCAGCCGCGGAAGTCGCGCACCGGCAGCGAACCCTTGACCAGGGCATTGCCTGCGCCAGCAAAGCCCGTCACGCGGCCGCGCAGGCCGCCATCGCCCAGGTCGGCGGGCGCATCGCCCGGGGCCTCGAAGGGCGCTACCCATTGTTCGGTGCCGGCGGCGGTCTGCGCCTGCACGACCGCGTGGCTCACCGGCGCCAGATCCAGCGTGCCCGGCTCGCGCGCCATGGCCGGCGGCAGCACCAGATCGGCCACCAGGTACACCACGCCACCGGCGTAGGCGCTGTTGCCCACGCCCACGCAGAGCTGCCCGCCGTCGTCGGGCCAGTGCACCGCGCAGCCGCTCATCTCCACCGCCTGCCGTGCCTTGAACGGGTCGGAGTAGTCCAGCGCCGAGAACGGCAGCACCACCGGCGCCAGGCCCTTGGCCGAGGGTGCGACGGCGTCGGCGTTGATCAGGGCGAGTTGCCCGGTCGGGTGGCGCAACTGCGCCGCCATGGTCGACAGGGTCTGCCGGAAGCCGGCCTCGTAGCGCTCGCGGCTGCGCTGCTTCTCTTCCGCCAGCAGGGTCAGTGCCAGCACCACCACGGCCAGGGCCAGCAGCAGGAACACGCCGTGGAACACGATGCGCCGCCGGAACGCCGACAGCGGCAGCCGCGGCAGCGTCAGCGCCGGCAGCGAAGGCAGGTCGAGGGGACCGAACTTCATCGGCTCCAGCGGAAGCCGCGCATGGGGACGTTTTCAATCGCGTCGAAGCTCGGGTCGAGATCGCGGAAGGCGTCGCGGATCGCACTCACGTGCTTGCGCACGTTGTCGCGGTTGCGTCCGCTCTTGACCACCTCGAACAGGTCCTCGTAGCTCACGGTCTGGCCCTTGTGCTGCACCAGCACCGCCAGGATGCGCTGCGCCGTCAGCGGCAGGTTGATGCGCTGTCCGCGCCAGGTCGGGCTGCGCTGCCACAGCGGGTCCAGGCTCAGTTCGTCGTCGGCCGCCGGCGCGGGTTCGGCGCCCTTCTGGGTGCGCGCGCTGCGCAGGATGTCGAGGAAGGTTTCGACGAATTCGGCCTCGTCGAAGCTGGTCTTCTGCAGGTAGTCCCAGGCGTCCAGCGCCTTCATGATGCTGCGGTAGATCGCGGCCGGCATGGCCGAGACCACCAGCACCGGCGTGCCCTGGTGCAGCTTGTTGATGGTGTTGATGATCGCCACGCCCGCGTGCCGCTCGCGGCCCAGCTCGATGTCCAGCACCACCAGGTCGTAGCGCTCGCGCGCCAGCGCGGCTTCGGCGCTGTCGCGGTCGAACCACTGGTGGATCTCCAGCTCGGGGCGGGCGGCCTGGATCCAGCCGGCCAGCTGGTTGCTGGTCGGGCGGTCGTCCTCGATGACGGCGACTTTTTGCATGGCGCCCATTATCGAAGGCCGGCCGGCGCGGGCCCTGTGAGTTTTTCTTCCGGGGCCGGCGGTGCTTCCGCCCGGCGACCGCATTGAGACTTCCGCGCCTTCCCGGAACGATGCAGGGCATGGCGAACCCGCGGTTGGGTTGGCCAAAACCCCCGGAGAAATCCATGCTGCTGCGTCTGAAGACCCTGACCCGTTCCACCCGCCTGGCCCTGGCCCAATGGCTGCGCCGCACCCCGTCTGCCGCGTCGGTGGCGGGCGATGACATGGCCGAGACCGGAGCCGTGTTCCGTGCGCCGGGCAAACCCTTTCCGTGGCGCCCGGTGGTGCTGACCCTGGGCACGGCCGCCATCGCCGCCGGTGCCGGCTACCTGCTGATCCAGCACCCGCCGGTGCAACCGCTGGAGCCTGGCCACCTGGCGGTGCGCACCAACCAGCTCACGGGCAGCACCAGCGTCTGGCGCGAAGGCCCGGTGTGGCGCGTGCCCGGCCTGCACGAGGTGAGCGTCTGGTCGCTCAAGGACCGCACCTGGGTCGCGGCATCGATGGCCACGGCCAAGGGCGCCTCACCGGCGCAGACGGTCGAGGGCCTGTCGATCGGCATGGACCTGCGGGTGCGCTACGCGATCGACCCGGCCCGCATCGGTGGCGCGAAGGCGCTGGCCCTGCCGGCCGACATCGACAGCCAGATCGTCGAACCCGCCGTGCAGGCCACGGTCTACAAGATCGTCGCCCGCCACACGGTGCGTGAGATCTTCTCGTCGCAGCGCGCCCAGATCGAGCAGGACATCGAGGCCCAGATCCGCGAGCGCCTGCAGGCCGACGGCCTGGTGCTGCGCTCGGTCCACATCGGCCAGATCGACCTGCCCGAGGACTACCGCAAGGGCATGGAGGTGCTGCTGACCGAAGGCCTGTCGGCCGAGAAGATGCGCTACACGCTGGAACTGCGCGAGAAGCAGGTCAAGGAAAGCACGCTGACCGCCGAGGCCGAGAAAGCCAAGCGCGAGGTCGCGGCCGAGGCCGCCGCGCGCGAACAGGTGATCGCCGCCAAGGCGCAGGAAGAGGCGATGAAGCACGTGCTGCCGCTCAAGCAGCGCCAGATCGAACAGCGCCAGCTCGAAGCCGAAGCCACCCGCGTGGCCCGCGTCAAGCAGGCCGAAGGCGAAGCCCAGGCCCGCCGCATCGAGGCCACCGGCGAAGCCGAAGCGCGCCAGAAGCTGGCCGACGCCGAGGCCTACCGCCTGCGCAACATCGGCAAGGCCAACGCCGAGCAGATGGCGATGGAGGGTGCGCTGATCACCAAGCACCCGCTGCTGATCCAGAAGACCATGGCCGACCGCCTGAGCGACAAGGTGCAGGTCATCATCGCGCCGCCCAACACCAACGGCTTCATCGGCAACAACCTGCTGGGCAACGTGGCCGCGGCCCCGCAGCAGACCAGCGACACCCACACCGACACCGCGGAGCAATGACATGAGCCGTTCGATCTCCCATCACTGGGCCCGCCACCTCTGGGCCGGCACGCTGGCCATCGCGCTGGTGGGCTGTGTCTACAGCGCCCGCGCCGCGACGGTGCCCGCCCCGGCCGCCGCGGTGGGCCTGGTGACGCGCGACAAGGTCGCCCTGCGCGCCGCGCCACGCGACAGCGCCGCCAGCCAAACCCTGCTCTGGCGTGGCGAGGCGCTGGAGATCCGCGGCAGCAAAGGCGACTTCCTGCAGGTCTGGGACCACCACCGCGAGCGCGGCGGCTATGTGCGCGCCACGCAGCTGATGCGCGTGTCTACCGACGCGGCCGAGACGCCCCAGCTGCTGGCCCTGATGGCTTTCGTGAGCGAACAGCCGGGCTCGGAACCGCTGGGGCTGGCGCTGGCCGCCGCCGCCATCCAGGCCCTGCCTGCCGCCGCGCTGCAGGGGCCGCAGGGCGCCGCCGTGATGGACGCGATCGGCCGCCAGGCCGAGCGGTTGGCCGAACGCGCCAGCAGCGGCACCGGCCGGACCGACGATCCGCTGCTGACCGCGCACCTGGACGTGGCACGCCGCCATGGTGTGCAGCTGGTGTCGCGCGAACAGGATGGCCGCATGACGGTCTGCTACGACGGCGATGCGTACCGCCGCCTGCTGGCCATGCCCGCCGCCAACGCCGAACAGAAGGCGCGCGCCGCAATGGCGCTCACGCGCAGCGAATGTCTGGAGGCCCCGGCCCGCGCCGCCGACCGCGAGGCGCTGGACGAAGGCCTGGCCGACCTGCTGGCCCGTGCCGACGTGCCCGCGCTGCCGGTCCACTGGCGCGCCCGCCTCGCCACGCGCCAGGCCGAGGTCTGGAGCCGCCTCGCCTTTGCCCGCGCCCAGCGCGCCAGCACCGACACCGCGCGCAGCGCCGCCCAGCGCGCGATCGACGCCATCGGCCGTGTCGACAAGACCGAGCTGGTCGACGACGACCTGAGCCGGTTCCACGCCGCCGCCGTGCGTGTGAACGCCGTGCGCTGGGCCGCTGCGCCCGCCGCGGCCCTGACCGGTCGCCTGGCCATCACCACCCGCCGCGCCGACGACGGCCAGAGCTGCGTGAGCCTGCGCGACCCGAAGGCCAAAGCCGATGCGCCCGCACTGGCCGAGCGCTGCAGCTGGGGTCAGGTCTGGGCCGCCTCGGCCGCGCCCAACCGCGAAGGCACGGCGCTGGCGCTGGCGGTGCAGCCGGTCGATGGCTGGCGCGAGCTCTGGGTGTTCCGCAAGGACGCCAGTGGTTGGAACGTGCAGGTGCTGCCGCCGGCCGCGCTGCAGCCGGGCACGGGTTACGCCGAGTTCGCGGGCTGGGAGCCGGGTGGCCAGCGCCTGCTGGTGGCGCGTGAAGCGATCGCCGAGGGCAAGACGATCCGCCGCTTCGAGGTGGTCAACGCTGCGACCCTCACGCCCGAACGCACGGCGCTGGACGCCGAAGCCCTCGGCCCGTTCAGCCGCTGGCCCGACCCGGCCTGGAAGCGCGACTCGCTGGCGCTGCGCTGAGCCGCGGCTGTGCACCACGAGCAGGCGCGTCGGTGCACAGGGCGGCACCTCCACCCCCCGGCGCGCCACCCTTTGGTGCAAAAGCGGGGGCCGGATGCCTGGCACGCTCCATGCAATGGAGGACATCAGCATGGAGAGCGGTCTGCACACGGTGTCAGCGCTCGTGCGTAGGTCCACTAGGGTTCCGTCTGCGGCAACGCAGGGTCTGGTCCGAGAGTGGACCGGCCTCATCGCAGGCTCCACGGAGGGACAAAAGCCCGGGAGAACGACGTCAGATCGGTTCTCCTGCGCCCGTCCTTCACCCATGGAGCTTCATCATGAAACTGGCTGGTCTGTTCTCTTCTCCCGCAGCGTCTTCCTCTTCTTCTTCCCTGCTCGGCCGGCTGTGCAAGCCCGCCGTCGGTGCGGCCCTGGCGCTGGCCACCGCGACCAGCTTCGCGGCCGGTCCCACCAACATGAAGATCGCCACCGTGGTGTGGATCGGCTACGGCCCGTTCTACGTCGCCGAGTCGCTGGACCTGTTCAAGAAATACAACCTCAAGGTCTCGCTGCAGGTCTTCACCGACCCCGCGCTGATCCCGCCCGCGATCTCCTCGGGCGCGGTCGATGGCGGCATGCTGACCTACGACCAGGTGGTCGGCCAGGTCGCCGCCGGCAAGAGCATGAAGGTGGTCATGCCGATCGACTATTCCAACGGCGGTGACGCCATCGTGGCCGACGGCACGGTCAAGACGGTCAAGGACTTCAAGGGCAAGAAGATCGGCTACAACCCGCTCTCACCCAGCGACTTCCTGCTGTCCTACGCGCTCAAGGTCAACGGCCTGACCGAGAAGGACATCAGCCCGGTCAGCATGACGCCCGAAGCGGTGCCGGCCGCGATGGCCTCGGGCCAGCTGCCCGTGGGCGTGACCTACGAACCCAGCCTGTCGCAGATCCTCGGCCAGGGCGGCGGCAAGAAGTTCAAGGTGGTGTTTTCCTCCAAGGACGCGCCCGGCCTGATCGCCGACGTGCTGGTGTTCGACGACAAGGCCATCAAGGCCAAGCCGACCGAGATCAGCGGCCTCATCAAGGCCTACCTGGACGGCATGGCCTACATGAAGTCCAAGCCCGACGACGCGGCCAAGATCATCGGCAAGTTCATGGGCGTCTCCGCCAAGGAAGCCAAGGAACAGATGGGCGGCGTGTACAACATCCCGCTGGCCGAGATGCCCAAGGCCTTCCTGCCAGCCAAGGAAACCACCTCCTACTACGCCAGCGGTGAAGTGATCGGCCAGCTGCTCAAGGCCAAGGGCCAGATCACGACCCTGCCGGCGCCCGAAGCCACCTTCGACGCGTCCATCGTCAAGACCCTGGCCAAGTAAGGCGGAAGGCGCGCCATGACCGCCCTGTTCCGGCACGCCGACGGCGTGCTGCCCAACACCGTCGCGCTGGGCGTGACGGTGCTCGGCTGGCCGGCCGGCATCTGGATGCTCGGCCAGCCGTTCTGGCTGCTCAATGTGGCCGGCGTGCTGCTGGTCATGCTGACGCTGACCTGGTCGGCCTACTTCATCCACGAGTTCGCCCACCAGGCCATCTTCAAGACGCCACAGGCCAACGAGCGCTGGGGCGTGGCCATGAGCTGGATCAACGGCAGCGCCTACGCCCGCTTCGCCGACCTGCGGCGCAAGCACATGCGCCACCACGTGGAGCGCGCCGACGTGCTGACCTTCGACTTCCAGGGCCTGCTGCGGCGGCGGCCGCTGCTGCGCCACGTGGTGCTGGCGCTGGAATGGCTGCACATCCCGGCGGTGGAGTTCCTGATGCGCGGCGTCGTGATGGCGCTGCCCTTCGTGGACGAACGCAAGCGCGACGCGCGCGGCCGCATCCTCGGCGTCGCCGCGGTGCGGCTCTGTGCCTGGGCGCTGCTGGCTTGGTGGTCGCCCAAGGCGCTGCTGCTGTACGCGCTGGCCTACCTGCTGTTCGTGCACCTGCTGCGTTTTGCCGACTGTTTCCAGCACACCTACGACACCTACCCCATCCTGGACGAGGCGCCGATCCCGCAGGACAAGGTCCGCGACCGCGCCTACGAGCAGGCCAACACCTACAGCGATGTGGTCGGGCTGGATGCCAGATGGCTCAACCTGGTGTGGCTCAACTTCGGCTTCCACAACGCCCACCACGAGCGGCCCGTGGCGCCCTGGTACCAGCTGCCCGCGCTGCACCGGCAGCTCTACGCAGACCGCAGTCCGCAGGTCGTGACGGTGGGCGAGTTGCTGGGCGCCTACCACCGCCACCGCGTCGCGCGCGTGCTGTCCGAGAACTACGGCGCCGTGCTGCCGCCGGGCGCCCCGCACCGCGCCGACGGCTTCATCGGTGCCGTGGGCGTGTCCTTCCTCACCGCGGTATGACGGTCCGCTACGGCCTCGAAGGCCGCACCGTGCTCATCACCGGCGCGGCCGGCGGCATCGGCCAGGCACTCGCGCGCGGCTTCGCGGCGCAGGGTGCGCGCCTGATGCTGCTGGACCGGGAGGCGGAGCCGCTGCAGCTTCTGGTGGATCGGCTGCGCGCGCAAGGCACCGATGCGCACGCGTTGGTCTGCCAGCTGGGCGACGATCCCAGCGTCACCGCCGCCGCGACGCAGGTGGACGCGCTCTGGGGCCGGCTGGACGTGCTGGTGCACAACGCCGGCACCGAATACCCGACGCCCATCGATGATGGTGCTGCCGACGCCAACGCGCGCTGGGCCGCCCTGCTGGACAACAACGTCAGCGGCATGTGGCGACTCACGCGCGCGCTGCTGCCGTTCCTGCCGCGCGGCGCCAGCGTGATCCAACAGTCCTCGATCTGGGGCCGCATCGGCGTGGCCGGCTTCTCGGCCTACAGCGCCAGCAAACACGCCGTGGTCGGCCTCACGCGCTCGCTCGCGCTCGAACTGGGCCCGCGCGGCGTCCGCGTCAACGCGGTCTGCCCCGGCTGGGTGCGCACGGCGGCGGCGATGCGTTCGCTCGCGGCGATGGCGCTGGAGCAGGGCAGGAGCGAAGCCGAGGTCGAGCGCGAGATCCTGTCGCGCCAGGCCGTGCCGGTCATGCTCACGCCCGAAGACCTCGCCGATACCTTCCTCTTCCTGGCCAGCGACGGTTCGGCCGCGCTCACCGGCCAGTGCCTTTCGCCCAGCCACGGCGAGGTGATGCTGTGACACCGATCCTTTCACTGCAGGGCCGCACGGCCCTGGTCACCGGCGCCGCCACCGGCATCGGCCGCGCGACGGCGCTGCTGTTCGCGCAGGCCGGTGCGCGCCTGATCGTCAACCACTGGCGGCAGGCCGACGAAGCGCAGGCGCTGGTGGCGCAGATCCGCGCCGACGGTGGTGACGCGCTGGCGCATGAGGCCGACGTCAGCGACGCCGCCGCGGTGCAGGCCATGGCCAACGCCGTGGGGCCGGTGGACGTGCTGGTCAACAACGCCGGCATCATCCAGGAGAAGGCCTTTCTGGAGACCACCGAGGCCGACTGGGATCGCATGCTGGGCGTGGACCTCAAGGCGGTGTTCCTGGTCTGCCGCGCCTTCATCCCCGGCATGCTCGACAAGGGCCAGGGCGCCATCGTTAACATCGCCTCCGACCTGGGCATCCTGGGCCGCGAGCGTTATGCGCCCTACTGCGCGGCCAAGGCCGGCGTGATCGGCCTGACCAGGTCGCTGGCGCGCGAGTTCGCGCCGCAGCAGATCCGCGTCAACGCCATCGCTCCCGGGCCGGTGGCGACCGCCATGGTCTCGCTCGAACACATGAGCGCCGAGTGGGTCGAGAAGGAACTCGCGATCCCGCAGCACCGGCTCGGTGCGCCGGAGGACATCGCCGCCACCGCGCTCTTTCTCGCCAGCGAGCTGTCGGGCTTCTACACCGGCCAGGTGCTGGGACCCAACGGCGGCTCGGTGATGCCCTGAACGCAGACCCATGAGCCTCCTGCCCGCGCACCCCACCGACCGCCTCGCCACCGGCGTGCTGCTGTTCTCGGCCTCGCTCTGGGGCCTGTCCTGGATCCCGCTCAAGGGGTTCGTCGCGCAGGGCCTGTCCGGCCCGCTGATTGCGCTGTGTGCCTACGGGTCGGTCGGCGTGCTGGCGGTGTGGCTGCTCTGGCGCGACCGTGCGGCCTGGCGCGCGCAGTGGGCGCTGGTGCTGGCGCTCACGCTGGTCGGTGGCTGGGCCAACACCTCGTTCGTCAACGCGCTGATGCTGGGCGACGTGGTGCGGGTGATGTTCCTGTTCTACCTGTCGCCGGTGTGGTCGGTGCTGGGCGGCTGGCTGTTTCTGAAGGAGCGCATCCCGCCGACACGCTGGGCCGCCGTGGCCGCGGCCGTCGTGGGCCTGTGGCTGGTGCTCGGCGGGCCGGGGCTGGGTGGTGCGTATGGGGGCAGTGGCGAGGCACTGGCCTTCGGCTGGGTCGACGCGCTCTCGCTCTCGGCCGGACTGGCCTTCGCGGCCAACAACGTGATCGCGCGCGCCGCCCACGCGGTGCCGCTGCGCACCAAGACCTTCTGTGTCTTCATCGGCTGCGGCCTGCTGTCGGCGCTGGCGAGTGGCCTGACGGGGCAGTCCCTGCCCGCGGTGTCGGGCTGGGTGGTGCTGGCGCTGCTGGCCTACGGTTTTGGCTGGATGCTGCTGGCGACCGTGACCTGGCAGTACGGCGTGAGCCATCTGGAGAGCAGCCGCGCCGGCGTGATCCTGCTGGCCGAGCTGGTGGTCTCGGTGGGCACGGCGCTTGCGTTCGGTGGCGAGAGTCTGACGCCCATGGGCTGGGCCGGCGGGGCGCTGATCGCCGTCGCCGCGCTGGCCGAAGCCCTGGCCAGCCCCGCACCCGACACACCGTCCGTTTCCGTTTCTGTCACCGGAGTCCGCACGCCATGACCGCCCCCGAACCCGTGTCCAGCACCGTCTGGATGAACCAGCTCTCCTGGGTCGACTACCAGCAGCGCATCCGCAACGACCACCCGCCCGTGCTGCTGCCGGTGGGCGCGCTGGAGCAGCACGGCCCGCACCTGCCGCTGGGCACCGACGGCCTGCTGGCCAGCGCCGTCGCGGCCGACACCGCGGCGCGCGTGGGCGGCCTGGTCGCACCGACGCTGAGCTACGGCTACAAGTCGCAGCCCAAGTGCGGCGGCGGCCAACACTTCTGCGGCACCACCAGCGTCGACGCCGCCACGCTGATTGGCCAGGTGCGCGACGCGGTGCGCGAGTTTGCGCGCCACGGCGTCGACAAGCTGGTCATCGTCAACGGCCACTACGAAAACCAGTGGTTCCTGATCGAAGGCATCGACCTCGGCCTGCGCGATGCGAAGGCCGCCGACCCGGCCTGTGCGCTGCAGGTGATGCGGCTGGAGTACTGGGACTTCATGACCCCCGAGACCCTGGGCGACGTGTTCCCCGACGGCTTCCCCGGCTTCGCGCTGGAGCACGCCGCCGTGCTGGAGACGTCCATGATGCTGCACCACCACCCCGCCCTGGTGCGCATGGACCTGCTGCCCGACGACGGCCCGGCCGACTTCCCGCCCTACGACATGTACCCGCCGCGCACCGACTGGGTGCCGCCCTCGGGTGTGCTGTCCTCGGCCAAAGGCTCGGATGCGGTCAAAGGCCAGCTGCTGTCCGACGAAGTGGCGCGCCGCATGGCCGAGGCCATCACCACCGGCTTCATCCGGCCTGCAGCATGAGCGAGTTGCCCCACTTCGACCCCGCGCTGACGGCGCTGATCGTCATCGACATGCAGCGCGACTTCTGCAGCCCCGGCGGCTACGCCCAGCAGGCCGGGCTGGACATCGCGCCCATGCAGGCCGTGGTGCCGCAGGTGCAGCGCCTGCTGGCCGCCGCGCGCGCCGCCGGCCTGATGGTGGTGCACACCCGCGAAGGCCATCTGCCCGACCTGTCGGACTGCCCGCCGGCCAAGCTCGCGCGCAGCGTCGCGGCCGGCGCCCCCATCGGCAGCGCCGGGCCGCTGGGCCGGTTGCTGGTGCGCGGCGAGCAGGGCCACGACTTCGTGCCCGCGCTGCGCCCGCTGGCCAGCGAACACGTGATCGACAAACCCGGCTACGGCGCCTTCCACAAGACCACGCTGGGCCCGGTGCTGGGCGCCTTCGGCATCCGCCAGCTCATCCTCTGCGGTGTCACGGCCGAAGTCTGCGTGCACTCGACCCTGCGCGAAGCGGTCGACCGCGGCTTCGTCTGCACCACCGTGGCCGACGCCACCGCCGCCAGCCAGCCCGGGCTGCACGCGCCCGCGATGGCGATGATCGGCGTCGAGGGCGGCATCTTCGGCCGCGTCTGCAGCACCGACGAAGTGGTCGAGGCGCTGCACCAGGCGCGGGCGGTCGCATGAGCGTCGCCGGGCCGCTCCCAAGGCGCTCAGCCCCGCAGTGCGCAGCACGGAGGGCAGTCCATTGAGCAGCGTTCCGGCGCGTTACCACGGCGTGTGGGCGCGCACCCTGCTGGAGACGCCCGAAGGCCGCGACACCACGACCTGGGTGCGCTGGCTGCAGACCGGCCTGTGGCACGGCGACCTGCGGGTGCCGGCCGACGCCGACCGCCAGGCGGCGGAGGGACGCGCACTGCAGCAGGGTTTTGCCGGCACCACGCGCATCGCCCGCCCCGACCCGGCCAGGCCCGAGGTCTGCACCTGGCAACGTTGCATCGATGTCCAGCCGCCGCGCAGCACGCCCGACGAAGGACACATGGTGTTCGAGACGCCGGAGCGCGTGATCGAGACCGGCATCCACGGCCGCTACCTCGAAGTCTGGGAGCGCCTGCCCGGTTCGCTGGGCCAGCGCATCGCGCTCGCGCGGCTGGGCGCCGATGGCCAGCCCACGGCCGAACGGCTGCTGGTCGCGGGCGAGTACCTGATGCACCACCGGCCGCGCAGCGCCGCCTGGCCCGCCGACCTGAAGCCCGACGAAACCCTGGCCGAGGTGGTGCGGCGGCACCCGGAACAGGCCCAGGCACTGCTCGATGTGGACGTCGCCTTCGGCCGCTTCGAGCATGGTGTCTGGACCGTGGAACGAGCGACCTTGCCTGCGCTCGAAGGGCAGGCCGTGCCCTGCGCGCTGCACCGCCTCGATGCCCTGCACGCCCGGGTGGACCGCGGTCTGCTGGCGGGAGAGTGGCAGGTCCTCGAGTGGAGCATGTGACGCTCTCCTGCCGCGCGGCGACCTGCAGGCTGCCCTGGCCGGTGGGGGCCGGGCGCTCCGCTGGGTCGGCAGGTCAGCGCATGTCGGCCGGCGTGGCCGAGAGCGAGAGCGCGAAACGGCCGTGCACCGGGCCGGGCGCTGCGCCGAGCTGGACCAGTGCAGCCTCCGACAGCTCCGCCGACGCCAGCGCATCCAGCGCCGCCGCGTCGTAGCCCGTCACCACCAGCACCCAGTCGGCCGCCTGGTCACCGCCGCGGATCTTCTGCTCGGTGGTCTGGGCGATGGCCGGGGTTTGATGCCGCAGCAGATGGGCGCCCGCGAGGCCGGGTTGCCCGACCCATTCGGCCATGCGCGCCGCCAGCGCCGCCTGCAGCGTGTCCGCGCGACCACTGGCGGGCGAGAGCCGCACGGTCAGCGCCTGCCGCGCCACGCTCGACCCCCGGCTCTCCAGCACATGGCACTGCGTGCGCACCATGTTGCGGTGGTGCGGCATCAGCTTCGTCGACCAGGGCGAGGGCCCGTTGAGCGACGCGAGGTAGGCGGGCGAGGAAACCACCGCGTGCGCCGTCAGCTCGTACATCACGAAGATGCCCTCGCCGCCGGTCGCGCTGGTCCAGCGCGTGGCGCGCAGGAAGCCGGGGATGCCCAGGCGCTCGGGGAAGTGTTCGTGCGAATGCCAGTGTTCGAACTCGACCCGCATCTCCGGGGCCATGTCCCACCACATCGCCAGGCAGGCGTTTCCAAGAACCGACATTCCCGATCTCCGGTGGTTGCGAAGACCGGAGAATGCCAGATCCGCCGCGGGCTGGCGCCCGGGTCAACGCGAAGGCCGTCCTTCGCGGTCGGGGTCGTGGGTCGTGAAGCCGGCCGAGGCCTCACCGGTGGTGCGACCATCGGTCACCACCAGCCGCGCCTCGTGCCGGCCCGGCTTGGGCGCGTTGATCCAGACCTCGCGGCCGCGACCGACGACCTTGCCGTCCAGCTGCCACTCGAAGTGTTCGTTGTCGATGCGTTCCCCGCTGGAGCTCTGGGCGCTGCCCCACAGCCGCATCGGTGCACCGGTCTCGACGCGGGCGCCGGCGACCGGGCTCATGACCGCCACGCTGGGCGCGCGCAGCGCCAGTTGCACCGGGTCCGAATCGCGCGAGGCGGTGTCGAAGCCGTCGTGCGCGAGCACGCGGAAGATCAGCTTGCCGCTGGGCAGGGCATCGGGTGCGAGCTGCAGCTTGCCGCCCTCGATGCCGACGGCCGCACCGTTCCACGAACGACCACCGTCCTTGCTGAACTGCACCGAGCAGCTCACCGGCGCGCCGTCTGCGCCCTCGCCCTCGACCTTCCACGCCAGCGTCACGCCGCGCGCGCTGGCCTTCACCGCGACCTCACCCAGCTTCAGCGGTCGCCGCGACGCCTGGCGTTCCCAGGCCACGGTGAGCGGACGGCGCAGCTTGCCGTCGGCATCGTCCAGCGCGCCGACGTGCACGATGCGCAGGGCCTCGCCGCGACCGACGTTGGGCACCATGGCCTGGAAGCCGAAGACTGCGGGCTCGCCGCCGCCGCATCCACCACCGCAGCCGCAACCGCCTTCACCGTGTGCATCGGCCGGGATGCGCATCACCGGCGCGCTGGCGAGCACCTCGCCGTTGGCCCCCAGCAGCTCGGCCACCATCTTCGTGGGCAGGCCGGTGGCGATGGTGGACTGGGCGTCGACGCGCATCACGTGCTGCATGGTGATCGAGGCGTCGCGCTCGAAGGTGCCGATCAGGGTGATGACGGGGCGCATGCGCAGCTCCTCGATGCGGTTCTTCCAGATTTCCCAAGGCTCGGGCGCCGGGTCGGGAATGTATTCCCAGGGCCAGAGCCAGGGGTCGACCAGCTCCGGAATGCGGATGCGCGGGTACACGGAGGTCGGCGCGAAGATCGCATTGTTGGTCAGGCGCTGGTGGGTGTAGATCGAGGTCCAGCGCGGACCGCAGTAGGACATGAAGTCCTTCTGGGCCGGCGGGTGGATGCCGCCGTCGTTGATGTCCAGTCCGTACTCGCCGATCGACGCGGTGGGCGTGGCGGCCGGGTCGTAGGGCTCGTAGGCCGGGTAGGCGGCGTTGCCGGGCGTGCCGCAGGGCGCGTGGGGCAGGCCGGCGAAGTGCCCGATCTCGTGCGCCATGGTCACGCCGTTGCCGACCCCGCCCGAGGTCACGCCGTTGCTCGCGCAGCCGATCACCGGACCCATGGGCACGCCGTTGGGCAGCAGGCCGTAGTAGACGACGTCGGTGCGGTTGCCGTCGTTGGCCTTGGCGGCCGCGAGCTGTCCGTTGAGCGTGAACCAGCCGGGTGAGCAGCCGCCGGGCGCGGTCGCCGCCCCGGTGAGCGGCACCGTGAGCGTCACGGTGCCGGCGCTGGAGAACACGCCGTCGGCCTGCACCGGGAACACGGTGTGGCACCAGGCGGCCGTGGTCTGCAGGTCGCCCACGGTCGGCGCGGCGATGTTGAGGTTGCCGTTGCCGGCCGCGTTGCTGCCGTTGTAGGCCACCATCAGGCCGCGCACGCGCAGGGTCTGCAGCAGCGACACGTCGGCCTGCACGGTCTCGCTGTCCACGATGGCCGAGGTGGCGTCGTTGCTGCGCCAGATGTTGGCCTTGAACGACATGAAGCCGGCCATGTCCTCGGCGGGCACGATGAAGTTGAGCGTGGCGGTGATGGTGCCGCGTTCGCTCGCGTAGTCGGGCAGCGTCTGGGCCGTCACCGTGCCGGGGGTCTGCGGCGTCAGCGTGCCGACATCGACCCACACCGGCAGCCACCGCTTGTTGCGCATGGCGCGGATCTCCAGGTTGCCGCTGAGGCTGACCGCGCCGCCCCAGCCGGCGCGCACGTACACCCGCACCCACGCGGTCTTGTGGGCCACCAGCTGCAGCGAGTTGTCCGGCCCGCGGTCGGCGGGATCGGTCAGGTGGCGGGAGGCGCGGAAGTACTGGATGCCCTGCGTGATCTCGATGCCGAGGATGTGCGGCCCGATCAGGTACTTCTCGTGCAGTTTCAAGGCCGTCAGGTCCGACAGCAAGGCCTTGTCGAGGACGCTGGAAATGTCGATGCCCATGGTGCTCTCCTGAAAGCGGCTGGATGCCGCGGAGAGGCCATGCTAGGAACGCAGGCGACAGCGCACATCAACAAAGCAAGGGACCCGGTCCTCCATGCAATGGAGGCGCAGGCAGGGCGTGGCTCAGTGCCCCAGCAGGAAGTTGTGCGACGGGTCGCCGCCGCCGGAGGGCAGTGCCGCGTGTTCGTCGTGGTCGTCTTTCAGGCCCACGCCGCTGATCTGGCCGGTGCGCGCCGCTCCCAGCAGGTGCACCAGCTTGGCCGCCGCGGCCTCGATCGCCAGGCCCGCGGGGCGCACGTTGGAGATGCAGTTGCGGCTGGCGTCGGTCAGGCCCGGTTGCGGCGCCCAGGTCAGGTACAGGCCCATGCTGTCGGGCGAGCTCAGGCCCGGGCGTTCGCCGATCAGCACCACCACGCAGCGCGCGTGCAGGCCCGCGCCGGTTTCGTCGCCCACGGCCACGCGCGCCTGCTCGACGATGGCGACCGGGCCAAGGGTCCACGGGGTCTTTTCGCTCTGCAGCCGCGCCAGCATGGCCGCGATCAGGGGCACGGCGTTCTGGTGGATCGCCAGCGCCGAGAGGCCGTCGCCGACGACGAAGGCGAGGTCGACTGGCGCGGCGGTCCGCTGCTGCAACCGCGCGCGCGACACCTCGTCCAACCGGCGCCCGAGGTCCGGCCGCTGCAGGTAGGTCGCGCGGTCGGCGGCGGCGCTGTGCAGGTGGACCACGTCCAGGCCGAGCGCCTGCACACCCGCCGCCACGCCGTGCGCGTCGAACGGCAGGTGGACCGCGTCGCGGGCCTGCGCGTGCGCGAGCTGGAAGGCCAGGTGCGGCGCGGTGGGCTGGCTGTGGCCGGCGCGGCCGAGCGCGATGCGGGCGTCGGTGAAGCGGCGCAGCGTGCCCCAGCCGGCGGGCGTGACGTGCGGCACTTCGTCGGTCGCGATCAGCGGTTTGGCGTGATCGTTCATTGGAGAACCTCCGCTCTTCGAGCTGCGGTGCGAGCTTGCTTGGGGCGGCCCGGCGCGGCGCTCATGCCGACTCCAGCCGCGCCAGCACCGGCGCGAAGGCCTCGGGCAGCGCGCGCGCCAGGCGCGAGCCTTCGCCCGCTTCGAACACGCCCATCTTTCGCAGCCAGGCCTCGAACTCGGGCGAGGCGCGCAGGCCCAGCAGGTCGCGCAGCACCATGGCGTCGTGGAACGAGGTGCTCTGGTAGTTCAGCATGATGTCGTCCGAGCCCGGAATGCCCATGATGAAGCTGCAGCCCGCCGCGCCCAGCAGCGTCATCAGCGCGTCCATGTCGTCGCTGTCGGCCTCGGCGTGGTTGGTGTAGCAGATGTCGCAGCCCATCGGCACGCCCAGCAGCTTGCCGCAGAAGTGGTCTTCCAGCCCGGCGCGGATGATCTGCTTGCCGTCGTACAAATACTCCGGCCCGATGAAGCCGACCACCGTGTTCACCAGCAGCGGCTTGAAGTGCCGCGCCACCGCGTAGGCCCGCGCCTCGATGGTCTGCTGGTCGCAGCCGTGGTTGGCGCCGGCCGAGAGCGCGCTGCCCTGGCCGGTCTCGAAATACATCACGTTGTCGCCGCGCTGGCCGTCTTCAAAAACGCTGCCGCGTTTCAGCGACAGCGCCGCCTCGCGCGCTTCACCGAGCACACCGAGGTCGATGCCGAAGCTCTTGTTGGTGCCCTCGGTGCCGCCGATGGACTGGAACACCAGGTCGACCGGCGCGCCGCGTTCGATCGCCTGGATCGTGTTGGTCACGTGGGTGAGCACGCAGCTCTGCGTCGGGATGCCGTAGCGGCTGATCACGCCGTCGAGCATCTGCAGCAGGCGCACCACCTGCGGCACGTTGTCGGTCGCGGGGTTGATGCCGATCACCGCGTCGCCGCTGCCGTGCAGCAGGCCGTCCAGCAGGCTGGCGGCGATGCCGGAGGCGGCGTCGGTCGGGTGGTTGGGCTGCAGGCGCGTGGCCATGCGGCCCTTAAGACCGATGGTGCCGCGAAAGCGCGTGACCACGCGGCACTTGCGCGCGATCAGCGCCAGGTCCTGCAGGCGGCAGATCTTGCTCACCGCCGCCACCATCTCGGGCGTGAGCCCGGGCGCGAGCGCGGCCAGGGTCTCGCCGGTGGCGGCGTCCGACAGCAGCCAGTTGCGGAAGTCGCCCACCGTGAGCTGGGCGACCGGCGCGAAGGCCGCGGCGTCGTGCGTGTCCACGATCAGCCGCGTCACCGCGTCGGTCTCGTAGGGCACCACCGCCTCGTTCAGGAACGTGCGCAGCGGCAGCTCGGCCAGCGCCATCTGCGCCGCCATGCGTTCGGCCGCGCTGTTGGCGGCCACGCCCGCCAGCCGGTCGCCCGAGCGCAGCGGCGTGGCGCGCGCCATCAGGTCGCGCAGGTCGACGAAGGTGTGGCGCTGGGCGTTGACGGTGTGGCTGTAGGTCATGGGTCCGTGGGGTCAGACGGCGGTGAAGCCATTGTCCACAAACAGGTGCGTGCCGTTGATGAAACTCGCCTCGTCGCTGGCCAGGAACAGCGCCGCCGCGGCGACCTCTTCCGGCTCGCAGATGCGCCCCTGCGCCACCGCCAGCGCCGCCTCGGACACGTCCACGCCCAGCTTCTGCAGCGCGTCCACCTCGCGCAGGCCGTGCGGCGTGCGCACGAAGCCGGGGCAGACCGCGTTGCAGCGGATGCCGCGGTCGCGGTACTCCACCGCGATGGCCCGCGCGAACATGTGGCAGGCGCCCTTGGTGGTGTCGTACAGCACCTCCATCGGCGTGCCCGCCACGGCCGAGATCGACGAGGTGCAGACGATGGCGCCCTTGCCGCGCGCCAGCATGCCCGGCAGCACCGCGCGCGTGACGAGGTACATGCTCTTGACGTTCACCGCCATCAGCCGGTCCCACTCTTCCTCGGTGGTGTCCAGGAAGGGTTTGACCACGATGCTGCCCGCGTGGTTGAACAGCACATCGATGCGGCCGTAGTGCTTGAGCACCTCGCCCACCGCGGCCTCCACCGGCGCGGACAACGACACATCGGCCACCACGGCCAGCGCATCACCACCCGCGTCGCGGATCGCCTGCACCGTGGCTTCCGCCGCTTCGGCGTGGATGTCGAGCACCGCCACGCAGGCGCCCTCGGCCGCGAACAGCCGGGACGCCGCGCCGCCGACGCCGGTGGCGCCGCCCGAGACCAGCGCCACCTTGCCCTTGAGGCGTTCTCCCATGACGTTCTCCCTGGGTCGGTGTGGTGCCGCTCAGGCGGCCGCGTCGAGCGCCTTTTCCGCGGCGGCGATCTGCGCCTGGCGCTTGGCGACTTCGTCGCCCACCGGCGGGCCCTTGAAGCGGCGGCGTTCGAAGCCGAACCAGACCACCGCGGTCAGTGCCAGGAAGGCCAGCGTGATCTTGAGCGCGGCGTCGTTGGGCGGCTGCACGCCCAGGTAGAAGATCAGCGCCACCGACAGGGCGACCAGCACCGCCACCACCCGGTAGGCCGGGCCCATGTCCCACGGACCCATCTTGGTCCAGCGGCCACCGTAGGCAAAGAAGCCGGCCACGATGGGCATGCCGTACGACAGGAACAGGAAGATCACCGTCACCGACACGATGGTGGTGTAGGCCGGGGTGTAGAGGGTGAACAGCACCGAGATGATGGCGGCGGTCCAGATCGCGGCCACCGGGGTGCGGAAGCCCGGGTGCACGCGCTTGAGCGCCGACGAGGCCGGCAGGCCGCCGTCGCGTGCGAAGGCAAAGATCATGCGCGAGGCCGAGGTGACCGTGGCCAGGCCGCAGATGAACTGGCTGATGAAGATGCCGATGTACAGCGTCTGCTTCAGGCCGCCGGGCAGCACCGCGTCCAGCGTGGTGAAGAACACGCCCCAGCCGCTGGCGGCGGCCTTGTCCATGTCGGGAATCGCCAGCACGAAGGCCACCAGCATCAGGTAGCCGAACAGGGCCGACCACAGCACCGACGAGATGATGCCCCGGGGCACGGCGCTGGCGGCGTTCTGCGTTTCTTCGGCGGTGTGGGCCGAGGCGTCGAAGCCGGTGATGGTGTAGATCGGCAGCAGCAGACCCAGGCCGAACAGCATCAGCATGCTGTCGGTCTGCGGCCACACGTCGCCACCCACCGGGCCGCTGTAGTTCTTGAAGGTCCACAGGCGCGAGAAGTCCCAGCTCGGGGCATAGGCCAGCAGCGCGATGGTGAGCACCACCGCCACGAGGAAGATCAGGTAGCCCGACAGGTCGGTCAGCTTGGCCGTGGCCTTGATGCCCACGTGGTTGACGATGGCCTGGATCGCGGTGATGCCGATCACGAACGCCGCCTGCAGACCGAAGCTGCCTTCCAGGCCCAGCGTGGTGCCGAAGGCGCCGAGGAAGAAGTTGTAGGTGCCGACGTTGATGGCACCCAGCACGGTGACCAGGCCCAGCAGGTTGAGCCAGGCGGTGAGCCAGCCGTAGCCGCGGCCGCCCAGGATCGAGCCCCAGTGGTAGAGACCGCCCGCGGTCGGGTAGGCCGAGCCGATCTGCGCCATGCACAGTGCGAACACGAAGCTCACCCCGCAGCCGAGCAGCCAGCCGATGCCGATGGACGCACCGCCCGCGCCGCTGATGCCCTGGCCCAGCGAGTTGATGCCGCCGGACAGGATGCAGATGATGGAAAACGAGATCGCGAAATTCTGGAAGCCCTTCATGTTGCGGGCCAGCTCCTGGGCGTAGCCCATGCTGTGGAGCACTTTCAGGTCTTCGTCGTGGTGCGCGTGGGTTTCACTGGACACAGGCTTCTCCTGGGAGTTGGGTACGGGCGCATTCCAGCACCCGCGGCGTTGCGCCGCTATCCCGTTTTGGCAAGCGCGTCCCGCGCGACCTGACGGCCGGTCATTGACGCGGCCGCCGCGCGGTTTCAGCATGCGGGGCCAGCGCCGCCTGTGGCACAGCGATTGCTTTTACCGCCCATGGTCCCTGCCATGCCCCCCATTCCGGTGCAGCGCGTTCCGCTGCCCGAGTCGGCGCTCGGCCGCGCGACGGTCGCGCGCTTTGGCGACATCGACGAACAGGCCGCGGCGCTGCAGGGCTGGAACCAGCGCTACCTGCAGCTCTCGCGCGGCCGTTTTGACGGCACCGTGCAGCGCCTGCAGCTCGACGGCGTCGGCCTGTTCATCGAAGACCTGCACCAGTCGGTGCACCAGACCGGCTGGGTGCGCGACGACGTGTTCGCCATCGGTGTGCCGCTCGCGCTCGAAGGCGATGCGCGCTTCTGCGGCAGCGCCGCCAGCGGCGACACCTTGCATGTGTTCTCGGGCCACGACGGCTTCGAGTTCCTCTCTCCGCAGCGCCACGTGATGATCGGCATCGAGATGGACCGCCCGCTGTTCGAGGCCCACGTTGCCCCCGCGGCCGGTGAACACGCCGCCGCCGACCGCGCGCGCCTGCACCACGCCGACCCCGCCGTGCTCGGCGAGCTGCGCCGCTTTCTCGTCGACCTGTTCCAGAGCGCCGGCCCGATCGTCGAAGACCGCGGCAGCCACGGCCACGCGCCGCTGCGCAAGCAGGTGCGCACCCAGCTGCTCGACCGCATCGCGCTGGCCATGGCGCCGCGCGAAGCCGCGTCGTCCGCACACGCCGCGCGCGCCACCTCCGGCCAGAGTGCCCTCGTGGTGCGCGCGACCGAATACGTGGCCCAACGCCTGGGCGATCCGCCCTCGGTCGGCGAGATGTGCGAGGCCCTGGGCGTGAGCCGGCGCACGCTGCAGAGCGCGTTCCAGATCACCTGGGGCATGGGGCCGCTGGCCTGGCTCACCACCATGCGGCTGAACGCCGTGCGCCGCCGCCTCAAGAGCGCCGGCTCGGTCACCGAGGCCGCCACCGAGTTCGGCTTCTGGCACTTCGGCCATTTCTCGGGCGACTACCAGGCCCTGTTCGGCGAGTGCCCCTCGCACACGCTGCGGCGGCACCGCGGCGCGGGCGAACACCCGGTCGGCCGGCTGGCCTGACCGGGCGCGCGGCCCTGCGGTCCCGGCCAGCCACCCTCAGGGCTTGCCCTTTTTCGGTGCCGGCACCAGACCCAGCGTCGGTGTCTCGTTGAAGAAGTTCCAGGGCTTGAGCAGCACGTTGACCCACTCGGTCGGCATGATCGGCCACTCCTCGGCACGCGCCACGTGCGTGGTGCCCGTGGTCAGCCAGACCACGTTGTCGGTGTTCTCGATCGGCTGGTCGTCGGCGCTGAACTGGCCCAGGCCGGTGTCCTTGTTCGAGCGGTTCGGGAAGCGGCCTTCCGGGAAGCGCTCGTCCGTGTGGTAGCGCGTGACCCAGATCTGCTTGTCCATGAAGTTCAGGCGGTTGTAGATCCACTCGTCCTTGCCGAAGTTGGCGCCCTTGGCCACCGGGTGCGTGCCGCCGGCGTAGGGGATCAGCTGGTAGGACACGGGGTTGCCCACCTTGTTGCTCTTGCCGCCGTTGCTCAGCAGGCGGATGGTGGCGGGGTCGAACTTCTGCGCCGCCTGCTTCTCGGTCGCCACCGTGCGCTGCGCCAGCTGCATGGTGCTGGTGCGCGGGCCGCCGGCCGTGTTGGGCAGCACCACCGGGTCCATCTCGGTCAGCGAGTTGGCCTCGCCGTCCACGTCCAGGTCGAGGCGGAAGTTGTAGATGTGCTGGTGCGTGGTGCCGACGATGTTGTGGTCGATCAGCGTGCCGTACTTCGTGTCTTCGGCGGCGCTCGCGTCCTTCATGGTGCGCGCTTTCACGCCCTTGACGGCCTCGATGCCGGTGGCGCCGGCGTTGATGCCGATGGTGCCGTTCTCGGCGAACACCCAGTCGAACATGTAGTCGTAGTTGCCCACGGTGCTGATCCAGCGCACCACCAGCTCGCGGCGTTCCACGCTCACGTTGGGCTTGCCCATTTCCTGGTGCTTGTATTCCGGGCCGGCGTAGCGCTCGAACACGGCAATGGCGTTGGGAATGGCCATCGGCGCGCCGGTGAAGTCGGCAATGGTGGCGTCCAGGTAGACCGCGTTCTCCGGCGCGTCCTTGCCCGGCTCGATGCTCGAGGTCAGCGTGCCCATGCCGTACTCGCCCGAGTCCAGGTAGGCCTTGAAGTACCAGCCCACGTCGGGGTCGCCGTAGGGCACGATCATGCCGCCCAGCGTGCCCTCGTACATCACCTTGCGCTTCGTGCCGTGGTCGTTGTAGGTCACGGTCGAGAGCGCGAGCCCGGTGCGCGAGTTCAGGCCGATGTGGAAGTCCCAGTTGCGCCAGTGCAGCGTGTTGCCGGTGATGGTGTAGTTCTTGCCCTCGGGTTCGGTGATGTGCAGCGGCTTGCGCGGCGCGCTGCCCTTGCCGGCGCTGCCGTCGTAGGGCGTGGCCTTCATGGGCACGGGGATCACGCCCGCGTCCTCGATCTTGATGACCTGCTTCTTCTCCAGGTCCACCACCGCCACCAGGTTCTCGATCGGGTGCGCCCAGTAGTTGTTGTCGCCCACGTCGAGGTAGCTCACCACCTTGAGCAGGCGCTCTTCCTGTTTCAGACCGTCCTTGCCGTCGAAGTAGCCCACGGTGAGCGGCGTGGCCACCACCTTCTTCACGTCGTTGATGCCGCGCAGCGCCAGCGCTTTCGCATACTCCGGGCTGGCCTCGATGGCGGCCTGCACCGCGCCGAAGTCGTCGATCAGCACCATGCCGTGCGCGCCCTCGACCGGCTGCCACTGCGTGAGCTTCTTCGTGGCCAGGTCCACCGTGCCCTCGATCAGCTTGCGGCCGTCGAGGATCACGAACGCCGCCTGGCGCGGCGCCTGCACCGGCTTGCCCTCCAGCGCGTGCGCCCACACCTGGTCCTTCGGCGGCGCCTTGAGCACGATCTCGGTGAAGCGGTGGCCGGGCTTGAACTGGCCCGAGGCCTTGAGCACCTCCAGCGTGGTCTTGATCTCGGCCGCCGTCAGCGGGTTCAGCGGGTTGGGCTTGCGCTCGACCACGAAGGTCTTGTCCAGGCCCGACTGGAACACCTGCTGGAAGAAGTCGTGCGACACATAGGGCTTGCCCTGGCGCATCACCACCGGCACGGCCAGGCGCAGCGGCGCGCCGTTGACCTGCGCCGTCGGCGCGCCGGGCTTGACCCGCACCAGGGTGCTGTTGCGCGAGACGGTGAACAGCTGGGCGTAGGCGTCCCAGTGCACCGTGGCGTTGGCGTCTTTGGCGGCTTTTTTCAGCGGCACCATCCGGGCGCTGCCGCCGTGGGCCAGGGCCGGTGGCGCCCACAGCGTGGTGGTCGCCAGGGCAATGGCACTCAGTGCCAGGGGAAGGGAGCGGGTGGTCATGGTGGGGTTCCTCGGAAGCGGGTTCGGACAGGATCCGGACCATAGAGCGGCCCGGTACCGAGGGGTTATCCGTATTTGGCAAATTTGCGCCCGCTCCAACAATGGCGCACAACTTGCATCGGTGCGCCGCATGAACTTCGATCACTCCCACAAACGGGTGCGCGACGCCGGGGAGCAGGCCGCCAGCCTGCACGACTGGGACCAGCGTTACGAGCAGCTTTCGGCCGGGCGCTTTGAGGGCGTGGTCGACGAACTGCGCGTGGGCCCGGTGCAGGTGTTTGCCGAGCGCGCCAACCAGACCGTGATGCAGGCCGGCCGCGTCTGCGCCAACCGGGTGTCGGTCGCGCTCGTGCGCGCCGCGCAGGCGCCGGGCTGGTTCGGTGGCCACCGCCTGCAGGGCGAACAGCTCATCGGTGTCTCCGCACAGGGCGAGTTCGATCTCGTGGCCGGCGCCGACATGCAGATCCTGGCGCTGTCGGTCGATCTGACGGCCCTGCGCGAACTGGTGGCCCAGGTGGACGGCCCCGATGCCGAACTGCCCCCGGTGCCGCTGCTGCTCCATGCCTCGCGCGCCGCCTGCACCGAATACGGCCTGCTGCTCAACGCCGCCCTGGGCCTGTCGCCAGGCCAGACCGATCTCGGCGCCCACCCGGCCGCGCGCCGCATGCTCGCGCTCTCGCTCAGCGAGGCCCTGCTGCGCTGCCTGCGCTCGGGCGAGCCCGCCGGCGCGCTGCCCGCGTCGTCGGCCAGCCGGCGCCGCATCGTCGCGCGTGCGCGGCAGTACATGCAGGCCCATGCCCACGAAGTGATCGCCGTGCCCGACCTCTGCCAGGCCATCGGCACCTCGCGCCGAGCGCTGCAGTACGCGTTCGAAGAGGTGATGCAGATCAGCCCGGTGACCTACCTGCGCGCCATGCGCCTCAATCAGGTGCGCACCGAGCTGCGCCAGAACCCGCACACGCCGGTCGGCGAAGTCGCCGCGCGCTGGGGCTTCTGGCACCCCTCGCGGTTCTCGAGCGACTACCGCGCGATGTTCGGCGAGCTGCCCTCGGCGACGCGCGCCCCGCGCCAGCCGTCCTGAACCGGCTGCCCGCCGCGGCCGGCGCCTCCACCACTTCCCGGTCTCACGACCGCGCCTCCGTCGGCAGCGGCGTGACCACCACCTGGCCGTCCTTGACCGGCAGCGTGGCGCCCGGTGGGGACGCTGTGCGCGTCCGGCCCTCCTGGCCGCCCAGCCGGTAGGTCACGTCGTAGCCCACCAGCCGCTGCGACTTCTGCTGCACCGTCCTGCAGCGCTGCTCCGTGGTCGTGACCACGTCGTTTTCCTGCAGGTTCTTTGGCACTCGGTTACCGGCGTAGCCCCCGGCCACCGCGCCCGCCACCGTGGCCACCTTCTTGCCGTTGCCGCCGCCGATGTTGCTGCCCAGCAGGCCGCCGGCCACGCCACCGATCACCGTGCCCGCGATGCGGTGCTCGTCCTTCACCGGGGCTTGCCGGTGCACCTGCACGTTCTCGCAGCGCACCTGCGGCGTCGACACGGTCTGCAGGATCTCCTTCACGGTGACCACCTCGGCCACCTTCGGCTGCGCCAGCTTCTGGTACCCGGTGACCGCGCCGGCCCCGAGCACCACCATGGCGATGCCACCCACCGCCATGCCCTTGATCATCGACTTGTCCATGTGTTGTTTCCTTTCACGACGTTGCTTCCGGGGCGAAATCTAGGGCGGCCGGCCCGCCGGCGCGTGACAAACGGTGTCAATGGCACATCCCGTGCTTGTCCTGCGCATGGACCCCGTCACCGCCGTCGCTCACCCCGCCCATTCCTGGTTCGACGACACCCACGCGCTGGTCGCCGGCTCGCTGTTCGTCGCGCTGGGCATGACCATGTTCGGCCACGCCGGCCTGCTCACCGGCGGCGTCGCGGGCGTGGCCTTTCTCGCCAGCTACGCCACCGGCCAGCCCTTCGGCCTGTTTTTCTTCCTGCTGAGCCTGCCGTTCTTCGTGCTCTCGTGGTTCCGGCTCGGCCCGGCGTTCACCTTCAAGAGCTTCGGCGCCGTCGCCCTGGTGTCCGTCTGCACCACGCTGGCGCCCAAGGTGGTGCGTTTCGAGTTGCTCAACCCCTGGGTCGCCTCGGTGCTCGGCGGTTTCCTGATCGGCTTCGGCCTGCTCGCCCTGCTGCGCCACCAGGCCAGCGTGGGCGGCGTCAACATCCTCGCCCAATGGCTGCAGCAGTCCCGGGGCTTCAGCGCCGGCAAGGTGCAGATGTCGGTCGATCTGGTGGTCGTGCTGGCGGCGCTGTGGGTGCTGCCGCCACTGCAGGTCGCGCAGTCGGTGGTCGGAGCCATCGCCATCGGCGCCATCCTCGCGCTCAACCACCGGCCGGGGCGTTACCTCGGCGTCTAGGTCGCCGACGCGGCCGGTCTATGCCAACGCAATCGCGCCCGTGGACACGTAGCGTTTGAACTCGGTCAGGGGCATGGCCGCTGCGCCGTGTGTCTCTCCGTCCACCCAGCTCAGGGTGGCTTCGGTGCGGTTCAGGTCGATGTCCACAGGGCCCTGCGGGATGGGCATCATGGGCCCGTCGCCCGGGCGGAATTCCACTGTTCCTACGATGGTTGCGGTCTGAGTCATGAGGGTCTCCTTGTGATGAAGATTCATTCTGTTGGCGTCGCTGTCGCCACGGCATCGGTCGATGCGCGGTCTGGCGGTAGGAAGGGTCCTACACCGCCGCAATCCTGCTAGCCTGCGCCATGCCCTCCACACCCAAACTCCTGCTCGAATCCCAGGCCGGCGTCCTGACCCTGACGCTCAACCGCCCCGACAAGCTCAACGCCATCGACAACGAGATGGCCGAGGCCCTGCTCGACGCGCTCGGCATGGCGGCCACCGACCCCGCCGTGCGCGCCATTCGCCTGCGCGGCCACGGCCGGGCGTTCTGCGCCGGCCGCGACGTCGGCGCCGCGCCCACCGACAAAGACCTGGAACTGGTGCAGGCCGTCTCGCGCGCCATCGTCGCCCACCGCTGCCCGGTCATCGCCGCCGTGCACGGCTGGACCGTCGGCGCCGGCTTCGAATGGATGATGAACGCCGACATCGTCTTCGCCGCCACCGACACGAAGTTCAAGCTGCCCGAGGCCTCGCTCGGCGTCTTCGTCACGGGTGGTCTGGTGACCACGCTGCCCTCGGCCATCGGCCCCATGCGCGCCAAGGCGCTGACCCTGCTCGGCGAGCCGTTCGACGCGGCGCAGGCGCTGGCCTGGGGGCTGGTCTACCGCTGCGTGCCGGCGGATGAGCTCGACGCGGTGTCGCTGGCCGCGGCACGGCGTGTGGCGGACCTCAATCCCGAGGTGGCCGCGCAGTTCAAGCGGGTGCTGAACCTGATCGGGCTGGACCAGTTCGATCGCGCCGTCGACGAGGAATCGAAGGTGCAGCGCCTGCTGGGCCGCGACGGCGCGGGCGCGTGACCAGCGCCTGACGGCTTGGCCGGGCCGGCACTCAGGGCGCCGGCGGGCGCTGCTTCTTCGCGAGCCGGTCCCAGTCTTTCAGCGTCTGCAGCAGGCGGTTCTTCGCGTCGGTGTGGCTCTTGCCAAAGGTCTCGGCCAGCCGGCGGCGCAGCGCCTCGTCCGGCGGCGGTGCGCCCAGCGCCTTGAGCCGGTCGATCACCAGCATCACCACCTGAAAGCTGCCCGCACCGACCGCCATCGTCAGCGGCGTCTGCCCGTCGGCCGCCGCGTCCAGCACGTTCGCGCCGTGCTCGATCATGTGCTTGACCACCCCCGCCTTGCCGCCCGCACAGGCCCAGTGCAGCGGCACCAGCCCGCCCTCCCGCCGCGCGTTGAAGTCGGCGCCGGGCGCGAGATGCTCCGCGGCCAGGGGCCAGCCGGAGGCTTTGATCATTTGCTGGAGTTGCCAGGGGGTCATGGGAGGGCGCGTGGCGGTTGGTGTGGAATCTAGCGAGGGTATGCGATGCGAGGTGAATTCGGCATCGGGCGCGCAGTGGTGTGGAAGAACGGCCGGATGCGATCTGAAGCGGCCATTCGGCGCACTGAAAGCCCAACGAAGTCCTGATGACCGAGGGTGCCGGGTTGCGCGGGTCACATTCACATATACCGGTATATACGAAAGGCGATCATGAGTAACTTGTTGATCTGACTGAATTTTCAGGGGAACGACATGATCAAAATATCCCGTGCCATCCAGAAGTTCCCGCAGGTTCTGCGAGATACATTACGTTGGACCTCATGAAAGCAGCAGAGAGCATCGCCGAAAAGTACTTGCAGCATGTTGGGCACAAACTTGTCGAGTTCGAGCCAGATGGAAACGTTACTCCTGATTTCCTCGTGAACAAACGAATCGCGGTCGAAGTTCGAAGACTCAACCAAAATCATGAAGATGACTTCGGCAATACTAGAGGGCTTGAGGAAACTGCAATTCCGTTAGTTCAAAGGTTCGAACGGCTTTTGAAATCTCTTGGTCCATCCGTAAATGAAGAGACTTGGTTTGCCGCTATCGACTTCAGCCGACCTATGGAGCCATGGGCAATCCTTCGCCCCAAGCTTGAGGCTGTACTGAGCAGCTTCAGACTCGACCCACTACGAAAAGAACGAACTGTTCAGGTAAGTGAATCGGTCGAGCTTGATCTGATCCGTGCGAGCAAAGACCACGGATGCACATTCATACTTGGCGGCTACAGTGACGGAGACTCCGGCGGATGGGTCATGTCAGAGGTCGAAAGAAACCTCAGAATTTGCATTGCGGACAAGGAAAAAAAGGTTGCTCCCCACCGCCACAAGTACTCAGAGTGGTGGCTCCTACTTGTCGACTACATCGACTACGGAATGGAGGAGGAAGACCGAATCGTTTTCAAGGAGTCAGTTATGCCAAACATACAGCACTCCTTTGACAAGATTATCTTTGTCAATCCACTTGACTATCGCTGTGGGTTTGAAGTCTAACTTTCGGTTCAACTCGGACACCAACTCAGGCCATAGCTTCGCCATCTTCATGACCTGTGTTGGTGCCCTTTGCGCTTCGCGCCCTACGATGGTAATCTGTGCATTAAACCTCTTCAGCAAAATATGAGCGCAGCAAATATTACTATCCGAACATCCTCAGCCAATTGGTTGGCTGATCTTGCGAAGGCTTACCAATCGAGAGCAACTATCTATTTGCTTGACGACGCGAATCTCGGGGTCGATCCAATCAATCAAACTATCCTTGACATGGGGCGAAAAGCAAATTTATCTCAGCGAGAATGGATTGCTGTGCTTGTTTCTCTTGGCATTAGTTCGGCCGGTGCGTACCTGCTAGTAATGGCGATACTGGACCCTGAGCCATACAGCAAAATTGGTTTGGCTATCGGTAGCGGAGCGCTCTTAATCGCTGGTGGAGGCTTCTCGGCTATAAGAATATTGGTCGGGCACAAGCCACCAAACATAGAAATGTCTTTAAACAAGGGCTTTAAAATTTCTTTCACATAAGCTGGGAAATGAATGGCACTCATTAGCACGGACTGGACGAAAGAGCTTGAGCAAGTCAAGTCTGCAACCAGAGATATCGTAAATGACCAGATCAACCCAATGATTCAGGGGACGATCAAGCAGGCCGGTACAGAATTAAACTCTGTGGTAACAAAGGCTGGCGACCAAATTGAGGAGAGTATAAGGATACTTTCGCAAGAAGTTCATAGTCAGCGACAACTCACTCGGGACGATTTAATATATCTCATCGACTACACAGCGGAGAAACTTGGAAAAACAATCGACGACCGCATGCTGCAAGCAAAGGTAGAGGCGTCATCATTCTTTACTGAGAAAATATCCCAATTAAAGACTGAGCTAGAGGATGCGGCAGTAAAAAGCAGAAAGACACTTTACACAAATGTCGCCATATCAATTTTTGGGGCTTTGGCAATGGCGGTTGTGGGGGTGATTTATAAAAAAATATCAATAGGCGAGGTTGACATTTTTACTGCATTTCGCGTGTTGCTTCTTTCAATGGCAACGGGTACGGGTATATTCTCAATTCTCAAAGCGATAAATAATTGGATTGCACTAAGCAAAACTAAGAAGAACATTGCGGCGGTAGCAATCAACCATCTATCAGTCTTCAGACCCAATGGCACAGTAGGTCTTTTTCTTCTTGCGTTGTTACTCTTTGTTGCGTGGTACTTTGCCAGCTTTTACTCCCACGCAAAGTAGATAAAGTGGTCTAACTGTCGATTCAACGCGGACGCCAACACTGGCCATGGCTTCGCCTTTATTTATGATTACTGTCGGTGCCCAACGTGTTTCGCGCTCCGGCCCAGTTAACCTTAGCGGTGGGCGACAGAATTTCATATTCGCCGACGATAGCTCTTGGTCGGATGCCCGTCCACCAACCCCGGTGACATCCGCCTCGACCGGAGACGCACGCCCCCTGGCACCAAACCTGCTAAGCAAGGAGCACAGAGAGGCGAGTGCACCAAAACCGTGACTCGCAGCCTTGAATGACCGCTAGGGTTCCGGGTGCCGTCAGGCACTGACTGGTCCGAGAGCAGTCGGCCACGATCGTGTGGCTCCACGGAGGGACAAAAGCCCGGGAGAAGCTGGCATCCGCCTTGCGGCGTGTGCGCGAGCCTCTCTGGCCGTCGTCCCCCCGGAACAGGAGCCCGCGCATGTCCACGTCGCCCCCTTCGCTGCCGCTGGTGATTCCGCCACCGCCGCGCCGTCCGCTGTCTTCGCTCTGGACGGTGCGCGCGCCGATCAACCGGCGCGCCTACTGGGTGCTCGCGCTCACCGGCCTGATCGCGCCGCTGCTGGGCTGGGCGATGCTGGCGGCCTGGGGCGGGCTGGACCCGACCTTCCTGCCGGCGCCCGCGTCGGTACTGTCCAAGAGCTGGATCTGGCTGACCGAGAACGACCTGATGCACGACATGGGCATCAGCATCTACCGCGTGGTCGCCGGCTTCGTGCTGTCGGCGGTGTTCGCGCTGCCGCTGGGCCTGCTGATCGGCTCCTACCGCTCGGTGCAGGCGCTGCTGGAGCCGCTGACCGACTTCATCCGCTACATGCCGGCGGTGGCCTTCATTCCGCTGGTGATGCTGTGGATCGGCATCGACGAGGGCTCCAAGATCGCGATCATCTTCATTGGCACCTTTTTCCAGATGGTGCTGATGGTGGCCGAGGACGTGCGGCGCGTGCCGGCTGCGCAGGTCGAGGCCGCGCAGACCATGGGCGCCAACCGCGCCGAGCTGATCGAAAAAGTCATCCTGCCCAGCGCCAAACCCGCGCTGCTGGACACGCTGCGCATCACCATGGGCTGGGCCTGGACCTACCTGGTGGTGGCCGAGCTGGTGGCGGCGAACTCGGGCCTGGGCTACGCGATCCTGCGCGCGCAGCGCTTCCTGCAGACCGACACCATCTTCGCGGGAATCATCGTCATCGGCCTGATCGGCCTGCTGACCGACCAGGCGTTCCGCTGGCTGCACCGCCGCGCCTTTCCGTGGCTCTACCTGAAAGGCTGACCGCCATGCGCTTTCCTGCCTACGACCCGACCAAACCCAAGATCGCGATCCGCGAGCTGTTCAAGCGCTTCGACGGCGCGCCGCTGAACGCGCTGGAACACATCAACCTGGACATCCTGCCCAACGAGTTCGTCACCTTCGTCGGCGCCTCGGGCTGCGGCAAGAGCACGCTGCTGCGCACCATCGGCGGGCTGGAGACGCACACCAGCGGCGAGCTGCTGGTGGACGGCAAGCCGGTGGCCGGCCCCGACATCGACCGCGCGATGGTGTTCCAGCACTACAGCCTCTACCCCTGGATGTCGGTGCTCGACAACATCCGCTTCTGCCGCCAGCTCGCCGCGCACACGAAGAACCGCAGCTCGGCCGACGTCGAGGCCGCCTCGGGCCGCGCCGACGCGCTGCTGCGGCTGATGGGTCTGCAGGCCTCGGCCGACGCCTGGCCCAACCAGCTCTCGGGTGGCATGCAGCAGCGTGTGGCGATCGCGCGCGCGCTCATGGGCCGGCCCGGCATCCTGCTGATGGACGAGCCTTTCGGCGCGCTGGACGCGCAGACCCGCGAGGTGATGCACGACCTGATCCGCCACGTGCACAAGCTCGAACGCGCGACCATCGTCTTCGTCACCCACGACGTCGAAGAAGCGATCTACCTCGGCGGCCGCGTGGTGCTGATGGCGCCGCGCCCGGGCCGCATCGACACCGTCTACGACGTGCCCTTCGGCGACCAGCGCACGCAGGACCTCAAGCACGCGCCCGAGTTCCTCGCGCTCAAGCGCGAGATCCTCGAACGCATCCGCGAGACCTCGGGCATGAAGACCGATCTCGAACAGCTGCAACGCCTCTCCGGCCTGACCGCCGAAACCGTGTGACCACCCGCGGAGACAACCCATGAGCCCCACCAGCACCTACCCCGTCCCCGAGACGCTCAGCGACCCGTTGAGCGTGATCCCGTCCAACCCGCCGGCCGCGATGCCGGTCGACGCGCCCGCGCTGTGGCAGCGCTTTCCGCAAGCGGCGCTGGCGGGGGTGCACACCGGCCACGCGATGTGGAGCGAAGTCATGCCCGGCGGCAGCCACTGGAGCTGGCGCATGCCGCGCGGCAGCGCGATCCGCTTCGTCGCGCTCGAGGCCGGCGCCAACGTCAGCGTGGTCATGTACTCCGCCCTGGAAAAGCTCGAGCGCTACAACATGCCCGACAGCCTCAAGGCGCAGCTCACCGCGCACTACGGCAAGGGCCATGTGCTGATGAGCGACATGGGCCGCAGCATGGCCAGCGTCACGGCCGACAGCCTGGGCTGGCACGACCCGCTGGGCGCGCTGCTCGACAACGAACTGATGGACGCGAAGTACGGCCCGCTGCGCTACGAGCAGGCGCGCAACGCCATGCACCGCTCGGGCAAGGACGGGTTGCTGATCGAGATCGGCAAGTACGGCCTCACCAGGCGCGATCTGGTCGCGCCGGTCAATCTGTTCAGCAAGGTCAGCGTCGACGAACAGGGCCGCTTTCACTTCGCGAAGGACCACAGCCGCGCGGGCGACTTCGTCGAGCTGCGTTTCGACATGGACGTGATCGTCGCGGTCTCCAGCGCGCCGCACCCGCTGGACCCGTCCACCGAGTGGTCGCCGAAGAAGGTCGGCCTGCTGGCCTGGCGCTGCGGCGCCGTGCCGGCCAACGACGCCTGCCGCGCCTTCCGCCCGGAGAACGCGCGGGCCCTGCACAACAGCGACATGCTTTACCTGTGAGCGAGGAGACCGACATGAACGCCATCACCGCCACCGACATCCGCATCCAGGAAAGCGCGCTCGACCCGGCGAATGCCGTGATGAACCAGCGCCACCCCGCGGGCGAGCCCATCCTGTTTGCCGTGAACAAGGGCCAGACCCTGCGCATCGTCGACCTCGAGGGCAACCAGGCCGCCGACGTGATCTTCTACAACCGCGACGACCTGGCCGAGCACTACAGCGCCACCGACACCATGCTGCACCAGGGTGGCATCTACCTGACCACCGGCTCGGTGATCCGCAGCAACGACGCGCGCCCCATGCTCACCATCGTGGCCGACACCTGCGGCCGCCACGACACGCTCGGCGGCGCCTGCGCGGCCGAGAGCAACACCGTGCGCTACGCGCTGCAGAAGAAGTTCATGCACAGCTGCCGCGACAACTACCTGATCGCCCTGCAGCGCGCCGACATGGGCCTGACCAAGCGCGACCTGGTGCCCAACATCAACTTCTTCATGAACGTGCCGGTGACCGGCGAAGGCGGGCTGAAGTTCGACGACGGCGTGTCCGGCCCGGGCAAGTACGTGGAGATGCGCGCCGAGATGGACCTCTGGGTGCTCATCAGCAACTGCCCGCAGCTCAACAACCCCTGCAATGCCTACAACCCCACCCCGATCCAGCTCCTGGTGTGGGACCCCGCCTGACCGAACCCTTGTGAAACCGGCCAGCAGGACGGCCTGCTGCGCGACACCCCTCGGCAGGACGGCCTGCCACCGGAGAGCCCATGTTCCGCAAGGTCCTGATCGCCAACCGCGGCGCCATCGCCTGCCGCATCATCCGCACGCTCAACGCCCTGGGCGTGCAGAGCGTGGCCGTGTATTCCGAGGCCGACGCGCAGGCCCGCCATGTGCGCGAGGCACACGAGGCCTACCTGCTCGGCCCCGCGCCCGCGGCCGAGAGCTATCTGAAGGCCGAGCGCATCCTGCAGATCGCCAAGGACTGCGGCGCCGAGGCCATCCACCCCGGCTACGGCTTCCTGTCCGAGAACCCGGGCTTCGCCCAGGCCTGCGAAGACGCGGGCATTGCCTTCATCGGCCCCACGCCGGACCAGATGCGCGCCTTCGGCCTGAAGCACACGGCGCGCGACCTGGCCGAGCAGCGCGGCGTGCCGCTGTTGCCCGGCACCGGCCTGCTGGCCGATGCGGCGCAGGCCCGCGCCGAGGCGCAACGCATCGGCTACCCGGTCATGCTCAAGAGCACGGCCGGCGGCGGCGGCATCGGCATGCGCCTGGTGTGGAGCGAAGACGAACTCAGCGACGCGTTCGCATCGGTGCAGCGCCTGGCCAGCGCCAACTTCAAGGACGCCGGCCTCTTCCTGGAGAAATACGTCGAGCAGGCGCGCCACATCGAGGTGCAGGTCTTCGGCGACGGCGCGGGCACGGTGCTCGCGCTGGGCGAGCGCGACTGTTCGGTGCAGCGCCGCAACCAGAAGGTGATCGAAGAGACGCCCGCGCCGGGCCTGACGGACGCGCAGCGCGCCGAGCTGCATGCCACCGCCGTGCGGCTGGCGCAGGCGGTGAACTATCGCTCGGCCGGCACGGTGGAATTCGTCTACGACGCGTCCACCGGCCAGTTCTACTTCCTCGAAGTCAACACGCGGCTGCAGGTGGAACACGGCGTGACCGAGCAGGTCACCGGGGTCGATCTGGTCGCGTGGATGGTGCAGCTTGCGGCCGGTGACCTGCCGCCGCTGGCCGCGCTGGCGCCCACGCCGCAGGGCGCGTCCATCCAGGTGCGGCTGTACGCCGAAGACCCGGCCAAGAACTTCCAGCCCAGTGCCGGGTTGCTGACCGAGGTGGTGTTTCCCACCGACGCGCCCCACCATGCGCGTGTTGACGGCTGGGTCGAGCGCGGCACCGAGGTGCCCGCCTGGTACGACCCCATGCTGGCCAAGCTCATCGTCACCGCACCCGACCGCGAGCAGGCTTTGCAAAAGCTGGACGCAGCGCTGGCCGCCACGCGCCTGGCCGGCATCGAAACCAACCTGGGCTACCTGCGCCAGGTGGTGCGCGACCCGGTGTTCCGCGAAGGCCGGCAGGTCACGCGCTTTCTCAACAGCTTCCACTTCCGCCCTGCGACGGTGGAGGTGGTGGAGCCCGGCGTGCAGACCAGCGTGCAGGACAGGCCCGGGCGCCTGGGCCACTGGGACGTGGGCGTGCCGCCCAGCGGCCCCATGGACGCGTACGCCCACCGCATGGCCAACCGCCTGGTGGGCAACGCCGACGACGAGGCCGCGCTGGAGATCACGCTCGCCGGCCCCACGCTGCGCTTCAACGCCGACGCGGTGATCGCCGTGACCGGCGCAACGGTGAAGGTCACGCTCGATGGCGCGCCGCTGCCCCAGTGGCAAAGCCACCGCGTGGCCGCGGGCAGCGTGCTCGCCATCGGCCAGGCCGAGGCCGGTGCGCGCCTGTGCCTGGCCGTGGGCGGCGGCTTCGACGTGCCGCTGTACCTGGGCAGCCGCAGCACCTTCACGCTCGGCCAGTTCGGCGGCCACGCCGGCCGCCACCTGCGCACCGGCGACGTGCTGCACCTGGCCGCGCCCGGCGCGGGCACGGCCGGTGTAGTCGCCGCCCCCGCCTCTGTCCCGGCTTTCACCCACCACTGGGACGTGGGCGTTCTCTACGGCCCGCACGGCGCACCCGACTTCTTCACGCCCGATGACGTGGCCACCTTCTTCGCCACCGACTGGGAAGTGCACTACAACTCCAGCCGCACCGGCGTGCGCCTCATCGGCCCCAAGCCGCAGTGGGCGCGTGCCGACGGCGGCGAGGCGGGCCTGCACCCGTCCAACATCCACGACAACGCCTACGCCATCGGCGCCATCGACTTCACCGGCGACATGCCGGTCATCCTCGGCCCCGACGGCCCCAGCCTCGGCGGCTTCGTCTGCCCCGCCGTGGTGGTGGACGCCGAACTCTGGAAGCTCGGCCAGCTGCGCCCCGGCGACACGGTGCGCTTCCACCGCCTCTCGCTCGACCAGGCGCTGGACCGCAGCGCCACCGTCGAAGCCGCGCTGACCTCGCTCACGCAACCCCTGCCCGCCACGCCCGCCGACGACGCCACCGCCCACCCCACGCCCGTGGTCCACGAAGACCCGGCGCGCGAAGACGAGGCCGTGCCCGCCATGGTCGTGCGCCAGGCCGGCGACCGCTACCTGCTGGTCGAGTTCGGCCCGCTGGTGCTCGACATCGAACTGCGCCTGCGCGTGCACGTGCTCATGCAGGCGCTGCAAGCCCGAATCAAAGCCGGCACGCTGCCCGGCATCGTGGACATGACGCCCGGCATCCGTTCGCTGCAGCTGCACTTCGACCCCGCCAAGGTCTCGCGCGCCGAACTGCTGAAGGTGCTGGTGGAGGCCGAGGCCGCGCTGCCGGCGGTCGATGACATGGAAGTGCCCAGCCGCATCGTGCACCTGCCGCTGAGCTGGGACGACCCGCAGACCAGGCTGGCCATCGAGAAGTACATGCAGTCGGTGCGGCCCGACGCGCCCTGGTGCCCGAGCAACATCGAGTTCATCCGCCGCATCAACGGGCTGGACAGCATCGACGACGTGTTCAAGGTCGTGTTCGACGCCAGCTACTTGGTGCTCGGCCTGGGCGACGTCTACCTGGGCGCGCCGGTGGCCACGCCGGTGGACCCGCGCCACCGCCTGGTGACCACCAAGTACAACCCCGCGCGCACCTGGACGCCCGAGAACGCCGTCGGCATCGGCGGCGCCTACCTCTGCGTCTACGGCATGGAAGGCCCCGGCGGCTACCAGTTCGTCGGCCGCACGCTGCAGATGTGGAACCGCTGGCGCCACGGCGAGCCGGGCTCGGTGTTTCAGCAGCCCTGGCTGCTGCGCTTCTTCGACCAGATCCGCTTCGTGCCGGTGGACCAGGACGAGCTGCTGCGCATCCGCGCCGCCTTCCCGCACGGCGGCTACGCGCTGCAGATCGAAGAGACCAGCTTCAGCCTGCGCGACTACCGCCGCTTCCTGGCCGACAACGCCGCCAGCATCGGCGCCTTCAAGGCGCAGCAGCAGGCCGCCTTCGACGCCGAGCGCGAGCGCTGGGCCGCCAGCGGACAACTCAGCTACGCGGGCGACGCCGACGTGGCCGCGGCCGACGCCAGCGTCGAGCTGGACCTGCCGCCCGGCGGCCGCCCGCTGGCCAGCAGCGTGCCCGGCAGCGTGTGGAAGGTGCTCGTCAGCGAAGGCCAGCGCGTGGCCGCGGGCGACGTGCTGCTCGTCGTCGAGTCCATGAAGATGGAATTCAGCGTGCTCGCGCCACACGACGCCACCGTGCACCGCCTCATGTGCCGCGAAGGCGCGCCCGTGGCCGCCGGCCAGGACGTGCTGGTGCTCGTCACCGAAGACTGAACAGAACCAAATCAGCGGAGCCCACCATGACCACGAACCTGCAAGACCTGTCCTTCGACCTCGCCAGCCTGCGCGCCGCCTACGCCGCCGGCACCCCCGTGCGCGCCGTCATCACCGAGGCCATGCGCCGCTGCGCGACCGACGCCCACCACGCCTTCATCCACCGCCTGACCGACGCCGAGATCGAGCCCTACGTGGCGCACCTTGACGGCTTGGACCCGGCCAGCCTGCCGCTGTACGGCGTGCCCTTTGCGATCAAGGACAACATCGACCTCGCGCACATCCCCACCACCGCCGGCTGCCCCGAATACGCCTACACGCCGGGCGAGAGCGCCTTCCTCGTGCAGCAGCTCATCGCGGCCGGCGCGCTGCCGCTGGGCAAGGCCAACCTCGACCAGTTCGCCACCGGCCTCAACGGCACCCGCTCGCCCTACGGCGCGTGCCGCAACGCCTTCAATCCGGACTTCGTCTCGGGCGGCTCCAGCTCCGGCTCGGCCGTGAGCGTGGCCAATGGCTGGGTCAGTTTCTCGCTGGGCACCGACACCGCCGGCTCGGGCCGCGTGCCCGCCAGCTTCAACAACCTCATCGGTCTCAAGCCCAGCCTCGGCCTGCTCTCGGCCACCGGCGTGGTGCCGGCCTGCCGGTCGGTGGACACCGTGTCCATCTTCGCGCTCACCGCGTCGGATGCGCAGGCAGTGCTGGCCGTGGCCGCCGTGCCCGACGAAGCCGACGCCTTCAGCCGCGCCGCCAGGCCCTTCGGCGTCGACTTCTCGGCCGGCCCGTTCCGCTTCGGCGTGCCGCGCCCGCAGGACCTCAACTTCTTCGGCAACGACGCCGCCATCGCGTTGTTCGCGCAGAGCATCGAGCGCCTGCACGCCCTGGGCGGCACCGCGGTCGAGATCGACCTCACGCCCTTCCTCGACGCCGCGCGCCTGCTGTACGAAGGCCCGTGGGTGGCCGAGCGCTACGTCGCCATCAAGGACTTCATCGAAGCGCAACCCGAGGCCGTGTTCCCGCCAGTGCGCAGCATCATCGAAGGCGGCAAGGCCAAGACCGCGGCCGACGCCTTCGCTGCGAGCTACAAGCTCAAGGCGCTCAAGCGCGTGTGCGACGCGGTGTGGAACGACATCGACTGCCTGCTCACGCCGACGGCGGGAACGATCTACCGCATCGCCGACATGCAGGCCGACCCGATCCGCCTGAACAGCAACCTGGGCTACTACACCAACTTCATGAACCTGCTGGACTACGCCGCCGTCGCGGTGCCCGCCGGTTTCCAGGCCAGCGGCGACGCGCAAGGCCTGCCCTGGGGCGTGACCCTGGCCGCGCCCGCGTTCAAGGACGTGCCCCTGCTGCGCCTGGCCGACCGCTTCCACCGCGCGCAGGCGGCGCTGTCACTCGGCGCCACCACCGCGCCGCTGGCCGACACCCCCGCCATCGGCACCGGGCTGCCCAAAGGCAGCAACACCGCCGGCACCGTCAAGGTCGCGGTCTGCGGCGCGCACCTCAGCGGCCTGCCGCTCAACTGGCAACTCACCCAACGCGGCGCGCGCCTGCTCGGCGCGGTGCAGTCCGCGCCCGAATACAAGTTCTACGCCCTCGCCGGCGGCCCGGTCCAGCGGCCCGGCATGGTGCGCGTCAACGAAGGCGGCGCTGCGATCGACATGGAAGTGTGGGAACTGCCCGCCGACCACTTCGGCAGCTTCGTCGACGGCATCCCCGCCCCGCTGGGCATCGGCAAGGTCAAGCTGGCCGATGGGACGTGGGTGAGCGGGTTTGTGTGCGAGGCGGTTGGGGTGGAGGGTGGGACCGAGATCACATCGCCGGGGAGCTGGCGGGCTTGGGTGGCGAAGCAGGGGTGAGCGCAAGCCCTTACGGACTCAGGTCAGTCGCGCTGCCTCGCCCGCCACATGCCCAGCCAACGAGGTGACGAAGGTCTTGAGGCTGGTCATGTCGGACAAGGACGAGTGCTGGCCAGACTTGTTCGCGTCCCTGGGCGATGTCATGAGCGCCGCCGAGCTGTAGAGCTGCTCTTGCATCAGCCTTTGACAAAGCACGTCGTACCGTTTGAGGTACGAGGCGCCTTGGAACTCTTTGAAGACCGGAAAGTGGGGCGACTTGTCCTGAACGGCTCTTCGTGAGGCTGGCGCGTCTTCCACCAGCATCAGCCAGCCCACGAAAGGCCGGGGTTGTTTGCCGAACGCACCTTCACGGTAAGCGGTCCAGAAGTCGTGTGCTGTGCCGATGGCTTCCTCGGTCCGGTTGTTGAAGTTGTTGCCGAACGAAGGACCCACCTGGCTCTTGAGTTCGATGGCGGCGATCAGCTGGCCTTGGTGAATGACCAGCAGGTCCCAGAGTTTGGTGGGGCGAAAGTAGCCCGGCAGTGTGACCACGGCCCGCTTCTGGTGAATGTCGGCGTTCTTGAGTCCGTTGACTTTCACGAGGTCAATGACCAGATCCAGAAAACCGTCCATGTTCTTGCCGGAGGTCACTCCGGCGCGCTCGCCCTGGTCGCTCTTGCCAGAAGCCAGTTGCCGCTCCCGCGCTTCATCGCGGTTGCCCCAGAAGGCGGCCACCGCCTTCTTCGCTTTCTTCTCGTAGTTGACCAGGTTCAATGCCATCGCTATTCGCCGTTTCCTCCAAGGGCCGCAGCCTCGGCCGCTGTCAGCCCGTACAACTTGAACACCGCCCGGTTGCAGGCGGCAATGTCCAAGGCTTGCGCGGCTGCACGCAACTCCGAACGCAAGCCTTGTGGCACTTGCTCCCACTGCGGCAAGCGGATGCGGCGCAAGTACTGCGCCTGAAAACGCAAGAAGCCGCCGCGCATCTTGGTGGAGTAGCTCGCCACGAACAACCGGGTCACGCTGGAGAGCAGAACCGCCTGCAAGGTCTGCAGATCCCAGGTGGTCGACGTGATGAAGTACAGGTTGTGGTGCGGATAGAACCGGCCCTCGTCGTAAACGATCTGTGCGTCGCCCTTGATGTCCGGGATGAGCAGCTTGGGTTCTCGGGTGAGCGACTCGGTGATGCGGTCGATGGTGCGGTACCAATAGGCCGGGCCCTTCTGGGCGACGTGCCGGCTGCAAATGACGTCCTTGTGCGTTTCCAGATAGCGCTGCAGGCGCGGGTAGTCGGCCAGATCAACCAGGCCCGAGCCCAGTCCGTCTTTGAACGGGTTGACCACGCCGAAGCCTCGCCACTTCACGCGGCCGGACTGGATGTCTCGCGTCATGACCAGCGGCAGCTTGCGGTCTTCCTCGACATCAAGCTCGTTGTAGGGAGCGATGAAGACCTTGTCTGCACCCGTGGCGACGCCAATGCCGACCTTGCATCTCGCCTCTTCCAGCGTGGGGAAATCACGTTCCAGGCGCCGGAGCACCGCCATCTGGTCTGAGCTGTCGAGAATCCAGGGTTCGGAGCCAGCAGCGACGCTGGCCATCTCTCTGACAGATGTCGTCGAGGGTTCGGTCGGTGTGGCCAGCAACTCACCTGCCAATCGGGTCAAGGCTCGGGAAGAAATTTCCGGGTTGTGGGCCGTCCGTGTGATACCCGGCTTTTCGCGACCAATGATGGTGACGGCCGGGTAGGCGACCACGTCGGCGTGAAACGCCGGCGCATGGTTCATGTCCACGAACACGCGCAGATGAAAGTCCTTGGCGACCATCTCGCGCAGAGGTCCGCCGTAGCGGTTTTTCATCCAGCGGTCTGCGCAGATGAAACCCAACACGCCTCCTGTCTTGAGTGCCCGCAGGGAGCGTTCAATGAAAGGAATGTAGAGGTCGGCGCGGTCGTAAACCGTGTTGTAGCGGCTGCGGTATTCGGCCAGGAGCACCGGGGGAATCAGCTCTTGGCGGACATAGGGGGGGTTGCCGACGACCACGTCGAAGTTGCCGGGCAGGTCGGCCAGCAGGAAGTCGCCACACAGGAGCCAGTGGTCGGCCAGCGCCAGGGCGGCGCCTGAAGGAATGCCGGCGCCGGTGAGCAACTGCACCACTGCAGCAGAGGTTCGGTCGTAGGTGTGGCGATGCAGTTCAACGGCTCGGATGCATGGTCCCAGCGTGACCAGCGGTTCGCCAGTTGTGCCGACCGATTGCCATGCCTGAAGCAGCCGCTCGACCGCGGGAATCAGGAAGTCACCGTTGCCGAACGAAGGCTCCAGCAGTCGCAGCGTGTGCAGGGGCTGGTTGGCGGTGTAGCCGCACAGATCGAGGATGAAGTCGGCCACCTCGCGCCGGGTGTTCACCGCACCCCGCTCTTCGATGCCACCTGCAGATGCCAACTGCTCCACGGCCTCTGTGACAGGGCACAGGTCTAGCAGAGAAGGCTGCTTGAGTGCGATGGTGACCGAGGACATGGGGCGGATGTTTGCGGCAAAGGTGGCTCAGCAGTCTAACGCAGGCTGTACAAAAAGACAGATGTTTGTGTAGCTCATTCCAAGCTCACTTCTTCTGAATGGAGCTCGTCGCTCGACTCTTCTTCCCTTTCCGTGCCGCAGCCAGCCCTGCGCGACCAGATGCAAGTTCAGCGGGTCGGCCACTCACCCACCACCCCGCGCCAAACTCCGCCCCACCCGCTCACTCGCCCGGCGCAGCCGCTCCTTGAGCACAGGCGGCTCCAGCACATCGAACTCCACGTCCAGCGCCATGAGCCAGTAGACCAGCGAGTCCAACTGGCCCGTGCCGCAGAGCATGAGGCAGTGCGTGTCGTCGATCGCTTCCAGCGTGGCGGCCGATGGAGGGATGGTTTTCGCCATCACCTCGCGCGGCTGGTGCAGCACCACGCGCGCCTGCTCGCCCTGCTGGTGCACGCCGGCCATGGCCCCGGTGACGTAGGCGCGCAGGTCGCCCGCGGGCGGCGGGCGCGGCGCGAAGTGCGCGCCGGTGCGGGGTGTGCCCTGCACGCGGTCGATGCGAAAGGTGCGCCAGTCGTCGCGCGCCGGGTCCCAGGCCACGAGGTACCAGTGGTGGCCGGTGTGCACCAGCCCGTGCGGCTGCACCTGGCGCACGCTGGCCTGGCCGCGCAGGTCGCGGTAGCTGAAGCCCACCTGCAGCTGGTCGCGGCAGGCGGTGGCCAGGGTGGCGAGCACGCTGGCGTCGATGGTGGGCCCCATGCGCTGCACCGGCACGATGGCCGAGCGCAGCGCATGCGTGCGGCGGCGCAGGCGGGTGGGCATCACCTGTTCCAGCTTCACCAGCGCGCGCAGCGAGCTTTCTTCCACACCGCTCACGGTGCCGGCCGCGGCGATCTGCAGGGCAATGGCCACCGCCAGCGCCTCCTCGTCGTCCAGCAGCAGCGGCGGCAGCGACTGCCCCGCGCGAAACGCATAGCCGCCCGCCACGCCGCTGCTGGCGTGAATCGGGTAGCCGAGCTGGCGCAGCCGGTCGATGTCGCGCCGCAGCGTGCGCGGGTGCACCGCCAGCCGCTCGGCCAGCTCGGGGCCGGCCCAGTGGCTGCGGGTCTGCAGCAGCGAGAGGACGCGCAGCAGGCGCGAGGACGATGACAGCATGGTTGCACTCTAGCTTTTCTTGAGGGCCGAAACTGTCCGCAATAGAAACGACATTGCGGCCACGGGTTCGGCACGGTGCCGGGCCCGCCACCCACACCCCCAAGGAGCCCCTCATGTCCCAGATCGTTCTCTACTGGCACCCCATGTCCAGCGCCACCCCGGTCGCCTGCGCCCTCGCCGAACTCGGCGTGCCGCACGAGCGCGTCAAGGTCGACATCACCACCGGCGAGCAGAGCCGGCCCGACTACCTGGCCCTGAACCCCAACGGCAAGGTGCCTACCTTGACGGTGGACGGTGCGCCGATGTTCGAGGCGCTGGCGATCGAGCTGTGGCTGGGCCACACCTATGGCGTGAAGAGCGGGCTGTGGCCGGCCGGCGGCACGCCGGAGCACCTGCAGGCCATGTCGTGGAGCACCTGGTCCTACGTGACCTACGGCGCGCAGGTGTTTCGGCTGCAGGCCTCAAAAAACCTGGGCACGCCCGACGACGTGCACGGCACCGCGGCGCACCAAGCCCTGGACGAACTGCTCACCGTGCTCGACGCGCGCCTGAGCCAGAAGCCCTGGCTGCTGGGCGATGCGTACACGCTGGTCGACCTGATCGTGGCGTCGGTGATCGGCTACAGCGTCTACCTGGGTGCCCCGGTCGCCGACCACCCGACCACCAACGCCTGGCTGCAGAAGGTGCAGGCGCGTCCGGCGATGCAGATCGACGCCTGACCCGAAGTGCGGTCGGCACGGAGGTCGATCCGCGCGGCGCGCCCTGCCGTTTTCACTAGGTCGGGCCGAACGCCTGCGGGGTGAGAATGAAACGATGACCACCTCTACCTCCTCCTTCCTCTCCGACGCCGACCGCACCCCGATCGTGACCTACACCTGGGCCGACGTGGCCGGCCCACCCGCCGGCGTGGTGCAGATCGCCCACGGGCTGGCCGAGCACGGCGAACGCTACGACCGCTTTGCCCGGGCGCTCAACGCGGCCGGCTTCGTGGTCCACGCGGTCGACCACCGCGGCCACGGACGCACCGCCAATGGGCGGCTGGGTGACTTCGGCGCCGCCGGGTTCGGCGGCCTGATCGCCGACCTGACCCAGTTCGGCGCCGCGCTGCGGGCGCAGCACGGCGGCCTGCCGGTGTTTCTGTTCGCGCACTCGATGGGGTCGTTCGCCGCGCAGGCGGCCATGCTCGACCACTCCGCCACCTGGTCGGGCGTGGTGCTGTCCGGCTCGACCGCGCTGGACGCGTTCGCCGCGGCCATGGCCAACGCGCCCGCGGACGGACCGGCCGGCCTCGAAGCCTTCAACGCGGGCTTTGAACACCGCACGGGCTACGAATGGCTGTCCCGCGACCCCGCCGAGGTGGACGCCTACGTGGCGAACCCCTGGTGCGGCTGGGACGTGCCGGCCGATGTGATTCCCTCCCTGTTCGAGCCCGCGCCCCGGGTGGCGGACCCCGCGCTGCTGGCCGGCATCCGCCGCGACCTGCCGGTGCTGATCGCGTCCGGCGACGCCGACCCGCTGGCCGGTGGCGGTGCGCTGATCCAGTTGCTGGGCCAGCGCTACCGCGAGGCGGGCCTGGCCGACGTGACGGTCCGGCTGTACCCGGGCGCCCGCCACGAAATCCTGAACGAAACCAACCGCGACGAGGTGACCGCCGACATCGCAGCCTGGCTGCGCGCCCACGCAGGCTGAGCGCCGCCACTCGCTGCGATGAGCACCCGGGAACCCGACCACCAGCCGATGCCTGCTCCGCGCCTGTTCAAGAACGCGAAGGCGTTCGAGACCTGGCTGAAGAAGCACCACGCCAGCGCCGATGGCCTCTGGCTCCAGATCGCCAAACGGGGCGCGGACCAGCCCAGCGTCACCTACGCCGAAGCGGTGGAGATCGCGCTGTGCTGGGGCTGGATCGACGGACAGAAGAAAGGCCTGGACGACCAGCACTTTCTCCAGCGCTTCACGCCGCGGCGTGCGCGCAGCGTCTGGTCGAAGGTCAACGTCGAGAAGGTCGCGGCGCTCATCGCGGCCGGGCGCATGCAGGCGCCGGGCCTGGCGCAGGTGGCAGCGGCCAAGGCCGACGGCCGCTGGGCCAGGGCCTACGACGGCGCGAAAACGTCGGTGGTGCCCGACGACCTGCTGGCGGCGCTGGACGCACAGCCGCTCGCCAAGGCCTTCTTCGCCACGCTCAACGCGAGCAACCGCTACGCGGTGTTGTGGCGCATCCAGACCGCCGTGAAGCCCGAGACGCGCGCCCGCCGCATTGCGCAGCTGGTGGACATGCTGGCGCGCGGCGAGACGTTGCACATCTTCAAGCCCAAGGCCAAGGACTGAGCACAGGGGTTGACGTTCGCCCCGAACATCAACGTGTGTGGGGCAATAATCGTCAACAACAGAAACAATGCCTTTGTCCGGTGACTGAATTCAGTGTTGCTCCGGGGACAGGCGACCCGAATGCCTGAAGGGAGACGTTTTCGATGCTGAGTCTGGAAAGCGCTCGATGGCTGGAACTTGAGCACGCATTCGGCCACGCATCCGACATTCCGCCACTGCTGCGCCGGCTTCGTGATCTGCCGTCTTCCATCGGTGAGTCGGAGCCTTGGTTCTCCTTGTGGAGTGCGCTGGCCCATCAGGGCGATGTCTACTCAGCGTCGTTCGCAGCAGTTCCTCATGTCGTTGACGCTTTGGCATCGGCGCCATCGAAGGCCGACGCGTCGTTCTTTCACTTCCCTGCCTGGGTGGAAATCTGCCGCGCCAGGCAGGAGACACGGATTCCAACCGACCTTGCCGCCGACTACGTTGCGGCACTTCAGCGCCTCCCGGCGCTGGTGGCGGAAGCCACTCCTGGTCGCAATGATCTGGACTTTGCGGCCTGCGCAACGGCCGCCGTCGCCGCCGCGCTGGGGCAGCATGCAATGGCCGAGGTCATCCTCAAAATGTCGTCTCCCGAACTCGCGCTCGAGGTTCTCGGGTGGCTCGACGACCGTTGACGTCCAAGCGTCCCTTCCTCCATCCCCTTCAAGAACCCGCCGAACAACCTTCAGCGCCATACGGGAGAACACAATGGGTGTCGACCTCAACAAAGATCCCACCTTCTTTGATCGGGCGGATGCCCACATCCGGCAGGCCAACGAACACTGCGCCGACACCGGGCGAGGCAAGGTTAGCGCATCGCTGATGTACGGTTGCGCAAGGTTTCAGGCATGGAACGCCGCAACCTGGGCCAAAGATGTCGAAGACATGAAGGCCAGGCGCGATGAGACCGTCAGGTACTTTGTCGAGCAATACCAGGCCATGCTCGAGGAGAACCTCGATGACTACATCGGCAACTTCGCGCAGTACATGCAGCAAGAAGATCCGCCGAAACCCACTAGCACCATCCTTGAACGGTATGCCGCCGGCGAGCGCTCATTTGCCTCCGGTGACTTTGGCGACCAGACCCATGACCTGGCTGGCGCGACGCTGGACGACGCCGACTTCTCTGGGTGCCTCATCGTCGCGGACTTCCGTGGCGCCAGCTTGCAGCGAGTCAGCTTCAGAAACGCCAACGTCAAGACCTGCGATTTCACCGGAGCCGATCTTCAGGATGCGTCATTTGAAGGCGCTGCCATCGATGGTGCGAGGTTTGACGGAGCATCGCTTTCGGGCGCCTCATTCACGGGTGCCTCCGATCAAGGTCACATCTATGCGCCGAACGAACTACCCGATAGGTGCGATCACGGGCACATGCCCGATACCTGAATGAAAGTCCTCAACACTCCACCTCGAACCGATCAGCTCGTCACTCCGGACGGGCTGCCCGGGCATCGACTTCGTGTCGTCTTCTACGTTCTCCTTTGCGTGGCAGCTTCGCTGATTCCACCAGTCCTGGAAATTGCGAACTACCCGGCTTTGGAAAGCGAGACACTCGACTTCGTCAGGGCGCTAGGGGGATTGTTGGCACTTGCCATCCTCACACTCCCGGTTGGAATTGTTCCGATCGCTCTTTGGGTTCTGCTGGTGATGCAGGGCATTGCGACGCCATTTGAGGCCGTCGGGGCGCTGTTGCCCGTGTTTGTATTTCTCGGCTACAAGCAGTGGTTCGTTTGGATTCCCAAGCTGGCGCTTCGCCGGTCGAAAGCTGCTCCGCGCTAAGCAACAGGCGCAGATGTCTTCTGGGCAAGAACGGGCGTCAACTCGCGCTGCCCCAGCGGCGTTACCGCCACGTCCCGCCCGGCCCCTCTTCGCACCCAGCCCTGCGCCACCAGATGCAGGTACAGCCGGTCGGCCAGCTCACCCGCCAGGTGGTCGCGCCGCTCGGACCAGTCCAGGCAGGGGTAGGCGTAGCGCCTTTTCTTGCCGGGCTCGGGCGCGTCGAACCCCAGGCGTTGCAGCCAGGCGCGGCCGCTGTCGGTGAGCGTGTAGCCGCTGCTCACCGGTTGCAGTCCGTTCGCCGCCATCAGGCCGTCGAACAGCCGTGTGCCCAGCCGTCCCGCCAGGTGTCCGTAGCAGCAGCGCGCTTCGCGCAGGCGAGCACGTTCGGGCGACGAGGCCCATTGCTGTTCGTGGTCGCCGCGCTCGGCCACGACGGCCAGGGCTTCCAGCGCGTGGGCCACGTCGGCGTCGGCGAGGCGGTAGTAGCGGTGGCGGCCACGCGGCTCGCAGACCACAAAGCGCGCTTCGAGCAGCTGGGCGAGGTGGCCGCTGGCGGTGGCGGGCGTGACGGACGCGGCCTTGGCCAGCTCGCTGGCGCTGGCGCATTCGCCGCTCAGCAGGTAGGCCAGCATGCGCGAGCGCGCCGGGTCGGCGACCATGGCGGCCACGCGGGCGAGACGGGGTTCGTGCGGGTTGCGGCTCATGGCCCTCAGCGTAGCGCAGCCCGCGAGTCATCGGGCGCCTGCGCGCGCTCGTGCAGTCCGTAGTCGCGCAACACCTCAGCCACCCGCAGGCGGTAGCCCGCGAAAACCTCTGTCCGACCGGCCTGCTGCGCGGCGCGGTGGTGTTCCTGGCAGCGCCAGGCGCGCACGGCCGCTTCGTCGCGCCAGAAACTCAGCGACAGGTAGCGGCCCGGCCGGGTGAGGCTCTCGAAGCGCTCCACCGAAACGAAGCCGTCGATGGCTTCCAGCTCGGGGCGCAGGCTGGCCGCGATGTCGAGGTAACGCGGCGCAGCGCCTTCGTGCGACTCGACCTCGAAGATGACCGCGATCACGGCGCCACCTGCCGCGGCTGGTGGACGGTGCCGGCCACGTCTTCAAGCCAGCTGCGCTCCTCGCGCAGGATGAATCGCTGCGCCTGCGCCAGCTCGAAGTTGGCCCGGCCTTCGGCGTCGGCGCGCAGCACGGCGCGGTAGCGCTCGTAGGCGGCCAGGTCGTCAAAGCCGATCAGGCCCCAGGCAATGTCGTTGCTGCCCTCGTGCGGCAGGAAGTAGCCGAGCAGGTTCCCGCCGCAGCGGGGAATGATGCGACCCCAGGCTTCGGCGTAGCGGCGAAAGGCCTCGCGCTGGAAGGGGTCGATCTGGTAGCGGATGAAGCAGGTGATGGGCATGGTGTGACACGCAGAGTGGAGCAGGGTGTTCACTGTGACGCGGCCAGCTGGTCGGATGCTTTGGTGTGGGCCGAAGTGTGCGGGGCTCGCGTTGGAGGGAAAGACGCAGACGCTTCGAGTCCAGCCACCGGATACGATGCCCCCGAGGCGTTGTTCCATGCGCCAGGACATAAGGAGGGCACATGCCGGACAAGTTCACGCGCTTCGGTGAGTTTTTCATGCAGGGGCTTGTCAAGACGCTGGCCGAGGGAACGGTCGTTCAGGTTCCCCATGTTGGCGCGTGCACGGTCAGCTATGTCTCCGAGCCGCAGCTGTTGCAGTCGGGCTGGTCGATGAATGTAGACATCTCCTTCCCTGATTCGTACAGCAAGATGACCATCGGGATGTTCACGTTCGGTTCCTGCCTCATGAAGGACACCGAATCGATCACGTTACCCGCGCTGACCTATTCGAATGAAGAGGACGATGCTCGTCAGAAGGAGCATATGGACGCCTGGTACCGGTTGCTGGAGTCGCTGGAGGATGGGCTGGAATCCATGGGTTACAGCGTCGGCTCTTCGGACGGCTGCGACATATACCTGATCACGGACTACATGCCATCAGACGGCATTTCGGCACTGGCCTTGAAGCCGTCTGTCCTGAAGCCGGAACTCATTCGCTTGTGCCAGGAACTGGTGGGCCAGGAGGCGAAGTGGAACTTCTGGATTCGGCTGGGCTTTGACTTCCCGAAAGAGAAGCACAAGGGGTTTGACGAGAACATCCTTGTCTGGCCTGATCGCGTGGTGCATGACTACGATGCAGCGCGTTTGGCCAAGGAGTTTCCGGGTGAGGTGCCTGTGCTGGATCAACGCTATGTTTAGCTGGGGTGTCTTCCGCTGAAGGTGATCCTTGATCCCATTGCCTAGACACACGCACCATGTCAATTCGCGCACGCCGGCCCCTTCTCCTCATCGCCCTGCTGTGCGCAGCGTCCGTCCACGTCTGGGCCAACCCCGCAGATCATCCTTCGGCCGCAGACGAACGCCGACGGGCGCTGGACCGGTTCATCGCAAAGAAGAAGTTCGTGAGGGAGCCGTTCTATCCCGTCGACCTGGACGAAGCGGACCGCCTCCGGTACGAGTCTTTGGTGAACCAGCTGGCTCACGCGTTGCGCCGGCTGGTGCCTTCCAGGCAGACGAAGCCGGTCGTGCTGGGAATGTTCAAGCCGGTGATGAAGAAGTTTGAAACCGCCGAGGTCGAGGACCAGGATCGGTTCCTTCTCTACCTCGACGAGCTGATGGAGATTTTTGGCATCGAGAGTTCGGACGGTCTGCTGAACCAGTGGCGCCACGGTGTCGACCCGAGAGCATCCATGGAAGCACGCAACGCCCAGGCGCTTGCGGCAATGACGCCCGACCAGCGCGCGCTGCTCGATCGGCTTCAGGGCATGACGGCCGCCAATGCGGAGGCGACGCTGCGCTCCGTGCTGGGCGCGCCGCAATCCGAAACGGAGGTGCTCAAGGTGTGGACCCTGCCGGACGACCCGGCCTCCAGTCTGGGACTGTCGATCCGCGGGCACGCCGTGCAGTTCGTCTGGATGCTGCCGAACCGCTTTCTCTACGGGCGCCGGTTGCCATAGGGCGGGGTGCAGGCCTGCGCATGGCGCTGCAGTTGCCCTGCCAAGTCAGGCGCGTGTCTTGCTTCGACGCCTCTGTCCCGCCCTCGCGCGCACTGGCACGGTGCGTGTGCCTCAACCCTTTCCGGAGAGTCGATCATGGTCACCCGTCGCACCACCCTGGCCTGCGCTGCCGCCTTCGGCGCCCTGTCTTTCACCGGCCTGGCGGCCGCGCAGGGCAAGTACCCCGATCAGACCGTGAAGCTCATCGTCGCCCTGCCCGCCGGCGGCAGCGTGGACATGATCGCCCGCGCGCTGGGCCAGAAGCTGAATGCGTCGTTCGGGGTCCCGTTCATCGTGGACAACCGCGGCGGCGCATCGGGCCAGATCGGCATGCCCATGGTGGCCAAGGCCGCGCCGGACGGCTACACGCTCGCCGTGTCGCCGGCCTCGTTCCTGACCACGAACAAGAGCGTGTTCAAGACCCTGCCCTACGACCCCGAGGCGGACTTCACGCCGGTCACCCGCCTGGTCAATCAGCCCATGGTGCTGATCGTCAAGGACAAGCAGAAATACCCCACGGTGGCGGCGCTGATCGCGGCGGCCAAGGCCAAGCCGGGCAGCATCACGTTCGCGTCGTCGGGCGACGGCAGCCCGCAGCACCTGGGCGGCCTGCTGTTCGAATCGCGTGCCAAGGTCAAGATGCTGCATGTGCCCTACAAGGGCGGCGCGCTGGCCATCAACGACACGCTGGCCGGCACGGTGGACGTGATGTTCGCGGTGATGCCCGAGGCGGTGCCGCATGTGACATCGGGCAAGCTGACTGCGCTGGGCGTGATGAGTCCCACCCGTTCGCCGGTGATGCCGCAGGTGCCCACCATGGCCGAGGCGGGCGTGGCCGACATGAACCTGTCGGCCTGGATGGCGCTGCTGGCGCCCGCCAAGACGCCCCGCCCCATCGTGGACCAGCTCAACCGCGCGGTGCAGGCTGCGTTCGACCCCGAACTCAAAGCCAAGCTGGCCGAGAGCGGCATCGAGGTGGCGACCAGCTCGCCCGAGGATCTTCAGCGCCTGATCGCGCGGGACATCCAGCTGCACGCCGAGCTGGTGAAGTCGGCGGGGCTGGTGCCGCAGTGACCGGTGCGGCTCAGGGTGGGGGCGGTGGCTGGGTCGCTTCGCCGCTGAACAGCTGAACCGCCAGCGCATGTTTGCAGGGGCCGCGGCTGCCCTGGTACTTGGCCTCGAACAGGCAAGTGCATTGCAGGCGCCCGGCCACACGCCGCAGAAAGTAGCGGCCGTGTTCGCCCTGCACGGTCCAGCCGGGGCCGTCGGTGGTCACGGCGCCGCTGACCAGCAGCGCCCGGGCGCCCTCCAGCCGAGGGTAGTTGCGCTGCACGCGTTCCTCGGCGTAGGGCAGCTGGCGGTGGAAGTAGGCGGCTTCGCGCAGGTCCCAGCCGACCTGTCCGCTGGCCGCCAGCCAGGCCAGCGCGGCGTCCACGCGGCGGTGCGGCAGGCCGGTCTCGGTGGCCAGGGCCGCGGGGTCGATGTGGGCGTCCCAGGCCAGCAGCGCGGCCAGGGTCTGGGCGTCGTCGCGTTCGGCGGCGCTCAGTGCGGCCAGCACCGCGCCTTCGCCCGAGAAGCCGCGCCAGGGTTCGGGCGAGAGCATGAGGGTCAGCCGCGCGCCGGGCAGTTCGAATTCCCAGGCGCTCACGGCGGCCTGGGTCTGCGCCGTCACCTCGGGGCCGTACAGCCGCACGCGCTGCACCAGGTGTTGCAGGCGGCGCAGGGCCGTCAGCCGCGCCGTGCCGGGCAGTGCGATGGCACCCGCGCCAGGGCGCGCCGTCTGGCGCAGGCCCGCCGGGCCGGGCTGCAGCCACAGCTGGGGCCCGGCACCGCTGCCACCGGCGGTGCTGAGGCTTTGCACGAAGCGGCGCCAGGCGGGGGCGTCCAGCTCGGCGCGCAGCGCCATGCCGCGCGCGAGGCCCTGGGTTTCGGCGAGGGCGCGCACCCAGCGCTCGGGCAGCGCCACCCGGTGTTCGGTGTGGGTGCCGTGGTCGGTGCGAAAGCTCACCGCGTCGGGGCCCACGCTCAGGTGCAGTGCGTCCTGCGCGCCGATGCCGGCCAGGGCCAGCGCCAGGGGCGGGTTGATGTCGATGTTGGTGGTGCCGTAGCCCAGGGCACCCTCGTGCAGGCACTGGCCCAGCAGGTCCAGCCGCGCGTAGACGCCGTTGCAGGCCGAGAAGGCTTCGCAGCGCAGCCGGTCGCCCTGTGCGGTGACCACCGGGTCCAGCGAAGCAAAGCCGCCGGGGATGGGCTTGAAGTAGCGGGTGGACGCCACCTCCACCAGCGCGCGCAGTCCGCCCGCGGCCACATCCGGCCGCTGCACCGGCCCGGCAAAGAACACCGGATGGGCCACCAGGCCGGCCGGCGTGAGGCCCAGGGCCGTTTCCAGCACGAGCTGGCCGGCGTCCAGGCGCGATGCGGCCCGGTAGCCGGTAGGCAAAGGCGCTTCGGCCAGCGCACTCACTGGACGACCCTCCGCGCTGCGCGCTCCAGGATGAGCGCTTGGGAACGGCCCGGCGCGCTCATGTGGGCAGGTGCTCGGCCAGGCGCAGCACCTGGGCCTGCAGCTTGTTGGGGGCCCCTTTCACGCCGGCCGCGAAGGCCCGCACTTCGGGGATGGCGGTGCCGGCGGCATGGGCGGGGGCGAGCCGCGCCGCCAGTTCCACCAGGTCGGCGGTGGCGGCGGGTGGCGGGGCCATGCCCAGCGTGGCGGCCACGCCGGCGCGCACCAGCCCCCACACGGCCTGGGCTTCGCCGGCGGCCACCACCTGCGCCAGCGACGCCGCCAGACGCCCCGGCTTCACGCTGCCACAGCGCAGGCACGCGGCCAGCAGCTCGGCGGCCAGGGCGGGGTCGAAGCGGTCCTGTTGCAGCAGGGTCACCAGCCCGTCGCTGCCGGCCAGTCGCACATCGGTGTCGTTGGCGGACAGCGTGAACAGCACGGCGAGGTGCAGCGCAGGGCCGGCCGGCCCGTGGGCCGACAGCAGGTAGTGCAGGCGCCTGGCCACGGCCTTGCCTCCATCGGTGTGGCGGTCCATGCCGGCGCGCCGCACGCCGTACAGGTGGAAAGCGGCCACCGCTTCGGCGTTGTTGGGCAGCACCCAGCCGGCCCAGTCGTCGACCATGTCGAATTCGGACACGAAGGGCGCCTGGTCGGGCTCGAAACCTTCCGCCCAGCGTGTGGGTTCCTCGCCCACCTGAGGACGCACCGACGCCGCGTCCAGGGCCACGCAGACTTCCGTCCCTTCACCGGCGCTCCACTGGGCGTGTGGGCCGCGTCGCATGAAGTACGGGTCTTTTCCGCCCGAGACGGTGAGCCAGCGCGTGCGCAGTTGTGCCGTGCCGCCTGCGGCCAGAAAGTCGGCCGCCGCGCGGGCCGTGCCGCTGTCGATGGCGCGCAGTTCGGCCAGGGTGGCGGCGTCGGGCGGCTCGCAGCGCAGCAGGGCGAAGAGCAGGTCGTAGGTCCAGGTGAGCCGCCCGGTGGTGGGCAGCACCGCGAGCCGCTGCACCAGTTCGGGCGCCGCGATGGCGCCGTGCGCCCAGGTCGGGCGGGCCAGGTTGAGCATGGGCATGCCCAGCTTCAGGGCCGCCTTCAGCTCGTCGATGCGGCGCCGCGCCAGCTCCGCCAGCGGCACGGCGTCGCCGTCGAAGGCGGCTTCCGCATGCAGGCGCCGGGCGATGGCGTTGGCCGTGGCGCGATCGCCGGCGGCAAAAGCGTCCAGGGCGGCCTGCAGGGCGCGTTCGTACTGCAAGCCGTCGCGGTCCAGCCGGTAGGCACCCAGCGCCTGTTCCACCTCGGCCGGCAGGCGCGCGGGGTCGGGCACGGGCTCAAAGGGCCGTTTGGGCATGCCGGGCCTCAGGGGCGCCGACGCGGCCGCGGGGATCGGGGCGGACATGTCCGACGCGCCGTCCAGGTCTTGCAGGATGGCGGCGGCGCCGCGGGCCTTGGCCCACGCGGTTTGCGTCTCGCGCAGGCCCTTTTCCTTGCGGGCGAAAACCCGCTGGCAGGCGTCGAGGAACAGGGGATCGGGCAGGCGTTGCGTGCCATCGGCCTCGCGCAGCAACGCTTGTGCCACGGCGGCGGCCGTGGCGTTGGCGGTGCCCAGCACGTCAACCAGCAGCGGGGCCTGGCGCAGCACCAGTTCGGCCCCGGGCCGCGCGACCTGCAGCAGCCGCGCCTGCAGGCGCTGGGCACTGATCGAGTCGCCGCGGCACAGCGCGGCGACGGCACCCGTCACCAGCGCTTCCCGCTCCACGAAGCCGCTGTCCACCAGTTCGCCCACGGCGCTCAGCAGGGCATCGACGTAGTCGCCACCCTGGCACCACACCAGGTACCAGGCGACGTCGCGGTGCTCGAGGGTGGCCAGCAGCAGCTGGGCAGCACCCGGCAGCAGGCGGATGGCCGATGCCGCGTCCGTCCAGGGCACGCCGCGCCCCTGCACCGTCACGCGGCCGTCCACGCGCTCGACCGTGTAGGCCACGCTCCATTGGGCGTGGTCGTTGGGCCGCCCGGTGTGGCTCCAGGGAAGGCGCAGGAACCACTCGTGCGCCCCCATTTCGGCCAGCACCGGTGTGGCGGGCAGCGGCAGGTCGTGGGCCTGCGCGACCAGCATCAACACTTCGATGAACATCGGCCGGGGCCGCTTGGCTTCGGCCACCTGGGTGAGCAGGTCGGCGCAGAAATCGCAGCCTCGCGCGATGAGCGCCTGCGCCAGCGCGGCACGGGCCTCGGCCTTGACCGGGAAGACCAAGGTGTTGGTGTCCCAGGCGACGTTGGGGTACTCGTGTGGCACCGGGACCGCCAGGAACTTCTTCGGGTCCGGGGCCAGTGCCGCCATGGCCACCAGCGTGCGCATGCGCCGTGCATAGGGCTCTTCGGGTTCGGCCGGGTGCTTGGCCGGCGGCAGCTTGAGCTGCGCGGTCAGCCAGGTGGCTGCCGCCTTGCGCTGCTTGGCGTCCAGTGAGTCGAGGGTGGCGAGCAGGTCGGCGTAGCTCCCGTGCTCCAGCGAATCGGCGAGTTGCTGCATGGTGGGGTGAGTGTATTCACGCCCAACGCAGCAACGGTGACAGTCGGCCGGCACCGCCGGCCCCACGGGCAGGACCCCTTCGCTGTGGGCTTTTCAGCGCAGCACGCCCGCAAAGTACGCCGACAGCTCGGCACGCGCCTCCAGCGGCAGCACGTTCGCCACGTACTGGTCAGGCCGCACGACGATCAGGCAGCCCTTCTCACGATCGATCCCGCGCATGTCGTAGATGTCACCCTGCCCCTTGTGGTCCACGCAGAAGACCTTCTCGTGGTCCTGCAGGCCGAGCTGGCCGGTCCTGGGCTTGAGCAGCGAGGGCATGTGCTCGTAGGCGAGCTGGTCGAAGGTCTGCTGGAACACGGCGCGCAGGTCGATGATCGCGTCGATGTCTTCGCCCTTCCGGGTGTGCTTCACGACCGGTGAACTGGGGTCGGTCTCCAGCCAGTCGGCGAGCCGGTGGATCGCCGAGCCCGGGTTGGAGCTGTCGGCCTGGCCGGCGAAGGCGTAGATGCGCCAGCGCGCGTCGGCTTCGGCGGCGTGGCCCAGTTGCATCTGTTTCGCGTCGGACAGGCGCACCACCGGCGCCGAGTGGAAGCGGCGGCCGATCTCTTCGCCCCTGGCCAGCGCCTGGTGCGTGCCGGGCGCAAACAGGGTGGAGGTGTCGTACTTCACCGCGGTGCCGCCGGTGAATTCGAGGTTGGCCTTGAACTGGCGGATGATGCGTGGCTCTTCGCTGCCATCGCGCTCGGCTTGCGTGGTGGGCGCCGACATGATGCGTGCCCATTCGTGGTCGGTGTCGACCAGGCGCTTGGCTTCGGTCAGGCGCTCTTTCGAGTAGCTGCGCAGCAGGCTGGGGTCGGCCCGGCCCTGCAGCACGTGCACCAGCTTCCAGCCGAGGTTGAAGGTGTCCTGCATCGAGACGTTCATGCCCTGGCCCGCCTTGGGCGAGTGGGTGTGGCAGGCGTCGCCGGCGGTGAACACGCGCGGGGCGCGGTCCGAGCCTTCGGGCACGTCGTCGAACTTGTCGGTGATGCTGTGGCCGATGTCGTAGATCGACCACCAGACCACCTCTTTCACGTCGATCGAGTACGGCCGGATGATGCGGTTGGCGGCCGCGATCATGTCGTCCTGCGTGAACTTGCGGCTCGCGGCCTTCTCGCCGTCCTTGAGCTTGTCGAGCTCGACGTACATGCGGAACACGTAGCCGCCCTCGCGCGGCAGGATCAGCACATTGCCTTCGTTGGCCGACGAGATCAGGCACTTCTGGCGCACGTCGGGGAAGTCGGTGTTGGCCAGGATGTCCATCACGCCCCAGGCCTGGTGCGCGGCGTCGCCGTGCAGCTCGCCGCCGATGGCCTTGCGCACGGCCGAGTGCGCGCCGTCGCAGCCGACCACGTAGTTGGCGCGCACCGTGCGCGTGGCCCACCAGTTGATGCCGCTGGCGTCCTTGAGCGTCACCGTCACCGGGTGGTCGTCGGTGGTTTCGTCGATGGTCAGGCCCACGACCTCCCAGCTGTAATCGGGCTCCAGGCGCGAAGGCGAGTTCTTCATGACTTCGAGGAACAGCTCGTGCAGCCGCGCCTGGTTGATCAGGATGTGCGGCATCTCCGAGCTGTCGTCGGCCACGTCCTGCACCCGGCCCACGCGTTTGATGTGGTTCGGGTTGACCGGGTCGGGCATCCAGAAGTTGGTCTGGTTGACCCAGTAGGTTTCGCGCTTGACCTTGTCGGCGAAACCGAAGGCCTGGAACATCTCCATGGTGCGCGTGTTGATGCCGTCGGCCTTGCCCTTGATGATGTTGGTGGGCATGCGCTCGACGATCATGGTCTCGATCCCCGGGAACTGCGCCAGCTGCGCCGCCAGGCAGAGGCCGGCCGGGCCGGTGCCGGCGATCAGCACGTCCACCTTCTCCGGCAGCGGCTCGTTGACGCCACGGTTGCGGCGGTTGGGCGCGGCCTGCCTGACGTCGGGGTTGCCGCCGCGGAAGCCATCTTTGTAGAACTGCATGCTTGTCTCCTGGGTGGTCGGGCGCCCCGAACGATGGGTGTGTGATCAAATGATATCTATACTTACTATTCGGTGTCAATACGGTACGTATACTTATCAATCATTTGAACAACGGAGCGCGCGGATGGACTCACTCGACATGGCGGGACACCTGATCCGTCGCCTGCACCAGCAGTCGACCCAGGTGTTCGTCCAGCGCACGCAGGCGGCGGGCTTTGACCTGACGCCGATCCAGTTCGCGGCGCTCGACGCGATCCACAACCACCCGGGCACGGACCAGGCCACGGTGGCCGAACTGATCGCCTACGACCGCGCGACCATCGGCGGCGTCATCGAGCGGCTGGAGCAGAAGGGTTGGGTGGCCCGCGTCGTCAGCGAGCGCGACCGCCGGGCGCGCGAGCTGTCGCTGACCGCCGATGGCCAGCGCACGTTCAAGGCGCTGGTGCCGGTCGTGCGCAACCTGCAGGACGACATCCTGCAGTCGCTCAGCGACACAGACCGCAACCGCTTTCTCAAACTGGCCCGTCAGGCGGTCGGGCAGTAGCGGCTGCGGTCGGGGATCACTTCACCTCGGTGACGAACTGGTCGCGCGCGCGGCGCACCTTCTTGAGGTTCACCAGCCAGTCGCCCTCGGCGGCGCGGTAGCCCAGCGGCACGATGGCGACGCTGCGCAGGCCGCGCTCGCGCAGCTTCAGGATCTCGTCCAGCTTGGCCGGGTCGAAACCTTCCATCGGTGTCGCGTCGACTTCTTCAAAGGCGGCGGCGATCAGTGCGGCGCTCAGGCCGATGTAGGCCTGGCGGGCCGCGTGGTTGAAGTTCACCTCGGCATCGCGCGGGGGATAGGTCTTGAGCAGCATCTGGCGGTAGTTTTCCCAGCCCTCGTTGGTGAAGCCGCGCTCGGTGTTCACCAGGTCGAACATGTGGTTGATGCGCTCGGCCGTGTAGTTGTCCCAGGCGGCGAACACCAGCAGGTGCGAACCATCGGTGATCTGCGCCTGGTTCCAGGCGATCGGCTGGATCTGCTCGCGCACGGCCTTGCTGGTGATGACGAAGATCTCGTAGGGCTGCAGGCCGCTGGAGGTCGGTGCCAGGCGCGCGGCTTCGAGAATGCGCTCCACCTTGTCCTGCGGCACGGCCTTGGCCGGGTCCATCTTCTTGGTGGCGTAACGCCATTGCAGTTTGTCCAGCAGGACGGGGGCTTGGGGTTGCGACAGGTCGCTCATGCAGTTCTCCGGAAGGGGGAATGCCCGCACCATGCAGGCACATGGCACGATCATGCCGCAGTGCAACAAAGCGCGATGTCGCCTGTGCGGAAAGACGAAGCAGGAACGCCCATGTAACGCGGCCTCAGCGGGCGGGCGGCGGATCGGGTATATGCACACCACCCCCGGCGGCGGCACCGCTCAGCGCGACACGTCGTCCCAGCGCAGGCCATGCTTCTGCAGGTACTTGCGCAGCCGGTCCGCGTCGTTGACCACGGTGCGCTGGGTGCGCGAGCGGTGGAACAGCGTGCGGCCGGCCTCCGACAGCGTGCGCGAGGCGCGGCACACCTGCACCACGGCCGACAGCTGCAGGCGGTCGAACAGGTCGAGCTGGTCCAGGGCCTCGGCGCTCATCACGCCGGACAGGTCCACCGTCTCGGAGGCGGCCGGGTTGCCGTCTGCCTGGTTCATCTGCCAGAGCCAGCGCAGGCGCTGCAACTCGGCCTCCACCAGCGGCGCCGCGATGCGCCCGCCCACGGCCAGCGTGCACAGCCGCGTCACGCTGGCGGCCAGGTCGCGGAAGTTGCCGCTCCACAGCGCCTCGGGCGACTGCGCGAAACGCAGATAGAGTGCCTTGGCCTCGGCGTTGAAGCGCACCGCGCGGCCCAGCTCGGCGGCGCAGCGCGTCACCAGGTGGTCCACATTGGGTTCGATGTCCTCGGGCCGCTGCGCCAGTCCCGGCAGCGTGTACGACCACAGGTTGATCCGAGCGTACAGGTCCTCGCGAAAACGCCATTCGCGCACGTCCAGCCGCAGGTCGCGGTTGGTGCCCGCGATGAGCTGGAAGTCGCTGCTCACCTCGCGGTCGCTGCCCATGGGGTAGAAGCGCTTCTCTTCCACCGCCTTGAGCAGCATGGCCTGTTCGTCCAGCCCGAGCTCGCCGATCTCGTCGAGAAACAGCACCCCTCCGTGCGCCGTGCGCAGCAGGCCGGCGCGGTCGCTCACGGCGCCGGTGAACGCGCCCTTCTTGTGGCCGAACAGCGTGGACGCCGCGCCCTCGCCCTGCAGCGTGGCGCAGTTCACCTCGACGAAGTCACCCGCCACCTGGTGGCGCGACTTCTTCAACTCAAACATGCGCCGCGCCAGGTGCGACTTGCCCGCACCGGTCGGCCCGGTCAGCAGGATCGGGGCCTTCGAGCGCAGCGCCACGCGCTCGATCTCTTCGATCAGCGCGTTGAAGTGCGGGTTGCGGGTGGCGATGCCGCTCTTGAGAAAGTCGAGCGCATCGCGTTGCGCTTGCTCGAAGCGCTGTGCGAGCGTGTCGTAGCGCGACAGGTCGAGGTCGATCAGCGCATAGCTGCCCGGGCTGCCCGCTCGCTGCTTGCGCGGCGGCGAGGTCTGCAGCAGCACGCCGGGAATGTGGCGCGCTTCCGTGAGCAGGAACATGCAGATCTGCGCCACGTGCGTGCCGGTGGTGATGTGCGTCCAGTAGCGCTCCTGCTCGGGCTGGAAGGGGTACTGCTTCACCCAGTCGTAGAGCACGCCGTAGACCTCGCCGAAGTCCCAGGGGTCGGCCATCTCCAGCGGCACCAGCCGCACCTCGGTGTCGGGCGAGGCGGTTTCGATGTCCTGCTTCAGCTGGTCGGCCAGTGCCTGGTGCGGCAGGGTGTAGAGCAGCTCCAGTCGGTGCACCTGCGTGTCCTCGTGCTGCACCAGCGAGACCGTGGGTCGCCACTTCTCCCAGCGCCCCGCGCCGCGCCCGCTGTCGAGCTGGGTGCCGAGGAATCCAATGACGACGGTTTTGAGGGTCATAGCTCAAATTCTATTTCGCTAGCTTTGTGGCGCGATTGATCGATTGTCTATTGTGCAATCTCGATGTGGAAAAGAGGGAAATCCTTTTGAAATCAAAGATGTATTGGCGACAAAGCGTCTTTGGTGCGGGCTGGCACGCATCTGGCAAAGGAATGTTCACCAGACGCCAGCGTCGAACGCTCACAGGCCAGGGTTGGGACGAACGTCCGCCCTGCCGGTGCAGGAAGTCCGGAACCTTGGGGTTCTGTCGGTGCCCTGCATGCCGCACGGCGCAAACGTCGGGTAACGGTCTGGTCGTGGTGACCACCCCGCAAGGGCGTGCCTGGTTCGACCCCAGGCAGACCACCACTGGTAGCTCAGAGGTAGAGCAGTCTTGAAAGAGACCTGACGCAGGTTCGATTCCTGTCCAGCGCTCCGGCCGAAAGGCTGGAGCCTTTGAAGAAGAAGCGGTCGAAAGACCACCCGCCGAACGCGGGGCGAGGGAACACCGGTTGCGACGCAGCCCGAAGCCCACACCCCGTCAGCCGGTGGCGGCCAGTGCCAGACCCGGGCACCGCCCGCGCCCGCAGCCAGCCCGCGGCAGTCCTTCGGGGCCGCACACCAGGCGCACTGCGAGGCCCGAGGCGGTGCCCCCTGGAACCCCGTCACCGCTGTAACGGCACCCCGATGGCTGTCAACAAGAACGAATCAACGAGGAAAAGAAAATGATGAAGATCGAACGAATCACGGTGAAGAAAAGCGAACGCGCCCTGCTGCTGCGCAACGGCGATTTCGAGCGCGTGCTCGGCGCCGGTACGCACTGGCTGTTTGCCGGTCTGGACCAGCTGCGCGTGGAGAAATTTGCGCTCGACCAGCCCGTGTTTCGCCACGCCCTGGCCGACTACCTGATGGCGCAGGAGCCTGCGGTGGTGGCGGCCGAGTTCGTGCGCGTGGAACTGACCGAACACGAAGTCGGCCTGCGAAGCGAAAACGGTGTGCTGGTGGAGATCCTTCCGCCCGGTACGCGCCGCCTGTTCTGGAAGGGGCTGGTGGAAGTGACGGTGCTGGTGGTTGATCTGCTGGCCGGTGCCGAGCTGCCCGCCGCGCTGGTGGCGCGCCTGACCCAGACCCAGCTGCGCCAGCGTGCGGTGACCGGGCTGGAAGGTGTGCTGCAGGTGCAGGTGCCCGAAGGTACGAGCGCGCTGCTGAGCATCGACGGCAAGGTCGACCGGCTGCTGGCCGCGGGTGCGTACGCCTTCTGGAAGTACGGCCGCACCATCGCCGTCGAGCTGGTGGACCTGCGTCTGCAGGCGGTGGAGGTGTCGGGCCAGGACATCATGACCCGCGACAAGGTGGGCCTGCGCTTGAACCTGAGCGCGACTTACCGCTACATCGACGTGCAGCGTGCCTATGCACAACTGCAGAAGCCCGCCGACTACCTGTACCGCGAGCTGCAGTTCGCGCTGCGCGCAGCGGTGGGAACCCGCACGCTGGACGAACTGCTGGAGAACAAGACGGTGATCGACGACGTGGTGAGCGCCTTCATGTCGCCCAAGCTGGCCCTCTATGGCATTGCCATGGAGAGCGTGGGTGTGAAGGACATCGTGCTGCCCGGCGAGATGAAGACCATCCTGACCCAGGTGGTGCAGGCGGAGAAACAGGCGCAAGCCAACGTGATCCGCCGTCGTGAGGAAACGGCGGCGACCCGCTCGCTGCTCAACACCGCCAAGGTGATGGAGGACAACCCCGTGGCGCTGCGGATGAAGGAACTGGAGACGCTGGAACGCGTGGCCGAACGCATCGACAAGATTTCGGTGGTCGGTGGCCTGGACCAAGTGCTCAACGGACTGGTGAAGCTGCGTTGAATCCGTGGCTGGTAGAAAAGACTGAATCGCGGGCAACGAAGATCGTGCCAGCGCCCATCAAGGAATATGAAGACATGAACTACAACACCGAACAACCCGAAGGCGGCGTGCCCATCAAGATGTGGACCCGCGGCGTGCCTGTCGAAGACGAGGCGAAGCAGCAGCTGGCCAACACCGCGCGCCTGCCCATCGTGTTCAAGCACATCGCGGCCATGCCCGACGTGCACCTGGGGATCGGCGCCACCGTGGGCTCGGTGGTGCCGACCTTCAAGGCCATCATCCCTGCCGCGGTCGGCGTGGACATCGGTTGCGGAATGATGGCCTGCAAGACCACGCTGCGTGCCGAAGACCTGCCCGATAACCTGGGGCCGCTGCGTTCGGCGATCGAGAAGGCCGTGCCACACGGCATGACGCCGATCCGCCAGCGTGCCGGGCGCGACAAGGGCACTTGGGAGAACCCGCCTTCGCTGGTGGACCAGGCCTGGGCGACGCTCAAGGACGAGTTCGACGCGATCTGCGAGCATTACCCGCGCCTGAAGAACACCAACAACCACAAGCACCTGGGAACGCTCGGAACGGGCAACCACTTCATCGAGGTCTGCCTCGACGAAGCCGGCGCCGTCTGGTTCATGCTGCACTCGGGTTCGCGCGGGGTGGGGAATGCCATCGGCACCACCTTCATCGAACTCGCGAAGAAAGACGCCGAGCGCAACAACGTCCACCTGCCGGATCAGGACCTGGCGTACTTCGAGGAAGGTTCGCAGTACTTCGGCGACTACGTGCGTGGTGTGGGATGGGCGCAGAAGTTCGCTCGCCTGAACCGCGAGGTGATGATGAAGAACCTGGTCGCCACCGTGCGCCAGGTGATCACCAAGCCGTTCGAGACGCACGTCGAGGCGGTGAACTGCCACCACAACTACGTGCAGAAGGAAACGCACTTCGGTGAAGACGTCTTCGTGACCCGCAAGGGCGCGGTGAGCGCGAAGAAGGGCGAGCTGGGCATCATCCCCGGGAGCATGGGGGCGCGGAGCTACATCGTGCGCGGCCTCGGCAACCCCGAGAGCTTCGAGAGCTGCAGCCATGGTGCGGGCCGCGTGATGAGCCGCACCAAGGCGAAGAAGATGTTCACCGTCGAGGACCAGATCAAGGCGACCGAAGGCGTGGAGTGCCGCAAGGACGAAGCCGTGATCGACGAGATCCCGATGGCCTACAAGGACATCGACGCGGTGATGGAGGCGCAGAAGGACCTGGTGGAGGTGGTGTACACGCTCAAGCAGGTGCTGTGTGTGAAGGGATAGATGAACAAGGAACCAACCATGTCGGAACAACAAGAATTTCTCCACTCCGCCCACCCCATTGACCCCGCCATGCGCGAGCAGGTCATGGACCACCTGCGGGGCATCGAAGCGCAGCACAACGTCACCGTCCTGTTCGCCTGCGAATCCGGCAGCCGGGGCTGGGGATTTGCCTCGCCCGACAGCGACTATGACGTGCGCTTCATCTACGTGAACCGCCTGCCGTGGTACCTCACGGTGTCGCCAGGGCGCGACGTGATTGAGCTGCCGATCAGCGGCGATCTGGACATCAACGGCTGGGACCTGCGCAAGGCGCTGGGTCTGTTGCGCGAGTCCAACCCGACGTTGCTGGAATGGCTGCTCTCGCCGATCGTCTACCGAGAAGACGCCGAGGTCATGGCGCGGTTCCGCGCGCTGGCCGAACAGATGTTCTCCAACGCCAAGGGCTGGCACCACTACGCCTCCATGGCGAAGAAGAACTTTCGCGAGCATCTGCAGGCCGATGAGGTGCGCTACAAGAAGTACCTCTATGTGCTGCGACCGCTGCTGGCCGCGCGCTGGATCCGCTCGCAGCCGGGTGTGCCGCCGATGCGTTTCGCCGAACTGGCGCAGCACACGCTGGACACCACCACCGACGCCGCGCTGATCGCCGAGATCAACGCACTGTTGGCCGTGAAGATGCGTGCCGGTGAAGCCGCGACCAGCCCGCGCTGGCCAGGCATTCATGCGTTCATCGAGTCCGAACTGGCGCGCAACGCGGAGGAGCCGGTGCAGGCCCTGCCGACGAAAGGCGCTGTGCCGCTGGATGCGATGCTGTTTGACACGGTGCTCCGGTTTGATCCGGGCACTCGCCAGGAGCCGGCATGCTGACCATCGACGGCTCCACCGGCGAAGGCGGTGGCCAGATCCTGCGCACCAGCCTGTCGCTCTCGATGGTCACGGGTCAGCCTGTGACCATCGAGCGCATCCGCGCCAGGCGACCCAAGCCCGGCCTGATGCGCCAGCACCTGGCCTGTGTGCTGGCCGCGCAGGCGGTGAGCGGCGCGCAGGTGAGTGGTGCCGAGCTCGGTTCGCAGACGCTGGTGTTCGAGCCCGGTGCCCTGCGGCCCGGTGAACACAGCTTCGCCATTGGCTCGGCGGGCAGCTGCCTGCTGGTGCTGCAGACGGTGCTGCCGGCATTGATGCTGGCCGATGCGCCGAGTCGGCTCACGCTGTCGGGCGGCACGCACAACCCGCTGGCGCCCAACTTCCATTTCATCGAGCGCTCGTTCCTGCCGTTGCTGGCCCGTTTGGGGGTGAAGGTGGGCGCATCGCTGCGGCGCCATGGCTTCTATCCGGCGGGGGGTGGCGAGCTGTGGGCGAGCATCGAGCCGCCTGCAGGCGGGTTGCGTCCGTTCGATCTGCTTGAACGCGGGGCGCAGGTGGAATCGTTCGCCGAGTCGCTGGTCGCGGCCGTGCCACGCCGGGTGGCCGAGCGGGAACTGGCGTTGATTGGCGAAGCGATGGGCTGGTCGCCGGAGCAGCTGCGCGTGCCCAATGTGCGGCAGAACGAGGGCCCGGGCAACGCGCTCATGGCGACGCTCGCCCACGAGCATGTGACCGAGGTGTTCACCAGTTTCGGCGAAAAGTCGGTCAGTTCGGAGCAGGTGGCCAAGCGGCTGCTTTCCGAGGTCCGGGCGTACCAGTCGGGTACGGGTGCGGTGGGCGCCCATCTGGCCGATCAGCTGGCTCTGCCCGCGGCGCTGGCGGTGCAACACAGCGGCCGTGCGATGGTCTATACCTGCAGCGAGGTGACGGAGCACCTGCGGACCAACCTGGCGGTGATCGAGCGTTTCCTGCCGGTGCGCGCCGAGCTGTCCCAGCAAGGAGCCAGGCGTTGGTGCGTGCGGCTTTCGCCCGGCCTATGATGGCCGGATGCTGATCGAAACCCTGGGTTCGGCCCGCGACATGGGCCGTCTCAACCAGATTCTGGGTGTGCTCATCCGTCACGGCTTTGGCGACAGCGTGCGCCGGCTGGGCCTGGCGGACCGGCTGGAGCGCGCTGGCCATGCGCTGCGGTGGGACCACGCCGCCGATCTCGCGCGGCTGGAGCCGCCGGTGCAGCTGCGGCTGGCGCTGGAGGAGCTGGGTCCGACCTTCGTCAAGCTCGGCCAGATCCTCGCGGGCCGCGCCGACCTGTTCCCGCCGGAGTACATCGCCGAGTTCGAGAAGCTGCACAGCAATGTGCCCGCCCTGCCGCTGGACGAACTGCGGCCTCAGCTGCGCGAAGACCTGGGCGGTGAGCCCGAGGCGGTGTTCGCCCGCTTCGACACCGAGCCCCTGGCGGCAGCCTCGATCGCGCAGGTGCACCGCGCGCAATTGCACGATGGCACCGAGGTGGTGGTCAAGATCCGCCGGCCCGGCATCGATCGCATCATCGAGGCCGACCTGCGCCTGCTGGGTCGCCTCGCGGCGGTGGCCGAGGCCGAGCTGCCGGCGCTCAAGCCCTACCGGCCGCAGCAGCTGGTGCGTGAACTGGCGCAGTCGCTGCGCCGCGAGCTCGACCTGGCCAGCGAGTGCCGCAGCGCCGAGCGCATCGCCGCCAACATGGCCGACCTGCCCTGGATCGTGGTGCCGCGGGTGCACTGGGACTACACGCACGCGCGGGTGAACGTGCAGGACTTCGTGGCGGGCATCGCCGGGCACGACCTGGCGGAACTCGACGGACAGGGCCTGGACCGCACCCTGCTGGCGCGCCGCGGCGCCCAGGCGGTGCTCAAGCAGATCGTGCAGGACGGCCTGTTCCATGCCGACCCGCACCCGGGCAACGTGTTCTACCTGCCGGAAAACCGCATCGCCTTCATCGACTTCGGCATGGTCGGTCGGCTCTCGGCGCGCCGGCGCGAGGAGCTGCTGCAGCTGCTGATGGGGCTGGTCGAGCGCGATCCGCAGACGGTGGCCGATGTGCTGCTGGACTGGGCCGGCGACGCGCACGGCGCCAACCTCTCGTCGCTGGAAACCGAGATCGAGACTTTCGTCGACCAGTACCACGGCGCGCCGCTGGCCGATCTCAACCTGGGCCAGATGCTGGGCGATGTGACGGCGATCCTGCGCGGCCACCAGCTGGGCCTGCCGTCCGACCTGGCGCTGCTGATCAAGGCCTTCATCACGCTCGAAGGCATGGGGCGCGGCCTCGATCCGGCGTTCCACATGACCGGCGAGGCGCTGCCGCTGCTCAAGCAGGTGGTGCGGGCGCGCTACCGGCCCAGGGCCATGGCCACGCGCGCCTGGAAGACGCTGCGGCGCGCGCTGTCGGTGGCCGAGCAACTGCCCGACGATGTCACGCGGCTGCTGCGCAACGCGCGCCGCGGCAAGGTGCACGTGGGCATCGACATCGCCCACCTCAAGCGCGTGGGCGACCAGATCGACCGCGCGGCCAACCGGCTGGCGATGGCGCTGCTGATCGCGGCGCTGATCGTCGGCTCGTCCATCGTGATGACCGTGCAGGGCGGGCCGACCCTGTTCGGCCTGCCGGCCTTCGGCTTCATCGGCTTTGCCAGCGCCTTCCTCGGTGCGCTCTTCCTGCTGCGCGCGATCTGGCGCAGCAACCACGGCAAGGACCTGGGCGACGACTAAGTTGTCGCGCCGCCGCGCACCATCGCGATCGCGTCGAACGGGCACTTCACCGCGCACTTGGCGCAACCGGTGCAGCCGGGTTCGTCGTGCAGGTGCGAGAACTTCTTCCAGTGTTCGACCTCCAGCGACAGCACGTGCGGCGGGCACACGGCCACGCACCAGCCACAGCCGGTGCAGCGGGTCTTGTCGATGACAGGCAATGCCTTGCGTTCGGTCGCCATGGCGGTATTGTGGAGGGCATGCAAGACGACATCCCCACCCTGCGCCGCATCCTCGCGCGCGACCGCACCATCGCCGTGGTCGGCCTCTCGGCCGAATGGCACCGCCCCAGCTACTTCGCCGCCAAGTACATGCAGGAGCGCGGCTACCGCATCGTGCCGGTCAACCCGCGCTACCCCGAGATCCTGGGTGAGAAGAGCTACGCGCGGCTGGAGAACATTCCCTTTCCGGTCGACATGGTCGACGTGTTCCGCAAGGTCGAGGAGATTCCGGCCATCGCCCAAAGCGCGGCTGCCATCGGCGCCAGGACGCTGTGGCAGCAGCTGGGCCTGATGAGCGAGGCCGCCGACCGCATCGCGACCGAGGCGGGCCTGGACTCGGTCTGGGACCGCTGCGTGAAGATCGAACACGCGCGCCTGTTCGGCGGCCTGAACTGGGCCGGCGTCAACACCAAAGTGATCTCGGCCCAGCGGCCGAAGCAGGGCTGACCCCATGGCCGACCGCAACTTCCAGCCCGAGACCCTCGCCATCCACGCCGGCCAGATCCCCGACGCCGCCACCGGCGCGCGCGCCCTGCCGATCTACCAGACCACCAGCTTCGTGTTCGACAGCGCCGAGCACGCGGCCAGCCTGTTCAACCTGCAGACCTTCGGCAACGTCTATTCCCGCCTGTCCAACCCCACAGTGGCGGCGCTGGAAGAGCGCGTCGCCGCGCTCGAAGGCGGGCGCGCCGCGGTGGCCACGGCCAGCGGCATGGCGGCCGAGGCGCTGGCGCTGACCACGCTGCTGCAGGCCGGTGACCACGTGGTCGCGGCCGGCGCGCTCTACGGCGGCAGCGTCACCATGCTCGCGGTCAACCTGAAGAAGTTCGGCATCGAGACCACGTTCGTGGACGCGAGCGACCCCGAGGCCTTCGCCGCCGCCATCCGCCCCAACACCCGCGCGCTGTTTGCCGAGACCCTGGGCAACCCCAGCATGGTGGTGCTCGACATTGCCGCGATCGCCGACGTGGCCCACGCGCACGGCCTGCCGCTGGTGGTGGACAACACCGTGCCCAGCCCCTTCCTCTGCAATCCCATCCGGTTCGGCGCCGACATCGTGGTGCACAGCGCCACCAAGTACCTCGCGGGTCATGGCACGACGCTCGGCGGCGTGGTGGTCGAGAGCGGAGGCTTCCCGTGGGACAACGGCAAGTTCCCCGGCATGACCGAGCCCTCACCCGGTTACCACGGGGTGAAGTTCTACGAGACCTTCGGCAACTTCGGCTTCACCATGCGTTGCCGCATGGAAGGCCTGCGCGTGTTCGGTGCGGCGCTCGCGCCCACCAGCGCCTGGCAGATCCTGCAGGGTGTGGAAACGCTGCCGCTGCGCATGGAGCGCCATTGCGCCAATGCGCTGGCGGTAGCGCAGTATTTGAAAGACGACCCGCGCGTGGGCTGGGTGAACTACCCCGGCCTGAGCGACCACCCTCAGCACGCGCTCATGAAACAGCAGATGCGCGGCGCCTCGGGTCTGCTGGCATTTGGGGTGCGGCCGCGAAACGCGGCCGGGGGCGTCAACGGCGGCATGGCCGCGGGCGTGAAGTTCATCGAAAGCGCGCAGTTCATGAGCCACCTGGTCAACATCGGCGACACGCGCACCCTGATCAGCCACCCCGCCAGCACCACCCACCGCCAGCTCGACGAAGCGCAGCAGCTGGCGGCCGGTGTGCCGCCGGACATGGTGCGCATCTCGGTCGGCCTGGAGCACATCGACGACATCCTCTGGGACATCGACCAGGCGCTGGACCGCGCGGTGCGCGGCTGAAGATCACTCCCCCGACTTGAAGCTGCGCGGGAACACGGTGGCGTGCTCGCGCTCGCGCAGCCGGTAGCCCATGGCCGGGCGGCCCTGGTCGCCCGTGAGCGGGCCCGCCTCTTCCAGGTAGTTCGCGTCCAGCATGCGCTTGCGGAACGCGCTCTTGTCCAGCACCCGTCCCAGCACCACCTCGTACACCCGCTGCAGCTGCGGCAGCGTGAACGGTTCGGGCAGCAGGAAGGCCGGCAGCGAGGTGTATTCGACCTTGCTGCGCAGGCGCTCAATGGCGGCGGCGAGCAGGGTGTTGTGGTCGAAGGCCAGGCGCCGGCGCAGCGCCTGGTCGCAGGGCAGCCATTCGGTGGGCGTGCTGCCCGCGGCCTGGCGGGCGGGCTGGGGGACCAGCGCGAAGTAGGCGTGGGTGCTGGACCAGCCGCGCGGGTCGCGCCGGGCGTCGCCCCAGCTGCCCAGCTGCTCCAGGTAGGGCGAGGCCACGCCGGTCTTGGCCAGCAGCTTGCGCTGGGCACAGGCCAGCAGCGAGGCGTCCTGCTGCACATCCACGAAACCACCGGGCAGGGCCCAGCGCCCGGGGAAGGGTTCGCCCTCGTCGTCGGGCCGGCGCACCAGCAGCACGCACAGCTGTTCGTCGATGACGCTGAAGATGACCACGTCGACCGTCACCAGCGGCCGCTCGAAGTCCACATTTCTGAAAACCGCACGCGTGGGGGACATGGCTTGACACTCCGGATGTAAGTTGTACTATACAACCCGTGTAAGTTGTACAGTGCAACTTATTGGGCGGATGAAGCCCGGCGCTTCACCTACCATCGACCCAGGAGGACACCATGAACAGCCGCAGCACCCTGTTGATCATCGACCCGCAGAACGACTTCTGCGACCTGCCCGAGGGCTGGCGTGCCACCGATCCGCTGCGCGGCGCCACCGCGGCGCCCGCCCTGCCGGTGCCCGGTGCCCACGCCGACATGCTGCGCCTGGCCGCGCTGATCGACGCCGCCGGCGACGCCCTCGACCGCATCGTGGTCACGCTCGATTCGCACCAGCGTGTCGACATCGCCCACCCCACCTTCTGGCAGACCGGCGAAGGCAGGGGCGTGAATCCGTTCACCCCCATCACCGCCACCCAGGTGCGCGCGGGCGCCTACCGGCCGCGCGACGCTGCCGCCCTGCCGCGCACGCTCGCCTACCTCGACGCGCTCGAACAGGCCGGTCGCTACACGCTGATGGTCTGGCCGGTGCACTGCGAAATCGGCAGCTGGGGCCACAACGTGCACGCCGCCGTCAAGGCCGCCTACAACCGCTGGGAAGAACGACGCCTTGCGGTGGTGCAGAAAGTCACCAAGGGCGAAAACCCCTGGACCGAGCACTACAGCGCGATGCAGGCCGAGGTGCCCGACCCGAGCGACGCCGACACGCAGCTCAACACCGCGCTGATCGCCAGCCTCGACCAGGCCGACCGCATCGTCATCGCGGGCGAGGCCAGCAGCCACTGCGTCAAGGCCACCGTCGAACACCTGGCGCAGCACCTGCCCTCGCGCCGACTGGACAAGCTGGTGCTGGTCACCGACGCGATGAGTCCGGTCAGCGGTTTCGAGGCGCAAGCCCAGGCCTTCCTGGCCGACCTGCAGCGCCAGGGCGCGCGCCTGGCCACCTGCGCCGACGTCCTTTCCCTTCTTCAGGCCGACGCCTGAACCCGGAGCCACCATGGAACCCGTCATCACCAGCCTGCTGGACACCGACCTCTACAAGTTCACGATGTGGCAGACCATGCTGCACCGCCACCCGCAGACGCAGGCGGAATACCGCTTCGTCTGCCGCAACCAGCCCGCCTTCCCCCTGACGGACCTGCTGGGCGAGGTCAATGCCGAAATCGACGCCCTGTGCGCGCTCTGTTTCACCGAGGACGAGCTGCGCTACCTCGGCGGCCTGCGCTACATCAAGAGCGACTTCGTCGACTTCCTGCGCATCTTCCGCTTCCAGCGCCGCTTCATTGAGGCCAGTGCCGACGGCGACCAGCTGCGCATCGTCGCGCGGGGGCCGCAGGTGCACGTCATGGCCTTCGAGATCTTCGTGCTGGCCATCGTCAACGAGCTGTACTTCCGCCGCTTCGACCGCGCTGCGGCCCTGGCCGAAGGTCGCCGTCGGCTGGAAGCCAAGATCGCGGCCATCGAGACCTTTGCGCAGCAGCCGGCCCTGCGCCACCCCTTCGAGCTGTTCGATTTCGGCGTGCGCCGCCGCTTCTCTCGCCCCTGGCAGCGCGAGGTGGTGCAGGCCTTCAGCACGCGCCTGCCCCAGGTGTTCAAGGGCACGTCCAACGTGCGGCTGGCGGTCGACCTGGGCCTGGTGCCCATCGGCACCATGGCGCACGAGTACCTGCAGACCTACCAGGCGCTGGGCGTGCGCCTGCGCGATTCGCAAAAGGCCGCACTCGAAGACTGGGTGCAGGAGTACCGCGGCGACCTGGGCATCGCGCTGACCGACGTGGTCGGCATGGACGCCTTCCTCGCCGACTTCGACCTGTATTTCGCCAAGCTGTTCGACGGCCTGCGCCACGACTCGGGCGACCCGCTGGTCTGGGCCGACAAGGCCCTGGCCCACTACGCGAAGCTGCGCATCGACCCGCACACCAAGCGCCTGGTGTTCTCCGACGGGCTGACGGTGGAAAAGGCCATCGGCCTCTACCGCGCGCTGGGCGACCGCACCCAGCTGGGCTTTGGCATCGGCACCCACCTGACCAACGACGTCGGCCTCACGCCGCTGAACATCGTCATGAAGCTCACCAGCGCCAACGGCCAGCCGGTGGCCAAGCTGTCCGACTCGCCCGGCAAGACCCTCTGCGACGACGCCACCTTCCTGGCCTACCTGCGCCAGGTCTTCAACGTGCCCGCGGAGGCCGCATGATCACCATCACCCTGGCCCAGCTCAACGTCACCGTGGGCGACATGGACGGCAACGTGCGCAAGATGGTGGCGGCCGCCCTGCGCGCCCGCGACGACGGCGCCGAGCTGGTCGTCTTCTCCGAACTCTCGCTCACCGGCTACTACCCCGGCGACCTGCTGGACGAACCGCACTTCAGGGCGCGCGTGGACGCTGGCTTCGAAGCCCTGTTGCAGGCCTCGAGCCAGATGCCCGCGCTGCACTGGGTGATCGGCATGCCGGCGCTGCATGCCGGGCCGGGCAAGCCGCTGCGCAACGTGCTGCGCGTGGTCAAGGCCGGCGAGGTGCTGCTCGAATACGCCAAGCAGCTGCTGCCCACCTACAACATCTTCAACGAACGGCGCCACTTCGAGCCCGGCCCCGACGTGGCCAAGGTGCTGCGCATCGGCACCGCGCAGGTGGGTTTTCTGATCTGCGAAGACGGCTGGAACGACGACAGCAGCGGCTACGCCGTCAACCCGTTCGAGCGCCTGCGCGACGCCGCGCCCGACCTGGTGGTCTCGATCAACGCCAGCCCCTCCAACATCGGCAAACGCGAGCAGCGCCACCAGGTGTTCGGCGCCGCCAGCCGCCGCCACGGCCTGCCCATCCTCTACGTCAACCAGATCGGCGGCCACGACCAGCTGGTCTACGACGGCGCCTCCTTTGCGGTGGAGCCCAAGACGGGTGTGGTGTTCGAGGCGAAGCGTTTCGTCGAAGACGTGACCACGCTGCGCTTCGAGGCCAGCGGCTTTCGCGGCGCGCGCGGCGAGCCACTGCCCGCCGTGCCCGCGGCGGGCCTGCCGACCCTGGCCTTCTACCGCCAGCAGATCGTGCTGGGTCTGCGCGACTACGCGCGCCGATGTGGCTTCACGCAGGCTGTGGTGGGGTCGTCCGGCGGCATCGACTCGGCCATCACCCTCGCGCTGGCGGTGGAGGCCTTCGGGCCGGACCGTGTGGCCGCCATCACCATGCCCTCGGTGTACTCGTCAGCCGGTTCGGTGGACGACTCGCAGGCCTTGTGCGACGCGCTGGGCGTGCGCCTGCACCGCCACCCCATCGCCGACCTGGTGCAGGCCTACCGCGCGGGGTTCGAGGCGGGCTTCGGCGCGCCCCTGGAGGGCCTGGCGCTGGAGAACCTGCAGGCGCGCATCCGCGGCACCATCCTCATGGAGCACTCCAACACCTGGGGCCACCTGCTGCTGACCACCGGCAACAAGTCGGAAATGTCGGTCGGCTACTGCACGCTGTACGGCGACACCAACGGTGGCCTGGGCCTGATCGGTGACCTCTACAAGACCGAGGTGTTCGCGCTGGCCCGCCACCTCAACGACGCCGCCGGCCGCGAGCTGATCCCGCAGGCCATCATCGACAAGCCCCCGTCGGCCGAGCTCGCGCCCGACCAGAAGGACACCGACAGCCTGCCGCCCTACGAGGTGCTCGACGAGGTGCTAAAGCACCTGATCGAAGGCCACGGCCTGGCGCGCGAGGAACGTGCCGAGGTGGACGCCTTCGTGACCCAACTCGTGCAGCAGCCCGAGGGCGCGGCGCTGGTCGAGCGCGTGCGCCGTCTGGTGGCCCGCAGCGAATACAAGCGCCGCCAGGCCCCGCCCGTCATCCGCGTGCGCGCCCGCGCCTTCGGCTCCGGCCGCCAGATGCCGATCGCCGCCCAACATTTCTGAACACCATGAACACCCCCACGAACTTCACCGCCGCCGTCTGCATCGGCCGCTTCCAGGGCCTGCACCTGGGCCAGCTCGCCGTCATCCGCCGCGCCCTCGCACTGGCGCCCCGCGTGGTGGTCGTCATCGGCTCGGCCTTCCAGGCGCGCAGCGCCAAGAACCCCTTCACCTGGGTCGAGCGGGTCGAAATGATCCGCCTGGCGCTGAGCGCCGACGAGGCGACCCGCGTGGCCTTTGTGCCGGTGCGTGACCACTACGACAGCCAGCGCTGGGTGGACGCCGTGCGTGCCGGGGTGCAGGCGCAGGTCGGCGCCCTGCCGCCGGGCCAGACCGTGCTGGTCGGCCACCACAAGGACGCCACCAGCACCTACCTCGATGACTTCCCCGGCTGGATGTTCGACGACGTCGGGCGGCAAGGGGAACTGCATTCGAGCGCCGTGCGCGACGCACTCTTCAGCGCCGCCGGTCACCCGCTGGAGCCCGCGCTCGCGGCCCTGGTCAGCCAGGTGCCGCCCTCGACCGTCCACTTCCTGCGCGCCTGGGCACAGCTGCCCTGTTACACCGCGCTGGCGGCCGAATGGGCCAGCCTGCGTGCCGAAAAGGCCCTCTGGGCCGGCGCGCCGTACGCGCCGGTGTTCGTCACGGTGGACGCGCTGATCCAGTGCGCCGACCGCGTGCTGCTGATCGTGCGCGGCCGCGCGCCCGGGCAGGGGCTGCATGCCCTGCCCGGGGGCTTTCTGGAGCCGCGCGAGACGGTCTACCAGTCGGCCCTGCGCGAGCTGCACGAAGAAACCGGCCTGCACCTGCTGCCCGGTGACATCGCCCACGCGCTCAAGGGCGTGCGTGTGTTCGACCACCCCGACCGCAGCGCGCGCGGCCGCGTTATCACCCACGCCCACCACTTCGACCTGGGCGAGCGGCCCCTGCCCGAAGTGCAGGGCAGCGACGACGCGCGCTCGGCGCAGTGGGTGCCCATTGGCGACCTGGCCGGCATGGAAGACCGCTTCCACGACGACCACTTCCACATCCTCGACAGCTTCCTCGGGCTGACCGCCTGACCCCCGCCCACCGCTATGAACCTTCCCGACCACCTCACCCTGCTCGAATGGGCGGCCACCGCCACCACCGCCCTGTCCGTCTGGCTGGCCGCGCGCCGCCACATCGCCACCTGGCCCACCGGCATCGTCGGCTGCCTGCTGTACGGTGCGCTGTTCGCGTCCACCCAGCTCTACGCCGACGCCACGCTGCAAGCCTTCTTCGTTGCCACCAGCGCCATCGGCTGGTGGCAATGGCGGCGCGCCGCGCAGGCCACCACGGGGGCGACTGCAACGGCCGCGCGCGCCCCGCTGCGCCCCGCGCACTGGGCCCTGCTGCTCGGCGGCGGCGTGGCGGTCACCCTGGCCTACGGCGCCCTGCTGCTGCACTGGACCGACGCCTTCGCGCCCTTCTGGGACTCCGCCGTGCTCACCACCAGCGTGGTGGCCCAGGTGCTGCTCATGCAGGGCCGGCGCGAAACCTGGCTGTTCTGGATCGTGGTCAACACCCTGTCGGTGCCGCTGTACCTCAACCGCGGGCTCGACGTCACGGCCGGTCTCTACGCGCTGTTCTGGCTCAACGCCTGGCACGGCTGGTGGCACTGGGGCCGCCAGGCCAAGGTGGCGGTGGCAGAACAACCGTCCGCCCAGCCCGCATGACGGCCCCGGCACCACGCCACCGGCTCGGGCTGGTGGTGGGCAAGTTCTCACCCTTGCACCGCGGGCACGAACACCTCATCGCCCAGGCGCTGGCGGCCTGTGAACAGGTGGCCGTGGTGGGCTACAGCCAGCCCGAATTTCCCGGTTGTGGCCGTCTGCAGCGTGAGGCCTGGGTGGCGCGGCGGTTCCCGCGGGTCCTCAACCTGCAGGTGGACGACGCCACCGTGCGCGCGCGCTGCGCCGAACGTGCCATCGCGTGGCGCCCCATGCCCCCCAACACCGCGCCCGACGCCGAGCAGCAGGACTGGTTCGCCTGGCTGCTCGACGGCCCGCTGGCGCTGCGCCCCGACGCGATGTTCGCCAGCGAGGCCTACGTCTTCCCGACCTGCGAGCGCCTGGGCCGCCTGTGGGGGCGCGTGGTCACGCCCGTGTGTGTGGACCCGCAGCGGCGCACCAACCCCGTCAGCGCCACCCAGATCCGGCGCGACCCGCACGCGCACCGCGAACACCTGCACCCGGAGGTCTACCGCAGCTTCGTGCGCTGCGTCGTGCTGCTGGGGGGCGAATCCAGCGGCAAGACCACGCTGGCCCGGGCGCTGGCCGAGGCATTTCAGACCGCCTGGGTGCCTGAGTACGGCCGCGAACGCTGGGTCGAGCGGGATGGCCAGCTCACCCTGCAAGACCTGCTGGACATCGGCCGCATCCAGGTCGAACGCGAAGAGGCCGCGCTCGCGCACGCCAACGGCCTGCTGTTCTGCGACACCTCGCCCCTCACCACCCTGGGCTACGCCGGCTGGATGTTCGGTGCCCAGCCCGAAGCCCTGCAGGCCCTGGCGCAGCGGCCGTACGACCTGGTCGTGCTGTGCGACGCAGACATCGACTTCGTGCAGGACGGCACCCGCCAGCCCGCCGACTTCCGCACCACCCAGCAAGCCTGGTACGAACATCAGCTGGCGACGCGCCGCGACACGGTGCTGCGCGTGCGCGGCAGCGTGCCCGAGCGTGTGGACCAGGTGCGCGCGGCGCTGGTCAACCTGGATGCACCCGCCATCACCCACCATCGGGAGACCCCATGACCCCTACCTTTCTGGAACGTTGCGAAGGCTCTTTGATCGGCCTTGCCTGCGGCGACGCCGTCGGCACCACCGTCGAGTTCAGCCCCCGTGGCAGCTTCCGGCCGTTGACCGACATGGTCGGCGGCGGCCCCTTCGGGCTGCGCCCCGGACAGTGGACCGACGACACCTCCATGGCGTTGTGCTTGGCCGAAAGCCTGCTCGCGTGCCAGGGGTTCGACGCTGCCGATCAGATGGGGCGCTACCTCAACTGGTGGCGCTGGGGTTATCTCAGTGCCATGGGCAGCTGCTTCGACATCGGTAACACAGTGCGCGCTGCGCTGTACCGCTTCGAGTCCACGCGGGAACCGTTTTCCGGTTCGGAGGAACCCGACACCGCGGGCAACGGCGCGTTGATGCGGTTGACGCCTGTGGTGTTGTTTTTCCATCCAGATGTGGCCAGGGTGCAGACCTTCGCGGTTGACTCGACCCGCACCACCCATGCCGCCCCCGAGGCGATCGACTGCAGCCGTCTGCTGGCGCACGTGATTTCTCGCGCCCTGGACGGCGCCAGCAAACAGGAAATGCTCCAGGCCGATGCGCTCGCTCTGCCGTCACCCAAGGTTGCGGCGCTGGCTCGTGGGGACTACCTGGACAAGACCGAGGCGGATATTCGTGGCAGCGGATACGCGGTCGACTCGCTTGAAGCGGCGCTCTGGTGTTTTCACCAGACCGAAAGCTTCGAGGCAGCCGTGCTGCGCGCCGCTAACCTGGGTGACGATGCCGACACCACGGCCGCCATCGTCGGGCAAGTCGCGGGGGCTTACTACGGCGTGCAAGGCATTCCGTCGGCCTGGCTGGCTCGTCTGCACATCCGGGATTAGATCGGCGGCCTTGCTCGCCAGTTGGCCCGCCACACGACACGTTGACCAGGCGAAAAAAAACCGGCCCAGAGGGCCGGCTTCTTTGCGAGGAGCGTGAGGGCTTAGTAGCCGCCGCGTCCACCACGGTCGCCGTAGCCACCGCCGGTCGACTCTTTCGGGCGCGACACGTTGACGACGATGTTGCGGCCGCCGACGGACATGCCGTTCAGACCCTTGATGGCGGCTTCTGCCTGCTCGGCAGTGCCCATTTCCACGAAGCCGAAGCCCTTGGAACGGCCGCTGTCGCGGTCCATCATGACCTTGGCGGAGGCCACGTCGCCGAATTCGGCAAAGTTGTTGCGCAACGAGCTATCGTCGGCGGAATAGGGCAGGTTGCCCACGTACAGTTTGGTGCTCATGACGAGCCTTTCAGAGAGATGGCGCCGTGATCGGGACACAGCCCGGCGGCGCAGAGAGGAGCGGCATCGAGGGGATGCCGCAAGGACAGATGCTGTATGGACCGCAAGGCCGCACACGGCACGGAGACGGGCTGGGCAGACGGGAGTCTGCAAGCCTTGAGGCTTCGGTTGGCGCATGCCAGCGAACCTCGCTCACCGGCGCATCATATTCTCTTGTTGAATATAAAGATAGCTTTATATTTTCGAGGGTAAGAAAGACCGCTCAGTGAATCGACGCCAGGAACTGCTGCAGCTCGGGCGTCTTCGGCGCCGCGAACAGCTCGGCCGGCGGGCCCATCTCGTGCACCCGGCCCTGGTGCATGAAGATCACGCGGTCGCTGACCTTGCGCGCGAAGTTCATCTCGTGCGTCACCATCAGCAGCGTCATGCCCTCGTCGGCCAGCGACTCCACCACGCGCAACACCTCGCCCACCAGTTCGGGGTCGAGCGCCGAGGTGATCTCGTCGCACAGCAGCACGCTGGGCTCCATCGCCAGTGCGCGCGCGATCGCCACGCGCTGCTGCTGACCGCCCGAGAGCTGGTCGGGGTACGCGTCGAACTTCTCGCCCAGGCCCACGCGCTCCAGCAGCCGGCGCGCCTGCTGCTCGCCGGTGTCCTTCGCGGTCTTCTTCACCAGCCCGGGCGCGAGCATCACGTTGCGGCCCACGCTCAGGTGCGGGAACAGGTTGAACTGCTGGAAGATCATGCCCACGTGCTGGCGCAGCGCGCGCATGGCGGCGGCGTTGTCGTGCAGCAGCGGCTGGCTGTCGACGGTCAGCGCGCCCGACTGGAACACCTCCAGCCCGTTGATGCATCTCAGCAGCGTGCTCTTGCCCGAGCCGCTCTTGCCGATGATGGCGATCACCTCGCCGGGTTTCACCTGCAGGTCGATGCCCTTGAGCACCTCGTTGCTGCCGTAGGACTTGCGCAGCGCGCGGATGTCGACGATGGGCGCGGCGGTGGCGGTGGATTCAGCGCTGGACATTCATCTTCCTTTCAAGGGAGCGCGCGGTCAGGCTCACGGGGAAGCACAGCGCGAAATACATCAGGGCCACACAGCTGTAGACCAGGAAGGGCTGGAAGGTGGCGTTGGTGATCATGGTGCCGGCCTTGGTCAGTTCGACGAAGCCGATGACGGAGGCCAGCGCCGTGCCCTTGATCACCTGCACGAGGAAGCCCACGGAGGGTGCGATGGCGATGCGCGTGGCCTGCGGCAGCACCACGTAGCGCAGCTGCTCGGCAAAGCTCAGCGCCAGGCTCTGCGCCGCTTCCCACTGCCCCTTGGGCACGGCCGCGACGCAGCCGCGCCAGATCTCGCACAGGAAGGCGCTGGTGTAGAGCGTGAGCGCCAGCGCGGCCGAGACCCAGGCCGAGGTGTCGACGCCGAACAGCGCCAGACCGAAGTACGCGAGGAACAGCTGCATCAGCAGCGGCGTGCCCTGAAACAGTTGCACGTAGCCGGCGACGAAGCGCTGCGCCCCCGGCCAGCGCGCCATGCGCGCCACCAGCAGCAACAGGCCCACCAGTCCGCCGCCGATGAAGGCGATCAGCGAGAGCGCCACCGTCCAGCGCGCGGCCAGCAGCAGGTTGCGCAGGATGTCCCAGAGGGTGAAGTCAACCACGGGAACCTCCCTGGCCAAAGATGAAGCGCGGACCGGCCCAGTTCAGCAGCGCACGCACGCCGATCGCCAGCAGCAGGTAAATGCCGGTGGCGATGATGAAGGCCTCGAAGGCGCGGAAGTTGCGGCTCTGGATCAGGTTGGCCGCGTAGCTCAGCTCCTCGGTGGCGATCTGGCCGCACACCGCCGAGCCCAGCATCACGATGATGATCTGGCTGGTCAGCGCCGGCCACACCTTGCGCAGCGCGGGCGGCAGCACGACGTGGATGAAGGTCTGCGCCCTGGTCAGCGCCAGGCTGGCCGCCGCTTCGAACTGGCCCTTGGGCGTGGCCTCGATGCCGGCGCGCACGATCTCGGCCGCATACGCGCCGAGGTTGATCACCATCGCGATCACCGAAGCGATCTCGGGCGTGAGCTTCACCCCCGCAGCGGGCAGACCGAAGAACACGAAGAACAGCTGCACGATGAAGGGCGTGTTGCGGATCAGCTCCACATACGTGCTCACCACCCAGCGCAGCCAGGTGGGGCCGTGGCTGCGTGCCCAGGCGCAGGCCACGCCCAGCGCCACGCCCAACACGGCCGACACCGCGGTCAGCCCCAGCGTCCAGCCCACGCCGTGCAGCAGCAGCGGCCATTGCTCCAGCACGGCCGGGAAATCGAACTCGATGCGCATGTGTTCAGGTCCTTAACGATGCGGTGATGCGATTCGCCGCCGGGACGCCCCAAGGCGAATCAGCCCCCTCGGGGGGCAGCGACCCGCGTAGCGGCGGAGCGTGGGGGTTATTCAGGCAGATTGCCGGCGGGGCGGCCCAGCCACTTCTTGGCCATCGCGTCGATGTCGCCCGCCTTCTTCGCGCCGAGGATGATCTCGTTGACCTTGCTGCGCAGCGCGTCTTCGCCCTTGGCCACGCCGATGAAGTTCGGGCTGTCCTTGAGCAGCAGCTTGTATTCGGTGCCCAGCTGCGGGTTGCGCGCCATCAGGTTGCCCGCCACCGAGGCGCCGGTCGCGATCACCTGCACCTGGCCCGAGACGAAGGCCGAGACGGTGGCGTTGTTGTCCTCGAAGCGCTTGATGTCGGCCGTGGCTGGCGCGACTTTGGAGAGCTCCTGGTCTTCGATGGCGCCGCGCGTGACGCCGACCGACTTGCCGGCCAGATCGGCGAACGAGGCCAGCGGAAGCGACTTGGCCGCGAACACCGCCTGGAAGAACGGCGAGTAGGCGATGGTGAAGTCGATGACTTTCTCGCGCTCGGGGTTCTTGCCCAGCGTGGAGATGACGAGGTCGGCCTTCTTGGTCTGCAGGTAGGGGATGCGGTTGGCGCTGGTCACCGGCACCAGCTCGACCTTGGCGCCCAGCTTGGTCGCGATGTACTTGGCCATGTCCACGTCCAGGCCCTGCGGTTGCAGGTCGGTGCCGACGAAGCCGTAGGGCGGGAAGTCGGTCGGGATCGCGATCTTGATCGCCTTGGCCTTCATGACGTCGTCCAGCGCGGTCTGTGCCTGCGCAACACCAGTGATGGCGGTCAGGGCGAGGCCGGCGGAGAGGACGAGCAGGTGGCGTTTGGTGGTCTTCATAGAACAGCTCCTAGGTAGGTGGGGGAGGAAGAGGAATCGGGGTTCTCGCGCGGGCCCGACACGGGCGCCAGCGCCGCGCGCAGACCGGCCAGCGGGTCGGCCGCTGCCGTGTCCAGCCGCAGCGCCTGCTGCACATGGCCGATGTGCTGCGCCATCAACGCCTCGGCGCGCACGGTGTCGCCGGCTTCGAGCGCCTTGACGATGTCGACGTGCTCCTGGCACGAATGCGCGGCGTCGTGCGTGCTCTGGTAGAGCATCGCGATCAGCGTGGTGCGCGCGGTGAAGTCGCGCAGCGTGTCGGCCAGCAGCTGGTTGCCCAGGCACTCGGCCAGGCACACATGGAAGTCGCCCAGCAGGTAGCTGCGCCGGCCCACGTCGCTGCCCTTGAGCGCCTGCTTCTCGTCGCGGAGATGGCGCTTGAGCTTGTCCAGCTTGGCCTTGTCCATCGGTGCCGCGCTGCGGATCAGCCCGGTCTCGATCACGCGCCGCGCCTCGAAGGCCTCGCGCGCTTCGGCCTCCGAGGGCTCGACGACGAACCAGCCGCGGCGCGAGCTGACGGTGACGATGCCGCGCGCCGCCAGCTGCATCATGGCCTCACGCACCAGGGTGCGGCTGCAGTCGAACAGCATCGACAGCGCCTGCTCGCCCAGGCGCGCGCCCGGCGCGAGCTTCTGCGCCAGGATGGCTTCAACAATGCGGTCGGCGATGTCGCTGGAGGTCATGGTGGGCAAGGGTGGTTGCCGACCCCTCTTGCCAGAACCGTGCCAGCCGGTTCACAGGCCTTGTATGCAAGATGCGCGCATCAGACCGGTGCACATCGGGGCGCGGACGCGGCCGTGCGCCCCGATCCGGCCCATGGGGCCGCCCGGTTCCGGTGCTTGCGGGAAAGAAAAAGGGGCGCTCAGCCGCCCCGCGCCGCCAGCCGCTGCGCCAGCGCGACGGCTTCGGGCGTCACGCCCTGCGGTGCCGCCCCTTCGGGGCTCAGGCGCGCGATCAGGTTGTCCAGGAACGCCGGCTGCGGCGGGATCGCGCTGAGGAACAGCGCCCGGTCACCGCGCGCGATCAGCACCGTCGGGAAGGTCTCGATGTCCAGCCCGACCTCGTCCATCAGGTCGACCTCGTCCTCGATGTCCAGCCATTGCCACTGCCATTGCGGGTAGCGCGCCGCGATCGCGTCCCACTCGGGCCGCCACGCCCGGCAGGCGCTGCACCACTCGGCACACAGACAGACCACTCGCAACATCCTCGGCGCTCCTGACGTCAATCACAATCGCAGGAGCATACCGCCGAGCCCAACCCCTGTCCCATCCCATGCAAGGCATCCGCCGCAAGATCGTCTACGTCACCCTGTTCGAAGCGATCGCCATCGCCGTCACCAGCAACGGCCTGTCCGCCGGCTCGGGCGCCAGCCTGGAGCACGCCGGCGTGGCCGCGGTCGCCTCGTCCGTCATCGCCGTGGTCTGGAACCTCGCCTACAACACCGCCTTCGAGCGCTGGGAGTCGCGCCAGACCGTGCGCGGCCGCAGCTTCCGCCGCCGCGCCGCCCACGCCATCGGCTTCGAACTCGGCCTGAGCGTCCTCCTGGTGCCGCTGTTCATCTGGTGGCTGCAGATCGGCCTGGGGCAAGCGCTGCTGCTCGACGTCGGTCTCTCGCTCTTTTTCCTCGTCTACGCCTTCCTGTTCAACCTCGCCTTCGATACCGTGTTCGGCCTGCCCGCCTCTGCCCTTCCCCTGCCTGAACAGCCATGAGCACCCAGCCCGTCATCACCCGCCACCTGCGCATCACCGGCCGCGTGCAAGGCGTCGGCTACCGCTGGAACATGGCGCGGCAGGCGACCACGCTGGGGTTGAGCGGCTGGGTGCGCAACCGGGTGGATGGGAGCGTGGAAGCCCTTGTCTGTGGACCGGGAGATGCGGTGCAGGCGCTGATCGATTGGGCATGGAGAGGGCCGGAGATGGCGCGGGTGGACGGGGTGATGGTGACGGAGGTGGAGGGCGGTGAGGTGCTCGAAGGGTTTGAGCAGCGGGAGACGGTGTAGGCCGTTGTCCCCGCATAAGATGCGCCCATGTCAAAGGGGAGCACAACGTGATCGTTTTCCTGATCGATGCAGACAACCTGAGTTCCCCCGCCTGGGTGAACGAAGCCATCACCGCCATTGAGGCCACCGAGGGCCCTGTCGCTGTCCGGCGGGCATACGGCAGCGCGGAAAACCTCAAAGGCCTGGCCGAATCGCTGCGCGACTGGGCCATCCGCCCTTTTCTGAACGTCTACCTCACCAAGAACACCACGGACATGGCGCTCGCGGTGGATGCGATGGAACTGGCGTGTCAGCAACCGCAGCCGACGACGCTGGTGATCGGCTCGGGAGATGCAGACTTCGTGCCCCTGGTCGTGCGGCTTCGCGAACGGGGTATCAAGGTCCTGTGTGCGTCGGAGTACGGCAAGATGGCGCCAGAAGCCGTGAAGGCGTACGACAAAGTCATCTATGTGGGCCGTGAGACGGCGGCAACGGGATCCACCGATGCCGCCAAGTCCGCCAAACCCAGAGCGGCAGCCAAGGCGGCGGCGTCCTCCAGCAAGAAGGCGCCCAAAGCTGCGACGAAAAAGGCACCTGCGGAAAAGAAGATCGTCACAAAAAAGCAGGCGGCAACGACCAACAAAGTCACGCCAGAGGGCGTCCTGGAGGCGGTGCCGTCATTGCGTACGGGTGAATGGTTCTCTCTCGGAGAGGCGGCCAAAGCGCTGCACGACAAAGAACTGCTTGGCAGGAATTCGTCCAGTGCCAAGCTGTTTGGCAAGTTTCCGCACCACTTTGAGCTGAAGCCGGCGAAGCAACCGAACCACGTCCGGTTCCTCCTGCCGTCAGCCTGAAATCACGCAGAAACCCTGCGTGATCATTACACGTCGATGTTGCCCGCCCGCAAGGCGTTGGTTTCGATGAACTCCCGCCGCGGCTCCACCTCATCCCCCATCAGCATCGTGAACACGCGGTCGGCTTCGATTGCGTCGTCGATTTGCACGCGCAGCAGGCGGCGCACGGTCGGGTCCATGGTGGTTTCCCACAGCTGCTCGGGGTTCATTTCGCCCAAGCCTTTGTAGCGCTGGCGGCTGGTGGTGCGTTCGGCTTCACTGATGAGCCACTGCATGGCCTGGCGGAAGTCGCCGACCTTTTCTTCCTTCTGCTTGTCGCCTTCGCCGCGTTGCGCCTTGGCGCCGTCGCCGAGCAGGCCGCGGAAGGTGTCGGCCGCGGTCGCGAGGGCCGCGTAGTCGGCGCCGTGCACGAAGTCCTGCGTGAGGATGCTGCTCTTGATGTTGCCGTGGTGGCGGCGGCTGATGCGCAGCACCGGCTTGTCGGTGCGCACGTCGAACTCGCCGGCCACTTCGGGCGGCACGCCGGTGGTGCTCAGCTCGGCCAGCTTGGCCTGCATGGCCACGGCGCTGGCTTCGGCGTCTTCCACGGTGTCGAGCTTGACGCTCACGCCGTCGGCGATCGCGCGCAGGGCTTCGGCGTCCATGAAGTTGGAGAGGCGGTCGATCACGCGCTCGGCGACCTGGTGCTTGCGCGCCAGCTCGGCCAGGGTGTCGCTTTCGAGCACGGTGTTGGCCGCGCCGCCGGTCTGCACCTTGGCGCCGTGCAGCGCGATGCGCAGCAGGAACTGGTCCAGCGCGGGCGCGTCTTTCAGGTACAGCTCTTCCTTGCCGTTCTTCACCTTGTACAGCGGCGGCTGCGCAATGTAGATGTGGCCGCGCTCGACCAGTTCGGGCATCTGGCGGTAGAAGAAGGTCAGCAGCAGGGTGCGGATGTGGGCGCCGTCGACGTCGGCGTCGGTCATGATGATGATGCGGTGGTAGCGCAACTTGGCGACGTCGAAGTCGTCCTTGCCGTCACCGTTGGCGCCTTCGCCGCCGGCCTTGCCGATGCCGGTGCCCAGCGCGGTGATGAGGGTCAGGATTTCGTTGGAGGTGAGCAGCTTCTCGTAGCGCGCCTTCTCCACGTTCAGGATCTTGCCGCGCAGCGGCAGGATCGCCTGGAACTTGCGGTCGCGGCCCTGCTTGGCGGAGCCACCGGCGGAGTCGCCCTCGACGATGTAGATCTCGCACAGCGCCGGGTCTTTCTCCTGGCAGTCGGCCAGTTTGCCGGGCAGGCCCATGCCGTCGAGCACGCCTTTGCGGCGCGTCATTTCGCGCGCCTTGCGGGCGGCTTCTCGGGCGCGGGCGGCCTCGACGATCTTGCCGCAGATGATCTTGGCGTCGTTGGGCTTTTCCTGCAGGTAGTCGGTCAGCAGGCGGGCCACCACGTCTTCCACCGGGCCGCGCACTTCGCTGGAGACCAGCTTGTCCTTGGTCTGGCTGGAGAACTTGGGCTCTGGCACCTTGACCGACAGCACGCAGCACAGGCCTTCGCGCATGTCGTCGCCGGTGACCTCGACCTTGGCCTTCTTGGCGAAGTCGTTCTCTTCGATGTACTTGTTGATGACGCGGGTCATCGCGGCGCGCAGGCCGGTCAGGTGGGTGCCGCCGTCGCGCTGCGGGATGTTGTTGGTGAAGCAGAGCACCTGCTCGTTGTAGCCGCTGTTCCACTGCATCGCGACTTCAACACCGATGTTGGTGCCCTGGTCGCTGGTGCGGTCGCCCAGCGCGTGGAAGCAGTTGGGGTGCAGGACCTGTTTGCCCTTGTTGATGAACTCGACGAAGCCCTTGACGCCGCCGGCACCGGAGAAGTCGTCTTCCTTGCCGCTGCGCTCGTCCTTCAGGCGGATGCGCACGCCGTTGTTCAGGAACGAGAGCTCGCGCAGGCGCTTGGCCAGGATGTCGTAGTGGAAGTCGTTGTTCTCTTTGAAGATCTCGGTGTCGGGCAGGAAGTGAACTTCCGTGCCGCGCTTCTCGGTCGCGCCCGTGACCTTCATCGGCGAGACTTCGACGCCGTCGCGCATCTCGAGCAGGCGGTTCTGCACGAAGCCGCGCGCGAACTCGATCTGGTGCACCTGGCCTTCGCGGCGCACGACCAGGCGCAGCCACACGGACAGCGCGTTCACGCAGGACACGCCCACGCCGTGCAGGCCGCCCGAGACCTTGTACGAGTTCTGGTTGAACTTGCCGCCGGCGTGCAGCTCGGTCAGCGCGATTTCGGCGGCCGAGCGCTTGGGCTCGTGCTTGTCGTCCATCTTCACGCCGGTCGGGATGCCGCGGCCGTTGTCGGTGACGCTGATCGAGTTGTCGGTGTGGATGGTGACGACGATGTCGTCGCAGTGGCCGGCCAGGGCTTCGTCGATGGAGTTGTCGACCACCTCGAACACCAGGTGGTGCAGACCGGTGCCGTCGGAGGTGTCGCCGATGTACATGCCCGGGCGCTTGCGCACCGCTTCCAGGCCTTCCAGGATCTGGATCGCGCCTTCGCCATAACCCTCGCTCGCGCCGGCCTGGTGGGCGTCGATCTTGGGCTGGAAATTGGAGCTGTCGGCCCCTGCTTCACCGGTGTGGACGGCATCGGAACCGGGTTCTGCGGGCTTGTTGGCTTCGGACATGGTGAATTTCTCTGACTTCTAGAAACGCCAAACCCGCTGGTCAGCGGGTTGGTCTGCAAGGTGGCTGCGGGGAATGACGGATCAGATCCGCATCGGCATCACCACGTATTTGAACGCGTTGTCGTCCGGGTTGGTGACCAGTGCCGAGCTGTTGCCGTCGGCCAGTTCGATGCGGACCATTTCCTGCGTCATGTTCTGCAGCGCGTCGATCAGGTAGGTGACGTTGAAGCCGATCTCGATGGCGTCACCGCCGTAGTCGATGTCGAGTTCGTCGACCGCCTCTTCCTGCTCGGCGTTGCTGGAGGCGACGCGCAGCGTGCCCGGCTCGACGTTCAGGCGCACGCCCTTGAACTTCTCGCTGGTCATGATCGCGGTGCGCTGCAGGCTGGCCAGCAGCGGCTGGCGGCCCAGCGTGACGATGTTCTTGTGGTTCTTGGGAATCACGCGGTTGTAGTCGGGGAACTTGCCCTCGACCAGCTTGGTGACGAACTCCATGCCGTCGAAGCTGAACTTGGCCTGGTTGGCGGCGAACTGCATCTCGATCGCGCCTTCCTTGTCGGACAGCAGGCGCTGCAGTTCCAGCACGGTCTTGCGCGGCAGGATGACTTCCTGCTTGGGCACTTCCACGTCCAGTTCGGCGCTGGCGAACGCCAGGCGGTGGCCGTCGGTGGCGACCAGCGAGAGCTTCTTGCCTTCGGCCACGAACAGGATGCCGTTGAGGTAGTAGCGGATGTCGTGCACCGCCATCGCGAACGACACTTGCGACAGCAGGCTCTTGAGGGTCTTCTGCGGCACGGCGAACACCGGGCCGAAGCTGGCCGATTCCTGCACCAGCGGGAAGTCTTCGGGCGGCATGCTCTGCAGCGTGAAGCGGCTCTTGCCGCCCTTGAGCACTGTCTTCCCGCCGGTGTGTTCCAGGCTCACGGTCTGGTCGGCCGGCATGGTGCGCAGGATGTCGATCAGCTTGCGCGCGCCCAGCGTGGTGGCGAAGCTGCCGTCATCGCCGTCGAGGGCGGCTGTGGTGCGGATCTGGATTTCCAGGTCGCTGGTGGTCAGCTGGACCTGCGAGCCGGTCTTGCGCAGCAGCACGTTGGCGAGGATGGGCAGTGTGTGGCGGCGCTCGACGATGCCGGCGACCGACTGCAGCGCAGCCAGCACATTGGACTGGGAAGACTTCAAAACGATCATGTCAGACTCTTTCGTCACTGGTTGACTGGCGCTCTCCGGTGGCGCTCTCCTCGGGCGTTCCTCGCAGCCCCCTCGAAACCCAAAACTTGGCTATTTTCACCTGTTTTTACAGACTGTCCCGACCGCCCCTGCTCAGCCTTTCAGGGTCTGCTCCAGCACATGCAGCTGCTGGTTCAGTTCGGTGTTGGTCTGGCGCTCGGCGGCGATCTTGCGCACCGCGTGCAGCACGGTCGTGTGGTCCCGGCCGCCGAACAGCTCGCCGATCTCCGGCAGGCTCTTCTGGGTCAGCTCCTTGGCCAGGAACATGGCGATCTGGCGCGGGCGGGCGATGCTGGCCGGGCGCTTCTTCGAATACATGTCCGCGACCTTGATCTTGTAGTAGTCGGCCACGGTCTTCTGGATGTTCTCGACCGAGATCTGCCGGTTCTGGATCGACAGCAGGTCTTTCAGGGCGTCGCGCGCCAGCTGGATCGAGATGTCCTTCTGGTTGAAGCGGCTGTAGGCCAGGATCTTGCGCAGCGCGCCTTCGAGCTCGCGCACGTTGGAGCGCACGTTCTTGGCCACGAAGAACGCGACTTCCTCGGGCATCACGGCGTTCTCGGCGATCGCCTTGTTGATCAGGATCGCCACCCGCATTTCCAGCTCGGGCGGCTCGATGGCCACCGTCAACCCGGAGTCGAAGCGCGAGACCAGGCGCTCGTGGATGTCGGCCAGGCCCTTGGGATAGGTGTCGCTGGTCAGCACGATGTGGCTCTTGCGGGCCAGCAGCGCCTCGAAGGCGTTGAAGAATTCTTCCTGCGTGCGTTCCTTGTTGGCGAAGAACTGCACGTCGTCGATCAGCAGAAGATCGAGCGAGTGGTAACGCTGCTTGAACTCGTCGAAAGTCTTGCGCTGGTAGGACTTGACCACATCCGAAACGAACTGCTCGGCGTGGATGTACAGAACCTTGGCCTGCGGCTTGTCGGCCAGCAGCTGGTTGCCGATCGCATGGACCAGGTGGGTCTTGCCCAGACCGACGCCGCCGTAGATGAACAGCGGGTTGTAGAGCTGGCCCAGACTGCCCGCGACGTGCATGGCGGCGGCACGCGCCATGCGGTTGGCCGAGCCCTCGACCAGGGTCGCAAAGGTCAGCGCGGGGTTCAGGCGGTTGCGCGGGCCGTTGTGGGCCGACGGCTCGGCCGGCGCCACATCGGGCAGTTCGGCCAGCACCTGTTCTTGCACCGTGCGCGCGGAAGGTGTTGATCGAATCTGGGTTTCGCGCGGAGCGAGCGCTAACTCAAGAACAACTGGCGTACCTTGCAGGCTCTCCAGCAGGGCGGTGATGCGGGCGGCGTACTGGGCCCGGATCCAGTCCATCTTGAACCGGTTGGCCACCGCCAGCGTCACCCGCGAGCTGTCCGGTGCCACCACGGCGGACAGTGGACGGATCCAGGTGTTGAACTGCTGCTCGGGGATTTCCTGCGCCAGGCGGTCGACGCAGGCGGACCACAACCCGGAGGGGTCGGCGGCGGAGGCAGAAGGGGGGAGTTGGCCCTCGATCATGAATACGGGAGGAAGATTTTTCTTGTGGACAAACGGCTCGGGGCTGGCGGCCATTGTAGTCCGGGCGCCAAGTTATCCACACCCTTGGGGCGACTGTTACAAGTTGCGACGAGGTGCGGTCGTCCGCCTTGCAATCGGCAAGAACAAGTGGGCCAACTCCAGGTCCAGAGCCGCTGGTTTGGGATGGTGCTTGCCGTCCGATGGGTTTCTCAGCGATAATTGCGGGTTTCCCTCTAACTTGAACAGCCCTGGCTTTGTCCGGGCCGCACTGCCATGGCAATGAAACGCACCTACCAGCCTTCGAAGATCAAGCGCGCCCGTACCCACGGCTTCCTCGTGCGCATGAAGACCCGCGGTGGCCGCGCCGTCATCAACGCACGCCGCGCCAAGGGCCGCAAGCGCCTGGCCGTCTGAGTCTGCTTGCGCCCGCTGCGCATGTCAGCCGGGCCCACGCACTCCAGCGCGCCTGTGACCCCGGTCGTCTGATGCAACGCATCCGGACCCGGATCCAGTTCCAGGCCGTCATGGCGGGCGCCATCGTGGCCAAGACACCTCATTTCGCCCTGCACCGTCTGGCTTTGCCGGCTCCGGAGCAGGGCCGTTTGCTTTTCCCGGCCCAGGACACCTGGATCGGGGTGGTGCTGCCCAAGCGCTGGGCACGTCGCGCCGTCACGCGCAACGCCATCCGCCGCCAGACTTACGAAGCCGCCCGCGCCGCCGCCGATGGTTTGCCTCAGGCGGCTCTGGTGGTGCGTCTTCGCAGCGAGTTCAGCCGCAAGCAGTTCGTGAGCGCCACGTCCGACGTTCTCAAGCAGGCGGTGCGCGCCGAACTGGTCCAGTTGCTGGGCCGGGTCACCGCGCGAACCACGCCGGAGGTGGCCGCATGCTGAGCGACTGGCCGCGCCAGGCCCTGATCGGGCTGGTCAAGGGCTACCGACTGGTGCTCAGTCCCTGGCTGGGCGGCAGCTGCCGCTTCGAGCCGACCTGCTCGGTGTACGCGCTGGGAGCCTTGCAGCGCCACGGGGCGCTCGCCGGTGGCTACCTGATGCTGCGCCGCATTGGCCGTTGTGGCCCGTGGTGCGAGGGTGGTTGCGACCCGGTGCCCGAGGTGGCGCCGTCGCTGTTCTCTCACCTGATTCCTGTTTCCTCAGAAAAGAAGAACCCGTCATGAACGACATCCGCCGTTCCATCCTCTGGGTGGTTTTTGGTTTTTCGATGGTCCTGATCTGGGACAAATGGCAGATCCACAACGGCAAGGCACCGACCTTCTTCCCGTCGTCCTCCGTGACTGCTCCGGCGGCCAAGAGCTCCGCGCCGGCCACGACCGTGCCCGCCGCCAGTGCCGCCGCGCCAGCCACCACGGCGGCTGCCGCTGGACAGCCCGCGGCCGGCGTGCCCGCGCCTGCGGCCGTGCGCCATGAAGTCACCACCGACGTCTTCAAGCTGAGCTTCAACAGCGAAGGTGGGTCGCTGATCGGCGCCACGCTGCTCAAACACGCCAGCAAGGAACTGGGCACGGCGCCCATCGAGCTGCTGGCCCAGAACGACAAGCACATCTACGTTGCGCAGACCGGCCTGATCGGCGGCAGCTACCCGACGCACAAGACGCCCATGACCCTGGTGTCGGGTCCGACGGCGCTGGCCGATGGCCAGAACGAGCTGCAGGTGAAGTTCGAATCGGCCGACGTCGGCGGCGTCAAGCTGGTCAAGACCTACACGCTGCAACGCGGCAGCTACACCATCGGCGTCAGCCACGAGGTGGTGAACACCGGCGCCGCGCCCGTGACGCCGCAGCTGTATGTGCAGCTGGTGCGCGACGGCAACACGACCGACAGCCAGACGCCCTTCTATTCCACCTTCACCGGTCCGGCGGTCTACACCCCGGCCCAGAAGTACCAGAAGGTCGAGTTCAAGAAGATCGATGACGGCAAGGTCGACATCGAGAAGACCGCCGCCAATGGCTACGTGGCCATGGTGCAGCACTACTTCGCCTCGGCCTGGATCCTGGCCGACGGCGCTGCGCGCGAGAACTTCGTGCGCAAGGTCGACAGCCTGTATTCCGTCGGTGCCATCACGACGCTGCCGGCGGTGGCCCCGGGCCAGAGCCAGAAGATCGATGCGCGCCTGTTCGTCGGTCCGCAGGACGAGCACGTGCTCGAAGTCACGACCCCCGGCCTGGAGCTGGTCAAGGACTACGGCTGGCTGACCATCATCGCCAAGCCGCTGTACATGCTGCTGTCGAAGATCCACGGCTTCGTGTCCAACTGGGGCTGGTCCATCGTGCTGCTGGTGGTGCTGCTCAAGGCCGCGTTCTACTGGCTCAACGCCAGCGCCTACCGCTCGATGGCCAAGATGAAGGCGATCAACCCGCGCATCACCGAGATGCGCGAGCGCCTCAAGAGCAATCCCCAGCTGATGCAGCAGGAGATGATGAAGATCTACCGCGAGGAGAAGGTCAACCCGCTGGGTGGCTGCTTCCCGATCCTGATCCAGATTCCCGTGTTCATCGCGCTGTACTGGGTGCTGCTGTCGTCGGTCGAGATGCGCAACGCGCCCTGGATCGGCTGGATCCACGACCTCTCGACCAAGGACCCGCTGTACATCCTGCCGGTCGTGATGACGCTCACCACCATCGTGCAGACCGCCCTGAACCCGCTGCCGCCCGATCCGATGCAGGCCAAGATGATGTGGATCATGCCGCTGATGTTCTCGGTCATGTTCTTCGCCTTCCCGGCCGGCCTGGTGCTGTACTGGATCACCAACAACACGCTGACCATCCTGCAGCAGGCTTTCATCAACCACCGGATGGGCGTGCCGCTGAAGATCACGAACCCGCTGACGCTCTTTAAGAAATAACCCCAGAAACCGCCCCCCTGCGCCGCTGCGCGGCTTCCCCCCCCCGGGGGAACAATGCGAGCGGCCCAGCAAAGCCGGTTCCGCCGCATTCTTGGTGGCGGCCACTCTCTCAGCAAGGGCCTGCATTTGCAGGCCCTTGCTGTTTCTGAAACCCCTTGCCGCAGAATCCGACCATGCTTGCCGCTTCCCGTGACCCCATCGCCGCCATCGCCACCGCGCCCGGTCGTGGAGCGGTGGGCATCGTGCGGGTGTCGGGCCAGGGGCTGGCGCCGTTCGTGCAGGCCTTGCTCGGCCGCTCGCTCAAGCCGCGCGAGGCGACCTACCTGCCGTTTCCCGATGCGGCGAGCCAGCCCATCGACCATGGCCTGGCGCTGTGGTTTCCGGGGCCGCATTCCTACACCGGCGAAGACGTGCTGGAACTGCAGGGCCACGGCGGGCCGGTGGTGCTGCAGTTGCTGCTGGCACGCTGTCTGGAGGTGGCGCAGGTTGTCGGAGAACACGGTCAGCCGCTGCTGCGTGGCCTGCGTCCGGCGCGCGCGGGCGAATTCACCGAGCGGGCCTTTCTCAACGACAAGCTGGACCTGGCCCAGGCCGAGGCGGTCGCCGACCTGATCGATGCCAGCACCGAGGCCGCCGCACGCAGCGCCAGCCGCTCGCTGGCGGGGGTGTTCTCCGGCCGCATCCACACGCTGCGCGACGCCCTGATCCACCTGCGCATGCTGGTCGAAGCGACGCTGGATTTTCCCGAGGAAGAAATCGACTTCCTGCAGAAAGCCGACGCCGCCGGGCAGCTCAGGCGTCTGCGCGACGGCCATGCGGCGGTGCTGGGCGAGGCGCGCCAGGGCGCCCTGCTGCGCGACGGCCTGAACGTGGTGATTGCGGGACAGCCCAACGCCGGCAAGAGCTCGCTGCTCAACGCCCTGGCCGGCGCCGAGCTGGCCATCGTCACGCCGATCGCTGGCACCACGCGCGACGTGGTGCAGCAGACCATCCAGATCGAGGGCGTGCCGCTGCACGTGATCGACACCGCCGGACTGCGCGAAGGCGCCGACGTGGACGAGGTGGAAAAGATCGGCATCGAGCGTGCCTGGGGTCAGATCCGGCAGGCCGATGCCGTGCTGTTCCTGCACGACCTCTCGCGTTGCGACCGTCCGGACTACCAGGCCGCCGATGCCGCCATCGCGGTGAGCCTGCCCGCCGGGGTGACCGTGCTGCAGGTCTGGAACAAGCTCGACCAGTGCATCGAGGGCGCGCGCGCTGCGCTCGACGCCTCGCTGGCCGACGGTGGTCTGGCGATTTCTGCCAAGCAGGGCGAAGGGCTGGAGACCCTGCGCCAGCGGCTGCTGGCGCTGGCCGGCTGGCAGCACGCGGGCGACGGTCTGTTCATGGCGCGGGAGCGGCACCTGCAGGCACTGCGCCGGGTGGGGGAACACCTGTCGCAGGCCGACGCCTTGCTGGCCGGGCAAGCCGACCACCTGGATCTGCTGGCCGAGGAACTGCGGCTCGCGCAGCAGGCGCTGGGCGAGATCACCGGCGAGTTCAGCGCCGACGACCTGCTGGGCGAAATCTTCTCGCGATTCTGTATCGGAAAGTGACTGGCGGCGCCGCTGATGCGCTCTGGCGCACCGTCCGGACCGCAGATGTAAGCAGAGGTTAGCGCCGCTTGTGCGGCAGGGGGGCAGGCCGTAAGGTCCGTCCATGAACGCCGCCCTGCCCGCCGCCGCGCGCTTTGATGTCATGGACCTGGCCCAGGCCATGCGTTCGAGCAGTGCGCTCGACGCCGTGCCCCTGAACCTGACGGATGCGCAGTGGAGCGTGCTGGGGGACTACCTGCAACCGGTGTCACTGGGACAGGGACAGACGCTGATCGAACAGGGCGTGAAGGACCGGACGGTCTACTTTGTCGAGAGCGGCAGCCTGACCGTGCACTACGAAGACCACAAGGAACGCATGCGCATCGCCATGGTGAATGCCGGCTCGCTGCTGGGCGAGGGCGCGTTTTTCAGTCATCTGCCGCGCAGCGCTTCGGTGATGGCGGGCAGCCACAGCCGGCTCTGGTGCCTGACCCCGCTGCGCTTTCGCGAACTGTCGCAGCGGCATCCGGCGATCGCCCTGGACCTGTGCGTGGCCATGTCGGCGGTGATGGCGCGGCGCATGTACCACCGGCCCAAGCGGATGGCGGTGACTTGAGATCTGTGGTTCGTCCGTCAAACGGTTGTTTTGGCAGACAAAACCGGTCAATTTGCGGTTCCCAAATTTCTGACTGAAGGCATACTGCGCGCATGTCACTGCTTCGCTGGCTGCAAGCCAAGAAAACCGACTCCGCGACCAACGGCAACCGGGCCAAACCCCGTCGCTCGTTCGGTCAGACCACGCTGCCGCTGATTTCACCGCGCCGCGGCCGCCGCATCCTGCGGCGGGAGCAGCTGTATTCGGTGGTGCGCGAGTCGCTGATCCGCGCTGGCGTGCTCTCGTCCAGCTACGAGTTCAAGGTGCTGGCGCTGGACTCGACCGGTGACGGCTTTCTCGTGCTGATCAGCCTGTCTCTGCCGGCCAACGTCATGCCCGACGAATACCTGCTGGAAATCGAGCGCTGGATCCAGGGCAGCGCCCGTTCGCGCCATTCGATGACGGTGCAGGCGGTCTACTGGCGGCGCGAGGCGGTGCACGACCAGCGTGGCATCGCGCTCAAGGCGTCGGTGGCGGCGCAGACCCGCCGCGAGGCTGCGGTGCCGGTGGCGCCGGTTGCCGAAGTGCCGGTCGGGCGGGTGCAGCCGCTGGCAGACGATGAAGTGGCCGCCTTTCGCCAGGCGCTCCAGTCGCCGGCGCTGCCGGTGCACCGCATGGAGTCTCCCGCCGCCGAACGCCAGAAGAACGAGGCCGACGTCCACAGCGGTTTCTCCGAACTGAGCGAAACCCAGTACGGCAAGCTCTGAGCAGACCGGTGCAGCGCTGGTCAGTGGCCGGCGAAATGCACCAGGGTGAACAGGGGCAGTCCGGAGCCGCGCAGTTTCTCTGAGCCGCCCAGCTCGGGCAGATCGACGATCGCCGCGCCCTCCGTGACTTCGGCCCCCAGCTTTTCCAGCAGCCGCCGCCCGGCCATCATGGTGCCGCCGGTGGCGATCAGGTCGTCGATCAGCAGCACGCGATCACCCGCTTTCACCGCATCGGTGTGCAGCTCGACCGTGGCGCTGCCGTATTCCAGCTCGTAAGTTTCTTCCACCGTGGTGAACGGCAGCTTGCCCTTCTTGCGGATCGGCACGAAGCCCACGCCCAGCTCATAGGCCAGCACCGAGCCGATGATGAAACCGCGCGCGTCCAGGCCGGCGACCACGGTCGGCTTGAGCGCCGGGTCCATGTAGCGGTGCACGAAGGTGTCGATCAGCACCCGGAAGACCTTGGGGTCCTGCAGCAGCGGCGTGATGTCGCGGAACTGCACGCCCGGTGCGGGCCAGTCGGGAACGGTGCGGATGTGAGACCGGAGGTAGGCGTTGGTGTCCATGCGCGGATTATCTGCGCCAGGCCACGGTGTCCGGCGCTCAGCCGCCCAGCAGCTTGCCTTCGGCCAGCGCCAGCGCCGGCGCCTTGCCGCTGAGCACCAGGGTGTCGCCGCCTTCGAGCACGGTGTCGTCGTCGAACGGCGCGTTGCGGCCGTTGGCGCGGCGCAGGCTGGCCACGCGCACCCCCATGGCGTCGAGCGCGACGCTGCCCAGCGTGCGTCCCACCTTGCGTCCGCCCGGCGGGATCGTCACCGTCGACAGCCGTTCGTTCTCTGCCTCCTCCACGCTGTCGTCGTCGGCGCCGTGGAAATAGCCCTTGAGCAGGTTGTAGCGCGCATCGCGCTGGTCCTGCACCACGCGGATCACGCGCCGCATCGGCACCCCCACCAGCGCCAGCGCATGGCTGGCCAGCATCAGGCTGGCTTCGATCGCCTCGGGCACCACCTCGGTCGCGCCGGCGGCGCGCAGCTTGGCATCGTCCAGGTCGTCGATGGTGCGCACCACCACCGGCACCTGAGGCGCGTGTTCGTGCGCGTGGTGCAGCACCTTGAGCGCGCTGGCAACCTCGATGTACGTGATGACCACGGCGCTGGCGCGGTGCAGGCCGGCCGCCATCAGGGCCTGCAGCCGGGCCGCGTCGCCGAACACCACCGAATGCCCGGCGGCGGCGGCCTGGCGCACGCGGTCTGGGTCGAGGTCCAGCGCCATGTAGGGAATGCCCTCGGCTTCCAGCAGCCGCGCCAGGTTCTGGCCGCAGCGCCCGTAGCCACAGATGATCACGTGCTTGTCGGCATTGATCGACTTGCGCGCGATGCTGGTCATCTGCACCGACTGCATCAGCCAGTCGCTGCCGACCACGCGGGTCACGACGTCGTTCGAATACAGGACGATGAACGGCGTGGCCAGCATCGAGATCACCATCGAGGCCAGCACCGGGTTGAACAGCGCCGGCGGCACCAGCTCATGCTGACCGGCCAGCGTCAGCAGCACCAGACCGAACTCGCCCGCCTGGCACAGGTACAGGCCGGTGCGCAGCGCGGTGCCCATGGGGGCACCGAAGGCGCGCGTCAGGCCGGTGATCATGGCGACCTTGAAGGCCAGCGACAGGGTGAGCAGCAGCAACACCAGCGGCCAGCGCTCGATCACCAGGCGCCAGTCCAGCATCATGCCGATGGTGATGAAGAACAGGCCCAGCAACACATCGTGGAAGGGCCGGATGTCGGTTTCCACCTGGTGCTTGTATTCCGTCTCCGAGATCAGCATGCCCGCCACGAAGGCGCCCAGCGCCAGCGACAGCCCCGCGTGCTCCGTCAGCCAGGCCAGGCCCAGCGTGATCAGCAGCAGGTTGAGCATGAACAGCTCGTCGCTCTTGCGCCGCGCGACCAGGGTCAGCCACCAGCGCATCAGGCGCTGGCCGCCCGTCAGCAGGATGCCCAGCAGCACCGCGGCCTTGAGCATCGCCACGCCCAGCGCCTTGAACAGCTCGTCCGGGGGAGAACCCAGCGCCGGGATCAGCACCAGCAGCGGCACCACGGCCAGATCCTGGAACAGCAGGATGCCGACCACCCGCTTGCCGTGCTCGGACTCCAGCTCCAGCCGCTCGGCCACCATCTTGACGACGATCGCGGTGCTGCTCATGGCCATGATGCCTCCCAGGGCCAGCGCCATCTGCCATTCCACCTTCCACCAGCGCGGCAGCACCCAGCCCAGGGCCAGCGACGCCAGCGTGGTCAGCGTGACCGTGAGCACCACCTGCGAAAGGCCCAGCCCGAACACGTGGCGGCGCATGGCGCGCAGCTTGGGCAGGCTGAACTCCAGCCCGATCACGAACATCAGGAACACCACACCGAACTCGGCCAGGTGACGCAGGCCGGCCGAGTCGTGGGCCAGCGCCAGCGCGTTCGGGCCGATCAGCACACCGACCACCAGGTAGCCCAGCATCGGCGGCAGCTTGAGCATGCGGCAACCCACCACACCAAGCACGGCGGCCAGCAGGTAGAGCAGCGTGATGTCCAGCGAATTCATGGTTCGATGGTAATGGCAGCCCCCAGGTTGCGCGGCTGTGCGAATGCATGCCGTGCAGGCCGACGGCGATAATCCCGGGATGAGCAAGGCAATTCCTTTCGAGACCGCTCGCGTGCTCGCCATGGCGCGCGAGACGCTGCAGATCGAGGCCGAGGCGGTGACGGCGCTGGCCGGGCGCCTGGACGAACGCTTCACCGAGGCGGTGCATTGCCTGCTGGGCTGCAAGGGCCGTGTGGTCGTCACCGGCATGGGCAAGAGCGGTCACATCGGCCGCAAGCTGGCGGCCACCCTGGCCTCGACCGGCACGCCGGCCATGTTCGTGCACCCGGCCGAAGCCAGCCACGGCGACCTGGGCATGATCACGCCCGTCGACATCGTGCTGGGCATCAGCAACAGCGGCGAGAGCGACGAGCTCAGCGCGATCCTGCCGCTGATCAAGCGCATGGGCGTGCCGCTGATCGCGTTCACCGGTCGCCCCGATTCGACCCTGGCGCGCCACGCCGATGTGGTGCTCGATACCGCCGTGGCCAAGGAAGCCTGCCCGCACAACCTGGCGCCCACCGCGAGCACCACCGCGCAGCTGGCGCTGGGCGACGCGCTGGCGGTGGCCCTGCTGGACGCGCGGGGCTTCAAGGCCGACGACTTCGCGCGCTCCCACCCGGGCGGTTCGCTGGGCCGCAAGCTGCTGACGCACGTCAGCGACGTGATGCGCAGCGGTGACGGCGTGCCCTGCGTGGGCCGGGGCGCTTCGCTGATGGAACTGATGCGGGAGATGAGCGCCAAGGGACTGGGCATGAGCGCCGTGGTCGATGAAGACCGGCGGGTGCTGGGCGTGTTCACCGACGGCGACCTGCGCCGGCTGATCGAGAAATCCGGCAGCAGCACCGACCTGCGCGCCCTCGGCGCCCAGGAAGTGATGCATGCCAACCCGCGCACCGTGAGCGCCGAGGCGCTGGCGGTCGAGGCGGCCGACCTGATGGAGGCCAGCCGGATCACCAGTGTGCTGGTGGTCGACGGAACCGGCGCGCTCGTGGGCGCTCTCAACAGCAACGACCTGATGCGGGCGAAAGTCATCTGACCACCCGTTACGATTGCCCCATGTCTGCCGATCTGCCGCCCCTGCGCCCTGCGCTGAACTTCGACCCCGAGCTGTTGCTGCGGGCGCAGCCGGTGCGCGTCGTGTTTTTCGACGTCGACGGGGTGCTGACCGATGGCGGGCTCTATTTCAGTGAAGGCGGCGAGACCCTCAAACGGTTCCACACGCTGGACGGGCACGGCATCAAGCAGCTGCAGCGCGCCGGCATCACACCGGCCGTGGTGAGCGGGCGCGACTCACTGGCCCTGCGGGCGCGTCTGGGCGCACTGGGTGTGGCCCACACGCGCTTCGGCACCGAAGACAAGCGGCCCGCCGCCGAAGCCATCCTCGCCGAACTGGGACTGGACTGGTCGCAGGCGGCGGCCATGGGCGACGACTGGCCGGACCTGCCGATGCTGCGGCGCGCGGCGCTGGCCTGCGTGCCGCCGTCGGCGCACCCGGAAGTGCTGGCGGTGGCGCACCATGTGACCCGTGCCCTGCCTGGCGCCGGGGCCGTGCGCGAACTGTGTGACCTGCTGCTGGTGGCGCAGGGGGTGTATGCGGCCCAGCTGGCGGAGGCCGCACGGTGAACATGGCGGTTGCGATGGACACCCCCGCGTCGCGGCAAGGCCTGCGCCGCCGCCTCGCGCGCTGGTGGGACCGCCTGTCCATCTACCTGCCGGTGTTGCTGATGCTGTTGATGGCCCTGGCGTCCTACTGGCTGCTGCGCGCCACGCCCGAGCCTGAGACACCGGGTCCGGCGCCCGAGGTCACGCACGAGCCGGACTATTTCATGCGCCGTTTCTCGGTCAAGGTGTTCGAGCCCGGTGGTGCGCTCAAGACCGAGCTCTATGGCTCCGAGGCCCGCCACCACCCCGACACCGGCACCATGGTGGTGGATGCGGCGCGCATCCGTTCGTTCGGGCCGCAGCGGCAGCTGTCCACCGCCACCGCGCGCCAGATCACCAGCAACGACGCCGGGACCGAATTCCTGCTCGAAGGCGACGCGGCGGTCGTGCGTCAGGCCAGCCGCGGGCTGCACGGCGAACTGCTGCCGCGGATCGAATTCCACGGTGAGCAGTTGCGCGTGGTCACCGATCCGGAACACATTTCGTCCGAGAAGCCGGTGGTGCTGGTGCGCGGGCAGGACCAGATCACCGCCGACACGCTCGACTACCACGGCGATGCCCGCGTGGCCGAGCTCACCGGGCGGGTCAAGGCCGCGTTCGCACCACGCCCATGAGTGCGACCGCGCCCCTGCTGTTCGTCACCGGCGCCTCCAGCGGCATCGGACAGGCGCTGGCGCTGCGTTTTGCGCAGGCCGGCTGGCGCCTGGCTCTGGTGGCGCGCCGCAATGAGGAACTGCAGGCCTGGGCCGATGCCCAGGGCTGGGATGCACAGCGTTGTCGGGTCTACCGCGCCGACGTGGCCGACATCGACAGCATCGTGGCGGCCGGTCAGCGCTGCCTTTCGGAGATGGGCGTGCCGGACGTGGTGGTGGCCAATGCGGGTGTGAGCATCGGCATGGACACGGCCGAGCGGGGCGACCTCGACGTGCTGGCCAGGACCCTGGCGACCAACAACACCGGGCTGGCCGCCACCTTCCATCCTTTCGTCGAGGCCATGTGCGTGCGGGGCTCCGGCCGGCTGGTGGGCATTGCCAGCGTGGCCGCGATCCGGGGCTTGCCCGGGCACGGGGCCTATTGCGCGAGCAAGGCGGCGGTCGTGGCGTACTGCGAGAGCCTGCGGGGCGAGTTGCGCAGCAGCGGGGTGCGTGTGGTGACCCTGTTGCCCGGTTATGTCGACACGCCGTTGACCCGGCAGAACCGGTACAGGATGCCCTTTCTCATGACCCCGGAGGCGTTCGCGGCGCGCGCTTTCGAGGCCATCGTGGTGGGCACCAGCTACCGCGTCATTCCCTGGCAGATGGGCGTGGTGGCCAAGTTGCTGCGTCTGCTGCCCAACCCGCTGTACGACAGGCTGCTGGCGGGCCGGCCACGCAAACACCGGCAGGGCGAAGGCCGCGCCACCTGACCCGCGACCGGCGTTTGTCGCTCGGCACCAAAGCAAAAGCCCCTCGGAGAGGGGCTTTTTGGTGTCCGGCTGCAAAGCCGGACCAGAGCGGGCAAGGGCTTAGTAGCCGCCGCGACCGCCGCCGCCTTCGCGACGACCGCCGTTGCCGTAGGGGCTGCGGAAACCGCCGTCGCTGCCACCGCCGCCGCCGAAACCGCCTTCACGACGGCCACCACCGAAGCCACCACCGCCGGTGCGGGGGGGACGGGGTTCCATCGGACGGGCTTCGTTGACCACCAGGCTGCGACCGCCCAGGGACTGGCCGTTCATGCCGGAAATGGCGGCTTGTGCTTCTGCATCGCTGCCCATTTCGACAAAGCCGAAACCCTTGGAACGACCGGTGTCGCGCTCCATCATGACCTTGGCGCTGTTGACAGAGCCGAAGGCGCTGAAAGACTGTTGCAGGTCTTCGTCGCGCACGGTGTAGGGCAGGTTGCCCACATACAGTTTGTTGCCCATGGTTGGGACTCCTAGTGACACTGAGAAAAATAGCGATGGAGCCCCGGCAGCAAACAAACCTGTAGCACGCGAAACCAACCGATCACTTGATTTGCAGGCGTTCTGGACGCCTGCCGGTTCATTATGCGCCGTTTGCCAGATTGCGAGTGACTTTTTTGGGGAGGCGTCAAGCCTTCCTGCGCGGCGGTGCGCATTAGCAACACTGGGAATGACCGTTGCGGGCCGCCGTTTCCCGGTTTCCCGCCAGCGGCTTCCCTCTATACTGTGCCCCAGCGCCGATTTGTCCGGATTGCGGGCGCTTTACAAATACCGCTAAAGGGGGGACTCCCGGTCTCGCACCTTGCGGCACCGGGATTTCTGTTTTTGGGGCCTTGCCCGCCCCGAGGTGTACCACCGTGATCGTCACGCCACGAACCCATCGCTTCGACGAGCCCCTGCCGCTCAGGAGCGGCGCGGTCCTGCCAGCCTATGAGCTGGTTTATGAAACCTACGGCACGCTCAATGCCGACCGCTCCAACGCGGTCCTGATCTGCCACGCGCTCAACGCCAGCCACCACGTGGCCGGCTGGCACGCCGACGACCACGGCCAGCCGCAGGCCCGCAGCGAAGGCTGGTGGCACAACATGATCGGTCCGGGCAAGGCGGTCGACACCGACCGCTGGTTCGTGATCGGCGTCAACAACCTCGGTTCCTGCTTTGGCAGCACCGGCCCGACCCATACCAACCCGGCCACCGGCCAGCCCTGGGGGGCCGACTTTCCGGTGGTGACGGTGGAAGACTGGGTCGAGGCACAGGCCCGGCTGCTGGACGCGCTGGGCATCCAGACGCTGGCAGCGGTCATGGGCGGCAGCCTGGGTGGCATGCAGACCCTGAGCTGGACGCTGCAATACCCCGACCGCGTGCGCCACGCCGTGGTGGTGGCCAGCGCGCCCAACCTCACGGCCGAGAACATCGCCTTCAACGAGGTGGCACGCCGCGCCATCGTGACCGATCCGGACTTCCACGGCGGCCACTACCTGCGCGAAGGCACGTTGCCGCGCCGCGGCCTGCGCATCGCCCGCATGATCGGCCACATCACCTATCTGAGCGACGATGTGATGAACGAGAAGTTCGGTCGAACCTTGCGTTCGGCCGACGGCGAGGACCCGTCTGCCGCCGCCGAACTGGCCTACCGCTACTCCACTCAGGATGTGGAGTTCCAGATCGAGAGCTACCTGCGCTACCAGGGTGACAAGTTCAGCGAGTACTTCGACGCCAACACCTATCTGCTGATCACCCGCGCGCTGGATTATTTCGACCCGGCACGCGAACACGACGGCAACCTGAGTGCCGCGCTGGCGCGTGCCAAGGCCAGGTTCCTGCTGGTGAGTTTCACCACCGACTGGCGTTTCTCGCCCGCGCGCAGCCGCGAGATCGTCAAGGCCCTGCTGGAGAACCGGCGCGATGTGAGCTATGCCGAGATCGACGCCCCGCACGGGCACGACGCCTTCCTGCTCGACGACCCGCGCTACCACGCGGCGGTGCGGACCTATTTCGAACAGACCGTGGCCGGAGGTGTGCAATGAGCGACCACCTGTTGCTGGAATCCATTGCCCGCCTTGTGCCGCCCGGTTCGCGCGTGCTCGACTTGGGCTGCGGCGACGGCGCGCTGCTGGCGCACCTGCAGAAGACCCGCCAGTGCGTCGGCTACGGTGTCGAGATCGACGACGCCAAGGTGCATGCCTGCATCCGCCGCGGCGTCAACGTGCTGCAGCTCAACCTCGAAGACGGGCTGAACATGTTCGGCGACAACGCCTTCGACGTGGTGCTGCAGATCGACACGCTGCAGCACCTGCGCAATGCCGAGACCATGTTGCGCGAGACCGCGCGTGTGGGCCGCATCGGCATCGTGGCGTTCCCCAACTTCGCCCACTGGCCGAACCGGCTGGCGGTGCTGCAAGGCCGCATGCCGGTCACCAAGCGCCTGCCCTACCAGTGGTACGACACGCCCAACATCCGCGTCGGCACCTTCGCCGACTTCGAGGTGCTGGCGCGCAGCTGCGGCCTGACCCTGGACGACGGCTTCGGCCTGCAGGAAGGCCGGGAAGTCCGCTGGCTGCCCAACCTGCTGGCCAGCACCGCGGTGTTCAAGTTCTCCAGCTGATCCGCCGGCCGGCCAGCCGGCACGGCATCGTTCAGCGCGGGTTTTCCTGCTGGGCGTCGCGCGCGAAGTCGGCGTCGCCCGCCTCGGGCGTCCAGAACGGGTAGACCTCGGCGAAGCTGGCGCGGATCGCCTCCAGCGGCAGATCGTCGAACTGCCCGCGCTCGTTCACGTATTCCATGTGCCGCTGCCCCGCTTGGTCGAACGGGTGGTAGAGCGAGTCGTGCACGCCGTCGAATTCCAGCGGCAGCAGGCCGAACTTCTCGCACAGCGACAGGTTGAAGGCCGGCGTCGCCTTGCGCCAGGCGCCGTCGAGCCAGAGCGCGGTGTAGCCGTGCCAGACAAAGACGTCGGTCTTCATGGTCTGGCGCAGGCGCTCGGTCGAGAGGTGGTTGCGCACGTCGGCAAAGCCCAGCCGCGCCGGGATGCCGGCCGCGCGCGCCACCGCCGCCAGCAGCACCGCCTTGGGCACGCACCAGCCGTGACCCTGTGCCAGCGCGGTGCTGGCCCGCATGCCCCGGGGTGACAGGTCGATGCGGTAGGGGTCGTAGCGCAGGCCGTCGCGCACCGCGAGATAGAGCGAGACCGCGCGCTCGCGGTCGGAAGTCCCGTGCGCGTGCTGCGCGGCGAAGGCGCGCACGGCTGGATGGTCGCTGTCGATGGCGGGGGTCGGCGTGAGGGCGGTCTGCAAGTCCATGCTGCCGTTGTAACAGAGCCCGGCGCGGGCCGCCGATGCCTGCGCGACGTCCCCTCCGGCGTCCGGCGGTCATGCCAAAGCACTCATTTGCGCCCCGAAGGCGCGGCAATTTCCGGCTTCAGAGTCGGATGGAAACGCCGATAGTGCGGAAAGGCCCGCTCCGTTTCCTGTCGGTGGGCCCTGACCGCACGCGTGCGTGCCACTCAAAGATCCATAGGAAACCCATGGTCAAGAACTTCAGCTTTGGTATTTCGGCCCGGCTTCTGGCGCTGAACATCGGCGTGTCGATCGCCCTCGCGGCGGCAGCGGCGTTTGCCTTTGTCAACCTGCGCACGGTCACCGACCTGGCCAAACGGACCGAGTCGGTGCGCGTGCCGCAGCTCGAAGCGATGGCCGATGTCGAACTCGCGATCACCCGCGTGTCGCTGCAGCTGCGCCACGCCATCCTGGCGCGCACGCCCGAAGAGCGGGACGCGGCGCTGGCCGACATCCAGGTCAAGCGCGCCCACATCGTCGACACCTCTTCCCGCTACGAGAAGCTGCTGTTCTCGGAAAAGGGCAAGGCCCAGTACGCCGCCATTCCGCCGGTGCTGGCGAAGTTCTGGACGGTGGGTGAGGCCAATGTGCAGCTGATCAAGGCTGGCAAAAAGGATGAGGCGTTCGCCTTCCTCGTGGACCACACGATTCCGGCCCGCAACGACCTGCTCAAGCTGCTGGACGAAGGGGTGAAATACCAGGAAGGTGCCCTGACCGGCGAGATCCAGGAGATCGAAGGCCGGACCACCACCACCTCGACCGCGCTGATGGTGATCGTGGGCAGCATCGTGTTGACCATGATGGGCTTTTCGGTCTGGGTCGGGCGCTCGCTGCGCCGCCGTGTCTCGGTGTCCCAGGCGGTGGCCGAGCGGGTGCGCGACGGTGACCTGACCGGATCGCGCACCGACGTCGGCAGCGACGAGTTCTCGCCGCTGCTGATCGCGCTCAACGACATGCAGTCCGCCCTCTCCCGCGTGGTGGCCGATGTGCGCCAGGGGGCCAACAGCGTGTCCACCGCCAGCGCCGAAATCGCGCAGGGCAACGCCGACCTGTCGGGCCGCACCGAGCAGCAGGCCTCGGCGCTGGAGCAGACCTCCTCGTCCATGGAGCAGCTCGGGTCGACCGCGCGCCAGAACGCGGACAACGCGCGCACCGCCAGCCAGCTGGCCGCCAGCGCCAGCGGTGTGGCGGTCCAGGGCGGCGAGGTGGTCGGCCAGGTGGTGCAGACCATGAAGGACATCAACGAAAGCAGCCGCAAGATCAACGACATCATCGGCGTGATCGACGGCATCGCGTTCCAGACCAACATCCTGGCGCTCAACGCCGCGGTCGAGGCCGCGCGCGCCGGTGAGCAGGGCCGGGGCTTTGCGGTGGTGGCCGGCGAGGTGCGCAGCCTGGCGCAGCGCAGCGCCGAAGCGGCCAAGGAAATCAAGGGCCTGATCAACGCCAGCGTCGAGCGGGTCGAACAAGGCACGGCGCTGGTCGACCAGGCTGGCTCGACCATGCAGGAGATCGTGCAATCGATCCAGCGCGTGACCGACATCGTGGGCGAGATCAGCAGCGCCAGCAACGAGCAGAACGCCGGGGTCGGCCTGGTGAGCGACGCGGTGACGCAGATGGACCAGTCCACCCAGCAGAACGCGGCGCTGGTCGAGCAGAGCGCGGCGGCTGCCGCCAGCCTGCAGCAGCAGGCGCAGCACCTGGTGCAGGCGGTCAGCGTGTTCAAGCTGGGCACCCACCACTGAGCCTTTGCGGCCACCCCATCCCCCACGAGCAGAGAGAGACCCATGAACCACTTCCAACTGCGCATCGGCGGGCGACTGGCCGCTGCCTTCGGCCTGGTGCTGACGCTCACCCTGGCGTTTGGCCTGCTGGGCATCAACCGCATGTCCGCGCTGAACGACGCGGCGGGCGAGATCGACGACAACTGGCTTCCCAGCGTGCGCTCGGCCGGCGTGATCAACACCTTGCTTTCCGACTACCGCGTCTACGAGTTCGACCACGTCATGTCCAAGGCCGACCAGGACAAGGACGAGGCCGACAAGGACCTCAAGAGAACCGGCGACGCGCTGAACGCCGAAATCAAGACCTATGAAAAACTGATCTCTTCGCCCGAGGAGCGCAAGCAGTTCGAGCGCTTCCAGACGGCCTTGGCGGCCTTTCTGGTCGAACACGAACAGGTGCTGAAGCTCTCGCGCAACAACAGCACCGACCAGGCCTTTGCGGTGATGGACGGCACTTCGCGCAAGGCGCTGGACGAGGCCTCGGACGCCCTCGACGCCATCATCAAGCTCAACAACGATGGGGCTTCGGTCGCCAGCAAGCACGGTGACGAGGTCTACGCACTGACGCGCCTGCTCATCGGCGGCTTCCTGGCCGTGGTGCTGGCGCTGGGCGTGGTGCTGGCCTGGCTGATCACCCGCTCGATCACCCGGCCGCTGGCCCAGGCGGTGGACCTGGTCAAGCACATCGCCGACGGCGACCTGACGCAGACCATCACCGTCACGCGCCGGGACGAAACGGGGGACCTGCTGGGGGCGATGCAGGTCATGCAGCAGTCGCTGCTGCGCGTGGTGACCGATGTGCGCCAGGGCGCCGAAGGCGTGGCCACGGCCAGCGCCCAGATTGCCCAGGGCAACCAGGACCTGTCCAGCCGCACCGAGCAGCAGGCCTCGGCGCTGGAAGAGACCTCGGCTTCGATGGAAGAGATGGGTTCGACCGCGCAGCAGAACGCCGACAACGCCCGCACGGCCAGTCAGCTGGCCCAGAGCGCCAGCAGCGTGGCGGTGCAGGGTGGCAACGTGGTCAACCAGGTGGTGCAAACCATGAAGGACATCAACGACAGCAGCCGCAAGATCAGCGACATCATCGGCACCATCGACGGCATCGCGTTCCAGACCAACATCCTGGCGCTGAACGCCGCGGTGGAAGCAGCCCGTGCCGGCGAGCAGGGCCGCGGCTTCGCGGTGGTGGCCGGCGAGGTGCGCAACCTGGCGCAGCGCAGCGCCGAGGCGGCCAAGGAAATCAAGGGCCTGATCAACGCCAGCGTGGAGCGGGTCGAGCAGGGCTCCGCCCTGGTCGATCAGGCCGGCAGCACGATGCAGGAAGTGGTGCAGTCGATCCAGCGCGTGACCGACATCGTGGGCGAGATCAGCAGCGCCAGCGTGGAGCAGAACGCGGGCGTGGGTCAGGTCAGCGAAGCCGTGAGCAACATGGACCAGGCGACGCAGCAGAACGCGGCGCTGGTCGAAGAGAGCGCCTCGGCCGCCGCCAGCCTCAGCCAGCAGGCCGAGCAGCTGGTGCGCGCCGTCTCGGCGTTCCGCCTCAGCCACCACGCCACCACGGCCACCGCCCCGGTGGCCCACCGGCCCGCCGCCGCCCGGCCAGGCCTGCCCGCTCCCGTGGTCCGGGCGGCCGTGGCGCCCGCTCCGCTCAAGCCGGTGAAACCGGCCGCCGCCGCCCCGTTGCCCGCCCCCAAACCGGTGCCGGTCACCGGTGCCGGCGGCAACGACGAGTGGGAAAGCTTCTGAAACCCTTATTCACCCAGGACAGCACCATGGACATGCAACACAACAAGGCCGGTTTCGGCCGTCCGGACCAGGCCCGCTCGTCGGGCGCTCTTGCGGCGGCCAGCGCCAGCGAATTCCTCACCTTCCGCCTGGGCGCGGAGGAGTACGGCATCGACATTCTGCGGGTGCAGGAGATCCGCTCCTACGAGGAGCCCACGCGCATTGCGAACGCCCCGCACTTCATCAAGGGCGTGGTGAACCTGCGCGGGGTGATCGTGCCGGTGGTGGACCTGCGCATCAAGCTGGGCTGCGAGAAGGTGGAATACAACGGTTTCACGGTGGTGATCGTGCTGAACGTGCACGGCCGGGTGGTGGGCGCGGTGGTGGACTCGGTCTCGGACGTGATGGAGCTGGCCAGTGACCTGATCAAGCCGGCGCCGGAGATGAACACCACGATGGACACGGGCTTCATCACGGGCATCGCCAGCGTGGGCGAACGCATGCTGATCCTGATGGACATCGAGGCGCTGATGAGCAGTGCCGACATGGGCCTGATCGACCCCGGCTCACAGAGCCTGCAGTGATGCGCAGCCGTCCCCGGACGGCAACCACGCACAGAGCCGCCTTCGGGCGGCTTTTTTGTGCGCTGATCGCGCCGTACCGCGGCTTCTGCGGCGGGTTTCAGCCTCTTTTTCCTGCTTCAGGTTGAGACGGTTCGGCCGATAGTCCATACACCCCCCTCTGGCTTTTTAGGAAGAGACAACATGGACATGCAACACGGCAGCGGAGGCCTCGGCCGCCCGGACCAGAACCGCTCGTCGGGCGCTCTTGCGGCGGCCAGCGCCAGCGAATTCCTCACCTTCCGCCTGGGCGCGGAGGAATACGGCATCGACATCCTGCGGGTGCAGGAGATCCGCTCGTACGAAGAGCCCACGCGCATTGCCAACGCGCCCTCGTTCATCAAGGGCGTGGTGAACCTGCGCGGGGTGATCGTGCCGGTGGTGGACCTGCGCATCAAGCTGGGCTGCGAGAAGGTGGAATACAACGGTTTCACGGTGGTGATCGTGCTGAACGTGCACGGTCGCGTGGTGGGTGCGGTGGTGGACTCGGTCTCGGACGTGATGGAGCTGGCCAGCGACCTGATCAAGCCGGCGCCGGAGATGAACACCACGATGGACGTGAGCTTCATCACGGGCATCGCCAGCGTGGGCGAACGCATGCTGATCCTGATGGACATCGAGGCGCTGATGAGCAGCGCCGACATGGGCCTGATCGATCCCGGCTCGCAGAGCCTGCAGTGACCCGGTGCCGAGCACCTGTCTCCCCCCTTCCCCCATTTCAACCCCCACCCCCCGGAGCACTCCCATGAACCTGACCCGCCCACTGATCTCTGTCTGCGCCGCCGCCGCCCTGCTGGGCGCTTCGTTCCACGCCCTGGCCGACGCCAAGCCCGACGACGCGACCGCGATGGTCAAGAAAGGGGTGGCCTTCATCAAGGCCAACGGCAAGGACAAGGGCTACGCCGAAATCAGCAGCAAGACCAGCCAGTTCAAGAAGGAAGACCTGTACCTCGTGGTCTACGGCCTGGACGGCACGGTGTTCGCCCACGGCGCCAACGAAAAGATGATCGGCAAGAACCTGATCGACCTCAAGGACATCGACGGCAAGCCCTTCGTCAAGGAGCGCGTCGAGATGGCCAAGACCAAGGCCAGCTTCTGGCAGGACTACAAGTTCACCAACCCCGAAAGCAAGAAGGTCGAGCCCAAGTCGATGTATTGCGAGAAGCTGGACGAGACCGTCGTCTGCGGCGGCATCTACAAGTAATCCGCGCCGCCCCCTGCCCGTCCTGTTCACTTTTCTCGTTGGGATTCCCCATGAAACTGGGTCACAAGCTCCTTCTCGCGCCGGTGATCACCGCGCTGGCCGTCCTGGCCGTCGGTCAGGTGGATTCCTTCCTGCTCAGCCGGGCCAGCCAGTCGGGCAGCGAGGCCTTCCGGGAACACATGGAAGAAGTGGGGACGCTGACCACGCTGCAGGGGGGCGTCAACGGCGTGCACGTCGACGTCTACCGCATGATGACCATCATCGGTTCGCTCGATGAAGCGGCCATCGAGGGCCGGCGCAAGGACCTGCAGGCCCGCATCGCCACCCTGAAAGGCACGCTGGACAAACAGATCGCCCAGGAGCCCGAAGGCACGGACATCCGCAAGGCCCTGGTGGATTCGCGCGCCCAGCTCGACCAGTACGTCAAGAGCGCGGACTCTGCCGTCGATCTGGCGTCGGTCGATCCCAACACCGGGGTCGCCGCCATGCAGGGCGCGGATGACACCTACCGGCGCCTGACCGACACCCTGAACAAGACGGGCGCTGCCCTGATGTCGCACGCCTCGGCGGACGCCACCGCGCAGGGCGCGGCCGCGCAGCGCAACCACTGGCTGTTCAGCTTGCTGTCCGTGCTGGCGGCGGCGGTGGTGGTCACGCTGTCCTGGCTGGCGCTGCGCAAGGTGGCGGGGGCGCTGGAACAGGCCTCGAAGGTGGCGCGCAGCGTGGCCGCCGGCGACCTCACCCAGCGGGTCGACACCGACCGCGACGACGAGCTGGGCGAACTGCTCAAGGCGCTCGCCGCGATGAAGGACTCGCTGCTCAGGACCGTGGCCCAGGTGCGCAGCGCCAGCGACAACATCGGCACCGCCAGCGCCCAGATCGCCTCGGGCAACCAGGACTTGTCCGCCCGCACCGAACAGACCGCCAGCAGCCTGCAGCAGACGGCCGCCAGCATGGAAGAACTGACCAGCACCGTGCGCCAGAGCGCCGACGCCGCGCGCCAGGCCAACCAGCTCGCCGCCAGCGCTTCGGAGATTGCGGTGCGCGGTGGCCAGGTGGTGAACCAGGTGGTCCACACCATGGAAGAGATCAACCACTCGTCCAAGAAGATCAGCGACATCATCGGCACCATCGACGGCATCGCGTTCCAGACCAACATCCTGGCGCTCAACGCCGCGGTGGAAGCTGCGCGGGCGGGTGAACAGGGCCGCGGCTTCGCGGTGGTGGCTGCCGAGGTGCGCAACCTGGCACAACGCAGCGCCGAGGCCGCGCGCGAGATCAAGGGCCTGATCGGCAGCAGCGTCGACAAGGTCGAGGAAGGCAGCCGCCTGGTGGGCGACGCCGGCCAGACCATGGGAGAGATCGTCGCCAGCGTGCAGCGCGTGACCGACATCATCGGCGAGATCACGGCCGCCTCGGGCGAACAGAGCGACGGCATCGGTCAGGTCAATGTGGCGGTCACGCAGCTGGACCAGATGACGCAGCAGAACGCCGCGCTGGTCGAAGAGAGCGCGGCCGCGGCCGAGAGCCTGAAAGACCAGGCCACGCGCCTGTCGCAGGTGGTCCAGGTGTTCCGCATCGACGGCACGGCCCCGGTCGCCCTGTCGAAGTCCGCTCCGTCGCCGGTGCGCGCCGCGCCCGCCAGGGCCGCCAGCGCGCCGCTGCCCGCGCCACGCCCGCCGGCCCCCAGACCCGTCGCCGCCGAACCCCGGCCGCTGCCGGTCGCGTCGGCGCACATCCCCAAGCCCCAGACCGTGGCCAGCGGCAGCGCCGAAGGCGACTGGGAAAGTTTCTGAACGCCTTCCGCCGGAGTACCGCATGAACACCCTGAATTCCCGCCAGCCGTCCGCCGGCGCCACTTCGCCCGCCCTGCTGGGCGACCAGGTGATGCTGGTCGCCATCCTGCTGAGTGCCGTCGCCGCCGTGGCGGTCGGCTTTGTCTATTACGAACCGGTGCTGGCCATGGCCGGAGCGGCCGTGGCGGCCGCGCTCGGCGTGGGCGTGTACCTGAGCCTGCGCGGCACGCTGGCCTCGCGCCTGGTGCTGGCGCTGACCCAGGTCGCCATGGTGGCCTTGCATATCCAGCTGGCGCACGGTGAGCTGGAATTCCACTTCGGCGTCTTCGTGACCCTCGCGTTGCTGCTGGTCTATCTCGACTGGCGCCCGATCGTGTTCGCGGCCGCCCTGTTCGCGGTGCACCACGTGCTGTTCGACCGCCTGCAGGCCGCCGGTTTCGGCTTCTACTGCGCGACCGAGGCCAATTTCGCCCGCATCGTGCTGCACGCCACCTATGTGGTGATCCAGACCGGGCTGGAGGTGGTGCTGGCCATCCAGCTGGGCCGCACGGCCCGCGAAGGGGTCGAGCTCTCGCGCCTGGTCGCCGCGGTGGACCAGCCCGACGGCATCGCGCTGGACACCAGCGCCCTGACGGTGAAGACACCGCGCGCCCTGGCGCTGCAATCGACCCTGCAGCGCATGCAGGTGGTGGTCGCTTCGGTGCAGGGTTCCGCGGTGCAGGTCGAGGCCGCCAGCCGCGAGATCGCCGCCGGCAACCACGACCTGTCCGGCCGCACCGAGCAGGCCGCCAGCAGCCTGCAGGAAACCGCGGCCAGCATGGAAGAGATCAACAGCACGATTCGCCAGAGCGCCGACGCGGCGCGCCAGGCCAGCCAGATGGCGCAGGCCAACGCCGAGGTCGCGGCGCGCGGCGGCGCCGTGGTGGGCCAGGTGGTGGCGACGATGCAGGAGATCCACCACAGCAGCCAGAAGATCAACGACATCATCGGGACCATCGACGGCATCGCGTTCCAGACCAACATCCTGGCGCTCAACGCCGCGGTGGAGGCCGCGCGGGCGGGCGAACAGGGCCGTGGTTTCGCGGTGGTCGCGGCCGAGGTGCGCAACCTGGCGCAACGCAGCGCCGAGGCCGCGCGCGAGATCAAGGGCCTGATCGGCAGCAGCGTCGACAAGGTCGAGGCGGGCACGCGCCTGGTCGGCGAAGCCGGCAGCACGATCGGCGAAGTGGTGGCCAATGCCCAGCGCGTGGCCGACATCATTGCCGAGATCACGGCGGCCACCAGCGAACAGTCCGGTGGCGTCGGCCAGGTGCACACCGCGATCAACCAGCTGGACCAGATGACGCAGCAGAACGCCGCGCTGGTCGAAGAAAGCAGTGCCGCCGCGCAGTCGCTGCAGGACCAGGCCCTGCGGCTTTCCCAGGCGGTGCAGGTCTTCCGGGCTTCCTGACCGTTTCGTTCCAGAGCAATCCAACACTATTTCGGGCTTCATCATGTGGATCGGTTCCTTGATGCGTCGGTTTTCCATCCGGGTTCGGATGATCAGTGCCATCGCCGTTGTGCTCAGTCTGCTGTTCATGGTCGGCGGCGCCGGCTTCTGGGGCATGAAGCAGCTGGAGAGACTCAACCACCAGCTCTCCGACCACGCGTTCCAGGAGACCGTGACGCTCTCGAAGCTGCGGCAGGCCATGGCCGACCTCAGCCGCTACGAGAAGGACATGGTGATCCAGTACGAGTCGCCCGAGCAGCTCTCGCTGGCCAGCATGTACTGGGAAAAGACCCGCACCGAGATCTCGCGCCTGTCGACCGAGTTGCAGCAGGGCGAAGAAGACGAGGACAACCCCGTGCTGCGGGGCATGGAAAGCAAGCTCAAGGAATATTCGGCGGCGGTCGAGCCGGTGGTGGGCAACATCAAGAAGGGCAGCTACGACAGCGCCACGGTGGCCAACCGCATGCTGGAACGCGCCCATGAACGCTACGGCGCCATGCTGGCCGACCTCAAGAAGGTCGAGGCCATCATCGCGAGCGAAGCCGCCTCGGTGATGACCGAGGAGATCGAGACCAGCCGGCAGACCATGCTGTGGTTCGGCCTGGCGGTCGCCCTGTCGGTGCTGGTGGTGGTGCCGACCACGCTGGCGAACATGCAGAGCATCTGCCGCCCGCTCGACCAGGCCCAGCAGGTCGCCATGGCGATCGCCCAGGGCGACCTGACCCGCGACATTCCGGTCCAGGGCCAGGACGAGCTCACCCGCCTGATGCAGGCGCTGGGCGGCATGCAGGGCGCGCTCGCGCGCATCGTCAGCGAAGTGCGCCAATCCACCGACCGCATCGGCCTGTCCAGCTCGGAGATCGCCTCGGGCAACCAGGACCTGTCGCTGCGCACCGAGCAGACGGCGGGCAACCTGCAGCAGACCGCCAGCAGCATCGAACAGATCAACAGCACGGTGCAGCAGAGCGCCGAGTCGGCCCGCCAGGCCAGCGCGATGGCGCAGGCCAACGCCGAGGTCGCCGCGCGCGGCGGCCAGGTGGTCAACGAGGTGGTGGCCACGATGGAAGAGATCAACCACCGCAGCCAGAAGATCAGCGACATCATCGGCGTGATCGACGGCATCGCGTTCCAGACCAACATCCTGGCGCTGAACGCCGCGGTGGAAGCGGCCCGCGCCGGCGAACAGGGCCGCGGCTTCGCGGTGGTGGCCGGCGAGGTGCGCAGCCTGGCGCAGCGCAGCGCCGAGGCGGCCAAGGAAATCAAGGGCCTGATCGGTGCCAGCGTCGAGAAGGTCGAGGCCGGCACGCGCCAGGTGGCCGAGGCCGGCTCCACCATTGGCGAGATCGTGGCGAACGCCCAGAAGATCTCGGCCCTGATCAACGACATCACCTCGGCCGCCAACGAACAGAGCCAGGGCATTGGCCAGGTCAATGGCGCCGTCGGACAACTCGACCAGATGACACAGCAGAACGCGGCCCTGGTGGAAGAAAGTGCGGCGGCGGCCCAGAGCCTGAAGGACCAGGCCGAAAAACTGGCCGGCGTGGTCGCGACATTCCGCCTGTCGGCCTGAGGTTTTTGCGGCGGCAGCAGGCCGCCGTGATCCGCAGCGGTCTGCCTATACTGGCTGCCTTTCGCGCCCTTTCGCGCGTCGAGGACCGCCATGAACGCCCGTCTTCCCGCCTCTGCCCTGCCCCTGGAGCCACAGGCTCTCCAGACCCACGTCGACACCGCTTGGCGCGAGCGCATCGTGCCCGAGCTGGTGCGCTACATCGAAGTGCCGGCCAAGTCGCCGATGTTCGACCCCGACTGGGCCGCGCACGGCCTGCTGGACCGCGTGCTGACCTCGGCCGCCGACTGGGTGCGCGCCCAGCAGGTGCCCGGGCTGCAGCTGGAGATCCTGCGCCTGAACGACGCGCAGGGCCGTCCGCGCACCCCGGTGATGTTCTTCGAGCTGCCCGCGAGCGAAGGCAAGGACGGCACGCCCGCGCCTGCGTCGGGCCAGACCGTGCTGATGTACGGCCACATGGACAAGCAGCCCGAGTTCAGCGGCTGGCGCAGCGACCTCGGCCCCTGGACCCCCAAGATCGACGACGGCAAGCTCTACGGCCGTGGTGGCGCCGACGACGGTTACGCGGTCTACGCCAGCATCGCCGCCATCCAGGCGCTCAAGGCCCAGGGCGTGGCGCATCCGCGCATCGTCGGCCTGATCGAAACCTCGGAAGAAAGCGGCTCGGCCGACCTGCTGCCCTATGTGGACGCGCTGCGCGCGCGGCTGGGTGATGTGGGTCTGGTGATCTGCCTGGACAGCGGCGCCGGCAACTACGACCAGCTCTGGCTGACCACCAGCCTGCGCGGCATGGCCAGCGGCGTGCTCAAGGTCGAGATCCTCACCGAAGGCATCCACTCGGGTGACGCGTCCGGCCTGGTGCCGTCGAGCTTCCGCATCATGCGGCAGGTGCTCGACCGGCTGGAAGACAGCGGCACCGGCCGCCTGCTGCCCGCCAGCTTCCATTGCGAAGTGCCCCCCGAGCGGCTGGCGCAGGCGCAGGCCACGGCCGGCATCCTCGGCGACGAGCTGTACAAGCGCTTTCCCTGGGCGCACCACGACTGCGGCGGCTCGACCGTGTTCGCCCTGCCGACCACCACCGACCCGGTCGAGGCCCTGCTGGCGCGCACCTGGCGCCCGACGCTGAGCGTGACCGGTGCCGAGGGCTTTCCGGACATCGCCAACGCCGGCAACGTGCTGCGGCCGTACACCGCGTTCAAGCTCAGCCTGCGCCTGCCGCCGCTGGTCGAGGCCGCGCCGGCGGTGCAGCGGCTCAAGGCGCTGCTGGAAGACAACGCGCCCTACCAGGCCAAGGTCACCTTCGAAGGCCTGAGCTCGGCCACCGGCTGGAACGCGCCGGCCACCACGCCCTGGTTCGAGTCGGCGCTGCAAGACGCCTCGCAGGCCCACTACGGCGCGGCCTGCGCCACCATCGGCCAGGGCGGCACCATCCCGCTGATGAACATGCTCAGCCTGGGTTTCCCGACCGCGCAGATGATGGTCTGCGGCGTGCTCGGCCCGCGCAGCAACGCGCATGGCCCCAACGAGTTCCTGCACCTGGACTACGCGCGCCGTCTGACGGCCTCGGTGGCCCAGGTGATCGCCCGCATGCCCTGAGCCGATGTCCGATTCCACGCAAGCCCCCTTCACCCTGCGCGACGGACTGAATGTCGCGATCTACGACTGGCCGCTGCCGATGCGCCAGCGGCCGCGCGCCGCGGTGCTGATCGTGCACGGGCTGGGCGAACACGCCTGGCGCTACGACACCGTGGCGGAGCGGCTCAACGAGTGGGGATTCTTCGTGCGGGCCTACGACCAGCGCGGCCACGGCGAGTCGGGCGGCCAGCGGGGCGTGCTGCCCGACGACGACGCCCTGCTGGACGACCTGGAGGAAATGGTCGACGACACGCGCCGCCACGTCTGCCAGGCCTGGGCCTGTCCGCTGATCCTGCTGGGGCACAGCATGGGCGGTCTGGTGGCCGCGACCTTCGTGCAGCGCCATGTGGCGCCGGTCGATGCGCTGGTGCTGTCGTCACCGGCGCTGGACGCCGGCATGACGGCGTTCCAGAAGCGGCTGACGCGGCTGCTCTACCGCTGGGCACCCGACCTGACCGTGTCCAACGGGCTGGATGCCAGCGGCATCTCGCACGACCCGGCGCAGGTCGAGGCCTACCGCAGCGACAAGCTGGTGCACGACCGCATCTCGGCGCGGCTGGCGCAGTTCATCGACGGCAACGGCCCCCGCGTGGTGGCCGCCGCGCCGACCTGGGCGGTGCCCACGCTGCTGATGTACGCGGGCGCCGACCGGCTGGTGAAGCCCGAAGGCAGCCGCGCCTTTGCCGCGGTGGCGCCGTCGGCCCTGGTGCGCAGCCGCTGCTTCGACGGCCTGTTCCACGAGATCTTCAACGAGTCGGACCCGTCGCCGGTCTACGCCGAACTGCGCGCCTGGCTCAACGATCAGGCACCGGCCTGACCGTCGTCCACCGGCTCAGCGCTTGCCCAGCAGGCCGCCGAGCATGCCGACCAGGTCACCGGCGTCCAGACCCGGCTGGCCGCCGCCCTGACCACCGCCACCGAGCAAGGCGCCGAGCGCACCCATGCCGTTGTCGGCGGGCAGCTGGCCCTGCGGCGTGAGCTGGTCGATCAGGCCGGGCAGCAGGTCGGCCATGGTGCCGGCGGCCTGCTGGTGGTTGCCGCCGAGCTGGCCGGCGATCATGCCCATCAGGTCCGGGCCGAGCGCGCTGCCCAGGGCATCGGCCGACACCGGGTGGTTGGCGCCGGTGCCGACCCACGACGCGGCGGCGTCACCCAGACCGCCCTGCTGCAGCTTGGCCAGGATGCCCGAGAGGCCACCGCTTTGGTTCATCAGCATGCCGACGATGCCCATCAGGACCTGCGGGTCGATGCCGCCCAACCCGCCCTGCCCGCCCTGGGCCTGTGCCTGGTTCGACTGACCCCCGAACGCCGCGTTGGCGGCCGCGCCCACCAGTGAATCCAACAGTCCCATGTGTGTACTCCTTGAAATGCAGAACATCCGGCGCCGACCGGCACCGGTTCAGCCGGGATTGTGGGTGCGCCGACGCACCGCGGCAAGCCACAGCAAGGCCACGCCGGTGAGGGCGACAGGCACCAGCGAGCCCAGGTTCAGCATGGCCCAGCCCTGGGTCGTCACGAGGGCGCCGGAGGCAAACGAGGTGACCGCCATGGTGGCGAACACGCAGAAATTGATGGCGGCCTGCGCCCGGTCTTTTTCCTCAGGTCTGTAGGCCTGCAGCGACAGAGTGGTGCTGCCGGTGAACAGGAAATTCCAGCCGACCCCCAGCAGGAACAGCGCGATCAGGAACTGGTGCAGGTCCACGCCGGTCAGCGCGATCGCGATGCAGGCGGCGTTCAGCAGCACACCCACGCCCATGATGGGCAGCACGCCGAAGCGCTTGATCAGGTGGCCGGTGAAGAAGCCGGGCGCGAACATGCCGATCACGTGCCACTCCAGCACCAGGGCCGCGTCGTCGAAGCCGAAGCCGCAGACCTGCATCGCCAGCGGCGTCGCCGCCATCAGCAGGTTCATCACGCCATAGCCCAGCGCGGCGCCGGCGGTGGCGACGATGAAGGCCGGCTGTTGCATGATCTGCGCCAGTGGCCGGCCGGTGTCGGCGCTGGCCTTCTTCGGCGGCAGGGGCGGGAACTGCATGAAGGCGATCACCGCCAGCGACAGCAGCGCCAGCACGGCGAGCGCGAGGTAGGCGCCCGCGAACGGCACTTCGGTCAGGTTGCGCGTGCGCGCCGCCAGGTTGGGCCCCAGCACCGCACCCACCAGGCCACCGGCCAGCACCAGCGACACCGCCTTTTCACGGTAGTCCGGCGCGGCCAGTTCGGCGGCGGCGAAGCGGTAGAGCTGGCCGTTGGCGCTGTAGTAGCCGGCGATCACGGTGGCACCCACCAGCAGCCAGAAGTTCTTGTCGAAGGCCGCCCAGGCGCACAGCAGGGCGGAGCCCAGCGCGACCAGCAGGCCGATCTGGAACGAACCCTTGCGGCCGAAGGCGCTTTGCGTGCGGGCGACCAGCGGCGTCGACAGCGCGCCGCCCACCACATAGCCCATCACCGGCAGCGTGGCCATCCAGCCCAGCGGTGCCAGCGACAGGCCGACCAGGCCGTTGATCGCGATCAGGACCACGTTGTTGGTCAGGAAGAGGCCTTGCGCGGCGGCCAGCAGCCAGAGGTTCTTGTTCATGGGGTGCCGTTTATACAGAGGCCGGTATTTCGGAAAGCTGGCTGTACGATGTTGCCGCCCCGATCGGAGGGCTTTGTACAACCCAGGAGGAAATGTGATTGCAGCTTGTTCGCGCCGCACCGGCGCCCTGATTCTGTTGGCGTTCATGACGGCTGGCCCGTCGTTTTCCGCGATGGCCGCCGACGCCAAGAAGGAAGAGGCACCCCGCAAATACACCCAGGCCTTTGTGACCGAGATCGCCGTCAAGCTGCTGGACAGCGAGCCCGACGGCAAGCGCCTCGAGGACAAGAAGACCATGGAAATGAAGCTGCCGCTGTCGGTGCGCAAGAAGCTGCAGGACGAAGGCCTGACGGTGGCCGATGCAGATCCGGGCAAACAGGCGGGCGGTGTGCGGTTGAAGATCGCGATGGACTACGACCCGGGCAACCGGGCGCTGCGCTGGGTGGGCGGCATGTTCGGCGCGGGCAAGGGCACGGTATCAGTGAGGGTCGATGCGGTGGACGCCGAGACCGGCCAGGCGGTGGCGACCGAGGAGTACAGCGACTCCAAGCGCATGGGCGGTGCAGGTGGTGACTTCTATGGCTTCGCTGCGGACGCGGTGGACGAGGCGCTGGAAAACCTCGCCGAAAAATTGGCGGCCATTCCGAAGCCAGCCAACTGAGGCGGACCAGGGAGACACCGATGCCGACGCGCTGGCGGAGCTTCTGCTGCCTGATGTTCGCCGCGTGGCTGGCCTGGCCGGCATGGGCGCAGCCCCTCGCGCCTGGCAGCCACGAGCTGTCGCTCGAGCACGCCGGTCGGCCGCGTGGCTTCATCGTGCATGTGCCGGCCTCATACCGGGCTGGCACGCCGGTGCCGCTGGTGCTCGCACTGCACGGCGGTGGCGGCAGCATGCACACCATGTCGCGCGACGCGCTCTACGGCCTGGTGGCGCAGTCCGAGCAGAGCGGCTGGGTGGTGGTGTTTCCCAATGGCGACAGCCGCTGGCCCGGCGGGAGGCTGGCGACCTGGAACGCGGGACTGTGCTGCGGCCTGGCGCGCGATCGAGGCAGCGACGATGTGGGCTTCCTGCGTGCGGTGGTGGCCGAGGTGCAGCGGCGGGTGGACATCGATTCGCGGCGCGTGTTCGCGACCGGCATGTCCAACGGCGGCATGATGAGTTACCGCCTGGCCTGCGAGGCCCCCGACGTGTTCCGCGCGATCGCGGCGGTCGCGGGCACCGATGGTGCCGAACCCTGCCAGCCGGGCCGGCCGGTGCCGGTGTTCCACATCCACGCCCGAGACGACGACCGGGTGCTGTTTCTTGGTGGCGCCGGCAGCGCCTCCGACACGCATGCCGATTTCGTGTCGGTGGACGCGACGCTCGACAAATGGGCGCGGCTCGATCGCTGCACGGGGCCGGCGCGGACCGTGCTTGATCGCCCGGGAGTGCATTGCGAGCTGCGCACCACGTGTCAGGACGGCGTGGAGGTCCGGGTCTGCGTCACCGACACCGGCGGGCACTCCTGGCCGGGTGGACGCAAGGCCCTTGGTGGCAAGGGTTCGTCGGCGCTGGACGCGACGGCCGAGATCTGGGCGTTTTTCGCCCGCCAGTGAGCGCCGGGGTCAGGACAGCGCCTGCACCAGCGCCGCCAGCGCCGCGGTTTCCGCCCGCAGCACGCGCGCGCCCAGCGTCACCGGCAGGAAACCCGCCGCCCGGGCCGTGGCGTCTTCCTGCGGCGACAGGCCGCCCTCGGGTCCGCTGAGGAACAGCACCGCCGTGTCGGCCGCGGTGTCGCGCAGCACCTCGGCCAGCGGGCGCGAACCTTCGGCGAGCGAGAGCACGCAGCGCAGCGGGGCCACGCCGCCGCTGTCGCGCAGCCAGGCGCCCAGGTCGGCCACCGGCTGCACCGCCGGCACGCGGTTGCCGCCGCACTGTTCGCAGGCGGCCACCGCCACCGATTGCCAGTGGTCGCGCTTCTTCTGCGCACGTTCGCCGTTCAGCCGCAGCACGCTGTGGGCGGTGTGCAGTGGCTGCAGGCTGGCCACGCCGAGTTCGGCCGCCTTCTCCACCAGCCAGTCCATGCGCTCGTTGGCCGGCATGCCCATGGCCAGGTGCACGGCGCGGACGGGCTCGCGTTCGACCGCTTCGAACTGGTCCACGCGCACCGCCACGTCGCTGCGGCCCATGCGCAGCACGGTGGCCTGCCACTGCCCGCCCTCGCCGTTGAACAGCGTGATCGCATCTCCCGGCTGGTGCCGCAGCACCTGCACGTGGCGGGCGGCGGCGGCCGGCAGGTCCAGCTCGGCGCCAGCGCTCAGGGGGACGGGGCAGTGAAAACGGGGCATGGGAGACGGTGCCTTCAGACGCGACCGAAGGCGTAGCCCGAGGCGGCCTCGAGGCCTTCGACCTTGTCGATGAGCTGCAGCAGCGGGCCCAGTTCGCGGTAGCGGTGGGCCGTGCTGCGGATGTAGTGGATGAAGCGCGGCGTGTCGGCCAGGTACCTGGGCTTGCCGTCGCGCAGCGTCAGCCGGGCGAAGATGCCGGCGACCTTGAGGTGGCGCTGCAGGCCCATCCACTCGACCGCGCGGTAGAAGGCGCCGAAGTCGCTGTGCCAGTCCTCGAAGTCCATCAGCCCGGCCTTGCGCGCCTTTTCCCAGTAGCGGATCGTGATGTCGATGACGAAGTCTTCTTCCCAGGTCAGGAAGGCGTCGCGCATCAGGCTGGCGATGTCGTAGGTGATCGGGCCGTGCACCGCGTCCTGGAAATCGAGCACACCCAGCTGCTGCGCCGGGGTCGACCCGGGCTGCGCCGGGATCATCAGGTTGCGCGGCATGAAGTCGCGGTGCACGTGCACCGTGGGCGCTGCCAGGCAGCGCTTGACGATGCTGTCAAAGGCCTTGCCCAGGGTTTCGGCGTCCTTGCCTTCCAGCGTGGTCTGGCGGTGTTGCGCGAGGTACCAGTCGGGGAAGAGTTGCAGCTCGCGGCGCAGCAGCGGTTCGTCGTAGGGCGGCAGTTCCCCCGGCTTGGACGCCAGCTGCCAGGCCAGCAGCGTGTCCACCGCCTGCAGGTAGCGCGCGTGGTTGGCCTGCGGGTTCGTCGCGTCGATCTGCTCCATCATGGTCTGCGTGCCCAGGTCGGGCAGCAGCATGAAGCCCTGCGGTTCGTCCCAGGCCAGGATCTCGGGCACCAGCAGGCCGGCGGCTTGCATCAGTCCGGCCACATGCACGAAGGGCCGGCAGTTCTCCTTGTCGGGCGGCGCGTCCATGACGATGCGGCTGCCACCCTCCACGGTGTCCACCCGCAGGTAGCGGCGGAAGCTGGCATCGGCCGAGGCCGGCCGCAGGGTGCCGGGACGCAGGCCTTGTGCGGTCGACAGGCCCTGCAGCCAGGAATTGAACGCGGTTTCGCGCGCGGGGTCGGCCCAGGAGACGGAAGGGGTGGTGGATGTCATGGCGCGGGGGGTCGGGAGGCTCTCGTGCGCGCTGGCGGGCCGGGCAGGAGGCATAGGATAATGGCCGCAGATTCTACAAATCCACTGTCCACGGGCCGCTGTGCGCGGACAGTCCGTGACCCGCCGACGCTTCGACGGCTGGTCGAGTGCCAACAGCAAACAGAGACGGCCGCCTTGCACCACACCGCCTTGAACACCGCCCACGACGCCCCGCAAACACCCGCCCGCAGGCACCGGGCGGCGCGCTCTCTGCAATTGCAGCCCACCCCGATGACCCACGCGGTGCGGGCAGCGCTGGCGGTGATCGCCCTGGGGGCCGGTGCGGCACCCGTCTGGGCGCAGTCTGGCACCACCGCCGACACGGCCGGCATCCGGCTCAAATCCGGTGCGTCCCTGGAACAGCAGTTGCCGCCCAATGCCAACAAGGTGCTGCCGGTGTTCGTCCAGGGCAACAACGTGCAGGGCGAGCTCGATGGCGTGACCGTGATCGAAGGCGGCGCCGAACTGCGCCAGAACGGCACGGTGCTCAAGGCCGACCGCATCGAACACAACCGCGGCACCTCGGACACGAAGGCGTCCGGCAACGTGCTGCTCAACCGCCAGGGGGACCGCTTCACCGGCCCCGAGATGCAGCTCAACCTGGACTCGTCCAAGGGCTTTTTCGACAAGCCGCAATACGAGCTGCTCAACCAGGGCAAGGGCGATGCCAGCCGCATCAATTTCGTCGATCGCCAGCACTCGGTGGTCGAGGATGGCCGCTACTCGACCTGCCCCCGCGTCCCGGGACAGGACTGGATGCCCGCCTGGCTGGTGCGCGCCGCCTCGATCGACATCGACCGCGCCGAAGACGTCGGCACGGCGCACTGGGGTGTGCTGGAGTTCCAGGGGGTGCCGATCCTGACGGCGCCCTACCTGAGCTTCCCGCTCTCCGACAAGCGCAAGAGCGGGGCGCTGGCGCCCACCATCGGCCTGAGCACCCAGGACGGCTTCGAGCTGACCACGCCTTACTACTTCAATCTGGCGCCGAACTACGACGCGACCTTCATCCCGACGATCATGACCAAACGGGGTGTCGATCTGGGCGGGGAGTTCCGGTACATGCAGCCCACCCATTCGGGCGAGCTGAAGGTGGGCTACATGCCGTCCGACAAGTTGCGTGACCGCGACCGCTGGGCTTATGCGCTGGGCTACAACCAGAGCCTGATCCAGGGCTTCGCCGGCGGCAGCGATCTGGGCCTGTCGGTGGGGCTCAACCGGGTGGGCGACAGCAACTACTGGCGCGATTTCCCGCGCAGCGTCACGTCGCTGACCTCGCGGCTGCTGTCCAGTGGTGCGGGGCTGAGCTGGTCGCACAGCGGCTGGAACTTCAATGCCGGCGCCAACCGCTGGCAGACCCTGCAGGACGTCGACTCGGTGATCACGCCGCCCTACGACCAGTCCGGTTTCGGTGCCAGCTTCGCCCGCGAGAACATGACCTGGCTCGGCGTGCCGGGCTGGGACCTCGGGTTCGAAAGCAGCGTGACACGCTTCCAGCGTTCGGCGCTGGCCAGCGCCAAGCTGGACAAATCGGCCGGCAACCGGGCGCTGGTGGTGGCCGACCTGTCGCGCCGCTGGCAGACGCCGGGCTGGTACGTGCAGCCTCGGGCGCGCCTGAACCTGGCCCAGTACCGCACCGACTCGGCCATCGCCGGCGGACCCACGGTGACCGCCTCGCGCAGCATCCCGACGCTCAGCGTCGACAGTGGCCTGGTGTTCGAACGCGACACCTCCTGGTTCGGGCGCGACTATGTGCAGACCCTGGAACCCCGGGCGTTCGCGACCTGGACGCCCTACCGCGACCAGAGCGCCCTGCCCAACTACGACGCGGGTGCACCCGACTTCAGCCTGGCGAGCCTGTTCTCCGAAAACGCGTTCACCGGCTACGACCGCGTCAGCGACACGCGCGCGGTCACCCTGGGACTGAGCTCCCGCCTGATCAACCCCGCCACGGGTGCCGAGGTGGTGCGCGTCGGTGTGGCGCAGCGCGCCCTGCTGGCCGACCAGAAGGTGACCCTGCCCGGCGGCACGGCGGTGACCGATCGCATGGGCGACATGCTGCTGTCGGCGCGGGTGCAGTGGGACCCGCTCTGGTCGATCGACAGCAATGTCCAGTACAACGTCAAGAGCAAGGAATCGTCGCGCACCACCATCGGCGGACGCTACACCCCGGGCCCGTACAAGGTGCTGAGCGCCGCCTACCGGATCCAGAAGGGCGTGAGCGAACAGCTGGACCTGGGCTGGCAGTGGCCGCTGGCGGCGGTGTTCGGATCGACGCCGGCCTACCAGCGCGGACAGGCCCTGGGCCCCGGTCGCTGGTACAGCGTCGGCCGCCTGAACTACAACCTGCCGGACCGCAAGGTCATCGACCTGATTGCTGGCTTCGAATACGACGCCGGCTGCTGGATCGGCCGCATCGTGGCCGAACAGCTGGCGGTCAACACCTCCAACGCCAACAAGCGCATCCTGTTCCAGCTCGAACTCAATGGTTTCGGGCGGCTGGGTGCCAGCTCGCTGCGCAGCCTCCAGAGCCATGTGCCCAAGTACCAGTACCTGCGTGAAGAAGTCGTCAAGCCCAACCGGTTCCAGCAATATGACTGACCGTCGCCTCCCTCTGCGGCGCACCCTGCCGGTCGGGCTGGCGGTGTCCCTGCTGATGGCGGGGGCCGGTGTGCCCGTGCAGGCACAGTCGCTCAAGCCGGCGGCCGGGTTGCAGCGCGCCGCAGCGCCGGCCGCCACCCGCACCGTCGACTACATCGTGGCCCTGGTCAACTCGGAGCCGGTCACGAATTTCGATGTGCGCCAGCGCCTGCTGCGCCTGGAGCAGCAGGCCTCGGCCCAGGGCAAGGCGCTGCCGGCGCGCGACGAACTCGTCAAGCAGGTGCTGGAGCAGCTCATCGTCGAGCGGGCGCTGATCCAGCAGGCCACGGAACAGGGCATCAAGGTCGACGAAGCCACGGTGGGGCAGGCCGAACAGAACATTGCCGCGCAGAACCAGCTCTCTGTCGAGGAGTTCCGCCGCCGCGTGGTTTCCGAAGGTCTCGACCCCAACAAGCTGCGCAACGACCTGCGCAACCAGGTGCTGCTGCAGCGCCTGCGCGACCGCGAGATCAATGCGCGGGTCAGCGTCAGCGAGGCGGAAATTGATGCCTACATCCGCGAACGGCAGAACGCCAGCGTGGGCGCGCTCGAACTCAACCTGGGCCACGTGCTGATCCAGGTGCCCGAGAACGCCAGTGCCGATCAGGTGCGCGAACTGCAGGCCAAGGCCGAGGGCGTCGCGCAACGGCTGCGCGCGGGCGCCGATCTGGCCGCACAGGCGCGCGAGTTTTCGCAAGGCGCCGAAGCCGCCGGCGGTGGTCTGATGGGCATGCGCCCGGTCGCGCGCTTGCCCGAGCTGTTTGTGCAGGCCACGCAATCCCTGCCGGTCGGCGGTGTGGCCGGTCCGGTGCGCAGCGCCGCCGGATTCCATGTGCTCAAGGTGGTGGAGAAGCAGCAGGCACCGGTGCCCGAGCTGAGCGTCACGCAAAGCCGCGCCCGCCACATCCTGCTGCGTCCCGGCGTGCGCCTGAGCCAGGACGAAGCGATCGCCCGCCTGACGGGCTATCGCCAGCAGATCGCGAGTGGCCAGGCCACCTTCGAGGCGCTGGCCGCGCAGTTCAGCAACGATGGCTCGGCCCGCCAGGGCGGTGATCTGGGCTGGGTGTCACCCGGACAGTTCGTGCCGGAGTTCGAGCAGGTGATGAACGCCCTGCGTCCTGGCGAGATGTCGCAACCGGTCGTGTCGCGTTTCGGTGTCCACCTGATCCGGCTGGAAGAACGGCGCCAGGCCGTGCTCAGCGAGCGCGAGCAGCGCGAGATCGCGCGCGATCTGGTGCGCGAGCAGAAGGCCGACGACGCCGTGAGTGCGTGGACCGACGAAGTGCGCGGGCGCGCGTTCGTCGAGTACCGCGAGGCGCCGCAGCCTTGAGCGGGCAACCGCGGTCCGGCGCATGAAGCACGTCGCGCGCAAGCGCTTTGGCCAGCACTTCCTGAGCGATGCGTCCATCATCGACGCGATCGTGGACGCGATCGCGCCGCTACCGGGGCAACCCATGGTCGAGATCGGTCCTGGCCTGGCGGCGCTCACGCAGCCCTTGGTGGAGCGCGTGGGGCGGTTGTGCGTGATCGAGCTCGACCGGGACCTGGCGGCCCGGCTGCGTGGGCACGGACAGCTCGATGTGGTCGAGTCCGATGTGTTGCGGGTGGACTTTTCCGATCTGGCGACCCGCTGGCCGGGCCAGAAGATCCGGGTGGTCGGCAACCTGCCTTACAACATCTCCAGTCCCATCCTGTTCCACCTGCTGGACCACGTGGCGGTGGTGCAGGACCAGCACTTCATGCTGCAGAAGGAAGTGATCGACCGCATGGTGGCCTCTCCCGCGACCGCCGACTACGGCCGGCTGTCGGTGATGCTGCAGTGGCGCTATGCGATGGAGAACGTGCTGTTCGTGCCGCCCGAGAGCTTCGATCCGCCGCCGCGGGTCGACAGCGCGGTGGTGCGCATGGTGCCGCTGGCGCAGCCTCCGGCCATCGACTTCAAGACCTATGGCGATCTGGTGCAGACGGCCTTCAGCCAGCGCCGCAAGATCCTGCGCAATACCCTGGGCAAGTGGCTGGAAGCGCGGGGGTTTTCCGGCGAGTTCGATCTGCAGCGCCGTGCCGAAGAAGTGCCGGTGGCCGAGTACGTGGCCTTGGCACAATCCGTCCAGTCATAGCCTCGTGCGCGCACGCAGGCATGAAAAAAGCCGCTGCGATGCAGCGGCTTTTTCTTGTCCAGAACACCGCGGAACTGGCTTTGCCAGGCCACAGGTGTTGCCCCCTGGTGGGGGGGTGACGCGCCCTCAGGCGCGGCGCGGGGGGCGTCCTGTTACGCCGCAGCCAGCCAGTAGCCCGCGTTGAACGGGCTGCTCATGCGCAGCGCCATCGGGCTCACGTCCAGGATCTTGTCGGTCGGCATCGGCTCTTCGTTCTCGACCTCGATCGGCTCTTCGCCCTTGGGGGCGCGGGCGACGGAGAACGAATAGAAGCAGCGGAACGGAATCTTGCGGTCGCTCCAGTAGTCGGCGGTGTCGCGGAAGATGTCCAGCAGCTGCTCGCGCGCTTCCTTGTCGAACTTGGCGTGCGCCGGGATGTGTTCGAGCACGACGATGAAGCCGGTCTGCGGGCCCGACTTGTGCACGAGGTCGGTCATGCAGTCGTAGAGCGCGTCGAAGTTCTTGCCGAAATGCGGCGGCAGCGTGTACTGCGCAGCGATCAGTTCGAGCACGTCCTGCTTGCTCTGGGCCTTGGCCAGATTGGCGTACAGGAAGTGGTGACCCAGCTGCTCGGCGGCGGCCTGCAGGTCTTTCACGCCGAAGGCGCGGATCGACTGAACGATGTTGGTGCGAACGTTACGAAGTGGCGTATCCATCTCCGCGTCTCTTTCTAAGGTCAAAGTTGAAAACCCAAATTCATCGACATCACCGCGGGTCACTGCACGATCAGCCGGAAGCTGGTGTAGTGGTCCTCGGTGTAATAACACGCGTCCGGTGAGCGGGGCCGCTGGCCACCACACACGATCCGCTTGCCCCCCCGGTGACTCAACCCCGGCGTGGGCACCGTGTATTCCCGGTAATAACCCCGTCTCTGGTTCGGGAGCTGTCGCTCGTAATTGCCGAACACCGTGCCGTCTTTCCCGAACCGGAACGGACCGCCTTGGCGAATCTGCTCCATGACTTCCTGGCCTTGCGGTGGCAGGCCGGTGAGGGCCACGGACGCGACCGCAGAACCGGGCAGGGACGAGGGTGAAGGGGTTCGGGCTTGCACCAATATGGTGCTAAGAGAAGCCGCCAGGACCGCCACGGCGGCCAGTCCGGAGACCAACCCGACGCGACGGGTTGTTGCCCGGATCGGTTGCAGACCCATCTGAATCCCTGTTTTCCTCAAGCCAACCATCCGCCAGAAAGCCGCCAAAACCACTTCAGCGGCACCATCAAACGGGTGGGTTTACCCTGAATATCAAGCCGGTAGTGTGCCTGATGCGCTGCAAAAAAGCAAGTTGCTGCTGATTAATTAAGCAGGGATATTGCGGGGCAATTGTGAGGAATAGTTAGTGCTTGCTAAGCGGCAGGTGCTTGCCTGTGCACGTTGGCTTCGGCCACGGTCAAGGCCGTCATGTTCACAATGCGGCGCACGGTGGCGCTGGCCGTGAGAATATGCACAGGTTTTCCCACACCCAGCAGCATCGGGCCGATGGCGATGTTGCCACCGGCGGCGGTCTTGAGCAGGTTGTAGGCGATGTTGGCGGCGTCGATGTTGGGGCAGACCAGCAGGTTGGCGTCACCACGCAGGGTGGTGCGGGGCATCATCGCCGTGCGGGCCTCGGCGTCCAGTGCCACATCGCCGTGCATTTCGCCGTCGACTTCCAGCCACGGTGCATTCGTTTGCAGCAGCGCCAGGGTCTGGCGCATCTTGACCGCGCTGGGCTGTTCGGACGAGCCAAAGTTGCTGTGCGACAGCAGCGCGGCCTTGGGCGTGATGCCGAAGCGCATCATCTTGCGCGCCGCCATGACGGTGATTTCGGCCAACTGTTCGGCGGTCGGATCGTAGTTGACGTGGGTGTCGACCAGGAACACCTGACGGCCGGGCAGCATCAGCGCGTTCATCGCGGCGTAGCAGGTGGCGCCCTCGCGCTTGCCGATCACCTGGTCGATGTAGGTGAGGTGCAGCGGGTTGGTGCCCCAGGTGCCGCAGATCATGCCGTCGACGTCGCCGCGGCGCACCAGCATCGCGCCGATCAGCGACAGGCGGCGGCGCATCTCGATTTTGGCCAGCTGCTCGGTCACGCCCTTGCGTTCCATCAGCTGGTGGTAGGTCTGCCAGAGTTCGCGGTAGCGATCGTCCTGTTCGACGTTGACCACGTCGTAGTCCAGGCCTTCCTTCAGGCGCAGGCCGAATTTCTCGATGCGTTGCGCGATCACCGGCGGGCGACCGATCAGCGTCGGGCGAGCCAGGTTTTCGTCGACCACGATCTGGCAGGCGCGCAGCACGCGTTCTTCCTCGCCCTCGGCGTAGGCGATGCGTTTCTTCACAGCCGTGCGTGCGGCGGCGTAGATCGGTTTCATGATCGTGCCGGAGGCGAACACGAAGCTCTGCAGGCGCTGGCGGTAGGCCTCCATGTCGGTCACCGGACGCAGCGCCACGCCGCTGTCCGCCGCCGCCTGCGCAACGGCGGGCGCGATCTTCATCATCAGCCGTGGGTCGAACGGCTTGGGAATCAGGTACTCGGGGCCGAAGGCCAGCTTTTCACCGGCATAGGCGGCGGCCACGACTTCGCTCTGCTCGGCCTGCGCCAGCTCGGCGATCGCGTGCACCGCGGCGATCTCCATCTCGTCGGTGATGGTGGTCGCGCCCGAGTCGAGCGCGCCGCGGAAGATGTAGGGGAAACACAGGACGTTGTTGACCTGGTTCGGGTAGTCGGTGCGGCCGGTGGCCATGATGGCGTCGTCGCGCACCGCCTTCACGTCTTCGGGCGCAATCTCGGGGTTGGGGTTGGCCAGCGCGAAGATGAGTGGCTTGGCGGCCATCTTGGCGACCATGTCCTTCTTGAGCACGCCGCCAGCCGACAGGCCCAGGAACACGTCGGCACCAGCGATCACGTCGGTCAGCGTGCGCTGCCCGGTCTTCTGTGCGAACTGGATCTTGTCCTCGTCCATCAGCTCGGTGCGGCCTTCGTAGACCACGCCCGCGAGGTCGGTCACCCAGATGTTCTCGCGCGGCAGGCCCAGCTTGACCAGCAGGCCCAGGCAGGCCAGGGCCGCGGCGCCGGCGCCCGAGGTCACCAGCTTGACCTGCTTGATGTCCTTGCCCACGACCTTCAGGCCGTTCATCAGCGCCGCGCCGACCACGATGGCGGTGCCATGCTGGTCGTCGTGGAAGACCGGGATCTTCATGCGCTCGCGCAGCTTGCGTTCGACGTAGAAACAGTCGGGCGCCTTGATGTCTTCGAGGTTGATGCCGCCGAAGGTGGGTTCGAGGGCGGCGATGATCTCGACCAGCTTGTCGGGGTCTTTCTCGTTGATCTCGATGTCGAACACATCGATGCCCGAGAACTTCTTGAACAGCACGCCCTTGCCTTCCATCACCGGCTTGGCGGCCAGCGGGCCGATGTCGCCCAGGCCCAGCACGGCGGTGCCGTTGGTGATCACGGCGACCAGGTTGCCGCGGCTGGTGTACTTGAAGGCGTTGTTGGGGTCGGCGACGATTTCTTCGCAGGGGGCGGCCACGCCGGGCGAGTAGGCCAGCGCCAGATCGCGCTGGTTGGTCAGCTGCTTGGTGGCCGCGATCGCCACTTTGCCGGGGGTGGGCTTCTCGTGGTATTCGAGGGCGGCGGCGCGCAGCTCGGCGCGCTTGTTCTGTGCTTGTTCGGTGCTCATTCGGCTGTCTCCGGCTATTGAATTCTGCAATGCGAAAGGCGATTGCGCATTCTAAATCGCGAGGGCGCGAATGCCCATCGCTTTTTCCGAACCGTCGGTTCGGGCGCTTTTGACATTCTGGGCAGGAATGCGCGCCGCGCAAGCTCGGTTTTCCACAGTGAAAAGCCGCCCGAAGGCGGCCAGGGAAGTGCTTTGCCTGGTTTCAGGCCGCGACCGGAGCCTCGTCCTGGCGTTGCAGGTGGGCTGTGGGGTGGGAGGGCCGGCACTGGGCCCAGACCGCGCGGGCACTGGACTCGCATTGTCCGCACTGCATGCCCACACCCATGTCGATCTGGATGTCGTCAAAGCTCGCACCACAGCGCGCCGCCTGGGCGATGGTTTTGTCGTTCACGCGGCGGCAGACACAGACGATCATGGAAGAGCCAATGGTGGGTGGGTAGTTGTTAAATGATAATGGATCGCATTCATAAAGGCAAAAAAAGCCCGTGGCGGGACACGGGCTTTTGGGGCGGGTGGCGGAACGGGGCGATCAGCTGGCCTCACCCATCTGGCTCTGCAGGTAGTTCTGGATGCCGACCTTGTCGATGAGTTCGAGCTGGGTTTCGAGGAAGTCGATGTGTTCCTCGGTGTCGTCCAGGATCTTCATCAACAGGTCGCGCGAGACGAAGTCGCGCACCGACTCGCAATACGCCACGCCGTCCTTGATGGTGGCTTGTGCGCCGCGTTCCAGGGCCAGGTCGCTGCCCAGCATCTCCGGCACGTTCTCGCCGATGTTCAGCTTGCCCAGGTCCTGCAGGTTGGGCAGGCCGTCGAGCATGAAGATGCGGTCCATCAGCCAGTCGGCGTGCTTCATCTCGCCGATGGATTCCGAGTATTCCTTCTTGGCCAGCTTGTCCAGGCCCCAATGCTTGAGCATGCGGTAGTGCACGAAGTACTGGTTGATGGCGGTCAGCTCGTTCTTGAGCTGGGCCTGCAGGTGGCCGATGGCCTGTGGATCGCCTTGCATGGGGAACTCCTTTCGAAAAACATGTCGAGCCGGGACCGCATTGTGGTCCTGCAATGTGGCCACCACAAACGGCACCAAGGCTTGACCTTGCTCCGTCTTGTCAAATGAGAATTATTCTCATAAACTGTCTCCACATTTGACGCCAGCCAGCCTCCAGGGGGTCTGCCCGACCCGCCGCCCCGCCAGCCAGCGATGGAACCATCCCACCCATGGAGGCCCGCCTTGATCCCCCCCACCTGCCCGACCGATGCCTGCTGCGACGAAGAATATGTGCTGCCCTCGGTGGACGCGCTCATGGCCGGTACGCTGGCCCTGATGACGGGCTACGCGCAAGCCCCAGCAGACGGAGCGCACCGGCCCCTGATGGGCAGGAAGCTGGTGTCCAACCTGTTTTTCCTGGCCCAGCACCCGCAGGTGTCGCCCGCGATGCGCTGCATGCTGGGCAACCTGCGCACCCGCTGGCTGCAAGCGCTGGAAGCCGACGGGCCGCCGGTTCGCCGGGAGCCGACGCCGGCCGCTTCGCTGCACGAGGCGCACGGCACACTGCAGTGATCCGGCCCATGCTGTCTTCTTTGCAAGGAGTGCGCGATGTCAGCGATTCACAGGGAGAGAGGTCATGAGCACCACGGTGCGATGGCGGGGCCTGGCCCGGCCGGAACTGGTGACCGAGTTGTCGGCGGAACACGGTGTGCTGGTGCGGCAGCTGGCGCAGTTGCAGCAGCGCGTCGGCGAACAACTGCAGGCCAGCGCCCGCCATGCTTCCCGCCTGGAGGCGGAGAACCTGCGCTTGCGGGCCGCGCTGATCCGGATGAAGACCTCGGTCGCCTGGAACCTGCGGGGCGCGGCCATGCAGTCTCCCCCACCGCCCAAGCGGCGGGCGGTGGACCCAGTCGCGGCGCCCGGGCTGGAGGCCGCCCACGCGGTCATCTGCCAGACCGGCTGTGCCGGACACGCCCACCCCTGGCTGGAGGCCGACGGGCAGTGCCGGCGCACCGGGCGATCCTGCGAACTGACCAGTGGCGTGGAGGCCGCGGCGGACACCCCGGACGCCTGACGCGGCCGGTCCGGTTCAGCCCGGCACCGGCACCCAGTGGTTGTCGATCTGCAGTGCCGTGGCGGGACGGTCCAACGGGGCCAGCACCGGCGGGGCCTCGCCCTGGCCGACGAGCACGCCGGCCGCGCCACTGAGCCACCAGCGGTCATCGCGGCTGGCCAATGCGTAGGCCTCGCGGTGGGCCAGCGCGCCGCGCCACCGGCCCCGCGCGTCGAACAGCGCCAGCTGGTTCACGCGCGGGCAGCTGACCGCGAAACCGCCCCCGGCGGCGGACGGCAGGGCGCAGAGGTCGCCGCCGTAGCCCGCCATGGCTGGCTGGCCATCGGCGGCGCGCAACGTGCGGCCGTCCCAGACCGCGAGCACCGGTGCCCCGGCCTTGGCCTGCGGGTCCGGGTGGCTGGCCGGGTGTTCGGCCTGCAGCGCGATGCCCAGCGTGCCCGAGACCGGGTCGAAGGCCAGGTGGCGGATGCTCAGGTAGGGGTCGGGCAAGCGCCACTGGCCCAGCAGCGCACCAGTGCCGGGGTGCAGCGCGACCAGCGACGCATCCATGCGCCCGATTTCGCGTTTGCTGCGCCCGGTCTCGGGCAACGTCGGGATGCCGCCGTTGGCCACCATCAAGGTGCCCGCGGGCAGCTCGCCGACCGCCTGCGGCAGCGCCAGCAGCTGGTGCGGGTCCATGCCGTGCGTGGCCCATTCGGCGGTCTTCTCCAGCGTGCGGGCGTCGCGCACGCCCAGCCGTCCTTGCGCGGAATCGAGGTCGGTCTCGGTGGTCCAGAGCGTGGCACCGCCGTCGCGGGCGATCACGTGGCCGTTGAAGCGACGGTCTTCACCGATCCAGTGCCATTGCGCCTGGCCGGTGCGCGGGTGCCAGCGCAGCAGCCAGTCGCCCGGGCGCCGCGCCACGGCCAGCACCGAACCGCCCGCCTCGGCCCACAGGCCGTGCGCGCGCGTCGGCACCGGCAGCGACCGCTGCACCGACCACGACGCATCGCCGAACGACAGCAGGCCGATGTGTTGTTCAGCGCTGCTCTGCCAGGCGGCGAGCAGGGTGGCGTCGGTGCGGGCTGCGCGCGCCGAAGGCCACAGCACCGCACCCACACCCAACAGACACAGCTGCCGGCGAGAGAGGCTTTCATCCAGCGGCCACCGCGGAACCGGCTTCGCCGGGCCGCCAGTGGCGTCCCCCCCCAGGGGGGAAGACGCCGAAGGTGGCGCAGGGGGGCGCCTTCTAGTCTCCATCCGCATCGGAGAAACCCAGCGGCACGTCCAGCGCCGCCGCGACTTCCGCCTGGAACAGCGTGGTCACGCCCTTGAGCGTTTTCGACAGCGCCAACAGCTGCGCGTCGCTGGCCCTGGCCGGCAGCGCGGCCAAGGTGGCATCGGCGCGGTCCAGTGCCTGGCCCCAGCGTTGCGCGAGGGCGATCTGGCCCTTGCCCATGAGCAATGCCTCGATGGGGATCAGACCCTGTCCGGGCTGTGGCGGTTGCCGGACCTGTTCGGGCCGCAGGCGGGCCTGGGCCTTCAGCGCCTGCCATTGCGCGCGCCACTCGGCGGCGTTGTCGGCGGCCGCCAGGCGGGCGAACTCGGGCGGCTGGCCTTTGCCAGCGGTGCGTGCCTTCTGCACAGGCTGCTCGATGTGGACCCAGCGCAGCCGTTCCAGGCCACCCAGCCACTGGTTGATCCACTCGGCGAACGCGCTGCGGGCGGCCTCTTCGTCGCTGGTCCAGTCGCGCGAGGCAAGCTGCTCGAAGCCACTGCGCAGGGCCTTGGCCTCGGCTTCGATGCCTTCGGCCAGCAGCACGAGATAGGGGCAATGGGCCGGCGAGGGCCTGGCGGTCAGCAGCTGTTCCAGCGCCGGAAAACCCTTGGCCGGCGTGCCGATGGACTCCATGTCGGCCAGCGTCGTCGGCGCGCGCTCCAGCGCCTTGGCCAGCAGGGCCGGACGGGCGGGCCAGAAGTCGATCTGCCGCTGCGAGCGCCGCTCGATCACCGGGCCCAGTGCGGGGCTGGACAGCGCCTGCCAGGACAGCAGGGCCTGGCGCCAGGCGTCTTTCAGGACGGCTGGCGAGGCCGGCCCGGCGCAGTGCTGCCGGGCCGCGGCGGTCAGGGCCCTGGCCTGTGTTTCAAAGTCGCGCGCCAGCGGCAACTGGTGGGCGTACAGACCCTGCAGCGCGTCCTCACCGCTGTAGTAGGGGAAGGCGAGCGCGCCGCCGGTCTGCGCGTGCAGGCCGGTGGCGGGCCAGGCGGCCATGGCCAGCAGGCCGGCCAGGGTGTGGCGTCGGTGGATCATGACCGGGTCCTCACAACGAGTTGACGAAGGCGACCAGCGCATCGCGGTCCCGCTTCGTGAACTGCAGCACCTGATCCCTGGCGCCCTGCGCCTCGCCGCCGTGCCACAGCACGGCTTCGAGCACGCCATTGGCGCGGCCGTCGTGCAGCAGGCGCTGGTGGCCGTTCACGTCCCGGAACAGGCCCACGCCCCACAGCGGCGGCGTCTTCCACTGCCGGCCGCTGGCGAGGAAGTCGGGCCGGCCGTCGGCCAGGCCCTCGCCCATGTCGTGCAACAGCAGGTCGGTGTAGGGCCAGATGCGCTGGCTGGCCACCTTGGGGCTGGTCAGGCGCGGGAACGGCGGTTCGCCGGTGGTGTAGCTCGGGCGGTGGCAGGCGGCGCACTGGGCCTGGGCGAACAGCGCCTGGCCGCGTTGCACCTGCGGGTCGTTCACCTGGCGGCGCGCGGCCGGGGCCAGCGTGGCGGCGTAGAACACCACGTCGCCCAGGGTCTGGTCGTCGATCTCGGGCACCTGGGCGCTGGCCTGCGAGGCCGGCATCAGCCCGTCGCGGCCGCTGCGCTGGCCGCCGCCGTGCGGCGCGGCCAGGCAGTCCTTCTGCGCGGGCGTGCAGGCTTCGCGCCCGTTGACGCTGCTGGTGATGCCCATGTCGCCCAGGAAGGCGCCCGCGCTCTGGTGCGCCAGGCTGCCGGTGTTGGCCTTCCAGCCAAAGCGGCCGATCACTTCCTTCTGCGCGAAGGCGTCCCAGACGCGGTTGGGCTGGCCCTTGACGGGGCCGGGCGCGGCGGCCTGGTCGCGCGCGTTGGCCAGGATCTCGCTCTCGGGAATCGCTTCGAGCAGGCCCAGGCCGGCCATGTGCGGCGCGATGCGCGGGCTGACCATCACGTCCTTCGCCATCGGGCCGTAGCCGAGGTCGGTGAAGCGGTACTGCGGCTGCTGCAGCGTGTAGCGCGAGCCGTCGGCGAAGCGGCCGTGAACGGGGGTGCCGTGGATGCGCACCGTGCCCTCGGGCTTCACGCCCTGGATGCCGGCGTTGTTGAACTGGTCGCCGTAGGTGGGCTCGGGCACCACGCCGTCGTGCGGCGCGGGCGTGCCGGGCACCGACAGGCGGAACAGCAGTGCGACGGTGTTGTCGGGCTCGGGGCCCAGCGTCTTCTTCCAGTCGGGTGGCGCGCCGCGGCCGTCCATCACGTGGCAGCCGGCGCAGGAGCGGGCGATGAAGTGCGGGCCCAGGCCGTCGCGCGCCGTGGTGGACGCGGGCGCTTCGACCCAGTTGCGCTTGAAGAAGGAATTGCCGACCACGAAGCGGGTGCGCTCGGCGTCGTCCAGGTTGGCCAGCGGGAACGAGAAGGCGTTCCTGCCGGTGGCGTAGACAGTGGTGGCGCCGCCGGTCTTTTCACCCAGCGGGTCCGGGTCGGTGTCGGCGCTGGCGTGGCCGATCAGCAGGAGCGCCGCCGCCCCGAAGGCAACGGCTCCCATGGCTGGCGCAAGGCGCGTGGCTTTGGGAAAAGGGGGCATGGTGAAAGGCGTGTTGGGGGAGAGGGGGTGTCGGTCGTGGATGCCGTGGAACCGGCTTTGCCGGGCCGCAGGCATCGCCCCCTTGAGGGGGTGACGCGCCGCCGGCGCGGCGCGGGGGTGGGTCAAGGCTCCACGAGGGTCAGCTTGGCGATGCCCACGGCCGACGCCGATTCGACCAGCAGCTTGGACTGGGCGACCAGGCTGGCCACGGTCTTCTCGATCACCGGGCGGCCGGCCGAGCCCTTGACGATGGCGCGGTCGAACGGCGCCGGGATCGCTTCGGCGCCCTTGACGGAGTCGGCGATCTGCGCGGTGGCCTTCTCGGCCAGGGCCGGATTCTTCACCGCCACGAGATCGCGCAGGCCGGGCCCCTCGACCTTGCTGCCATCGCGGCGGGTGTACTGGCCCAGCCACACGTTCTGGATGCCGCGGGCGTTGTTGGTGATGTCGCGGTGCGTGTTGTCCGAGAAGCAGGAGTGTTCGTCTTCCTGGTCCTGCGAGTTCAGCGCCACTTCCATGCGTTCGCCCGAGAGTTCGCCGCGCGAGAGCGAGCCCAGGCCGACGATGATCTTGCGCACCGACTCCTTGCCGCCCTGCTCGAACTTCGCGCGGTAGTTCTTCGCGCCGGGTTCCCAGGCCTTGGACACCGCACCCAGGTCGTCGACCAGCAACGCGGTGGCCACGGTCAGGTACTGGGCACGGCGCTCGGCATTCTGGCCCTTGCCCACCACGTAGTCGTCGAACGGGCGGTTGCCCGGACCGGTCTCGCTCTGGTCCTGGCCCCACAGCAGGAACTCGATGGCGTGCCAGCCGGCGCTGATGTTCTCTTCGCCGCCGCGCTCGTTGGCCTTGGCCAGCGCGGCCTTGGTGATCTTGAACTTGGCGTTGTTGACCATGCCGGCCTGGGGCTTGCCGGTCACGTAGTCCACATAGGCCTCGTCCAGCGGCCAGGCGTTGAGCCGGCCCTCGGGACCCTTGTCGTCGTCGATCGGGCCGCCGTAGAAGCGGAAGGCCTCGGTCTGGCCGTAGAACTCGCGGGCGTCCAGCCAGGCCTTGCGGGCCTTGTCCAGTCCTTCGGCCGAGGGGGCCTTGACGAAGCTGTCGATCGCCGACTGCAGGTCCCGGGCGGCGGCCAGGGTGTCGCTGTAGCTGGCGTGGACCAGGGCGGCGTAGTGGCGGGCCACGGCGGCGTGATCGACCGCCGCGGTCGCCACGGCCGGCGCCGCGGTGGCGGCCCGGGCCGGCAGTCCGGCCATGGCGAGAGAGGACAGGGCCAGCGCGGCGGCGGCCAGGGCGTGCGGTTTCATGGCGGGATCGCTCCTAAAAAACAAATGAGAACGATTCCGATTCTATGCGTAAGTCGGGGTGGCTTCCGGACGGGCCTCCACCGGTGTCTGGCGAGAAGCCCGGTCGGCGCTCTGGCGTCGGAGGTCAGGCGCCGACGCGCGTGACCCGGACCTGTTCCCGCAGACGCCGCATGTCTTCCGGGTGCGCCAGGCTGGTGCCGGCGTTGAGCAGGGCGGCCGAGCCGGCCGCCACGCCCCAGGCGAAGGCCTGGTCCAGCGGCATGCCAAGCTGCCAGGCCCAGACCAGGCCGCCCACAAAGCTGTCGCCCGCGCCGACGGCACTGGCCACCGGCATGTCCAGCGGTGGCGCGGACCACATGGCGTCGCGTGTCACCAGCAGCGCGCCCTGGTGGCCCAGGGTCAGTGCCACGATCTCGGCCTTGCCCTCGTTCACCAGGCGGCGCGCGCCAGCCTGCCACTGCGCCGGCGTCTCCAGCGTCTCGCCGGTGAGTTCACCCAGTTCCTTGAGGTTGGGCTTGAACAGGAACACGCCTTCGACCAGCGCCGCCGAGAGCGCCGGCCCCGAGGCGTCGACCACCAGCCTGGCACCGCGCTGGCGGCACAGCCGCGCCAGCCGCGCGTAGAAGTCGGTGGGCACGCCGGGCGGCAGACTGCCGCTGGCGACCAGCAGCGCAGGGAATTCGGTCAGGCCTTCGAGGTAGGTCAGGCAGGCCATCCACTCGGCCTCGCTCAGGTGCGGGCCGGGCATCACGAAGCGGAACTCGGCGCCGGTGCTGTGTTCGTGCACGGTGAAGCTCACCCGGGTCTCGTCGGCGATCGGCAGGAACACGCTGTCCAGCCCCTCATCGCGCATGCGCTGCTCCAGCCAGTGGCCCGAGGGGCCGCCGGTGGGGCACAGCGCCACGCAGCGCCCGCCCAGGCGCGTGAGCACGCGCGCCACGTTGATGCCGCCACCGCCGGCGTCGTGCAGCGTGTCGCCGCAGCGCAGCTTGTGCGTGGGCACGACGTTTTCGGTTTCGGTCGCGAGATCGACCGACGGATTCATGGTCAGGCAGAGGACGCTGGGAAGGGGGGCGGTGGTGCTCATGCGCAGGTTTTTACCGCATCGCCGCGCCCGCGACCTTGCCCGGGCTCAACGGATGTGTTTGACCCGCCGGGCCATGAAGGCCTCGGCCACGGTCATCCCCCGAGAGCCGGGGCGCACCGTGACGGCCACGCCGGCGTGCACCGTGCCGGGTTGCACCACCGCGAGGTACCAGCCGCTGCAGCGGCCCTCGACCATGCGCCGACCCGCGTCCGGCAGGCCGGTGACGGCATTGAACTTGAAGCAGGGCTCGCGCGGCGCGGTCACGCGCAGCACCAGATCACCGAGCACCCACTGGTCGCCGATCCAGACCTCGTGTTCCAGCAGGCCCTCCACGCTCAGGTTCTCGCCCACGAAACCGAACGGCAGCGGCTCGTCGAACAGCGTGACGCCGGCTTCGCGGCGCCAGCGCTGCCAGGTCGGCAGGTGCTCGACCGGGTAGGCGTAGACCGCCTTGTCCAGGCCGCCGTGCACCGACAGGTCGGCCTGCTCGTCGCCATCGAGCCCCAGCCGCCCGACCGCGACCGGCCCGGTCACCGGTGTCTTGCCGATCGCCGACAGCACGCGCCGGCCACCCACCATGAGCGGCCGCGCGAGACCGGTCTGGACGCTGACGACACGTGGCGCGGTCATGGCACGGACCTCAGCCGCGCATCAGCGCTTCGATCTCGTCGGCCTTGACCGGCACGTCGCGGGTGATGAGTTCGCAGCCCGTCTCGGTGACGATGGCGTCGTCCTCGATGCGGATGCCGATGTTCCAGAACTGCTCGGGCACGCCTTCGCCGGGTCGCACATAGAGGCCGGGTTCGATGGTCAGCGCCATGCCCGGGCGCAGGATGCGGCTGGGCCGGTCCTTGATGACTTCGCCCGAGAGCGGGTCCTTGCGTTCGCTGACCTTGCCCACTTCGGTTGGCTCCACGTAGCTGCCGCAGTCGTGCACGTCCATGCCCAGCCAGTGGCCGGTGCGGTGCATGTAGAACGGGAAGTAGCTGCGGTTGGCGATCACGTCCTGCGCGCTGCCGACCTTGTTTTTGTCGAGCAGGCCGACATCCAGCAGGCCCTGCGCCAGCACGGCCACGGTGGCTTCGTGCGGGTCGGTGAAGCGCGCGCCGGCTTTGGTGGCGGCCACCGCGGCGTCCTGCGAGGCCAGCACCAGGTCGTAGAGCGTGCGCTGCGGGCCGGTGAAGCGGCCGTTGGCCGGGAAGGTGCGGGTGATGTCGCTGGCGTAGCCGTCGAGCTCGCAGCCGGCGTCGATCAGCACCAGCTCGCCGTCGCGGATGGGCGCGGCGTCGGCGCGGTAGTGCAGCACGCAGGCGTTGGCCCCGGCGGCGACGATGCTGCCGTAGGCCGGGTACTGCGAGCCGTGCTGGCGGAACTCGTGCAGCAGCTCGGCGTCCAGGTGGTACTCGCGCACGTCCTGCCCGGCGCGCAGCATGGCGGCGCTGCGCTGCATGGCGCGGACGTGGGCGCGGGCACTGATCTGCGAGGCGCGGCGCATCACGTCCTGCTCGTGGGCGTCCTTGATCAGGCGCATCTCGTCCAGCGGGCCGCACAGGTCGCGCTGCTGCTCGGGGCAGATGGCGCCGTAGCGCACGCGGGCGCGCACCGGTTCGAGCCAGCCGTTGATCCGCCCGTCCAGGCCCTTGTGGGTCGCGAACGGGTACCAGACCACGCTGCGGTTTTCCAGCAGCCTGGGCAGGCGCTGGTCCAACTCGGTGACCGGGAACGCGGCCTGCACGCCGAGCGCGTCCGGCGCCGCGGCCGGGCCCAGGCGGATGCCGTCCCAGACTTCGCGCTCGGCGTCTTTCGGGTTGCAGAACAGCGTGGCCTCACCCTCGGCGGTGAGCACCAGCCAGGCGTTGGGCTCGGTGAAACCGGTCAGGTAGTAGAAGTAGCTGTCGTGCCGGAACAGGAAGTCGCTGTCGCGGTTGCGCTGCTGCTCGGGCGCGGTGGGCACGATGGCGATGCCGCCGGGGGTGAGCTGCGCGGCCAGGCGGGCGCGGCGTTGGGCGTAGAGCGAGGAGGTCGGAGCGGTGGTCATGGAGACATTGTCGGGCGGTCCGGCCCGTCCGTGGTTCGCGGGGGATTTTTCGGCGGCGTCACAGCGCCATCAGCTGCCGCTGCACATCGATTCGCAGCGTGACGACGCGGCGCATGCGTGGGGCCTGGATCGACAGCGTCAGCTTGGGGTTGTCGAAATCGCGCAGCAGCGGAGGGCGCGGCGCGTGGAAATAGCGCTCGACGTTGTCGCAGAGTTCGCGCGTGGCGGCCTGGCCGAGATCGTCTTCCGAGGCGCAGGGCTGGATCAGGCAGGGCGCGTGGGTGAATCCCATCTGTCGCAGCGCCAGGGCGCGGTGGTGGCCGTTGTTGATCGCCACGCGGCCGTTGTAGCGCACGCCGTTGAGCAGGTTGGCGCTGAAGCCCACGCTGAGCGCGACCACCGCCTGGGGATGACCCATCACATCGGCCTGCCGCACGTCGACCGGGTCGAGCACCTGGGCGTCGAGGAAGCGCATGTCGTGCGCGTCCGCGACAAAGGTGAATTCGCGTCCGCTTCGGCTGGCCAGCCGGAAGCTGGCGGCCGGTGGCTTCAGGGGCAGGCAGAGTTCGGCCAGCGCCTTGGGGCCGAGCGGCAGGGGATGGCTGGCGACGATGCGGTCGACCACGGCCTGCGTCATCGAATGCTGGGAGATCACCAGCTTGTCGAGTTCGACCAGTCCGAACGCGACGGGCACGGTGTCGAAGGTGCGGCACACCCCTGGCAGCCCGACCAGCCGGGCCAGGTGCCGGTCCATGGCTTTGGGCAGGGGGCGGATGTCGGCTCCGTCGGCCGCGCCCGCTTCCGCGCCGGCCAGGCGCTCGTATTCCCGCGCAGCGCTTCTCCAGCGATCGGACAGCTGTGTGCGACCGGGGGGCCTGCCCAGTCCTTCCAGCGAGGCGGCCAGATTCAGCAGTTCCGGCAGCGGCTGGGCGCCGAGCAGCAGCCGCTCCTCGGTGGCGTCGGGCGAAATCGGGGCGGGTCGTCTGCGCTGGGTGGCCATGGTGTGTGGGGTCGTGGTCTCATCCGATTCTCGGAGATCGGACGGTCTGGGCGGACGCATGGGGAGTAACCCATGCTTACATTTCATTCGGGCGGGCCGTGAACAAAGTCGCGGAGCCGGGTGGCCTTTCAATCGAAATGCTTACAAGACTTTCTACACTGCGGGCCCAGAGTCCTCTGCCGCAACGGGTCCTCGGCCCGTTTGTGTTGACCAGGCGATTCTTTCCCGCGACGGAAGTCGCCAACACGAACGGAGAAGCATCATGCGCGTCCTGAAACTGGAAGAAATGTTGAACGTCAGCGGCGGTTGTGGCCGTCGCCAGTCGGCGAAGCGGAGCGGCTGCGGTGGCAAGTCCAGCGGCAAGAGCTCTGGCAAGGGTTGCCACAAGTCCAGCGGCAAAGACTCTGGCAAGGATTCGGGCAAGGGTTCCGGCTGCACGCCGCCTCCGGTGAATAGCGTTCCCTGAGTTGCGCCGGATTCCGGTGACACCAGTCCATGGGGCCCTTCGGGGCCCCATGTTTTTGGGCGCGGGAAACCCGCGTCAGCCCTGTTGCAACTCGGCCAGCCGCTCGGGCGTGCCCACGTCGGTCCAGGGGCCGGTGTAGATTTCCGCGCTCACCAGCCCCGCGTCCATGGCCTTGCGCAGCAGCGGCGCCAGGGGCACGGCGGTGCCCTGGGGGTTGCCCGGCACCACGTCGCACCAGGGCTGCTCGAACAGCGCGCGGCGGTACAGACCGATGGTGCTGTAGGTGTGTTTCTGCTCCGCGTGGTTCAGCGCCAGACCATCGGCTGACAGGCCGAAATCGCCCTGGGGGTTGTGCGCCGGGTTGGGCACCAGCCACAGGTGGGCCAGCCGGTCGCTGGCGATGAAGCGGTCCACGCTCTCCTGGCCGAACACGAAACCGGGCGCATACACGTCGCCGGCCAGCACCCAGAACACCTCCCCCAGCAGGGGCAACGCGCGCGAAATGCCGCCGGCGGTTTCCAGCGCATAGCCGAAGTCCTGGCCTTCGTGCGAGAACTGGACCTCTGCGCCCGGGTGCTGCTGCGGCCAGTCGGCGAAACGTTCGCCGATCTGTTCGCCGAGCCAGGCGGTGTTGATCACCAGCCGGTCGAAGCCGCCGCGCGCGAGTGCCTCCAGCGACCACTGCATCAGCGGCTTGCCGCGCAGTGGCAGCAGCGGTTTGGGCGTGGTGTCCGTCAGCGGGCGCATGCGCATGCCCCGGCCGGCGGCCAGGATCATTGCGGGGATCGGAGTGTGGGCGTGGGAAACCATGTGGGTGGGCGAACGTGCAGGTCGCCGCGCGCATTATGGTCCGCCGCGCCCGGCCCCACACGGTGCGCCCCGGGTGGCCGGAGCGGGGCCGATAAAATCCACGGTTTCGGCCCGCGCCGCTCCTTCCGCCCTCCCCCTCCCCTCCGCCATGTCCGACGCCACCCCCACCACCGCACCCGCCCCCGTCTCCACCGTGAGCGCCCAGACCCAGGCCAACGCGATCCGCGCGCTCGCCATGGACGCGGTGCAGGCCGCCAACTCCGGCCACCCCGGCGCGCCCATGGGCATGGCCGACATGGCCGTCGCGCTGTGGGGCCGCCACCTGCGCCACAACCCCACCAACCCCGCCTGGGCCAACCGCGACCGCTTCGTGCTGTCCAACGGCCACGGCTCCATGCTGATCTACGCGCTGCTGCACTTGACCGGCTACAAGCTGCCGATCGGCGAACTCAAGAACTTCCGCCAGCTCGGCAGCAAGACCGCCGGCCACCCCGAGGTCGGCCACACGCCCGGCGTGGAAACCACCACCGGCCCGCTGGGCCAGGGCATCACCAACGCGGTGGGCATGGCGCTGGCCGAGAAGCTGCTGGCCAGCGAGTTCAACCGCGACGGTCACACCATCGTGGACCACAACACCTTCGTCTTCATGGGCGACGGCTGCCTGATGGAAGGCATCAGCCACGAGGCCGTGGCCCTGGCCGGCGCCTGGAAGCTCAACAAGCTGGTCGCCCTGTACGACGACAACGGCATCTCCATCGACGGCCAGGTCGCGCCCTGGTTCATCGACGACACCCCCAAGCGTTTTGAAGCCTGCGGCTGGAATGTGATCCGCGCCGTCGACGGCCACGACGCCGACGCCGTGAGCGCCGCGATCGCCGCCGCCAAGAACAGCGCCGACAAGCCCACCCTGATCTGCTGCAAGACCAGCATCGGCAAGGGCAGCCCGAACCGCGCCAACACCGCCAAGGCCCACGGCGAGCCGCTGGGCGCCGAAGAAATCAAGCTCACCCGCGAAGCCCTGGGCTGGAGCCACGAGCCCTTCAAGATTCCCAAGGACGTGTACGCCGCCTGGGACGCCAAGGACGCCGGCAAGACCGCCGAAGCCGCCTGGAACACACAGTTCGCCGCCTACAAGGCCGCTTTCCCCGAACTGGCCAAGGAATTCGTGCGCCGCATGAAGGGCGAGCTGCCCAAGTCGTTCAACCAGGTGGCCGTCAACGCCGCCGTCGAAGCCCACACCAAGGCCGAGACCGTGGCCAGCCGCAAGGCCAGCCAGATCGCGCTGGAGCATTTCACGGCGGCCCTGCCCGAGCTGCTGGGCGGCTCGGCCGACCTGACCGGCTCCAACCTGACCAACACCAAGTCCACGCCCAACCTGCGCTTTGATCTGGCCGGCAACGTGGTCAAGACCGAGGCTGGCCAGGGCGGCCGCCACATCAACTACGGCGTGCGCGAATTCGGCATGGCCGCGATCATGAACGGCGTGGCCCTGCACGGCGGTTTCATCCCCTATGGCGGCACCTTCCTCACCTTCAGCGACTACAGCCGCAACGCCATTCGCATGGCTGCGCTGATGAAGCAGCGCGTGATCCACGTCTTCACGCACGACTCCATCGGCCTGGGTGAAGACGGTCCGACCCACCAGTCGATCGAACACGTCGCCAGCCTGCGCCTGATCCCCAACCTGGACGTCTGGCGTCCGGGCGACACGGCCGAAACCGCCGTGGCTTGGGCCGTGGCCCTGCAGACCGTCAACCGCCCCAGCGCCCTGTGCCTGTCGCGCCAGAACCTGCCCTACGCGCCCAAGGCCGACCTGGCCGACATCAGCAAGGGCGGCTACGTGCTGTCCGAGCCGGCCGACGTGGGCCTGAAGAAGAAGGCCCAGGCGGTGATCATCGCCACCGGTTCCGAAGTGCAGCTGGCGCTCAAGGCGCAGGAACTGCTGGCCAAGGAACACAAGATCGCCGTGCGCGTGGTCTCGGTGCCCAGCACCAGCGTGTTCGACCGCCAGAGCGCCGACTACAAGGCCGCCGTGCTGCCCAAGGGCCTGCCGCGCGTGGCCGTCGAGATGGGTTCCACCGACGGCTGGTGGAAGTACGGTGTGTCGGCCGTGGTCGGCATCGACACCTACGGCGAATCGGCGCCGGCGCCGGTGCTGTTCAAGCACTTCGGCTTCACCCCCGAGAACGTGGCCGACACGGTGCGGTCCGTGCTGGCGAAGTAATCAGGTTTCGGTTTTTTTCATCCATCCACAGGAGCAGAAGACATGGCTATCAAAGTCGGTATCAATGGTTTTGGCCGCATCGGCCGCAACGTGCTGCGCAGCGCGATCCAGAACTTCCCGGACATCGAGATCGTTGCCATCAACGACCTGCTCGAACCCGACTACCTGGCCTACATGCTGCAGTACGACAGCGTGCACGGCCGCTTCAAGGGCACCGTTTCGGTCGAGGGCAACACCCTGGTTGTCAACGGCAAGAAGATCCGCCTGACCGCCGAGAAGGACCCGACGGCCCTGAAGTGGAACGAAGTCGGCGCCGACATCGTGATCGAATCCACCGGTATCTTCCTGGACAAGGCCGGCGGCGAGAAGCACCTGGCCGCGGGCGCCAAGAAGGTCATCTTCTCCGCCCCGTCCAAGGACGACACCCCGATGTTCGTCTTCGGCGTCAACGACAAGACCTACGCCGGCCAGGCCATCATCTCCAACGCCTCCTGCACCACCAACTGCCTGGCCCCCGTGGCCAAGGTGCTGCACGACAAGTGGGGCATCAAGCGCGGCCTGATGACCACCGTGCACGCGGCGACCGCCACCCAGAAGACCGTGGACGGCCCGTCCAACAAGGACTGGCGCGGCGGCCGCGGCATCCTGGAAAACATCATCCCGTCCTCCACCGGCGCCGCCAAGGCCGTGGGCGTGGTGATCCCCGAGCTGAACAAGAAGCTGACCGGCATGTCCTTCCGCGTGCCGACCTCCGACGTGTCGGTGGTCGACCTGACGGTGGAGCTCAACAGCGAAGCCACCTACGAAGAGATCAAGGCCGAGATGAAGGCGCAGAGCCAGGGCGCCTTGAAGGGCGTGCTGGGCTACACCGAAGACAAGGTGGTGGCCACCGACTTCCGCGGCGAGACCTGCACCTCGGTGTTCGACGCCGACGCCGGCATCGCGCTGGACAAGACCTTCGTGAAGGTCGTGAGCTGGTACGACAACGAGTGGGGCTACTCCAACAAGTGCCTGGAGATGGTCCGCGTCGTCGCGAAGTAAGGACCACCCCCGCGCCGCGCCTGCGGCGCGTCACCCCCTCCAGGGGGCATCACGTGCGGCCCGGCAAAGCCGGTTCCGCCGTGATTGCTGGACCAGACACCTTGCGCCGGTTCCTCGGCGCCCTGGAAGTTAAAAGCCGCTGTTTTCACAGCGGCTTTTTTTATTCGCAGGGCTGTAGCTTCTTGCCGGCCAAGGCGTCGCCCAGCCCTTCGACGCTGCTGCGCTGCTCGTCGGTGATGGCGGGCAGGCGCAGGGTCATCGACACGACCTCGGGGCGCTCGACGGCGGCGCGGGCGCTGCGCACGCCCTTCTTGGCCACGTCCTTGAGCGCCTGCTGCACCGCTTCCTCGCTGGAGAAGGTGCCCAGCGCCAGCCCCGGGCCGGTCGAGGGCAGGCTGACCTCGCGGAACTCGATCTTGAGCTCGCGCAGCTCGGCCTTCTTCTTCTGCATCTGTTCGTCGTTGTAGCGGCCCATGTAGACCACCCAGCGGCCCGAGCTGCGGGACTCGCTGAGCTGCCACTGGTCGGTCGCCAGGCCGGTGCCGGCGAGCGCGACGCGCAAGGCGTCGGCCTGGGGCAGGGTGAAGCCGCCCGCCTGCCAGCAGGCCTGGGCCGGCGCCGCCGCGACCGCCGGGGCCTGGGGGGCTGCGGCGGCCTCTGCTGGAGCCGGGGCGGGGCTGGCCTTGTCTTCGCGCGCGCCGTTGAGCAGCCGCAGCGTCTGCGGCTCGATCTGGGCCTTCAGGCGCTCGGGTTCGTGCTGCTGCGCCGGTGCCAGTCCCAGACCCGCCAGCGAGCCCCGGCTCCAGGCGAAAAACGCCAGATTGCCCACCAGCAGGGCGATGGCCAGCATTCTCAGCATGGGCGCACGCTCACTTCCGCGCTGTGGACGGCCCGCAGCCCTTGGGCGGTCTGCACGCGCAGCGCGCCCTGCGCATCGACGCCGTCGGCCTGGCCGTCGCTGCCGTCGGACAGCCGCACCGGGCGGCCGCGCAGCGCGTCACGGGCGGCGAAGCGGTCTGCAAAGGGCGCGAAACCGCCGACACCGAAGTGCAGCACGTCGCGCACCAGGGCGGGTGCCACCAGGGCCAGCGCTTCGCCGGCGGTGACACCCATGCGGACTTCCGAGAGGCCGGCGGGTGGCATGGGCGCCATCGCGCCCGCAGCGGCGCCGGTGGCGACCACGCCGGCGTCCGGCCGGGCGATGTTGATGCCCACCCCGATCACCACGGTGCGCGGCGCCGAGGCGCCTTCGCCGCTGCCGGCCGTCTCGACCAGGATGCCGCCGAGCTTGCGTTCCTGCAGCCACAGGTCGTTGGGCCACTTCAGCCGCACGTCCGGGTGCAGGCTCTCGGCCAGGCTCACACCCACCGCCAGCGACAGACCCGACCAGTCGGCCGGCGCCAGCGGCAGCGCCAGCGAGAAGGTCAGCGACTGGCCCGGCCTGCTGTGCCAGCCCTTGCCCATGCGGCCGCGGCCGGCGGTCTGTTCTTCGGTGACCAGCAGCACCGGATCGACCAGTCCGTCGCGGGCGCGGCGCATCAGTTCGCTGCTGGTCGAATCGATGCTGGGCACCACCTCGACGGTGAAGGTCGGCAGCGTCGGCACGACCGCCTGCCAGATGGATTCGACGTGGGCGAGCAGGTCGGTCATCCGAGCTTCGTGGCTTTGCCACCGCGCTTGGGGGCGAGCAGGGTGCCACGGCAGTTCTTCGAGCCGCACCAGCAGGGGTACTGCGCCTTGAGCTTGGGCGTGTAGGGCTCGTCGATCACCAGCCCGTAGTCGTAGAACAGCTCTTCGCCGGCGGCGATGTTGCGCAGCGTGCGGATGAAGACGCGGCCGTCGTCGGTCTCGGCCTCGCAGTTCGGGTCGCAGCTGTGGTTGATCCAGCGTGAGGAGTTGCCGCCGTACTTCGCGTCGATCACGTGTTCCTCATCGACGTGGAAGTAGAAGGTGTGGTTCGGGTCGGTGGGGTCGTGCGGGTGGCGGCGCAGCGCCTCGTCCCAGGTGATGACCTCACCCACGTACTCGATCACTGTTTCACCCTCGGCCAGGTCGACCAGGGCATACACGCCCTTGCCGTGGACGCCCGAGCGGCGGGTCTGGATGCGGCGGGCGGGAGCGGTCTGGCGGGCTGGTTTCGACACGGGTGGAAATTTTGGTAAGGTTGTTTCATGCAGGTGCGCGCGTGTGTGTGCGTACCCATGCACGTGCGCGTGTACACGCGCGTGAAGCCCAAATTGTAGAGATGAACAAAACACTGGTCATTGCCGAGAAGCCATCCGTGGCCCAAGACATCGTGCGAGCGCTCACCCCCGTGGCGGGCAAGTTCGAGAAACACGATGACCACTTCGAGAACGACAGCTATGTCGTGACCTCCGCCGTGGGCCACCTGGTCGAGATCGCCGCGCCCGAGCAGTTCGACGTCAAGCGCGGCAAGTGGAGCTTCGCCCACCTGCCGGTGCTGCCGCCCTATTTCGAGCTCAAGCCCATCGACAAGACCAAGTCGCGCCTGTCGGCGGTGGTCAAGCTGGCCAAGCGCAAGGACGTGACGAAACTGATCAACGCCTGTGACGCGGGCCGCGAGGGGGAGCTGATCTTCCGCCTGATCGAGCAGTACGCCGGCGGCCTCAAGGGCGGGCAGTACCAGAGCCTGGGCAAGCCGGTGCAGCGCCTGTGGCTGCAGTCGATGACGCCGGCCGCCATCCGCGACGGCTTCGAGCACCTGCGCAGCGACCAGCAGATGCAGGGCCTGGCCGACGCCGCCCGAAGCCGCTCCGAGGCCGACTGGATGGTCGGCATCAACGGCACGCGCGCCATGACGGCGTTCAACTCGCGCGACGGCGGCTTCTTCCTCACCACCGTGGGCCGGGTGCAGACGCCCACGCTGTCTATCGTGGTCGAGCGCGAAGAACAGATCCGCGCCCACCGCAGCCGCGACTACTGGGAAATCCACGCGTCCTTCCTGGCCGAGGCCGGCGAGTACCCGGGCAAGTGGTTCGACCCCACGTTCAAGAAACCCACCGGTGACGATGCCGACGCCGACCTGCGCGCCGACCGCCTGTGGAACCAGCGGGAGGCGCTGGCGATTGTCGAGGCGGTGCGTGGCAAGGCCGCCAGCGTCACCGAAGAGAGCAAACCCACCACCCAGGCCAGCGGCCTGCTGTACGACCTGACGAGCCTGCAGCGCGAGGCCAACGGCCGCTTCGGCTTCTCGGCCAAGACCACGCTGCAGCTGGCGCAGAGCCTGTACGAGCGCCACAAGGCCCTGACCTACCCGCGGACCGATTCGCGCGCCCTGCCCGAGGACTACCTGGGCACCGTGAAGCAGACCTTCGAGATGCTGGCCAACAGCGGCATGAAGCACCTGGCGCCGCACGCGCTCACGGCGCTCAACAACAACTACATCAAGCCCACCAAACGGGTCTTCGACAACAGCAAGGTCTCGGACCACTTTGCCATCATCCCGACGCTGCAGGCGCCCAGTGGCCTCTCCGAAGCCGAACAGAAGCTGTACGACCTGGTCGTGCGCCGCTTCCTGGCGGTGTTCTTCCCCAGTGCCGAGTTCATGGTGACCACGCGCATCAGCAAGGTGCTCAACCACCACTTCAAGACCGAAGGCAAGGTGCTGGTCAAGCCGGGCTGGATGGCGGTCTACGGCAAGGAAGCGGCCGAAGACGTCGAAGGCGCGAAAGAGGGCGACAAGGGCCAGAACCTGGTGCCGGTGCGCGAGGGCGAGACCGTGCGCACCGAAACGGTCGATGCCAAGGGCCTGAAGACCAAGCCGCCAGCGCGCTATTCGGAAGCCACGCTGCTGGGCGCCATGGAAGGCGCGGGCAAGCTGATCGACGACGACGAGCTGCGCGAGGCCATGCAGGAGAAGGGCCTGGGCACGCCAGCGACGCGGGCGGCCACCATCGAAGGCCTGCTGACCGAGAAGTACATGCTGCGCGAAGGCCGCGAGATCATCCCGACCGCCAAGGCCTTCCAGCTCATGACGCTGCTGCGCGGGCTGGAAGTGGAAGAACTCTCCAAGGCCGAGCTGACGGGCGAGTGGGAATACAAGCTGGCGCAGATGGAGCACGGCAAGCTCAGCCGCAGCGCCTTCATGGCCGAGATCGCGCAGATGACCGAGCGCATGGTCAAGAAGGCCAAGGAATACGACCGCGACACCATTCCCGGCAACTACGCGACGCTGGAGACGCCCTGCCCCAACTGCGGTGGCGTGGTGAAGGAAAACTACCGCCGCTACGGCTGCACCGGCGCCGACGGCAATGGCGAGGGCTGCGGCTTCTCGTTCGGCAAGTCGCCCGCCGGCCGCACTTTCGAGCCGGAAGAGGCCGAACAGCTGCTGATGACCAAGAAGATCGGTCCGCTGGAGGGTTTCCGCTCCAAGGCGGGCTGGCCTTTCGTGGCCGAGATCGTCATCAAGTTCAGCGAAGAAGACCAGAACTGGAAGCTCGAATTCGATTTCGGCGACGACAAGAAGAACGAAGAGACCGGCGAGATCGTCGACTTCAGCGGCAGCGAGTCGCTCGGCGCCTGTCCCAAGTGCGGCGGCGCGGTGCACGAACACGGTGCCAACTATGTCTGCGAGAAGTCGGTGCCCACCATGGCGCAGGCCACGCCGAGCTGCGACTTCAAGAGCGGCAAGATCATCCTGCAGCAGCCGGTGGCGCGCGAGCAGATGAGCAAGCTGCTGGAAACCGGCAAGACCGACCTGCTGGACAAGTTCGTGTCGATGCGCACGCGCCGCGCCTTCAAGGCCTTCCTGGCCTGGGACAAGGAAGCGGGCAAGGTGAACTTCGAGTTCGAGCCGCGCACCAGCAAGTTCCCGCCGCGCAAGACGGCGGCCGGCGCGCCGGCCAAGGCCGCACCCGCGAAGAAGGCCGCTGCTGCCAAGAAGGCGCCGGCCGCCAAGAAAGCCGCCGCACCCAAGGCCCCGCGCAAGACCACCGCCGCCAGCGGCAAGCAGCCCAGCGCCGCGCTGGCCGCGGTGATCGGCAGCGAGGCCGTGTCGCGTCCGGAAGCGACGAAAAAGCTGTGGGACTACATCAAGGCCCAGGGCCTGCAGGACGCGGCCGACAAGCGCAAGGTCAATGCGGACGCCAAGCTGGAACCCGTGTTCGGCAAGCCGCAGGTGACCATGTTCGAAATCGCCGGGGTGCTGGGCAAGCACCTGAGCTGAAACCACAAGACAGGAGACACGACCCATGAGCCTCCAACTTTTCTTCGCCCCCGGCGCCTGCTCCTTCGTGCCACACAGCATGCTGGAGCTGTCCGGCGTGGCGTTCGAGCCGGTGCTGGTCAAGCTGCACAAGGGCGAGCAGCGCAGCCCCGAATACCTGGCCATGAACCCGCGCGGCCAGGTGCCGGTGCTGGTCGACGACGGCGAGGTCATCACCCAGATCGTGGCGATCCTGCTGCACCTGGACGCCAAGCTGCCGCAGGCCGGCATCCTGCCCACGTCGGGCATGGCGCGCACGCGGGCGTTGTCCACGCTGGCCTGGATGAACAACACGGTGCACCCGACCTTCACCCATGTGTTCATGCCGCAGAAGTTCACCGACGACGAGGCCGCGCAGAAGGCCATCCGCGCGTTCGCGGCGAGCAGCTACCGCGGTCTGCTGGGCGAGATCGAGGCGATGGCGGTCAAGGCCGCTCCCTGGATGTGTGGCGACCGGCCCACGGCGCTGGACGCCTATGCCCTGACCCTGCTGCGCTGGGGCGGCATCGCCGGTGTCGATCCGGCCTCCATGCCCGCGACCTGGGACCTGGCCCAGCGCTTTGCCGCCCTGCCGGCGGTGGCCCGCGTCATCGAACGCGAGCGCCTGCAGCTCAACGTCTACCAGCCGGCCGCCTGAGCGCGACCCGCGCCGCGGCAGAGCGCGGGGGCAACGGGCCAGCCGCCGGGCCGCTCCCAAGGCAGGCCCAGCCCCCTCGGGAGGCAGCGACCCGCGCAGCGGCGGAGCGTGGGGGCAGGTCTACTCGTTGGTGGGCCGGCGCGGCGCGAAGCGGATCGAGACCTGCAGACCGCGCCGGGCGTGCTCCGGGTGCGCGTCTTCCATCATCACCACCGCACCGTGCTGCTGCGCGATCTCGTGCACGATCGCCAGCCCCAGGCCCGAGCCGTCGACGTTGGTGCCCAGTGCGCGGTAGAACGGCTGCAGCACCAGTTCGCGCTCGTTCTCCGGAATGCCGGGGCCGTTGTCTTCCACCTGCAGGATCTGCACGCCGCTGAAGCGGTCGAACAGCACGCGGGCGGTCACCACGCCGCCCTGGCCGCTGTAGTTGATCGCGTTGTCGACCAGGTTGCGCGTCATTTCCTGCAGCAGCGTCGGGTTGCCGTCCATCAGACAGATGGCGGGCATCTCGTCGGGGCCCTCGTAGCCGAGATCGGTGCCGTGTTCCAGCGCGCGCGGCACCGAGTCGCGCACCACGTCGGTCACCAGTTGCGCCAGATCGATCTGCGCGGTGGGCAGGGCGCGGCCCGTGGTTTCGGCGCGGGCCAGCGCCAGCAGCTGGTTGACGGTGTGGGTGGCGCGCTTGCTTGAGCGCGCGATCTGCTGCAGCGAGCTGCGGATGTCCTGCGGATTGGATTCGCGCTGCGCGAGTTCCGCCTGCATGCGCAGGCCCGCCAGCGGGGTCTTGAGCTGGTGCGCCGCATCCGCCAGGAAGCGCTTCTGGGTGGTCAGCGATACCTTCAGGCGGGTCAGCAGGTCGTTGATCGACGACACCAGCGGCGCGACCTCCTGCGGAATGAACGATTCCTCGATCGGGCTCAGGTCGTCGGGCTTGCGGGCGCGGATCTTCTGCTCCAGCTCCGACAGCGGCCGGATGCCGCGCACCAGCGCCAGCCAGACCAGCAGCACCGCCAGCGGCAGGATCACGAACTGCGGGACCATCACGCCCTTGATGATTTCGGTCGCCAGCGTCGAGCGCTTGCCCTTGGTCTCGGCCACCTGCATCAGCACCAGATGGTTCGGGTCGCGGTGCCGCTCCAGCCAGGTGTAGGCCACGCGCACCGCATCGCCGTGCACCACGTCGTCGCGCAGCATGACGCGGCCGGCGGTCGGCACGTCGCTGTCCGAGGGGGTGGGGAAGTCCGGCTCGCCGCTGAGCACGCCCTGGCGCGGGTCCAGCAGCTGGTAGAACACCAGGTCGCTGTCGTCGGCTCGCAGCAGGTCGCGCGCCTGCGGCGTGAGGTTGAAGCTGACCTTGTCGTCCTTGCTCACGACGAACTGGGTCAGGGCCTGCAGGTTGAACTCCAGCGCGCGGTCAAACGGCTTGCTGGCGATGCCCTGTGCGACGAACCAGGTCAGCGCCAGCGACAGCGGCCACAGCAGCAGCAGCGGCGTGAGCATCCAGTCCAGGATCTCGCCGAACAGGCTGCGCTGTTCGCGCTGGAACAGGCCGAAGGTGATGCGCTCGCTGTCGTGCTTCTCGTCGGCCATGTCGGTGGCAGAGGGGCCTCAGATCTTTTCGAGGCAGTAGCCCAGGCCGCGCACCGTGGCGATGCGGATCGGGCCCTTCTCGATCTTCTTGCGCAGGCGGTGGATATAGACCTCGATGGCGTTGTTGCTCACCTCTTCGCCCCACTCGCACAGCCGCTCGACCAGCTGGTCCTTGCTGACCAGCCGCCCGGCGCGCTGCAGCAGCACCTCCAGCAGGCCCAGTTCGCGCGCCGAGAGTTCGACCATCTTGCCGTCGATGGTGGCCACGCGGCCGGCCTGGTCGTACACCAGCGGACCGTGCTTGATGGTGGAGCTGGCGCCGCCCATGCCGCGGCGCGTCAGGGCGCGCACGCGCGCCTCGAGTTCCTGCAGCGAGAACGGCTTGGCCATGTAGTCGTCGGCGCCGTAGTCCAGGCCCTTGACGCGCTCTTCGATGCTGTCGGCGGCGGTCAGGATCAGCACCGGCAATGTGGAGCCACGTGAGCGCAGGCGCTTGAGCACTTCCAGCCCGTGCAGCTTGGGCAGGCCCAGGTCCAGGATCAGCAGGTCGAACTCGTTGTTGGTCATCAGGGCCGCGTCGGCCTCGCTGCCGGTGGCCACGTGGTCGACCGCGGCGCCGGCCGCCCGCAGGCTGCGCAACAGGCCATCGGCGAGGACCTGGTCGTCTTCGGCAATCAGGATGCGCATGCTTGTCTCCTAACGTGTTCTTGGTTCATTGTAGGTGGCGCGTCTCATCTTGAAGCATACGCTTCCAGGCCCAGTGCCACGACGGTCGCGACGTCGTCGCCGACCATCGTGCGGAACTCCGCTTCGGTGCGCGCCACCGCCTGCCGGAAGGCCTCCAGCCACAGCAGGCCGGTGTCGGTGAAGACGATGCGGCGTGCCCGCGCGTCCAGCGGATCGGGCTCGCGCCGCACCAGATCCCAGGCCTCGCACTGCGTCACGAGATCGCCCATGGCCTGCTTGCTCATGCCGGCGCTGGCCGCCAGCTCGGTCAGGCGCGAACCCTTGAGAGCGAGGTGGCGCGTGATGTGGATGTGGGCGGCGCCGATCTGCTCGCGCGCCGCCAGGTTGGACAGCGCCAGCGGCACGTTGGCGTCGTGCGCCATCAGGAACAGCACGCGCTCGTCGAAACGGCGCAGCGCCTGGCCCATCAGCCGGCCCAGATGGCCAGAGCGCCAGCGGTCGTCGGGGTGGGATGGCGGGTGGTTTTCGGTCACGCCAAATGGTAAGGCAAACTGACCATATTTTGGATTGTCAAAAAGGTATTGCTGGATAAACTCCTGTTCAAGCATCCAGCCTGTATACAAATCCACAGTCTGAAAGCCAGTACCCACTCTCACACACAGGAGCACTGAACATGGACGCAGCTGTCAACACCGAAAAAGCCAAGGCCCTGCAGGCCGCCCTCGCCCAGATCGAAAAGCAGTTCGGCAAGGGCACCATCATGCGCCTGGGCGAAGGCGAGGTGATCGAAGACATCCAGGTCGTGTCCACCGGTTCGCTGGGGCTGGACATCGCGCTGGGCGTCGGCGGCCTGCCGCGCGGCCGCGTGATCGAGATCTACGGCCCGGAGTCCTCAGGCAAGACCACGCTGACCTTGCAGGTCATCGCCGAGATGCAGCGCCTGGCCGGCACCTGCGCCTTCGTCGACGCCGAACACGCGCTGGACGTGCAGTACGCGCAGAAGCTGGGCGTGAACCTGCAGGAGCTGCTGATCAGCCAGCCCGACACCGGTGAACAGGCGCTGGAAATCGTGGACTCGCTGGTGCGCTCCGGCGCCGTCGATCTGGTGGTGGTGGACTCGGTGGCGGCGCTCACGCCCAAGGCCGAAATCGAAGGCGAGATGGGCGACTCGCTGCCCGGCCTGCAGGCCCGCCTGATGAGCCAGGCCCTGCGCAAGCTCACCGCGACGATCAAGAAGACCAACTGCACCGTCATCTTCATCAACCAGATCCGCATGAAGATCGGCGTGATGTTCGGCAGCCCCGAAACCACCACCGGCGGCAACGCGCTGAAGTTCTACGCCTCAGTCCGCCTGGACATCCGCCGCACCGGCACCATCAAGAAGGGCGAAGAGGCGATCGGCAACGAGACCAAGGTCAAGGTGGTGAAGAACAAGGTGGCGCCTCCGTTCAAGACGGCCGAGTTCGACATCCTGTTCGGCGAAGGCATCAGCCGCGAAGGCGAGATCCTGGACCTGGGCGTGGTGCATCGCGTGATTGAAAAGTCCGGCGCCTGGTACGCCTACAACGGCGAGAAGATCGGCCAGGGCCGCGACAACGCGCGCGAGTTCCTCAAGGAGAACCCCGAGTTGCGCGTCGAGATCGAGAACAAGGTGCGCGACGAGCTGGGTGTGCCGCTGCTGCCGGTCGACGCATCGGCCCAGGAGGCCGCCGCACCGGCCGCCAAGGGCAAGAAGGCCAAGGCAGCCGCCGAAGCCGAGGCCGCTGAATAAGCCTGGCGGTGGGCTTCGACAAGATCTCGCTCAAGGGTCGCGCGCTGCGGCTGCTGGCCGGGCGGGAGCACTCCCGCGCCGAGCTGGAGAAGAAGCTGGCGCCCCATGAGGAGGAGTCGGGTGAACTGCAGCGGTCGCTGGACGAGCTGCAGGCCAAGGGCTTCATCAGCGATCAGCGGGTGGTCGAGTCGGTGATCCACCGGCGCGCTGCCCGGCTGGGCGTGGGCCGTGTGAAACAGGAACTGCAGGCCAAGGGCATCAGCGCAGATGCCATGGCCGAGGCGCTGGATCGATTGCGTGGCACCGAGGTGCAGCGCGCCCGCGAAGTCTGGCGCAAGAAGTTCGGCGAGGCGGCGGCCGATGCGGCCGGCCGCGCGAAGCAGATGCGTTTCCTGGCCGCGCGCGGCTTCGGCGCCGAGGCGATCCGCCGCGTGGTCAGCGGCGGCGAAGACGACTGAAACGCCCGGGGTTACAGCCCCAGCATCAGCTGCAGGTTCTGCACGGCGGCGCCGCTGGCACCCTTGCCCAGGTTGTCCAGGCGCGCGATCACGACGGCGTGGCGGTGCGCCTCGTTGGCGAACACGCGCAGTTCCAGCTGGTTCGTGTCGTTCAGCGCGGTGGCGTCCAGCTTCCCGTCGGCGGTGGCAGGCAACACGCTGACCCAGCCACCCTGGGCGGCGCTGGCTGCGTAGTGCGCCACCAGGGTGTCGTGCAGGTCGCCGGCTTTGGGCTTTCCGGGCAGATCGTCCAGGTGCAGCGGCAACTGCACCAGCATGCCCTGGCGGAAGTTGCCCACCGCGGGAATGAAGATGGGGCGGCGCGACAGGCCGGTGTAGCGCTGGATTTCAGGAATGTGCTTGTGCGCCAGACCCAGCGCGTAGGCTTCGTGCAGCGGTGCGGTGCCGGCTTCGTAGGCCTCGATCATGGTGCGGCCACCACCCGAGTAACCGCTGACCGACGGCAGCGACACGGGGAAGTCTTTGGGCAGCAGGCCGGCCTCGACCAGCGGTCGCAGGATCGCGATGGCACCGGTGGCGTAACACCCCGGGTTGGCGACACGGTCGGCCTTCTGCACCGCCTCGCGCTGGCCGGCGCTCAGTTCGGGAAAGCCATACGCCCAGGCGTCGTTGCAGCGGTGGGCGGTCGAGGCGTCGATGATGCGCGGCTTGCGGCCGGGCAGGGTGTCGATCATGGCGACCGACTCGATGGCCGCGTCGTCGTGCAGGCACAGGATCACGAGATCGGCCTCGGCCATCAGCGCCTTTTTGGCCTCGGGGTCCTTGCGGCGCTCGGGAGCGATGCTCAGCAGCTCGATGGCCGGCATCGGCTGCAGCCGTTCGCGGATCTGCAAGCCCGTGGTGCCGGCTTCGCCGTCGATGAAGATCTTGGCCATGGCGTGGTCCTGTGTTGTCAGTTGGGATTCAGCGACCGGATCCTATAATTATGCATTATGTAAGCGGTCGCTCACCTGTTTGGTGCGTCGCAACATGATACAGTCGTCGGTTGCCGTGTCCACAAGCCCGCGCACCGGCTGTGCCTTTAGGCCGGATCGAACAACCCCCAGTCCGAGAGAGACCTCATGAAGATTCACGAGTACCAAGGCAAGGAAATCTTGCGTCAGTTTGGTGTGCCGGTTCCGCGCGGAATTCCCGCGTTCACGGTGCAGGAAGCCGTTGAAGCCGCGCAAAAGCTTGGTGGACCGGTCTGGGTGGTGAAGGCCCAGATCCACGCCGGTGGCCGTGGCAAGGGCGGCGGCGTGAAGGTCGCCAAGTCGATCGACGACGTGAAGGCGCGTGCCTCGGAAATCCTGGGCATGCAGCTCAAGACCCACCAGACCGGCCCCGAAGGCCAGAAGGTCCGTCGCCTGTACATCGAAGACGGCGCCGACATCAAGAATGAACTGTATGTGTCGCTGGTGACCGACCGCGCCACGCAGAAGGTGGCCCTGATCGCGTCGAGCGAAGGCGGCATGGACATCGAGGAAGTGGCGCACTCCACGCCCGAGAAGATCGTCACCGAGATGATCGACCCGCTGGCTGGCATCACCGAAGCGCAGTCCCGCAAGGTCGCGGCCGCCATTGGCCTGACCGGCGCCTCCGTGGACCAGGCGGTGGACATCTTCGCCAAGATCTACAAGTGCTACATGGACACCGACGCGTCCCTGGTCGAGATCAACCCGCTGAACTGTGACTCCAAGGGCAACCTGATGGCCCTGGACGCGAAGTTCAACTTCGATTCCAACGCCCTGTTCCGCCACCCCGAGATCGTGGCCTTCCGCGATCTGGACGAAGAAGACCCGGCCGAAATCGAAGCCTCGAAGTTCGACCTGGCTTACATCAGCCTGGACGGCAACATCGGCTGCCTGGTGAACGGTGCCGGCCTGGCCATGGCCACCATGGACACCATCAAGCTGTTCGGCGGCGAGCCGGCCAACTTCCTGGACGTGGGCGGCGGCGCCACCGCCGAGAAGGTCACCGAAGCCTTCAAGATCATGCTCAAGAACACCAAGGTCAAGGGCATCCTGGTCAACATCTTCGGCGGCATCATGAAGTGCGACACCATCGCCACCGGCGTGATCACCGCCTGCAAGGCGACCAACCTCAGCGTGCCGCTGGTGGTGCGCATGAAGGGCACCAACGAAGAGCTGGGCAAGAAGCTGCTGGCCGAATCCGGCCTGCCGATCATCGCCGCCGACACCATGGCCGAAGCCGCGACCAAGATCGTCGCCGCCGTCAAATAAGCCCGGAGAAGAAACCATGTCGATCTACATCAACAAAGACACCAAGGTCATCACCCAGGGCATCACGGGCAAGACCGGTCAGTTCCACACCGAGAAGTGCCAGGAATACGCGAACGGCAAGAACTGCTTCGTGGCCGGTGTGAACCCGAAGAAGGCCGGCGAGTCGATCTTCAACATCCCGATCTACTCGACCGTCAAGGAAGCCGCCCAGCAGACCGGCGCCACCGTGTCTGTGATCTACGTGCCGCCCGCGGGTGCCGCTGCCGCGATCTGGGAAGCCGTCGAGGCCGACCTGGACCTGGCCGTCTGCATCACCGAAGGCATCCCGGTCAAGGACATGCTGGAAGTGCGCAACAAGATGAAGGCCAAAGAAGCCGCTGGCGGCAAGAAGACGCTGCTGCTGGGCCCGAACTGCCCCGGCCTGATCACGCCCGACGAAATCAAGATCGGCATCATGCCCGGTCACATCCACCGCAAGGGCCGCATCGGCGTCGTGTCCCGTTCGGGCACGCTGACCTATGAAGCCGTGGCCATGCTGACCGAAGTCGGCCTGGGCCAGTCCAGCGCCGTCGGCATCGGTGGCGACCCGATCAATGGCCTGAAGCACATCGACGTGATGAAGGCCTTCAACGACGATCCCGACACCGACGCCGTGATCATGATCGGTGAAATCGGTGGCCCGGACGAAGCCGAAGCCGCCCAGTGGTGCAAGGCCAACATGAAGAAGCCCATCGTCGGCTTCATCGCTGGCGTGACCGCGCCTCCCGGCAAGCGCATGGGCCACGCCGGCGCGCTGATCTCCGGTGGTGCCGACACCGCCGATGCCAAGCTCGCGATCATGGAAGAGTGTGGTTTCATCATCACGCGCAACCCGTCCGAACTGGGCAAGCTGCTCAAGGCGCAACTCTGAGGCAGGTTTCCTCTCTGCAGAGAATGAACAAAGGCAACGCTCGCGTTGCCTTTGTTTTTTGAGGGACAGGCCGCTTCTGCCCGGCCCGACGGGAATATCCGCCGGGAGTGGACCGGGACTGTCCCGATCCGTGACAAATGTCGCGACCGATGGCCACCCTCAACCCTGTTTCAGGCTATAAAACCGGTCTACATGATTTTCGAGTACTACAGCCAGACGGACCCCGGGTTGATTCGCGAGAACAACGAAGACTCGGTGTCGCTCGACCCCGCCAATCAAGTGGTGGTGTTGGCCGACGGCATGGGTGGGTACAACGCAGGCGAGGTGGCCAGCGCCATGGCCACCAGCTTCATCCACACGGAACTGGGCCGCTGGATGAGCGAAGGCGGGCAGGAAGCGCCGGTGCGCGAACTGAAGCGGGCGATGGAAATCTGCGTCGACAACGCCAACCGCTCCATCTTCAACGCGGCCAATTCCAATCCGCTGTACGCGGGCATGGGAACCACCCTGGTCATGGGCGTGTTCCAGGGAACCAGGGCCATGATCGGCCACGTCGGGGATTCGCGCTGCTACCGGTTGCGCGGAAACACCCTGCAGCAGATCACCCGGGACCATTCTCTGTTGCAGGAACAAATCGATGCGGGACTGATTTCGCTCGAACAGGCCCAGTTTGCAACACACAAGAACCTGGTGACCCGCGCCCTGGGTGTGGAAGACACCGTCTTGCTTGAAGTCAACGAGTTCCGGGTGGAGGACGGTGATCTGTACCTGTTCTGTTCCGACGGATTGAGCGACATGGTGCCGGATCCCCGAATTGCCGCGATTCTCATGGAGGGCGCGCCACTGGAGCAGATCGGGCGGACGCTGGTCGAGGACGCCAATGGCTGTGGTGGGCGCGATAATATTTCGGTGATACTGGCATTGGCCCGGGCCAAGCCGGTCCGCAGGGGGTTGTTGTCGCGTATGCTCGGGCAGCAGTAATCATTTAGTTTTGTTTCCAAGGTTCCACAGGAGTCGGCCATGCCGAAAATGATCGTTTCCATCGATGGCGTTGTCATCAAGGAGGTGCAGCTCACGAAAGACCGCACCACCCTGGGCCGTCGTCCTTACAACGACATCGTGATCGACAACCTGGCCGTCAGTGGTGAGCATGCGGTGATGCAGATGTCGGGCGCCGAGGTGTTTCTGGAAGACCTCAACAGCACCAATGGCACCTACGTGAATGGCAAGGCCATCAAGAAGCAGCAGTTGCAGAACGGGGACACGGTCGAGATCGGCAAGTACAAGATCAAGTTCGTGCACGATGGTGCTGCCGATGCGCATGAAAAGACGACAGTGATCAATTCCGGCTCGGTCGTCGGTGCCGAATCCGCCGTGGTGGGCAACGCCGCGATTCGCGTGATGTCGGGTGCGGCCGCTGGCCGTGAAGTGCCTCTGGTGAAGGTGGTCACGACCATCGGCAAGCCCGGGGTGGCGGTGGCTGCGATCACGCGCCGGCCGCACGGCTATGTGGTGGCGCTGGTCGAAGGGGCCGTCAAGCCCACCATCAACGGTTCGGCCCTGACCACCGAGGCCGTGAACCTGCACGACGGCGACCTGATCGAGCTGGCCGGCACGCAGATGCAGTTCGTGCAGTCCTGATCGGCTTCACCCGCGGGCGCGCTGACCGGGTGCCTGCATCTTTCCGCGATCTTTCATGCAGGTGCTGAGCAGACACGGCCCCCGTGTGGCCGTCACGCTGCTGCCCCTGCTGTTTGCCGTGCTGCACGTGGTCGGCGTGCTGCCTCTGGGCATCCTGCAGCGCCTGGACGACATCATCTACGACGCGCGCCTGCGCTGGACCATGCCGGCGTCCCTGGACCCGCGGATCGTGATCGTCGATGTGGACGAAAAAAGCCTGTCCGAGATCGGACAGTGGCCCTGGCCGAGGGACCGCATGGCGCAGCTGGTCGACCAGCTGTTCGAGCAGCAAGGCGTGGCGCTGGTGGGCTTCGACACCGTGTTTGCCGAAGCGGACCGGAGCACGGGGCTGCCGCAGCTGGAGCGGCTGGCCCGCCAGGAGCTGCGTGAGCTGCCGGGATTTGCCGATCGGCTGAACCGGTTGCGGCCCCAGCTGGACCACGACCAGCGGTTGGCCGGCGCCTTGCGCGGACGACCCGTGGCCATGGGCTACTACTTTTCCAGCGAGCCCCAGGCGCGCGCCACCGGGCAGCTGCCTGCGCCGGTCTGGCGCCGGGAGGATCTGGGCGGGCACGACATCCAGGCCTTGCACTGGACCGGGCACGGCGCCAACATTGCTCCATTGGCCCAGGCAGCACCCGTGGCCGGATTCTTCAACACCGTGCCGGGCAGCGATGGCGTGGTCCGGTCCCTGCCCCTGCTGGCCGAATACCAGGGTGCTTACTACGAGTCGCTGGCCCTGGCCATGTACCGGCTGTGGATGGGGCTGCCGGCGGTCGAACCCGGATTTCCGGCGGGCGCCGGTGCCGGGGGCGGGAGCAGGACCCTGGAGAGTCTGGTGTTGCGCTCGGGCAAGGCGAGCCAGAAGATTCCGGTCGACGACCACCTGACGGCGCTGCTGCCGTTTCGCGGGCCGGGTGGGCCGCAAGGCGGGTCGTTCCGGTATGTGCCGGCCGCCGACGTGCTGTCCGGGCGCCTGCCCAAGGGCGAACTGACGGGGCGGATGGTGCTGATCGGCACCACGGCGCCGGGCCTGCTGGACCTGCGGGCGACGCCGGTGGGGGAGGCCTATCCGGGCGTGGAGACCCATGCCAACCTGATCTCGGGTCTGCTGGACCGGCGCCTGACCACCAGACCCGATTACGCCGCCGGTTACGAAGCGGTGGTGATGCTGCTGACCGGGCTGGTGCTGGCGCTGGGGTTGCCGCTGCTCAGTGCGGCGCGGGCCGTGGCGCTGAGCGTCGGGGTGATCGGTGCGGTGATCGGCCTCAACACCTGGCTGTATGTGGCCCACGGGTTGGCGCTGCCGATGGCCAGCACCCTGGTGATGGCGGGGCTGGCCTTTGTGGTGAACATGAGTTATGGCTACCTGGTCGAGAGTCGGGCCAAGCGCGAGCTGGCGCAGCTGTTTGGCACCTATGTCCCGCCCGAGCTGGTCGACGAGATGGTCAAGGACCCGGACCGCTACAGCATGACCGCCACGACGCGGGAACTGACGGTGATGTTCTGTGACATGCGCGGGTTCACTGCCAGTGCGGAAGCGATGTCGCCCACGCAGTTGCAAGAGCTGCTCAACATGGTGTTCAGCCGCCTGACCCATGTGATCCGCAGCCACCGCGGCACGATCGACAAATACATGGGCGACTGCGTGATGGCTTTCTGGGGGGCGCCGGTCGACACGGCCGAACACGCCACGCTGGCGGTGCGTGCCGCGCTGGAGATGTCGCAGGAGATCGAGCGGATCAATGCCGAGCGCCGGCAGGCCGGCCTGCCCGACATCGCGGTCGGCATCGGTCTGAACACCGGCGAAATGTGTGTCGGGGACATGGGCTCGGACGTGCGCCGCAGCTACACCGTGGTCGGCGACGCGGTCAACCTGGGCTCGCGGCTGGAGGGGCTGTCCAGGCACTATGGCGTGACGATCGTCGCCAGCGAGAGCACCCGCCGCGAGGCCCCCGGTTTTGTCTGGCAGGAGCTGGATCTGGTGCGCGTCAAAGGCAAGCTGCAGGCGGTGGCGATCCACACGCCGCTGGCAACCGGATTGCCGGACGACACACTGGCGCAAGAGCTGCACCTGTGGCAACTGGTGCGCAAGGCCTGGAGGGCGCGCGACTGGGCCGTCTGTGAAGCACGGCTGGAGGAGCTACAGGCGAGAAATGCCAAAAAAGTCCTTTACCGGCTGTGCGCCGAACGGGTAGGCTCCATGAAGCAGTCTCCGCTGCCCCCGGACTGGGACGGTGCGAATTCGTTCGATACCAAATAGCGGGCAGACGCCTCTCAGACCAACCGACGGGAACATTGATGCGGGTACGTGTGCTGGGTTGCTCAGGCGCCATTGCCCATGGCTGCCGGACCACCTCCTTTCTGATGGACGACGACGTCCTGATCGATGCCGGCACGGGCGTCGGAGACCTCAGTCTGGAGGAGATGGCCCGGATCGACCATGTCCTGCTGACCCATTCCCACCTGGACCACGTGGCCAGCCTGCCGCTGATGCTGGATGCGGTGGCCGCCCAGCGGCTGGCCGCCGGGGCGCCGCCACTGACGGTGCATGCCCTGCCCGGCACCATTTCGGCCTTGCAGATCCATGTGTTCAACAACCTCATCTGGCCCGACTTCGCCGCCATTCCCAGTGTCGAGACCCCGTTGATGCGCTTCGTGCCGATCACGGTGGGGGAGCAGTTGCTGGTGGGGGGCAAGCGCGTGGAGGTGCTGCCCGCGGTGCACACCGTGCCGGCGGTCGGCTACGCCGTGGACAGCCCCAGCGGCCACTGGGTGTTCAGTGGGGATACCGAGCGCAATCCGGCGTTCTGGCAGCGGATCAACCGCATCGATGTCGCGCTGCTCATCATCGAGACGGCGTTCAGCGACCGGGAAAAAGCGCTGGCCCAGCGCAGCCTGCACCTGGCCCCGAGCTCCCTGGCCGAAGAGCTGGACCAGATCGACCGCGAGCGACGCTTCCCGATCTACATCACCCACACCAAGCCGGCCGAAACCGGCCTGATCATGGACGAGATCCAGCGGTTCGACGAGGCGCCGAACCGCGCCGGCGACGTGCGCCACGACATCCGCTGGCTGAGCGCCGGGCAGACCTTCGAGCTTTGACAATTTTTGTTCGCTAGGGCAAGGGCGACAAAAATTGTCAGTGACTGGCGGTCACGCAGGACACAAATCGTCACTGGCTGCTGGCTAAGCGTGAAAAAGCGCCCGGAAAGTCGTGCAATTCCACTTGGCACGCTCTCTGCTCTTCAAGGTCATCACCAACCCACAAACCCCTCAAGGAGTTTTCATGAAGCGTTCCCTGCAAAAAGGTTTCACCCTGATCGAACTGATGATCGTGGTGGCCATCATCGGTATCCTGGCTGCCGTTGCGCTGCCGGCTTATCAGGACTACACGATCCGTGCCCGCGTGACGGAAGGTCTGACCATCGCTGCCGATGCACAAGCGCGTATCAAGACCGAAGGCGCTGCTGCTACGGCCGACCTCCAGAACGTGACAACTCAGTGGAATGCACAAGCTGGTGGCAACGGTGCTTTCAGCAAGATGGTGACCTCGGTGCTGATGGATGCAGCCAACCCTACTGGCATGATCACCGTTACCTATACTCCCGCTACTGTCGGTCTGGCCGCCGGTGCTAACACTCTCACCTTGACGCCGTACATCCGCGGTACGACTGCTGCAGGTGCCGCCACCACGCTGCAACTGCAGGCTGCCCAAGCTGCGGGGGTCACCGGGACGATTGATTGGTCGTGCGCAAGTACCGCCAACACCTACGGCGCCGGTCAGGGCATGGCTGCATTGGCTGCTGGTACGCTGTTGGCAAAGTACGCTCCCGCCAACTGCCGCTGAGCAACTGCTGGGGTTTAAAAAGGCGCCTTCGGGCGCCTTTTTGCTTTGGAGAATCTGCGTGCAAGATTGCTGGCTGACCAGCTTGACTATCTCGAGCTTGAACTCTTGACTGAATGTCCTTCTTCTCTCCATGAGCCACCTCCGGTTTCATCTTCCGCCTTAACAAGATGTCTTTGAAACCTGCAGCAGCCCAGTGGTTTAGGTCCTCAAGGGACTTCGCTTCAACGCGAATCTGTGCGGAGGGCGACAAAAATTGTCAGTGACGAGCAGCGGCACAGGACACAAATCGTCACTGGTGGGCAATAAAGCGTGAAAAAGCACGCAAAAAACAGAGTTTATCGGCTTGGCACGCTCCCTGCTGATGAGTACACGTCCTCAACCCACAAACCCCTCAAGGAGTTTTCATGAAGCGTTCCCTGCAAAAAGGTTTCACCCTGATCGAACTGATGATCGTGGTGGCCATCATCGGTATCCTGGCTGCCGTTGCGCTGCCGGCTTATCAGGACTACACGATCCGTGCCCGCGTGACGGAAGGTCTGACCATTGCTGCCGATGCACAAGCGCGTATCAAGACCGAAGGCGCTGCTGCTACGGCCGACTTGGTAAATGTGAGGACCCAGTGGAATGCACAAGCTGGTGGCAACGGTGCTTTCAGCAAGATGGTGACCTCGGTGCTGATGGATGCAGCCAACCCTACTGGCATGATCACCGTTACCTATACTCCCGCTACTGTCGGTCTGGCCGCCGGTGCTAACACTCTCACCTTGACGCCGTACATCCGCGGTACGACTGCTGCAGGTGCCGCCACCACGCTGCAACTGCAGGCTGCCCAAGCTGCGGGGGTCACCGGGACGATTGATTGGTCGTGCGCAAGTACCGCCAACACCTACGGCGCCGGTCAGGGCATGGCTGCATTGGCTGCTGGTACGCTGTTGGCAAAGTACGCTCCCGCCAACTGCCGCTGAGCAACTGCTGGGGTTTAAAAAGGCGCCTTCGGGCGCCTTTTTGTTATGAGCAATGTCGCCAGAAAACAGCTTTACACCATGGACGGATTGAGGGATCGGTTTCGTGCCTCTGGCATTCATCTTGGCATCAGTTTGATTGTCGGACTGCTTGTTGCCGGTTGGGTGTTTGTTGTTTTATATCCTTACCCGTTCCGGGAGATATCCGGGGGGGGGCACCTATTCAGCGTTCTCGTCGGAGTCGACGTTGTTGTAGGACCTTTGTTGACTTGGCTGGTGTTTAACCGACGCAAACCGATTGAGGAGCTTCGTCGCGATTTGATCGTAGTTGCGGGCATTCAATTGGTGGCGTTGACCTACGGCCTGTGGTCGATGTATCAGGCGCGCCCGGTGTATTTGGTGCATGAGGTAGATCGTTTCGTGGTGATTACCTCTGCGGATATTGAGGCGACTGACCTGAGGGAAGCAGATGTGGAGTTTCAGACTGTACCAAACGTGGGCATCCGAACGATCGGTTTAAGGGAGGCTAAGAATCCAGGGGAAAAACTAAAGGCCACTGAACTGGCGATCGCCGGCAAGGACCTGTCATTGCAGCCGAGGTTTTGGCAAACTCTGTCGGAACAGAATCGCGAAGCGATTCGACGAAGAGCTCAACCGTTGGAAGTGCTCCGATCTCATAGTGAAGATGTGCGCCAGCTGGTAGATCAATGGATCGCTGATCGCGCCGGTCGTGCTTCCGACTATCTGACCTTCCCTTTGGTATCTCGGGCGCACTATTGGACCGTAGTTCTCGACAAGGACTTGAACATGGTCGGGTACCTTCCAATCGACCCGTTCTAAGCGGTGGGTCAGGTCGCGACGAAATGACCCGACTTCCCACCCCGCTTCTCCATCAACCGCACCCCGCCGATCGTCATTGCGCGGTCGACCGCCTTGCACATGTCGTAGATCGTGAGCAGGGCGACGCTGCAGGCGGTCAGGGCTTCCATCTCCACACCCGTCTGACCGGTGCACTCGGCGGTCGCGCGGCACAGCACGCTGCTGGTCGCTTCGTCCACCTCGAACTCGACCGCCACCCGCGTGAGCGCGATCGGGTGGCACAGCGGGATCAGGTCGCTGGTCTTCTTGGCGCCCTGGATGCCGGCAATGCGGGCAATGCCCAGCACGTCGCCTTTCTTGGCCGTTCCGCTCTGGATCAGCGCCAGTGTCGACGGCAGCATCTCAATCCGGCCTTCGGCGACCGCGACCCGGTGGGTGCTGGCCTTGGCCGAAACATCGACCATGTGGGCCTGGCCCTGGGCGTCGAAATGGGTCAGGGGACTGGTCATCGTGGTCTTGGGTGTGTCGGTCATGGCGATGCAACTTTGCGTGGACTTTACGGAAACCACTGGGGCTTGGCGGCATCATACGGGGATGACTTTCCGCTTCCGTCCGGGCAGTAGCCCTTCCTGGCCGCGGCCGTTGGCCTGGCTGATGGCCGCATCGGTGTTGCTGGCTCCCTGTCCGGTGTCGTGGGCCCAGAACGCGGCCCTGCCCTCGCTGGGCGATGTGAGCGGCATGTCGATCTCCGCCGAGCGGCGGCTGGGCGACAGCATCGCGCGCGACATCTTCCGCGACCCGGACTACCTGGACGACCCGGTGCTGGTCGACTATCTCAACGTGCTGTGGCAGCCCTTGCTGGGCGCGGCGCGGGCGCGGGGCGACATTCCTCCCGAGCTGTCGGACCGGCTCGCCTGGCAACTGCTGATTTCCAGAGACAAGCGCGTCAACGCCTTTGCATTGCCCGGCGGTTACATGGGGGTGCAGCTGGGCCTGATCGCGGTCACCGAGACCGCGCCCGAGCTGGCCAGCGTGATGGCGCACGAACTCAGCCACGTGTCGCAGCGCCACATCGCCCGCATGTTGTCGAAGCAGGACCAGATGGCGCCCTGGCTGATGGGCGCGATGATCCTGGGCGTGCTGGCGGCGCGGTCGAATGTCGATGTGGCCAACGCCGCGATCGCCGGCAGCCAGGCGGTCGCGATCCAGAACCAGCTCAACTTCTCGCGCGACATGGAGCGCGAAGCCGACCGAGTCGGGTTCGGTGTGCTCACCGGCGCCGGTTTCGAGGGACAGGGCTTCGTGAGCATGTTCGACAAGCTGCAGCAGGCCGCGCGCCTGAACGACGACGGCTCCTTCCCGTACCTGCGCAGCCACCCGCTGACCAGCGAGCGGGTCGCCGACATGCATGCCCGCATTCCCCTGGCACCGGCCGCGCCCAGCGGCCCACGTGTCGGCGCCCCGGTGGTTTCCAGTGTGGCGCCGCCCAAGGAGCTGCATCAGCTGATGGCGGCACGGGCCCGTGTCCTGTCGGAAAACGGCCCGGACCGTCAGCGTGCTTGGGCCCAGGCGGCCCAGGCGCCGCAGGCCAGTGCGCCGGCCCTGTACGCAGCCGCGTTGTCGGCGCACCGGCTGGGCCAGGCGGCGCAGGCCCTGGCACTGGCCAGACGTGGGCGCGCGGCTGCCCCGGCACCGACCCAGGCGACCTGGGATTTGCTGCAACTCGAAATCCTGGCCGCACCGGGCGCCAAGGGGCTGGCCGACGGCGCGCTGGGCCCGTTGCGGGATCAGGCGCTGGCGGGCAGCACGCGCGCCGATCTGCTGCTGGGAGCGGAGGCCGCCTTGCGGACGCAGACCGCCCTGCCCGCGGTGGCGTCCCGTCTCCAGGACTGGCTGGTGACGCGGCCCAAGGATGCGGCGGCTTGGCAGGTGCTCTCGCGGGTCCAGGCGGCGCTGGGGCAGCGGTTGCGGTCGGTGCGTTCCGACGCGGAGGCGCACGCGGCGCAGCTGGATTTCGGTGGCGCGGCCGAACGCTTCCGTGCGGCCCAGATGCTCCCGGCGGCCGACCGCAGCGCCGACGCCATGGAGCTGGCGATCATCGACGTGCGCCGGCGCGAGGTGGAAGCCCTGCAGCGCGATTCAGCGCGACAGGAGTGATTTCACCGCCGCGTCGACCATCAGCATGATGGCCGAGTAGATCAGCGAACCCAGCAGCGCGGCTCCGAACCCGTTGACGTGGAAGCCGTCGAGCATGCTGGCGGCCGCCCAGAACAGCAGGGCGTTGATCACGAACAGGAACAGGCCCAGCGTGATGATGGTGACCGGCAACGTCAGGATCACGAGGATTGGCCGCAGCACCATGTTGAACAGCCCGATCACGAACGCCGCGATCAGGGCCGACGTGAAGTTCTGCACCTGCACCCCGGGGTACAGGTAGGCCACCAGGAGCAGGGCGCAGGCGGCGAGCAGCCAGGTCAGGATGGTTTTCATGGGACCAGCATAGCACCGGTCCCATGGCTTTGTCCTTCAGACGGGAGCCGCAGGATCGCTGTCGGCGTGGCGGCGGTTGCGCCACCATCCGGCGGCCAGCACCCCCGCAATGCACAGGCCGATCACCACCCAGTACAAGGCATTGGTGGCCGGTTCCGTGCCGGTGGTGTGGAAGGTGTCGAACACCAGCTTCTCGTTGACGATCATGCTGCCGGCGGTGAACGCCAGTACCGCGGCACCGATGTACATGATGGACGGGAAGCGCTCGACCAGCTTGAGCACGACGGTGCTGCCGAACACCACGATGGGGACGCTCACCAGCAGGCCGATGACCACGAGGTCAAACGATCCATGGGCCGCACCCGCCACGCCCAGAACGTTGTCGATGCCCATGATCGCATCGGCCACCACGATGGTCTTCATTGCGCCCCAGAAGGTGGTGGCGCCCGGGCCATGGTCGTCCCCGCCTTCGTCGTCCGCGATCAGCTTGTAGGCAATCCAGAGCAGCGCCACGCCACCAACCAGCATCAGACCCGGGATCTTGAGCAGCCAGACCACGCCGATGGTCATGATGGAGCGCACGACGATCGCACCTACCGTACCCCAGATGATGGCCTTCTTCTGCAGGGCGGGAGGCAGGCTGCGGGCGGCCAGAGCGATGACGATGGCGTTGTCGCCTGCCAGCACGAGGTCGATGAGGATGATGGCGAGCAGCGCCGACCACCAGGCGGTGGACAGGAATTCCATGGGGAGGCTCCAGATGGGTGAGTATCTGAAGGTCTTGCCCAGCCCACCGGTCTGGTGGGCCCAGCGCGCCGGGCTCCTTGAACGGAACCGTATTGACGACACGCTGTTCGGCGCCATCCTGTCGCAGGGTGGACAGGACGCGCTTGGGACTACTCCCCTTCCGCGAACCTCTGATTCTAGGGCGCCGACATTCCCATGCAGACTGAAGGTTCTTCAGTGGTCGTACGCGGTATCCCGCATGGGACTTCCGGACCAGGCTGTTTACACTGACGCGCTTTCGGCCCGGCTTTTTGCCAGGCTCCCGAACACGACATTTCGCTCGGAGACTCGCTTGGACTTCTTTTCTAACCCGCAGTTCTGGCTGGGCCTGGGCCAGATCATCTGGATCAATATCATCCTTTCGGGCGACAACGCGGTCGTGATCGCGTTGGCAGCCCGTGGTCTGGAGCCCCGACAGCAGAAACAGGCGATCTTCTGGGGCACGGCCGCTGCCGTGGTCCTGCGGGTGGTGCTGACCATCGTGGCCGTCAAACTCATGCAACTGCCGTGGCTGCAGCTGGTCGGTGGCATTCTGTTGCTGTGGATCGGCGTGCAACTGCTCAACGATGGTGGCGACGGCGAAGAGGAAGGCCAGACCCACAGTGGCCTGATCCCTGCCATCCGGACGATCCTGGTGGCCGATCTGGTGATGAGTCTGGACAACGTGATCGGTGTGGCCGCTGCCGCCAACGGCAACATGGCGCTGCTGGTGATCGGTCTGGCGATTGCGATCCCGATCGTGATCTTCGGCAGCACGCTCATGATCAAGGTCATGGGCCGCTACCCGGTCATCGTCACCTTCGGCGCGGCGCTGATCGGCTGGGTGGGCGGTGAAACCATGGTGTCCGACAAGATGGTCGAACCGATGGTGCCTCACCATTCGGTGGCGTTCTATGCGGCAGCGGCGGCCGGCGCGGTGCTGGTCGTGGCCATGGGCAAGTTCCTCCAGGGCCGCAAGGCCGTGTCTGCCGCCTGACCATCCGCGGCCGGCAAGGGCCGCAGGTCATAAGATCGGCGCCCCATGACCGGCATCCACATCACCGACATCGAAGCCGCGATCAACCACTGGCGCGAGCGGGTGCCGTCGGTGGACGGCGTGGCGCTGGCGCCCGAGGTCCATGCGCTGGCGCAGGTGTATGCATTGCTGGTTTTCCACGGGCAGACCGAGGCCGACGAGGCGTCGCTGCCGGCCGCAGCGCGGCGCGCCTGGCTGGCCTGGTTCGAGACCACCCCGGACACGCCCTGCATCGCGATCTGCTCCACCAGCCAGGGTGACGAGGTGTGCAAGGGCTGCGGCCGCAGCTTCCACGAGGTGCAGCACTGGACGGGCATGAGTCCCGCCGAAAAACGCAGGGTCTGGCGCCGCATCACCCTCGCCGGTGATGCCTGGCGCTTCAACCGCTACGCCGAGCGCGCGGTCGAATAGCGACCCGCAGAGGTGCGGGCTCCGGATTCAGCGCCGGGCCGCCCCAAGCTGAATCAGCCCCCTCGGGGGGCAGCGACCATGCTCAGCGGTGGAGCGTGGGGGCCCCAGCTCTCTCAGGCAGGGATCGTGTAGTTGGCCTGCGTGACGTTGTCGATGCCGCAGGTCAGGTCCCCGATCCAGCCGATGAACTCCTTGACGGCGTCGCCAGCCAGCGGCGCGCCGTGCTGCGGCACGATCATCTTGATCGGCAGATCCCGCACCATGTTCGCCCACAGGCGCAGCACCTTCTGCGACACCATGTAGCGCCGGTGGAAGGCCTCCATGCGGTGCAGGTGCGGCGCCAGGCTGGTGATCGGCTTGGCCGCGTCGCCCGAGGTGCCCAGCGACACGCCGAGGTCGCCGGAGAACAGGATCCTGCTCACCGGGTCCCAGAACTGGAAGTTGCCTTCGGCGTGCATGAAGTGCGCCGGCAGCGCCACGAGCTCGCTGCGGCCGAGCTTGATCCGCATGCCGGGGTCGGGGATGCCGACGATGCGCCCGGCCGTCTTGCCGGGCTTGCAGAAGTGCGGCGCGAAACGCTCCCACAGCTTGGAGATGTACAGCGTGGCCTGGGTGCTGGTCATCCAGCGGTCCAGCGAGGCAATGATGTCCGGATCGGCGTGCGACGCCAGGATCTCGGTGAGCTTGTTGGGCGGGAAGTAGCGGCCGATGGTCAGCAGCAGTTCGTTGAACGCCATGTTGCCGCCCGGATCGATCACCGCACCCTGATCGCCATCGATCACCAGGAACTGGTTGGCCTGCACGGCTTCGCCGCCCTCGTCGCTGAGGTGCGCGAACATCAGGCACACATGCCCTTGGTGGTTGTACAGCTCGATGGCCATGGTTTTGTGTTCTCCAACGAAAAGCGGGCCAAAGGCCCGCCAAAGAAAGGATCGCCTCTTGCGGGCGGTCTCAGGGGCGCCACTGTAGAGGCGAAGTCTCTGTCTCGATTTGAGGCAGATCAAGCCACGCAAGCACTATGCCCAATTCCCCGGCGCCTGCATCGCGGGAAAACCAGTCCTTCCCCCCATTTGTGGATGGTGGACCCCGCGCCACACACCGAAGTGGTGCGCACCGGCCCTGCCCCGCAGGGCATCGGGCGGTGGCTCAGGCGCGGCGGGCGAGTTCGGCGGCCTTGCCGACGTAGCTGCCCGGCGTCATCGCCAGCAACCGGTCCTTCTCGGCCTGGGGAATCTCCAGGCTGCGGATCAGGGTGTGCAGGGCTTCGGCCGTCACGGTCTTGCCGCGCGTGACTTCCTTGAGCTTCTCGTAGGCGCCCTGCACGCCAAAGCGGCGCATCACGGTCTGGATCGGCTCGGCCAGCACTTCCCACGAGGCGTTCAGGTCGTCGGCCAGCGCTTCCTGGTTGAGTTCGAGCTTGTTCAGGCCGGTCATCAGCGAGCTGTAGGCCAGCACGGCGTAGCCCATGGCCACGCCCATGTTGCGCAGCACGGTCGAGTCCGTCAGGTCGCGCTGCCAGCGGCTGACCGGCAGCTTCTCGGACAGGTGCTTGAGCAGTGCGTTGGCCAGGCCCAGGTTGCCTTCGGCGTTCTCGAAGTCGATCGGGTTGACCTTGTGCGGCATGGTCGAAGAGCCGATTTCGCCGGCCTTGAGCCGCTGCTTGAAGTAACCCAGGCTCACATAGCCCCAGATGTCGCGCGAGAGGTCGACCAGGATGGTGTTGGTGCGCGCGATGGCGTCGAACAGCTCGGCCATGTAGTCGTGCGGCTCGATCTGGATCGAGTACGGCTGGAAGGTCAGGCCCAGGCCCAGCGGCTCGGCGGTCTCGATGACCTTCTTGCTGAAGGCTTCCCAGTCGAAGTCGGGCCAGGCGGACAGGTGGGCGTTGTAGTTGCCGACCGCGCCGTTCATCTTGCCCATGAGCTTCACGGCCGCGATGCGTTCGCGCGCGCCGGACAGGCGCACCACCACATTGGCCAGTTCCTTGCCGACCGTGGTCGGGCTGGCGGTCTGGCCGTGGGTGCGACTGAGCATGGGCACGTCGGCGAACTGGTGCGCCATCTCGCGCAGCCGCACGATCACCTGGTCCAGCGCGGGCAGCAGCACGGCGTCGCGCCCGCCCTTGAGCTGCAGGGCGTGGCTGGTGTTGTTGATGTCTTCGCTGGTGCAGGCGAAGTGCACGAATTCGGCGGCCTTTTCCAGCTCGGGGCGGGCGTCGAACCTGGACTTGATCCAGTACTCGACGGCCTTGACGTCGTGGTTGGTGGTCTTCTCGATGTCCTTGATCGCGACCGCGTCGGCCTCGGAAAAGTTCTTCACCAGGTCCATCAGGTAGGTGCGTGCGCCGGGCGAGAGCGGCGGGAATTCGTCGAAACCGGCGTCGGACAGGGCGATGAACCAGGCGATCTCGACCTGCACGCGGCGGTGCATGTAGCCCTGTTCGCTCATGAAGGGCCGCAGTGGCGCCAGCTTGCCGGCGTAGCGGCCGTCCAGCGGAGAAAGGGCGGAAACGGGCGTGAGGGTGCCCGCGGCGGAGGGGGTGGCAGTGGTGGTCGATCGCATCCCTCGGATTGTAGAAGGCGGGGGTGGCGCCGGGATGACCGCTGGCCGTTCAGCACGGGAGGGCATCTGGCTCGCTAAAATGGCCGGCCCAGGGACTCCCACGCTTTTTCATTCATGAAACTCATCGGCGCCACCACCAGCCCTTACGTCCGCAAGGTCCGCGTCGTCATGGCCGAGAAAAAGCTCGACTACCAGTTCGTGCCGGAAGACGTCTGGTCGGCCGACACGACGATCGCCACCTCCAACCCGCTGGGCAAGGTGCCCTGCCTGATCATGGAGGGCGGCGAAGCGGTGTTCGATTCGCGCGTGATCGTCGAATACCTCGACACGCTCTCGCCCGTGGGCAAGCTGATTCCGCCGTCCGGCCGCGAGCGCGCCGAGGTCAAGACCTGGGAAGCGCTGGCCGACGGCGTGATGGACGCCGCCATCCTGGCGCGCCTGGAAGCGACCTGGCCCGGCCGCACCGAAGAGCAGCGCAGCCAGGCCTGGATCGACCGCCAGCTCGGCAAGGTCGACGCCGCGCTGGTGGCGATGGCCCGTGGCCTGGCCGACAAGCCCTTCTGCTCGGGCATCCACCTGAGTCTGTCCGACGTCGCGGTCGGTTGCGCGCTGGGGTACCTGAGCTTCCGCTTCCCGCAGCTGGAGTGGCGCACCACGCACCCCAACCTGGCCCGCCTGGCCGACAAGCTGGCGCTGCGCCAGAGCTTCGCCGACAGCCGTCCGGGCTGATCCGCGCGCCCTCCGGGCGTTTTCCCCTCAAGTTGTCGCCAACACTGCCGATGCAAGGATCGGGGCGGTGTGTTCTGTCGCTGCCCGTGCGCAAAGCCGACACCATGAACACCGCCACCACCGTCCGTCCCCTGCCATTGCCCATGCCCTTCGGGCCCGACGAAGGCTTCACCCAGCAGCGTTTCTACGCGGGCGACGTGCTCTACACCGAGGGCATGCCGGGGCACCACCTGTATGTGATCAAGGACGGGTCGGTGGACATCTACATGGTCCGCGAGGAAAAGCGCGTCGTGGTCGAGACGCTCGGGCCCGGGCAGTGCTTTGGCGTGGCGACGCAGCTGGTGCAGGGCCGGCGCGGCAACAACGCCGCCGCGCGTTCCTATTGCGAGCTGTACCTGGTCGGCTACGAGACGCTGGAGCGGGAGCTGGGCGAAACGCCCAAGTTCACCCCCGGCCTGCTGCGTTCGCTGGTCGAGCGGCTGGCGGTGGCGCACGAGCTGATCGCCACCCGTGTCAACTACCAGCCCGACATCCTGGTCTATGCGCAGCTGCTGAACCTGCTGGGCATCGCCGAGGTCGGGCGGACCAAGAACGAGCTGCGCAGCACCGCGGCCCAGCCGGTGCTCGCCAGCCCGCTGCTGACCGATGTGTTCGTGCAGGCGCGCGCGCTGCTCGGGCACTCGGACGTGCACATCCGCAACAGCATCACCAAGCTGCTGATGCTGCACCTGATCCGCATCGACGACGAGAAGGGCAACGGCAAGCGCGTGATCTTCTCGCCCAAGGACATCGTGGTGCAGGCGCGGCGCATCGTGGCCGACCACACCGACACCGAGAAGGTGGACTACGAGTACGTGAGCGTCGACGAGTTCGCCGCCATGGTCGACGTGGACCGCTCGCTGCTGCTCAAGAAGCTCGCCGGCAGCGAGTTCGCCGAGGACATCTTCACCTTCCGCAAGAGCGAGATCCTGCGTCTGCTCAACGACAAGGGGCGCAAGTTCTTTTCGGACCGCAAGATCAAGACGCCGGACCAGTTCACCGACGTCGAAGACCTGGCGTTCGCCGACCAGAAGTCGCTGTTCGATGCGGTCTCGCGCTGCGACCTGTACGACCTGGCCAAGCTGCTGCGCACGGTGGAAGACGAGGCGCTGCGCGACAAGCTGCTGGCCTGCCTGGCGCGCAACAAGCGCGAAGAGGTGCTGCAGGACATGGCCGAACTCGGCGAGGTGGACCCGATGGAAACCTTGCAGACCGGCAAGGCGCTGGTGGCCGCCGTGCGCGAGAAGATGCTCGCCCGGCGCTGAACGGGTTCACTGGTTGGCGCGGCGCCGCAGCCAGCGCATCAGCGCGCCCAGGCCGGGCAGCTTCTCGTACAGCTCCTCGGCCGCGTCCCAGTAGTCGCGGTGCAGGGTCACCAGGCCGTCGCTGTCCAGCACCAGGTGCGAGCCGCCGCGGACCACCTGTTCGGTCACTGTGTCGAAGCGGCGGAAGCGGAAGCGGAATTCCCACACCAGAAACGCCTGCGGGCCATCCACCAGCTGCTGCGTGACCACGAAGCGCGGATCGTGCAGCGCCGTGAACATGTGGCCGAAGATCTGGCGGATCGCGGGCAGCCCTTGCACCTCGTTGAACGGGTCCTTGAAGCGCGCGTCGGGCGCGTAGAAATCACCGAGACGGTCGAGGTCCTGCGGGTTCAGCTGTCCGTAGAACGCGGACAGCCGCGCCACGGCGGCGCGGTGATCGGAAGAGGCTTGCGTCATGTCGGGTCAGAGCCCGGTGGCGCGGTGCACCAGCGGGAAGTAGGCACGGTAGGGCAGCAGACGCAGCAGCTTCATCCAGTGCGTGAAGCGCCGGGGGAAGTGGATGTCGAACGCGCCCGCCGCGATGCCGGCCAGCAGTTCGCGCGCCGCCACCTCGGGCGTGATCAGCGCGGGCATCTCGAAGGCGTTCTGTGCGGTCAGCGGTGTTTTCACGAAACCGGGGTGTACCACGCTCACGCCGATGCCGCGTGGCGCGAGGTCGAGGTACAGCGTCTCGGCCAGATGCGTCAGCGCGGCCTTGGTCGGGCCGTAGGCCAGGCCCTGGGGCAGGCCGCGAAAGCCCGCCACGCTGCTGACCAGGCTGATGTGGCCCTGGCCGCGCGCGAGGAAGGCCGGCAGCACGGCGTCGAGCAGGGTCAGCGCGCCGCCGTAGTTGATCGCCATGTGCCGCTGCATCTCGGCCAGGTCGAAGGTGTCGGCGCGCTGGCCGCGGTAGTGGCCGGCGCAGTAGAGCACCAGGTCGATCGGGCCCTGCGCCAGCAGGCTGTTCGCCGTCCGGGCGACAGCGGCGGCGTCGGTGGCGTCCAGCGGCCAGGCCTGCACGCGCGGCGGCTCGCCGGTGCGCGAGTGGCGGGCGACCAGATCGGCCAGCCCCACCGCGTTGCGGGCCGAGGCCAGCACCGTCGCGCCCTGGGCCAGCAGTTGCTCCGCCGCGGCGCGGCCGATGCCGGTGGATGCGCCGACGATCCAGACCCGCTGCCCGCGCCAGGCGGCGATGGGCGGGTTGAACGGTCGCCAGAGGCCGGGCCCGCGCCGGGGCGCGGTGGTGCCGGTGGCGGCGAGCGGTTCGACAAAACTGCTTGGGGTGTTCATGCCATCGGGCTCAGTTGGCGCGGCGCACGAAGCTGAGCGTGACTTCGCCCAGGCGGATGCCGAACTTGCTCATGGTCGCCTTGTTGAGCATCACGCGCTCGTCCATCAGGTACATCCAGTCGTCGAAATCGACGTTCACGATCGTGGCCCCCACGCTGGTCGCTTCGCGGACGGCGCTGCCCCCCGAGGGGGCGCTCGCGCCTTGGGGCGGCCCGGCGGCGCTCGGATCGCCGCCGACCGGCAGCGCCAGCGTGTAGCCCCAGCGAAAGGCGTTGCCCGCGACCTGTCCGTCGGCGGTGCCGACCACGTCGTCCGCGCGGCCGGTGTAGCGGCCGTTGCCCAGGTGCGTCAGGCGCCAGATGCGCTTCTGGGTCGTGCCGTCCGAATAGGCGAAGTCTTCGTCGAGCACACCCTCGTCGCCGTTCCACTGGCAGCGCATCACCACGGTGAAGCGGCGCACCACCTGGCCGCTGCGGTCGGTGAAGACACCGTAGGCGTCGAGCGTGCCGTTGAAGTACTGGCGCAGGTCCAGCGCCGGCTTTTCGCTCGCGTATTCGTTCACCTGCGGACCGGCGCAGCCGGTGAGCGCGAGCGTGGCGGCGGCAGCGCCGGCACCGGAGAGCAGGAGGCGACGTTTCATGGCAATGCCTTGTGGGGAATGGTCGGGTGGGTCTGGTTCGGGGCCGGCGCGGCGGCCGGGCGGATCAGCAGTGCGTACAGCAGGCCCGCGGCCAGCAGCTTGAGCGCGCAGGGCAGCAGGGCGTAGGCCAGGGTCAGGGTCTGCAGGGCCGCGGGATCGCGCGAGCCCGGCGCGTAGCCCAGCGCGCCCAGCAGCGGCAGCGCCAGGCCGGCCGCCAGCGCGAGGTTGAGCTTGGCGGCGAAGTTCCACCAGCCCAGGTAAGCGCCTTCGCGCTGCCCACGTTCGCCGGTCTCGTCCATCAGCCCGGCCAGCAGCGCACCCGGCAGGGCGAGGTCGGTGCCCAGCGCGGTGCCCGAGAGCGCGCACACGACCAGGAAGGGCACGGTGTCGCCGCCGCCCAGCGTGGCGGTCCAGACGAAGCTCACCACCGCCAGCAGCATGCCCGCCAGCCAGGTGCGCGCCAGTCCGAGCCGCGGCACCAGCCGCAGCCACAGCGGCAGCGACAGCGCGGCGCTGAGGAAATAGAGGGCGAGAAAGGCCGGCTCGATCTGCGCCGGCGCCTGCAGCCGGTCCTGCACGAAGAACAGCACCAGGGTCGCGGGGATCGCGCTGGCCGTGCCGTTGACCACGAACACGGCGAGCAGGCGGACGAAGCGCGGCTCCTGCCAGGGACTGGCGGCGGTCCGCGTGGTGGGCAGCGGAACGCCGGGCGGTGGCGCCAGCGCACTGGACCAGGCCAGCCAGCCGATCGCCAGCAGCGCCGCGAACACCCCGACCGTCACTGCCAGTCCGCCCAGCGTCGGCAGCACCGCGGCGACCAGCACGCCGGCCAGCGCCAGGCCCTCGCGCCAGGCCTGCACGCGGCTGCGCTGCACCTCGTTGCCGCCCAGGCGCGCTCCCCAGGCCTGGTGCGCCACGCTGGCGACGCTGTAGGCCGCGTAGGTCAGCGCCATCAGCGCGCCGGCCCAGACCAGCAGGCCGGTGGCGTCGCCGCGCAGGGCGGGCAGCGGAAACAGCAGGCCCCACAGCCCCAGCGCCAGTACGGCAGCGGCCGCCCCCGCGGCGCCCAGCACGGCGCGGTGCGAACGCGCGAACAGCCGGTCGCACCAGCGCCCGATCCAGGGATCGAGCAGCGCATCGAACAGGCGCGTGCCCAGCAGCACCATGCCCAGCGCCGCCAGCGGCACGCCGAAGCTGCGCGCGTAGTGGTTGGGCAGCAGCACATAGAGCGGCAGCGCCACGAAGGCCAGCGGCAGGCCCAGCAGCCCGTAGCGCAGGCCCTCGCGCCAGGCGCCCGGCCCGGTGAAGCGCTCGGCCACGGAGGTGTGGGTGGCGGTCATGGCGGCGCCTCAGCGCGACGCGCCCGCGATCAGCGCGTCGCGCAGCCTGGGCTGCGAGGTGCGGGGCGAGAGCCAGATGCCGAAGAAGCGCGCGGAAAACACCGGGTCGTCCACCGTGCCGTGCAGCCGGCCGTTGAGGAAGAAACGCGCGCCGCGTTCCGGGTCGTGTTGTCCGAGCAGGCGGTCGCCCGGCGCCACGTCGGGAAAGGTGCGGGCCATGAGGTCCAGCCACTGGCGCGCCCGCGCCGGGTCCAGCGGCGCGATGCCCTGCATCTCGTCGAGCGAACGCTTGGCAATGGAAGGCCCGTCGAAGGCGCGCCGGTATTCCAGCTCCAGCGCGAAGCGCTGCCCTTCGTAGCCCTGCGGCTCGAAGCCGGGGCTGGCGTACAGCGTGGCGCGGTAGACCTCCAGGCCGAACCAGCGGAACAGGCTCTGGCCAATCGCGCGCTGGCCCGCCAGGGCTTCGCCGGCCGTGTGCGCGTTCGCCATGGCCGGTGATGGCAGTGCGGCGGTGCCGGTGGTCACCAGCAGCGACTGCAACAGGAGCCTGCGCGTGGCCATGGGGTGATCCTCAGTCCGGCTTGCGCAGCGTGAACTGCACGACGTCGGTGTTGCCTTCGGCGAAGGCGGCTTCGCAGTAGGCGAGGTAGAACTCCCAGGTGCGCATGAAGCGCGCATCGAAGCCCAGCGGCTGCACGCTGTCCTGCTGCTGCAGGAAGCGCTGGCGCCAGTGCCAGAGCGTGCGCGCGTAGTCCAGGCCGAAGTGGAACTGGTCGACCACCTGCAGCCCGGCGCGTTCGGCGGCGGCGCGGAACTGCGAGGGACTGGGCAGGCAGCCGCCCGGGAAGATGTACTGCTGGATGAAGTCGGTGCCGGCGATGTAGCGCTCGAACAGGTCGTCGCGGATGGTGATGCTCTGGATGCAGGCGCGGCCGCCCGGCTTGAGCAGGCGCGCGACGGCGCCGAAGTAGGTGTCCCAGTACTCGCGTCCCACGGCCTCGACCATCTCGATCGAGCAGATGGCGTCGTAGGGGGCGTCCTGGATGTCGCGGTAGTCCTGCAGCCGCAGGTCGGCCCCCGGGTTGCGCTTCTGTGCGAACGCCAGCTGCTCGGTCGACAGCGTGACGCCGGTGACCGAGGCGCCGAACTCGGTGACCGCCTTCTCGGCCAGCGCGCCCCAGCCGCAGCCGATTTCCAGCACCCGGTCGCCCGGCTGCACGCCCGCCATGCGCAGCGCGCGCCGCACCTTGGCGTGCTGTGCTTCCACCATGTCCTGGTCGGGCCGCTCGAACAGCGCCGACGAGTAGTTCATGGTCTCGTCCAGCCAGAGTTCGTAGAAGGCGTTGCCCAGGTCGTAGTGGGCGTGGATGTTCTTGCGGCTGTTGGTCTTGCTGTTGCGGTGGAGCAGGTGGCGCAGCCGGTAGGCCAGGCGCCCGATCCAGGAGCCGTAGACCACGTCTTCGATCGCGCCGCGGTTGGCGATCAGCAGGCGCAGCAGGTCGGTCAGCTGCGGCGTGCTCCAGTCGCCCGCGATGTAGCTCTCGGCAAAACCGATGTCGCCGGACTTGAGCGAGGCGCCGAACACGTTCCAGTTGTTCAGGCGCATGGTGGCCAGCGGACCCTGGCCGCTGCCGTAGCGCTGCACGGTGCCGTCGGGCAACTGCAGCGTGAGCGATCCATGGCGCAGGCCCTGCAGCAGTTGCAGCGTGGTGCGCGCGGCGGCCGGGGCGCTGCGGGGCAGGGCGAAGCCGGCGTGACGGGGGGCGGTGGTGCTGTTCATGGATCGGGTCAGGAGGGCGTGGTCACGGAGGGCTGGGATGGCCGGGCGTCACGAAGTCGGCCGGCGGGGCGGGCTGGCGGAAGAACGGGGCGCGCTTGAGCCACAGCCGCAGCGCCTGCCAGTGGATGCGCGCGACCACGGCCAGCGTCATGGCCGGGTGTTGCCACAGGGCGCGGCGGGTGCTGGCCGTTGTCAGGGGTTCGAGCGTGCCGCTGACGCTGGTGCGGATCAGGGCCTCGGCGCCAGGCTCGTCGTGGAAGTCGACGCGGGCCACGGTGCGGTCTTCACCGCCGTGCTGCGTGCGCAGGAACACGAAGCGGTATTCGCCGCGCACCGGGCAGAAGGGCGAGACGTGGAACACCTTGTCGGCCGTGGCCGGCACGCCATAGCGCGGCGCGTCCAGCAGGTAGCAGTGGCGTTCGCCGAAGGTGTTGTTGACCTCGGCGACCACGGCGCGCAGGCTGCCGTCGGTCCGGTGGCAGTACCAGAAGCTCACCGGCTTGAACACATAGCCCAGCACGCGCGGGTAGGTGTGCAGCCAGACCTCGCCGGTGGCGTCGTGGATGCCCTGCATGGCCAGCAGGCTGTCGAGCCAGGACAGGCTGTCCTCGCGGCCGTCGCCGTGGTCGCGGTCGTGGAAGGACAGCGCCGCCGCCCGGTTGCGCGCCAGTGCGCCGTTGCCGTGGGCGCGCAGGCCACGCATCGGCAGCATCAGGAAGAAGGTCGGGTAGGCGAAGGCGTGCGCCTGGGGCCGCGAGCGGGCATGGCGCACCTGGCCAAAACCGACCAAGGCCCCCACGCTGGTCATGCCATCACTCCCGGCTGAGCGGCCATGCGCGCCTGGCGGGCGCTGCCGGCGGGCAGCAGGTCGTGTTCCAGAATGATGTCGTGCGCCGCCCGCAGGCCGGCCTTCAGGCCGTCTTCGTGGAAGCCGTAGCCCAGCCAGGCGCCGGCGAACCAGGTGTGGTGCTGGCCCTGCAGCCGGGCGATCTGCTTCTGTGCCCGGATCGCCGCCAGGTCGAACACCGGGTGCGCGTATTCGTATTCGCCGACCACCTGCGCCGGGTCGATGGCGCGCTGCGGGTTCAGCGAGACGATCACCGGCGTGCTCACCGGCAGCGGCTGCAGGCGGTTGATCAGGTAGTGCAGGCAGACGCGCGGCTCGCCGCTGGCGCCGCCGGCGGCGTAGTTCCAGGCCGCCCAGGCCTTCTGGCGCTGCGGCAGCACCGAGGCGTCGGTGTGCAGCACGGCGCGGTTGGGCTGGTAGCGGATCGCGCCCAGCAACACGGATTCTTCGGCCGTGGCCGAGCGGCCGAGGATGGACAGCGCCTGGTCGCTGTGGCAGGCCATGACGATGGCGTCGAAGCGTTCGACCCGGCCGTCGGTGACCACCTGCACGCCGTGCGCGTCGCGCAGCACCTGCCGCACCGGTGTGTTCAGGCGGCGGTCGGGGATGGCCGCGACGATCTTCTCGACGTACTGCCGCGCGCCGCCGGCGACCGTGTACCACTGCGGGCGGTGGGTGACCTGGATCAGGCCGTGGTTGTGGCAGAAGCGGACCATGGTCGCGACCGGGAAACGCAGCATCTGGTCGGTCGGGCAGCTCCAGATGCAGCCCATCATCGGCAGGAAGTACCAGTCGCGGAAGGCGTCGGAGAAGCGGTGCCGGGTCAGGAAATCGCCCAGCGGTTCCAGCAAGGGGCTGTCGGCGCCGAGGTCGTCGCCGCGCCGCGCCAGCCGGGTGGTCAGTCGGTTGAAGCGCACGATGTCGGCCAGCATGCGCCAGAAGCGCGGGTTGCCCAGGTTGGCGCGCTGCGCGAACACGGTGGACAGGTCGCAGCCGCTCCATTCCAGCGCAGCACCTTTCGGGCCGGCGCCCGGCGCCTGCACCGAGAACGACATGTCCGACGGGGCGACCGCGACGTCCAGCTGCTCCAGCAGCGCAAGCAGGTTGGGGTAGGTGCGCTCGTTGAGCACCAGGAAGCCGGTGTCGACGCCGAAGGTGACCGGCCGGCCGCCGGGGTCGGGCAGGGTCAGGTCGACGGTGTGGGTGTGACCGCCGAAATAGTCGCCGGCTTCAAACAGCGTCAGCTCGGCCAGGCCGTTCAGGGTGTGGGCGGCGGCCAGCCCGGCGATGCCGGAACCGACGATGGCCACGCGGGGCCGGCGGGCGGGGGCGCCGCCGATGGGGGATGCTTGGCGGGGCGAGAACATGGCTCAGCCCCGGCAGGCCGCCGCCCGGGTGGGGCGGCGGGAGGGAATACAAAGATCTGCGAAGCGCCCCGACGCGAAGGAGGGAGGGAGGGAGGAGGAGGAGAAGCGCCTCGGGATTGCAACCGCCACGATCGGCGGAAGGCTTCGCAGAGCAAAAACCTGGAGACCCGACAACACCTGCATCGGCGTCGCGGTGCCGTTATTGAGCGGCGATGCCGTGGAAAAGTTCCGCGGGTGGTGGTCCATGTGCCCTCCGGGTGGCTTGGTTGCCGAATTGAACTGATTGGTTTTATTGTGACTGATCAGTCACAAAACAGCCGAATCAATCTTTCGGTTGCCCCTGAGAGGCACATGGTCTTGGTTGCCGGCGCCCCGCGCAGCGGCGGAGCGTGGGGGCCGGGGCCAGCCGCCGGGCCGCCCCCAGGCAGGCCCAGCCCCCTCGGGGGGCAGTGCCCCGCGCAGCGGTGGAGCGTGGGGGCTCGATCTACCCCGGGTTGCCGAGCACGTGGCGCCAGAGCGCCTGCACCGCGGCCGACAGCCCCGCCGCGGCGGCGGCATCGATCTGCGTCGGCGCCTCGTCCAGCCGCGCCCGGTGCTGCAGGTGGCGCAGCTCGCGGTAGGCATCGGCCGCTTCCTGGCCCACGCTGTGCGGCAGCAGGCCCACGGCCTCGGCCCGCTGCAGCAGCGCGATGTTGCCCAGGTTGCCGCGCAGCTCGGGGTGTTCGCCCGAATGCGCCAGCACCAGGTACTGGACCACGAACTCGACGTCGACCATGCCGCCCACGCTGTGCTTGACGTCGTAGGTCTCGCCGCGCACCGGGTGGGCCGCGCGCACCTTCTCGCGCATGGCCGTGATCTCCTGCGCCAGCGCCGCGCGGTCGCGTCCGGCGGTGATGACCGCTTCGCGCACGCCGTCGAAGCGCTCTTGCAGCCCCGCCATGCCCATCACGAACCGCGCGCGCGTCATGGCCTGGTGTTCCCAGGTCCAGGCGGTGTTGCTGCCGCGGCCGCGCTGGTAATGGTCGTAGGCGCCGAAGGTGGTCACCAGCATGCCCGAGTTGCCGTTGGGCCGCAGGGCGGTGTCGATCTCGTAGAGGTCGCCCTCGCCGGTCTTGACCGTGAGCCAGTTGATCAGCTTGCGCACGAAGGCGGCGTAGATCTCGCTGGCGTTTTCATGTTCGTCCTCGTAGACGAACACGATGTCCAGGTCGCTGCCGTAACCCAGCTCCTTGCCGCCGAGCTTGCCGTAGCCAATGATCGCGAACGCGGGTTCGTCGCGGTGGCGGTTCTTGAGCCGGCTCCAGCACCAGCGCGCGGTCACGCGCAGCACCGCGTCGGCCAGCGCCGACAGGTCGTCGGCCACCTGCTCCACCGTCAGCACGCCCTCGACGTCGCGCGCCAGGGTGCGGAACACCTCGGCGTGCTGCGCCCGGCGCAGCAGGTTGAGCAGCGCCTCTTCGTCGTCTTCGCCGGTGCGCGAGAGCGAGATGCGCCGGTCTTCGAGCTCGGCCTCGAACTGCGCAGCGTCGAAGCGGTCGGTCAGCAGCTGCTGGCTGGCGAGTTCGTCGATCACGCCCGGGTGCTTGAGCAGGTAACGCGCCGGCCACTTGGCCGCGCCCAGCAGGCGCAGCAGCCGCTCGTGCACCGAGGGCCGTTCCTGCAGCAGGGCGAGGTAACTTTCGCGGCGCAGCAGCGGCTCGATCCAGTCGGCCAGGCGCAGCGCGGCGACCTCGTTGACGCGCCCTTCTTCCAGCCAGGCCCCGGTGCGCTCGACCAGCCGCACCAGCCGCATGCGCGCGTCCTCGCGCAGCGCCAGCACCCGCGGGTGCTCGCACCATTGCGCGACCTTGGCGGCAAACGCCTCGGGCAGGCCGGCCATCACGCCCTGCAGGTCTTCCATCGCGCCACGCGACGCCGCCTTGTGGCAACCCTTGCCGCTGCAGCCACCGCCGGGCGCGCCACCGAGCAGGATGTCGAACTCGTGCGCCACCGTTTCGCGGTGGGTGTCCAGCGCACACAGGAAGGCGCAGGTGTCGGGGTAGCCCATGGTCGCGGCGATCCAGGCCAGGTCGTCGTCGCGGGTCGGGATCAGGTGGGTCTGCTGGTCGTCCAGGTACTGGATGCGGTGCTCGACCTTGCGCAGGAACACGTAGGCCGTGGCCAGGGCGTCGGCCGTGGCGCGTGGCATCAGGTTGGCCTTGGCCACGCGCTGCAGCGCGTCCAGCGTCGGGCGCGTGCGCAGTTCGGGGAACTGGCCGCCGCGCACCACCTGCAACAACTGCACGGTGAATTCGATCTCGCGGATGCCGCCGCGCGAGAGCTTGACGTCGTTGGCGCGACCCGGGTTGCCGGCGGCGCGCTTGGCCGCGTGGTCGCGGATCTGCCGGTGCAGCGTGCGCAGCGAGTCGAAGACGTTGTAGTCCAGGTACTTGCGGAAGACGAAGGGCAGCACCGCGCCGCGCAGCGCGCTCGCGCTCTTGCTGGCGATGCAGGCGTCGGGCGCGATCACGCGGCTCTTGAGCCAGGCAAAGCGCTCCCACTCGCGACCCTGCACCAGGAAATATTCCTCCAGCGCGCCCAGCGAGACCGCGCTGGGACCGGAGTTGCCGTTGGGCCGCAGCGCCAGGTCGACCCGGAACACGTTGCCGTGTTCGGTGGTCTCGCCCACGCTGTTGTAGAGGTGCTTGACCGCCTTGCCGAAGTACTCGTGGTTGCTGATGCGGTTGCGGCCGGCCGCGTTGCCGGCGGTCTCGCCGTCGGCGTCGTAGACATAGATCAGGTCGATGTCGCTGGAGACATTGAGCTCGCGCGCGCCGAGCTTGCCCATGCCGATCACCCAGAGCTGGGCGCGCTGGCCGGTCTCGGTCATCGGGGCGCCGTAGAGGTCGTCGAGGTCGGCAAAGGCCAGGGCGCAGGCCTGGTCCAGCGCGATTTCGGCCAGCTCGGTCACGGCCCGCGTGACCTCGGCCAGCGTGGCGTCCTGTTCGCAGTCCAGCACCACCAGCCGCTCCATCACCAGCTGGCGCAGCACCCGCAGCGCGGCCGGCACCGGCAGGCCGCGTTCGCGCAGCGTCGCCAGACAGGCCAGCATCGACGCCTTCACCGGCGCGCCCGGTGGCAGGCAGTCCAGTTCCTTCTCGTAGCGGCGCCGCACCCGCTGCACGAAGCGGGAATGCTCGGCCTGCCGCGCGGGCAGAGCGATGGAATTCACATTTGATGACAAAGCAGAAACCGACGCTGCGGAACCGGAGCAAGCACTGACCGTCATAATTTGCGTTGGATATGAATCAAAGCCCGGCCCCCGTCGCCCCTGCCTCGCGAACACAAAGGACCTTCTCGGCGATCACGCGGCTGCTGCTGTGGATGGTGCTCGCGGTCTGGACGCTGTTCGCCCTCACCCTGGGTGCCCTGCATCTTTGGATTGTGCCGCGAATCGGAGAGTGGCGCCCCGACCTGGAACGCTGGGCCACGGCGGCCGTGGGGGTACCGGTCAAGGTCGGCGCCCTCCGCGCCGAATCTGTGGGTGAGTCGGGCTCGCAGGCTGGCTATCTGCTGCGGCTGGTCCCGGCGCTGGAGCTCGACGACGTGCGCCTGTTCGACCCGGCCGGTCGCGAGGCGCTGCGGCTGCCCCGGGTGCGGGCCGCGGTGTCGGTCACCTCGCTGTGGCGCCTGGGCTTCGAGCAGCTGGTGATCGAATCGCCGGTGCTCGACATCCGGCGCACCGCCAAGGACCACATTGAAATCGCCGGGCTGGACTTCTCCGGCCAGCAGGACGACAACGGCCGCGCGGCCGACTGGTTCTTCTCGCAGACCGAGTTCGTGATCCAGAACGGCACCGTGCGCTGGACCGACGAGTTGCGCAACCGGCCGCCGCTGGCGCTGTCTGCGCTCAACCTCGTGGTGCGCAACAGCGTGCGCAGCCACCTGATGCGGCTGGACGCCAGCCCGCCGGCCGACTGGGGCCAGCCGTTCAGCCTGATGGCCAACCTGCGCGAGCCACTGCTGGATCTGGATCTCGGCCCGGTGCCGAAAGACCGCGCGCCCTGGCACAACTGGAGCGGCGAGCTCTATGCCGACTTTCCGGGCGTCGACGTGTCGCGCCTGAAGACCTATGTCGACCTGTCGGAGTGGGACGTGGAAGTCCGCACCGGGCAGGGCCGCCTGCGCGCCTGGAGCGACATGGACCGCGGCCAGCTGACCGGTGTCACGGCCGACCTCGGGCTCAAGGCCGTGGCCACGCGCCTGGGCGCGCAGCTGCCCGAGCTGGCGCTGGACAGCGTCGACGGCCGCCTGGCCGCCAGCTGGAATGCCCAGGGCTTCGAGCTCTCGGCCGACAAGCTGAGCTTCCGCACCAGGGACGGCCTCGACTGGCGTGGCGGCAAGCTGCGCCTCAAGCACGACAACGGCCTGAGCAGCCGCACCCGGTCGACCACGCTGGACGCCGACCGCGTCGATCTGGCGGCGCTGGCGGCCCTGGCCGAGCGGGTGCCGCTGCCCGAGGCCAGCCGCAGCCTGCTCGCGAGCCTGAACCCGTCCGGCCGGATCGAAGGCCTGTCGGCGCGCTGGCAGGGCCCCGTGGCGACCCCGGTCGCTCCCGCGAAACCGGCCACCGCGCCCGGTGGTGGCGCCGCCAGTGCCACGGCCCCCACGCCACCCGCGCCGGCCCCCATCACCGCCTACCAGGCCAAGGGCCGCGCCATCGGCCTCGCGCTGGCGGGCCAGCCCAGCGGGCAGATGTCCAGCTTCGGGCCCTACCCGATCCCGGGCCGGCCCGGCGTGACCGGCGCCAACGCGGACTTCGAGCTGACGCAGGACGGTGGCTCCGCGCGCGTGACCATCACCAAGGGCTCGGTCGAACTGCCGGGCATGTTCGAGGTGCCGGTGATTCCGCTGGACAGCCTGCAGGCCGACGCCCGCTGGGAACTCAAGGGCGAGCGCGTCGAGGCCTGGGTCGAGAACCTGCGGCTGGCCAACACCGACGCCGCCGGCACCGCGCGCGTCCACTGGGTCACGGCCGACCCCGCCCGCAGCAAGGCGAAGTCGCGCTTGCCCGGCGTGCTCGACCTGGACGCCTCCCTCAGCCGCGCCGACGCGAAGCAGGTGCACCGCTACATGCCGCTGTCGGTCAGCGCCGACGTGCGCCGCTATGTGCGCGAGGCGGTGCGCGGCGGCAGCTCGGACAAGGTCGAGTTCCGCGTGCGCGGCGACCTCTGGGACCTGCCGTTCACCGAGGCCGGCACCGAGGGCGAGTTCCGCATCACCGCCGCGCTCAAGGGCCTGGACTACGGCTTCCTGCCGGCCTACCTGCAGGCCGCGGGCGAACCGGCGTGGCCGGCGCTCAAGGCGATGGACGGGCAACTGGTGCTCGACAAGGGCTCGCTCAAACTGACCGGTCTGACCGGTGGTGTCGAGGGGCAGCCGAAGGTGAAGCTGTCCGAGGGCGAGGTCGGTGTGCCCAACCTGATGGCGAACCCGAAGCTGGAGGTCTCGGCCAAGGCGCAGGGCCCGGCCAGCGAGGTGCTGGGCTTCGTGCAGGCCTCGCCGGTCAACGGCCTGCTGGGCCACGCGCTGGCCAGGACCACCGGCACCGGCCAGACCGGCGTCACGTTCAAGCTGCAGCTGCCGCTGCAGAAGACCGACGACTTCACCATGCAGGGCAGCGTCGCGCTGGCCGGCAACGACCTGCGCATCACGCCCGACGCGCCCCTGCTCGAACGCAGCAGCGGCAGCATCGTCTTCACCGAACGCAGCTTCAAGCTGCAGGACGCGCACGCCCGGGTCTATGGCGGCGAGATCGCGCTGGAGGGCGGCATGCTGCCGGCCGACGCGCGCGGCCCCTCGCGCATCGAGTTCCGCGGCCAGGGCACGGCCACCGCCGACGGCCTGCGCGACGGTGGTCTGGGCTTTGCCTCGCGCCTGTTCGCCCGCGCCAGCGGCAGCACCGGCTACACCGCGCGCCTGGGCTTCCGGGGCGGTTCGCCCGAGATCAATGTGACGACCAGCCTGCAGGGCATGGCGGTCAACCTGCCGGCGCCGCTGGAAAAGCGCGCCGACGAGAGCCTGCCGCTGCGTTACGACAACGTGGTCACCTCGGTCGGCCCTGGCGCCGGGGGCGAGGTGGCGCGCACCGACCGGCTGGCGGTCGAGGTCGGCCCGGCGGCGCAGCCGCTGCTGTCGGTGCAGTACGAGCGCGACGTGACCGAGCCGGAGCCGCGCGTGCTGCGCGGCAGCCTGGGCACCGGCCTGCAGGCCGGCGAGTCCTCGCCGATGCCGCCGCAGGGCGTGCTGGCCAACCTGCGCTTCGGCCGCGTCGATGTCGGTGCCTGGGAAAGCGTGTTCAACAGCGTCAGCGGCGTCGATGTGCGCAGCGCGGCCACCTCCGCCGCGCCACCCGCCGCGGCCGGCCAGAGCCTGTCCTACCTGCCCACCATCCTGGCCGCGCGCGCCAGCCAGGTGCTGGTCGACGGCCGCACCTTCAACAACGTGGTGCTGGGCGGTTCGCGCGACGGCACGCACTGGCGCACCAACGTCGAGGCCGACGAGCTCAACGGCTACGTCGAATACCGCCAGCCCACGGCCACCAGCGCGGGCAGCATCTATGCGCGGCTGGCCGAGCTGAACCTGGCGCCCAGTGCCGCGGCCGACGTCGAGCAGCTGCTGGAACAGCCCACCAGCGTGCCGGCGCTGGACATCACGGTCGAGAACTTCGTGCTGGCGGGCCGCCAGCTGGGCATGGTCGACATCCAGGCGGTCAACCGCGGCACCGGCCGCAACCGCGAGTGGCGGCTGAACAAGCTCAATGTGCGCGTGCCCGAAGCGCGCCTGATCGGCAGCGGCAACTGGGCCGCGTCGGACAGCGAGGGCGGGCCGCGGCGCTCGCACCTGGATTTCCGGCTCGACGTCGACGACTCCGGCAAGCTGCTGGCCCGCTTCGGCAAGCCCGGCGTGGTGCGCGGCGGCAAGGGCACGATCGAAGGCAATGTCGCCTGGCGCGGCTCGCCGCTGGCGCTGGACTACCCCAGCCTGTCGGGCGAGATGACGGCCAACTTCGAGTCCGGCCAGTTCCTCAAGGTCGAACCCGGCGCGGCCAAGCTGCTGGGGGTGCTCAACCTGCAGTCGCTGCCGCGGCGCCTGACGCTGGACTTCCGTGACGTGTTCTCCGACGGGTTCGCCTTCGACTTCGTGCGCGGCGACGTGCAGATCAAACAGGGCGTGGCGACCACCAACAACCTGCAGATGAAGGGCATCAACGCGGCCGTGCTGATGGAAGGCACGGCCGACATCACGCGCGAGCAGCAGGACATCCACGTCGTGGTGGTGCCCGAGATCAACGCCGGCACCGCCTCGCTGATCGCCACCGCGATCAACCCCGCGATCGGCCTGGGCACCTTCCTGGTCCAGTTCCTGCTGCGCGAACCGCTGCAGTCGGCGACCACCCAGCAGTTCCACATCAGCGGCAGCTGGGCCGATCCCAAGGTCGAGAAGATCGAGCAGCCAAAGCCCGCGAAAGAGCCTGCCAAACCCGAGACGCCGGCCACGCCGGCGCCGGCGGTGAAGTAAGCTGCGCACAGCGCGCCGCCGACCCGCGGCGCACCAAGGAGAAATGATGAAAGTCGCCGCCATCCAGATGGTCTCGGGCATCAGCCTGGACGCCAACCTCAGCGCCGCGCGCGCCCTGCTGGACCAGGCCGCCCGCAGCGGCGCCGAGCTGGCCGTGCTGCCCGAGTACTTCTGCTTCATGGGCCAGCAGGACGCCGACAAGCTGCTGCTGGCCGAGCAGCCCGGCCTGGGCACGGTGCAGGACTTCCTCTCCGACGCCGCGCGCGAGCTCAAGCTCTGGATCGTCGGCGGCACCATGCCCATGGCCACCGACGATCCAGAGCACGCCGCCAACGCCTCGCTGGTCTACGACCACAAGGGCCACTGCGTCAGCCGCTACGACAAGATCCACCTGTTCCGCTACGACAACGGCCGCGAGGCCTACGACGAGGCCAACGTGCTCACGCCGGGCGACACGCCGACCGTGTTCGACTTCCCGTCCAAGGGGGGCGAACATTGGCGCGTGGGCATGAGCGTCTGCTACGACCTGCGTTTCGGCGAGCTCTACCGCATGCTCGCGGCCGACCTGCTGCTGGTGCCGGCCGCCTTCACCCACACCACCGGCCAGGCGCACTGGGAAGTGCTGCTGCGCGCCCGCGCGATCGAGAACCAGGCCTACGTGATCGCCAGCGCGCAGGGTGGCGTGCACGAGAACGGCCGCCGCACCTGGGGCCGCAGCATGGTGATCGATCCCTGGGGCCAGGTGATGGCGATGCAGGCCGAGGGCCAGGGCGTGGTGCTGGCCGACATCGATCTGGCGTACCTGCGCAGCGTGCGCGAGCAACTGCCGTCCTTGCAGCACCGCCGTCTGTGAGCCGATGAAGAGACCTCCCAGACGCTGGCTGCTCTGGGGCGCCTTGCTGCTGCTGGTGCTGGCCCTGCTGGGCGTGCTGGTGTTCCTGGCGGCCAAGTACGAGGAGGTGCGCGACCAGGAGGCGCTTGAGCGCGACGCCACCACGCTGGCCAGCGACATCCGTGGTGGCCTGGTGCGCAACGTGCAGACCCTGCAGTCGCTGCACAGCGTGGCGCCCACCACCGGCTCCTGGCAGGACCCGGCCGCCGACCTGCTGGCCCAGCACCGCGAGCTGGTGCGGCTGGAGTGGCGCGACGGGACGCTGAAGACCCTGGCCGCGCGCGACTCGGCCTACGTGTCCGAGCTGTATGGCCAGCTGCCGCGCAGCCAGGCGCTGCCCGATGTGCGCCAGGCCTGCGAGAGCGCGCACCGCGTGTCGGGGCCGTCGTTCTCGCCGAGCTACTTCTGGCCGATGAGCAACGGCATGGGCATGGAGCTGATGGAAATGTGCCTGCCGGTGGTGCGCACCGGTGAGCCCGAGGGTTTTCTGGTGGCGACCTACGCCCTGCCCGGCCTGCTGGCCGAGCTGACCAACAAGGACCTGGTGCGCGGGCGTGGCCTGGCCTTCACCGAGGTCGACGGCACGCGGCTGGCGCTGCACAGCAGCGTGGCCGGCAGCCGCAGCCTGCAGATCGCCACCACGCTGCTGGACCTGCCCGGCCACACGCTGATGTTGCGGCTGGAGGGCCCGCGCCGCGTCGCCGGCCTGTTCCCCAATGTGCTCACCGCTGTGGTCGGCGCGCTGTCGCTGGCGCTGCTGGCGGTGCTGGTGCTGCTGGGCCGCGACATGCGGCGGCGCCAGCGGGCCGAGACCGAGGTGGCCGATGCGCTGGCGTTCCGCAAGGCGATGGAGAACTCGCTGGTGACCGGCCTGCGCGCGCGCGACATGCAGGGGCGCGTCACCTACGTCAACCCGGCGTTCTGCCAGATGGTGGGTTTTGACGCCGACGAACTGATCGGCACCGGCCTGCCCGCGCCCTGGTGGCCGCCCGAGCTGGTCGACGAGTACCAGCAGCGCCAGGCCGTGCGGCTGGCCGGCCAGATCCTGCCGCGCGAGGGCTACGAGTCGGTGTTCCAGCGCAAGGACGGCACGCGCTTCCCGGTGCTGATCATCGAGGCGCCGCTGATCGACGCGCAGGGCACGCAGACCGGCTTCATGAGCGCCATCATCGACCAGAGCGAGCAGCGCCGCGTCGAAGAACTCAACCGCGCGTCGCAGGAACGGCTGCAGGCGACCGCACGGCTGGCGACGGTGGGCGAGATGGCCTCGCTGCTGAGCCACGAGCTGAACCAGCCGCTGGCCGCGATCGCCAGCTACGCCACCGGCAGCCTCAATCTGCTCAGGGATGGCGCGGGCCTGGACACGCCGGAGCTGCTGCGCCAGGCGATGCAGCGCGTGTCCGAGCAGGCCGACCGTGCCGGCCGGGTGATCAAGAGCGTGGCCGACTTCGTGCGCCGGCGCGAGCAGGTGCGCGAGGCGGTGGCACCGACCCGCCTGCTCGACGCCATCATGCCGCTGGTCTCGCTGCAGGCCAAGAAGCTGGACATCCGCGTGCAGACCCGCGTCGCGCCCGGTTGCCCCGATGTGCTGTGCGACCGGACCATGGTCGAGCAGGTGCTGCTCAACCTCGCGCGCAACGGCATGCAGGCCATGCCCGAGGGCGACCCGCCGCTGGCCTCGGGCCTGCGCGTGCTCTCGCTGGTGATCGCGCCCCGGCGCGCGCCGCAGGACGAGGGCGAAGCGCCGCGCAAGACCTGGGTCGAGTTCGCGGTGACCGACCACGGCCGCGGCCTGAGCGACGAGGTGCGCGAGAAGCTGTTCACGCCTTTCTTCACCACCAAGGCCGAGGGCATGGGGCTGGGGCTGTCGCTGTGCCGCACGGTGATCGAGCAGCACGGCGGCGCGCTGACCTTCGAGCCGGCGCAGCCGCGTGGCACCGTCTTTCGCTTCACACTCCCAGCGATATCATCCGCGCCATGACCCTGCATCCCGACGCCAAGGTGTTCATCGTCGACGACGACGCCGGTGTGCGCGACGCGCTGGCCTGGCTGCTGCGCACGCGGCGCCACCTCAGCGAAGGCTACGACAGCGCCGACGCCTTCCTGGCCGAGATCGCGCGCTGGAGCGCCGAGCCCGATGTGCCCTGTTGCCTGCTGCTGGACGTGCGCATGCCCGGCACCAGCGGCCTGGCGCTGTTCGAGCAGTTGCTGGTGCTGCCCTGGCAGGCGGTGATGCCGGTGATCTTCCTGTCGGGCCACGCCGACGTGCCGACCGCGGTCGACGCGGTCAAGCGCGGCGCCTTCGATTTCTGCGAGAAGCCGTTTTCCGACAACGCCCTGGTCGACCGCGTGGAGCAGGCGCTGGTCCTGTCGGCGCAGGTGCAGGCCGAGCGCCGCGCACAGAAAAGCGTGCAGCAGCGGCTGGACAGCCTGACCGACCGCGAGCGCGACGTGATGCACCTGGTGATCGAGGGGCTGCCCAACAAGCTGGTGGCCGACCGGCTGGCGATCAGCGTGCGCACGGTGGAGGTCCACCGCGCGCGCGTGTTCGACAAGATGGGCGTGAAGTCGGCCGTCGAGCTGGCCAACGCGCTGCGCCAGGTGGCTGGCCGTTGAGGCTCAGCGCCTGTCTTTGTCCGGCGTTTCCTGCCGGTGCTCCTCGGGCAACTCGCCCTTCTTGCGACCCGAGAACATGGTCCACCACACGATGAAGATCAGCAACACCAGCGCGGCGAGCGCTTCAAGCATCAGCAGGAGCATGGGCGTGGCGTGGAACGGTTGGGCAAGGTGGACGGCGGCGCTGATTGTAGGCAGCCTGGCCGCCTGCACGACGGTCGAGGTGCCGAAGACACCGCCCGGCCCGGTGGCCGACACCGACCCGCTGCCGCCGGCGATCCAGCGCGCCACCGCCCGCTGGGTGCCGGTGCGCTGGAGCGAGCTGCCCGGCTGGGGGAACGACCCACTGCATGAGGTGTGGAGCGCCTGGGTGCGCGGTTGCGAGAAGCCCGCCGCCGGGCAGGCCGCGCTCTGCGCCGAACTGCGCCCGCTGACCATGGCCGACGCGGCCGAGCAGCAGGCCTGGATCGAACGCCGCTTCCGGCCCTACCGCGTGACCGACACCGAGGGCCGGCCGCCGCCGGGCCTGCTGACCGGTTACTACGAGCCCGTGCTGAACGGCTCCCGCCTGCCGACCGCGACGCAGCGCGTGCCTCTGTACGGCGTGCCGCCCGGGCTGCGCACCGGCCAGCCCTGGTACAGCCGGCAGGAGATCGACACCCTGCCCGCCGCGCAGGCCGTGCTCAAGGACCGGGCGATCGCCTGGCTGGCCGACCCGATCGACGCGCTGGTGCTGCAGATCCAGGGCTCGGGCCGCATCAACCTGCGCGAGGCCGACGGCAGCATCAAGACCGTGCGCCTGACCTTCGCCGGCCACAACGGCCACCCCTACCAGAGCGTGGGCAAGTGGCTGCTCGACCAGGGCGACAGCCGCGGTTCGGGCTGGGAAGGCATCCGCGCCTGGGCGGCGCAGAACCCGAAGCGGCTCAACGAGATGCTCTGGAGCAACCCGCGCACGGTGTTTTTCAAGGAAGTGCCGCTGAACGCGCTGGATGCGAAGTTCGGTCCGTCGGGGGCACAGGGCGTGGCGCTGACGCCGGGGCGGTCGATCGCAGTCGATCCGCAGAGCGTGCCCTACGGCACACCGGTCTGGCTCGCGACGCAGGGGCCGGCGCTGAACCAGCAGAAGCTGGTGATGGCGCAGGACACCGGGGGGGCGATCACGGGCGCGGTGCGTGCCGACCTGTTCACCGGTTGGGGTGGCTGGAGCGAACCGGCCTACCAGCTGGCCTCGCGGCTGAAGCAGCCGCTGCAGATGTGGGTGCTCTGGCCGCGCTGAACGCGGGCGGCGGCCGGGCGCAGGCTCAGCCCTTGCTGTCCTTGTATTCGCACACCAGGTCGGGCTTGGCGCGGCGCTGTTCCTGGCAGATGGCGGCGAAGGTCTCGCGGTTGCGCTTGTCCTCGTCGCCGTTGTAGACCGTGACCCCGGCGACCACGCCGATCAGCGGGCACAGCGCGGCGGCGGCCCCGCCGGTGGCGATCGCGGCGATCACGCACAGGTTGTTGGCGGTGGCGCCCCAGCCGAAGGCGCCGTAGGCGCTCCACATGGCCGGCTGTTCGGTCGCGGGAGCTGCCTGGATCTGTTTGTAGGCAATCGCCTTCACGCCCAGGGTCAGGATGCCCAGCGGGTTGGCTTCGGCCGCGCCGAGCGCCAGACCGAGGCCGGTCGAGCCGACGTCGGCCACCTGCCCGGCCACGGCGTTGTCCTTCAGGGCGGGTCCTTCTTCGGCGCGGGCCTGGCCCGAAACCGCGCAGATGGCGGCGGCGGCGATCAGGAGCTGGGCCAGGTGGCGGCGAACGCCGGCCGGCTGGACGGGAGCGGAAGCGGTCCGCGGTGCGCTGGGCTTGAACATGGCAGCAGTCCTTGAGGATGGGACATCCGGGTCTGCGGCCTTGCGGCTGTGACCCGACGATGTTTCCTCTATCGGCCTGCTGTGCTCAAACTTTCGCGGATTCTTTGGTGGGACGCCGCTCTGCGGCCTTCCGTCGTACCTGCTTCAACCCCGCAATAAGACTTTCTGCTCCCAGCGCCAGGCGTGCTCGATCAGCGTGTCCAGCGCCGCGTACCGGGGCGCCCATCCCAGCTGCGCGACCGCACGGGTCGCATCGGCCACCAGGCGGGCAGGATCGCCGGCGCGGCGGTCGGCGTATTGCACCGGGATCTCCCGCCCCGTGACCCGGCGCGCGGTGTCGATCACCTGCTGCACGGAAAAACCGCTGCCATTGCCCAGGTTGAACGCCTGGCTGCCGCCGCCGGACAGCAGCGACTGCAGCGCCAGCCAGTGCGCGCTGCACAGATCGTTGATGTGCACATAGTCGCGGATGCAGGTTCCGTCCGGCGTGTCGTAGTCGCGCCCGAACACCGTGATGTGCGGGCGGCGGCCCGAGGCGGCCCGCAGCACCAGCGGGATCAGGTGGGTTTCGGGCTCGTGGCGCTCGCCCAGTTCGCCTTCCGGGTCGGCGCCTGCGGCGTTGAAGTAGCGCAGGCACACCGACTTCAACCCGTAGGCGGCGTCGTAGTCGGCCAGCACCTGCTCCACCATCAGCTTGGTCCGGCCGTACGGGTTGATCGGCTGCCTCGGGTGCGCCTCGTCGATGCGGTCGCTCCGGGGTTCGCCGAAGATGGCGGCCGTCGACGAGAAGATGAACTTGTCGATGTTCGCGTCGCGCATCGCGTCCAGCAGGTTCAGCGTGTTCACCAGATTGTTCTGGTAGTACCGCGCCGGGGCGGTCACCGACTCGCCCACCTGGATGAACGACGCGAAGTGCATCACTGCGTCAAAGTGCTGCCCCCGGAACAGGGCGTCCAGGCCCGCCCGGTCCGCGATATCCCCCTGCACGAAGTCGCCATGCAGCACCGCGTCGCGGTGCCCGCCGGCCAGGTTGTCCAGGGTGGTCACCCGGCAGCCCTGCCGGCCGAGAAACTTGACCATGTGGGAGCCGATGTAGCCCGCTCCGCCGATGACGAGGATGTGCATAGAAATTCGATGGACAACAAAAAAGGCCCGAAGGGCCTTTTTTGCTGGGTGATCCGGAATCAGCTGTTGCTGGGACCTGCCGGCGTCGCGGGGGTCGCAGGCGTGGCCGGCGTTCCGGGGCTGGCCGGCGTGGCCGGGATCGCAGGGGTGGCCGCGTTGTTGTTGCGGTTGCGGTTCACGTTGTAGGCCAACGCGCCGAGACCGGCGCCGCCCAGCAGCATGTTGGTAGGCGTGAAGAACGTGCCGCCGCCAGCACCGGCACCTGCGCCACCACCGGCGGCCACGAACTGCTGGCAGGCTGCCTGCGTCACGGTCATCGACTGGCCCGGGCCGAGGGTCGCCACGCAACCCGGCATCGAGAGGGTCACACCGCCGTTGCCGGTGGCACTCACCACGGCGCCGGAGGGAATGGACGTTCCGTTCGTCACGTTGATCAGCTGGTTGCCCGACGTGGCGGTCACCAGACCTGTCACGCCAGAGGCGGTCGCCTGGGCGAATGCAACGCCCGAAACGGACAGGACGGCAAGTGAGAGAACCAGTTTTTTCATGTGAGTACCCCGGAAGTTGTAACAATGTTAAGCGCAGGCTCGGATGGCGTCAACCGAACCGGTAAAAAATCCCTTGAATTCAACACATTGCGCGAATTTGATGCGTCGATGCGACCCCTTCAGGCGCGGGAACGGAAGCGGGAGAGCCATTGGCGGATCAAAGTGGGGCGCGCGGCCTCTTTTTGGGGCAGTTCGTGCTCCTGTGGCGGCGCATTGTCGAGTACGGCTTGAGGTCTTTCCAGGACCATGCGCCGCGCCTCCTGGGCGCCGACCAGCCGCTCCACCACCGCCAGCCCCTCGCTCAGCCGCGGCCGCCGCCGGCCGTTCGAGTGCGCGTCGGTCGCCAGGAGGTGGGTGAGGCCGTCGCCGACGAAGCGCTCGCCCCAGTATTTCGCCCGCGGACCGAACATGCCGGTCAGCGCGCCGGCCGTCACCTGCATCCAGGCTCCCTGACCGATCAGCCGCTGGAACACTGGAAAGTGACCTTCCACCCAGGTCAGCCGTTCCGGATGCGTGATCACCGGTGTGTAGCCCGAGGCGATCAGGTTGAAGACCGATTCCTCCAGCCGCGGCGGCGGCGTGGTGTGCGAAGGTTCCAGCAGAAAGTAGCGTGATCCGTGCAGGGTGGGCACCTGACCGCTGCGCAGACCGTCGATCAGACCGGGCACCAGGTGCACATCGGCTCCCACCACCAGCTGCAGCGCGATGCCCGCCTGGTCCAGCTCGGCCTGCAGCGCATCGCGGGCGGCGGCGATGCCGGGGCCGTCGTTCATGTACATGCCCGGATAGATGTGTGGCGTGCAGGCCATCGTCCGGATGCCGTCGTCCACCGCGATGCGCGCCATTTCCAGCGACACCTCCAGCGTCTTGGCGCCGTCGTCGATGCCCGGCAGGATGTGGCTGTGCAGGTCGATCATGGCGGCGTCTCCATGGACAACTGGAAGTTGTCGAACAGCATCTCGCCCCGCATGCCGGTGCGGGCCTCGAAGTCGGCCTGCGGCTGCAGGCCCAGCGAGACGCCGAAGCCGCACTCGGGGGGCACTTCCAGCGCCACGTCCATGCGTTTCCAGTCGCGGCCGGTGGTCTTGAGCGAAGGCACCCGGGTGATCTCGCCGCGCGAACCCGCGCAGGCAAAGACCCAGGCCAGTCCCTGTTCGCTGCGCAGTTCCGTGGCCTGGTACTCGCCGGTGAAGCGGTAGTGCCCCGGCGGCAGCATCAGGATCTGGCGCACGATCGGGGTGGACAGCGCCTTGCCCCGGAACTCCACCCGCATCACCTGCCCGCGCTCCTTGCGCCCCGAGAGCGATACCTGCGCACCGGCCCGGTGGTCGTTGCTGCCCGGCGTCTCCCAGTCGAAGCCGCCGGTCAGGAAAGGCTGCTCGAAGTCGCCGTTGAACAGCATCGGCAGGGGCTTGTTCCACAACTGCATCCAGAGCGCATGGGCATCCAGCCACTGGTCCTCGGCCTTGAGCTGGCGGATCAGGGCCAGTCCCAGTTTCGGCGTCAGCGTCTTCTGCTCCACCAGCTGCTGGATCAGCGGCATCGCCACCACCGTCGGCACCTTGGCCGCCGGCAGCGCGCGCAGCACGCGGTCGAGCCAGCCGGTGTCGGCCCGGGCCGCCGCCACCAGCGCCTTGCCCACCTCGCCGTTGACGCGTGCGAAGTTGATCATCTCGGTCAGCGTGCGCGTGGCCTCGGCATCGCCGTGGTACTGCGACAGCCGGATCAGTGCGTCCAGCGCCGCGGTCCAGCGCTGTGCCTTCATGGCGTGGTGCGCCTGCAAGCGCAACACATCGACCTGCTGCGGCGCCACCTTCCCGGCCCGTTCCAGCAAGGCGGCCGGGTCCAGGTGCGCCGGCGCATCCGGCTGGTGGGCGTACACCGTCAGCGCCACCAGCGCCAGCGTGTCGCCGGGGTTCTGTGCCAGCCGCTGCTCCAGCCGGGCGACCTTCTCTTCCAGCGTGCGGCCGTTGATGTCGTCGCACATGGCCAGCTGCGGCCACTCGTTCTTCCAGCACGCCATCGTGGTGTTCACGTCCCAGGCCTTCCAGCCCAGCCACAGCGTTGCCACCACCAGCGCCGCCGTGATGCCCAGCCGGGCGGGTGTCCACGCACCTGCCGACCGCGGCGGTGCTGCGGCCAGGGCGTCGGAAAAATTCGGTTCGTCGTTCATCGTGTCTGGCTCGCGACCAGTTGGGTCAGGACCGGCCGGCCGTCCTGCGGCTGGAAATAGGCGCGCAACTGCAGATCGCGCACCTGCACCGCGTTGCTGCCGTCCTGCAGGTGCACTTCCACCACGCCATCGACCACCAGCTGTTCGCCCATGTTTCTCGATTTGAAGGACACCTTGCCCAGCTGCGTCACCCTGTGGCCGGCCAGCCACTGGTTGAACTGCGTGACAAAGGCGCTGTTGGCGGGCAGCGCACGCCAGTCGCGGTCGATCCACTGCGCCAGGCTCTCGCCCCGGCCGCTGTAGAGGCTGCCGACCACATTGGTCAGCGCCGGATGCACCTGGGCCATGGTCAGCCGCGCGGACGGTTCGGCGGCGGCAGGCTCCGCCGCGGCCGCCACGGGTGGTGTGGGTGCGGGCACGGGTGCCGCAGAAACCGCCGGGGCGGTCGCCGCGGCATCTCCCGCCACCGGTGCGGGACCAGGGGCGGGCGCCATCGCCAGCCGGGTGTCCATGGTCAGTCTGAGCTCGCCCGGCGGCGGCGTTGCCGGGGCCGGCCGGGCCGGCGCAGCGGTGCGTGCCGCGGTGGCCGCTGTGGCCGGCGTGGCCGTCAGTGCCTTGTCCTGGATCGCTGGCGAGGCTGCCACCACCGTCTCCGGCGGTGCCGGCAGCCGTGGTCCGGCGTCGACATACGACGCCGTGTCCTCGCTCACGGTGCGCTGCCGCGCCGCCAGCGAACCCTCTTCCGGCGTGTCGAGCACCAGCAGCACCGCGCCGCACACCAGCGCGCCGACCAGCGCGGCGAACACCTTGGCCCGGGTCGACATCAGGTGGCGCCACCGGTCGGAGATCGGGGTGCCGGGCAACCCCTTGCGCAGGTGGACCGGCCCGACCCGCGGCCGGGGTGCGCCAGCGGCCGCCGGCACGGGTGCCGGCTTGGGCATCGCCGCTGTGCCCGCCGGCAGGGTCGCGTCGTAGCCGGCACGGCGCACCGACGAGGCCAGCACGTCGTGGGCAATGTTGATGCGCGACGCGGCGTCCGCCGGCCAGTGCTCACCACCGGCTTCGAAGTCCGGGTGCGTCAGCCGGATCATCAGCCGGTAGTGGTCGCGCACCTGTTCGGCGTCGGCCTTGCGGCCCAGTCCGAGCAGGGTGTAGTGGTCGTTGTCGGGGCGCAGCAGGGCCGTGCGCACGAAAAAGCGCGCCGCCCGGCGCGCTGCCGCTTCCTGCCGCTCGCCGAGGGTGGACAGACCCTCCACCGTGCGGCCCACCGCCAGTTGCAGCACGGCGTGGGCCCCGTCGTACAGCAGGCGGGGTTCGCGCAGCGCCTGCGGATAGCGGCCCGGCGTGCGCTCGAAGTCCAGCAGCGTCGAGACGAGCGCGTCGCCCCAGGAGGCGGCCGGAGTGCTTGCCATGCCGGGGTGTTCCTTCAGCCGCCGGAGGCCAGGTGCGGCTCATCCAGCGACACCATCCGGTTGACGAGCAGGAACATCGGCGGCTGGGCCTTGCCGTCGCCCGGCACGCGGTACTGCGTCTGGAACTGCTTCACCCGGGCCTCGAAGCTGTTGGCCGTCGCCTCGAGCTTCTGCTGTTTCTGCAGGGCCTTGAGCTGCGTGTCCAGCCACTGGCCCGCCGCGTCGTTGGCCTTGGCGGTGAACAGCCGCTCGCGGAACCCGGGCGGCAGGCGCCACAGCGTCGAATAGCCGCCCGACCACTGCTTCTCGAACTCCGCCACCGGCAGGCGCCAGGTGTGCGGACCCGAGACCAGCGTCGCGCCCTTGGCGTCCAGCGCGCGCAGCATCACCCAGCGCTGGGTGCCGCCCTGCTTGAGCTGCACCAGCCCCGGCCGGTCCAGCACCCGCAGGTCGGCCACGCTGGCGGCCGGCAGGCGGAAACACTGCAGACCGGCCGCGATGGCGTTGTCACAGGCGCCGTTGGGGTTGAACTTCGCGCCCCAGAGGTCGGCCAGCGCAGGCCAGGTGTCGGTCGGGCTGTCCTTGAGCGAGGCCAGCTCCGGCGCCTGGGCCGACACGGCGTCGTCGGCCGCGGGTGCCGCCGCCGGAGCAGCCGCCGCCACGGGCGCGGGCGAAGGCACCGCGGGTGCGGCGACCGGCGCCTCAATCGCCGCCGGGGCCGCGGCAGCGGGTGCCGTTGCCGGCGGCGCGACGTCCTTCACGACGCCCTCGGCGTGGTTCTTCGCGATGGTCTTCTCGGGCGTGGCCGACGGCCACAGCACCCAGGCCAGCGCCGCCAGCAGCACCGTGGCTGCTGCACCACCACCCAGCAACAGCGGCCGGTTCAGCGGTCCCGGGCGGCGCGGTGCGGGCCCGGATGCGCTGGCGGCAACGCCAGCTCCCGGGCCCTCAGCTTTTCCCAGGCTCGGTTCCCTTCGCTGCGTCGAGGCCGGCAAGGCCGCCGCCGCGGCGGCCGGCTCGTTGCCATAGCCGTAGTAGGCCTCGTAGGAATAGTCGCTGCTGTGTTCGCTGCGCGCGTGCGTCAGCACCACGCCCATCGGGGCGATGCCCGCATTGCGCAGCCGGCGCAGCGCGTCCTTGACGCTGGCGCGCTTGGTGCCCGCGGCCTTGACCGCAAACACGATGTGCTGGATCTGGTTGCCCAGCACGATGGCGTCGGCGATGCCCAGCAGCGGCGGGCCATCGATCACGACCTGCGTGAACCCCAGCTCCTGCGCCTTCTCCAGCAACATGCCGAACTTCGGCCCCATCAGCAGCTCCACCGGGTCCGGCGGCGTCGGGCCGGCGGTCAGCACGCTCAGGCTGGGCACCACCGTCGGGTGGATCAGCATCTCGTTGCCCTTCATGTCGCCCGTCAGCAGGTTCGACAGGCCGCGCTCGTTGGGCATGCGCAGCGACTTGTGGATGCTGGGCTTGCGCATGTCGGCGTCGATCAGCAGCACCCGCTGTCCCAGTTGCGCGAAGTTGATCGCCAGCGCCAGCGCCGTGGTCGACTTGCCCTCGGCCTTGCCGCAGCTGGTCACCATGAAACGCTTGGGCGCGCCGTCGGCGGTCGAGAACTGCAGCGCCGTGCGCATGCTGCGGTAAGCCTCGGCGAACGCGCTGCGCGGCTCCAGGTGCGCCAGCATCGCGACCGCATCGTCCAGCCCCTTTTCGGGCTTGGTCAGCGGAATCAGGCCCAGCAGCGGCACGCCAAACTGCGACTCGATCTCGTCGGCGTGCTTGATGGAGTCGTCCATCTGCTCGCGCAGCAGCGCCAGCGCCACGCCCAGGAACAGGCCCAGCATCAGCCCCAGGCCGATGTTGACCATCGGCCGCGGGCGGAACGGGAACAGCGGCACCGTCGCCTCGTCGACCACGCTCACGTTGTTGGTCGTCAGCCCGCCCGTGACGCTCACTTCCTTCAGGCGCTGCAACAGGCTGTCATACACCTGCCGGTTGGTGTCCAGCTCGCGCTGCAGCAGGTTCATGTCCACGCTGCGGTCCTGCACCGACTGCAGCTCCGAGCGCGAAGTCGCCACCCGCGACTTGAGGGCCTCTTCCTGCTTGCGGGCCGCCTCGTACTGCACCTTGATCGAGGCCAGCACGGTCTTGATTTCGGCGTCGATGCGGGCGTCCAGCTCGTTGAGCTGCGCACGCGCCTGCACCATGCCCGGGAAGTCGGGCTTGAAGGTCGCCAGGTTCTTGGCGTACTCGGCCTCCAGCCGGGCCTTCTGCTCCTTGTAGGCCTTGATCGCGTCGTTGTCCTGCACCTGCGGTGCCGTCTCGGGCGCCAGCTTCACCTGGTTGTAGAGCGACTCGGCCTTGATGCGGTCCTGCTCCGCCTTGGACAGCGCCGCCGAGAAATCGACGAACGACTGCGAGCTCGCGGTGCCCTTGTCGCCCAGGTTCAGCAGCGAGTTGTTCTTCGCGTATTCGTTGACCTTGCGCTCGGCCTCCTCCAGCTTGGCCTTGACCTGCCGGATCTGGTCTTCCAGGAAGCTGCGCGCGTAGACCGACGACTCCAGCTTGCGCTCCAGGTTGACCGCGATGAACGACTTGGCCATCTGGTTGGCGATCCGCGCCGCCAGCTCCGGGTCCTTGTTGTTGACCTGCACGCTCACCAGACGGGTATTGCGCAGCGGCGTCACCGTCAGCGACCCCTGCAGGGTCGAGACCGTGTCGCTGCGGTCCAGCGCTTTTTCGTCCTTGACCGACGGCGTGGACCACATGGCGAAGTTCTGGCGCATGCGCTGGAGCAGGCCGGGGTCCTCGTCCCTGGCGCCGTCGCCGGCGCGCAGCGAGTCGGCCGGTGCCGGGTCGGCCGCCGCGCCCAGCTGCTCCGGCGTCTTGGCGCGGTAGAGCCCCACCTCGTCGACCACCCGCTCGGCCAGGCTGCGGCTGTTGAGCAGCTCGATCTGCGTGCGCAGCTGCACCTCGGGGTCGGAGTAGTTGGCGTTGTCGGTGGCCAGATCGCTTTCCGACTTGAACCCCACCACCCGCTGGGCGGCCGGATCGATCTGCAGCACCACCTCGGCCTGGTAGACCGGCGTGGCCCGCAGGGTGTAGAGCAGCGCCGCCACCCCGCACAGCGCGGCGGTGCCCGCGATCATCTTCGAGTGCTTGACCAGCATGCGCCAGAGCTGGCGCAGGTCGATCTCGTCGCCCTCTTCGGCCGCCGCGGCTTCGGAGCGCATGAGCACATGGGTCTGCAGCGCCCCGGCGGGGCGCACCGTCAGCGCTCCCGGAGGTTGCGGGATGGAGGGGAGCTGTTCGTGTTGAGACATGTTGGCTGGGAAAAGGGACGCAGCGCCGCGATCAGTAGCGGCTCGAGAACGGATTGAGGGTGTCGATGATGTCGCGGAACAGCGAGTCGCGCAGACCGGCGCGGCGCGGGTCGCGCTTGACCACGATCACGTCGTCGGCCCGCACGTCGGGGTCTTCCACTTCGCCGGCCCGCACCTTCTCCAGGTCGAACTTGAACGACGCCCGCTTGCCGTCCGGGAACTGGCGGTACAGCATGATGTCGTTGAGGTCGGCGTACTGGGCGCCGCCGCCGGCCAGCGCCAGCGCCCGCAGCAGCGTCAGCTGGCCGGTCACCGGGTAGATGCCCGGCTTGGTGACCGCGCCTTCGATCGTGATGCGCTGGGTGGTGAATTCCTTGATGAACAGGCTCACCTGCGGGTCCTGCAGGTACTTCTCGCTGTACTTCGAGGCGATCAGCTGCTCGGCCATCTGGGCCGTCAGGCCCGCGATCTGGACCGGCCCGATCAGCGGCAGCGACACCAGCCCCGAAGCGTTGACCCGGATGTCGCGCTTCATGTCCGGAATGCCGAACACGTTGAACTCCAGCAGGTCGTTGGGCGAGATCCGGTAGTCGGCGCCGACGCTTGCCAGCGAGCTCAGCGGTGCCGGGTCGCCGTTGGGCCTGAGCCCCGACGAACCCGTGATCGCCGTCGGCGACTGCAGCGAGCCGGACGGGGACGGGCGGGTGCCGTCCTGCTGGGCCATCGCCCAGGTGGCCGTGCACAGCACTGCCGCCCCCAACAGGGCCTTTCCACCGCGCAAAAGCAGCCTTTTCATGATCTTCCGGTTCCTGGTTGCGTTGCCCGCCTCAAAGCCGCAGGCAACCTTTGATTTTACATTTGTTCACATTTCCTGTCTGTAACAGACGGACATTGGTATTCATTCCGGTTCGCGCAACAGCCAGCCCAGCAGCGTGGCCGCCAGCATGCTGTTGGCCGGGATGTGAAACGGGTAATCGACCCAGGCGTGCAGGCCCACCGCCAGCAGGCCCAGGGCGCAGCCAACCGACAGGGTACCCCCCTCCCAGCGGCTGGCCCGCCGCGCCAGCAGCGCCAGCACCGCCGCCAGCATCAGCACCCCCGCCAGACCGGTGTCTGCCAGCCACTGCGCGTAATCGTTGTGCGCCAGGTTGATCCAGAACTGGCCCAGCGCCGCCGGCTGCGACGCCGACGACACCCAGGCAAAACTGCCCACCCCCGTGCCCCAGGGAAACGCCTGCCAGGCCAGCGCAGTCGCCACCGAGCGCAGCGCTGCGCGGGTCTCGCTGTCGGCCAGCAGCCGGTCGTCCTCAAAGCGCTGGACCCAGTCCAGCCCGCCCATCAGCACCAGCAGCCCGACCAGCGCCAGCACGACCACCAGCCTCAGCGCCACCGTCCGGCGCCGCTGCTGCGGACGGTCGGCGCGCGGCCACATCAGGCCCAGACCCAGCAGCAATACCAGAAACCCGGTCGCGATGCCGGTGCGCGAGGTCGAGATCATGACCGTGCTCATCAGCACCACCGCGCCGATGCCCCAGAACCAGGCCCGCCGGACACCCGCGCCCCGCCGCTCCTTCAGCGCCTCGAACAGCGCCATCAGACACAGCGCCATGCCCATCACCAGCAGGTTGGCGTAGGTGTTCTTGCTCGCCAGGGTGCCAATCGCCTTCTCGGCCGTGACCAGCCCGAAGTGCAGCGGTTCCGGCGCCGCCTGCTGCGCCAGCCCCAGCACCGCCTGCGCCAGCGCCACGCAGGCCCACACCCGCAGCAGCGTCTTCATCTGCGCCCGGCTGACCGACATCGCCGCCGCCAGACAGACCACCACCGGCACGCCCGCCAGCAAGGCAAACGCCGTCGCCTCCGGCACCGCGCTGATGCGCCCCAGCCCCGGCCAGGGCGTCAGCTGAAGCAGCCCCAGCCAGAGCGGCGCCGACACCAGCGACACCCGCAGCGCCCGCGACCAGCCCGTGCCCCAGCTCGCCGGCCACGCCAGCCCCCGCACCCCCAGCGCCCAGCCCAGCGCCGCCGCCAGCGCCAGCCACTCCAGCGCCACCAGCGCCACCCCGCGGTTGCCCCCGCGGATCACGCTCGCCAGCACCACCAGCGCCAGCAGCGGCCACCAGGCGAGCCCCGGCCAGCGGCCTTCGTCGCGGTGGCTCCTGAAATACTCAGACAAGACCATGCTCCCTGTGAATCCTTCGGTCGACCCAGTCGGCATACGGCTGGACATAGGCATGCAATTCCATGCCCGCCAGCTTGCGCGAGGCCGACACCCAGGCCCACTCCCGGTGCTGCTCGCCCACCGGCAGGCGCAGGAACTCCAGCTCTTCGTCCGAGAGCGCCAGCCAGAACGGCAGATTCACATAGTGCGTCGGCAGGTTGGCGTTCATCGTGCTGTCCGGGAACAGGTGGTCCCAGGCCCCCATCGGCTCCGAGCGATCGATCCACTGTTCGGCCAGTGCCGCCGCAATGCCCAGCTCGGACACCGCGATCCGCGTGCGCGCCTGGCGCAGGGTCTCGCCCTTGCGGACGCGCCCGCCCGGCGTGAACCAGGTGTCGCGCGCCGGCGCGTTGAGCCGGTGGCCCACCAGAATCTCGCCGGCCGGGTTGCTCAGCACCCAGTCCACCGACACCAGCGGCAGCGCCTCGATGGCCGAGAGGAACTGCGCCTCCGGCAGGAGATCGGGCGCCTGAGGCATTGGCTGAGCTTCTTTCATCTGTTTGTTCCGACGTTCCATATCTTCCATTCGCGCGAAGCGGCCATCACCAGCCCGATACCCACCAGATCGGCCACCCAGTCACCCAGGCTGGGCGAGAAGCCCGGCAGAAAAAACTGGTGAATCTCCACCGCCGCCCCCAGCGCCGCCGCCAGCATCGCCACCCGGTGGCGCGGCCAGCGCAGCGCCCAGGCCAGCGCCAGGTACACCGTGGCGAACGCCATCGCGTGCGCCATCTTGTCCCAGCGGTAGTACATGCCCCGCATCACCGGCAGCTGCACCAGCTGGTACGCCAGCAGCAGCCCCGCCGACACCAGCAACATCCGCAGCGACATCTTCACGGCGCCACCTTCGCGTCTGCGTCTGCGCCTGCGGCCATACCGGCACCCGTCAGCGCCCGCAACTGATCCTCAAAACGCCGCAACACCTGGTCGCGGCCGAGCTCGCGCTCCGCATACCGCCGCCCGGCCTGCCCCAGGCGCTCGCGCAAGGCCGGATCCTGCGCCAGCTTCTGCAGCGCCGCCGCCATCGCCGCCGGGTCCTCGGGCGGCACGATCAGACCACACGCCGCCTCCACCGCCACCACCCGGCCCAGCTCCATCTCGGGCAGCGCCGTCGCCAGCACCGCGCGACCGCTGGCCAGCATGCCCGTCAGCTTCGACGGCATCACCAGATCCGCCGCGTCGGCCCGCTGCGGCAGCAGGTGAACATCGGCCAGCCCCAGCAACTCGCCCAGCCGCTCCAGCGGCTGCAGCTGCAGAAACTGCACATTCGCCAGCCCCTCGCAGCGCCGCTCCAGCTCCGCCCGCCCGGCCCCGTTGCCACAGAACACGAAGCGGATACGCGCATCCGGCAGGCACAGCCGCGCCGTCTCGGCCAGCACCTCCAGCCCCTGCTTGTTGCCCATGTTCCCCGAATACAGCGCCACCACCGCATCGGGCGCCAGCCCCAGCGACTGCCGGTAGGCGCTGGCCGCCGTCAGCGGCACGATGTGGTCGATGTCCACCCAGTTGGGGAACGACACCCGGCGCTGCGTGTCCACGCCCTTGCGCGCGGCCAGGTCGAGCATGCGGCCCGAAATCGTCGACACCCGGTCAAAGCGCCGCATCAGCCAGCGCTCGCCCGCCTGCACCAGCCCCCGCAGGGCCTTGCCCTTGATCAAGCCGAGATCAAACGCCGCGTCCACCTCGTAGTCCTGCACATGCAGCCAGCTGCGGGCGCCGCGCAGCTTCGCGAACGCCACCGCCGCGGGCGCACACATCAGCGGCGGCTCCACCACCCAGACCACGTCCGGCTTCCAGCGCCATTGCGCCAGCAAGGCCGGCAGGCTGGCCAGCGCAAAGCTCGCCAGGTGCACCAGGCGCTTCAGGCCGCCCGGGCGCGCGGGCACCCACAGCGGTGTGCGCCAGACCTCGACCCCCTGCCAGCGCTCGCGCCGGTAGCGCGTGGCCGAATGGCCCTCGCCGACCTTCCAGTCCGGGTAATAGGGCGGCGCGGTGATCACGCGCACTTCGTGCCCCGCCGCCGCCAGCCATTCGGCCATCTCGCCGGTGTATTTGCCGATGCCCGTCAGTTCGGGCGTGAAATTGATGCCGTAGAAAAGTAACTTCATTTAGTTGAATTGATCGGGTCGCCCTGAGGCGTTCTAAAAATACGTGTCTTTAACCAAGCAGCAGGGTTGCCTACATAAACACCATAGGGCTTTGCGTCGCTGAACAGGACAGCTCTTGCGCCGATGACTGCGGCCTCTCCAATCGTGACGCCAGGGCCGACAAAGGCTTCAGCAGCAACCCAAGCCATCGCCCCAATTTCGATGGGGTATGACTTCAGCTGAAAGTGAGGATCTGCAATGTCATGAGTACCCGCGCAAAGGTAGGCACCTTGAGAAATGATGGCTTTTTCACCGATGCTGATTCGACCCATGCAATAACACTTTGCCCCCGGCCCAAGCACGGCGTGGGCGTGCATCGTAAGGTTGGGTGGATACCAGATAGACGCAGTTCCGTACACCCGCGCAGTTGGGTGTACGCGGGCACCAAAACATCTGAGCAGGAAAGCTCGCCAACGATGTAAAGGAGGCGGGGTCCAGGCAGCAAGCAGCCTCCAGGTAGCCCCCCATAAGAGTCGGTAAACACGGTGCCTTAACGGAAACGAGGCGCCTCCTTCTAGCGGCCGGCTGTGCTCAGCATTCAACGGGTCCATGTCATGCGGGCTTTTGCAGGTGTTGGGGCTCGGGAGAGGTGTCTTGGCCGACATGCTCAGAGATGATCCGGATCAGGCTTTCCGCCACCTGTTCGATCTGAAAGCGTTGTTCAAAGCAATTGCGGGCAGCTAGCCGCATGTCTTCTTGCCGCTCGGGAGCCATTGCTAGCCAAGAAGCCAACCCGGCAACAGTCCCTTCTAGGGTGTCGTCATTGACGATGCCTGCTCGGTCGCCCTCGATCTCCCGCCAGATGTTGACTTTGTTGCTGATCAGCACGGGTTTGCTGCAACCCAGCGCTTCGGCCACGACGATTCCAAAGTTCTCTTGGTGCGAAGGCAGACAGAAAGCCTCCGCCGCGTGAAAGGCTCCCCATTTGTCATCGCCAGTCAGCATGCCAGGCCATGAGATGCGATGGGCAACGCCGAGCGCGCTCGCCTGCTGCTGCAGGACTGCCACCCAGCCAGTCTGATCGGGACCCGCCATCACGAGGTGCAGTGCAGGGTCGAGGTCGGCGACGCGGGCAAACGCCTCAAGCAACAGATCGCAGCCCTTCTTTTCGTGGATGCGACTTAGGAATAGCAGCAATCGCTTGCCGCCCAATTCTGGGTGCTTCTGCCGGAACGCTTGAGCTAATTCCTGCGCATTGGATGGCGGTGCCTTCGTGCCGTAGGACGTCACTGCCTCGTTGCAGCGATAAAGCCAAAATGAATCACGTGCTAGACGACGTTCTTCTTCACAAGTGAATACCACTGCCCTTGCATCGCGCAAGAGGCGATATTCAGCCCAAGGCCAATAAAGCCATTTCTTCAGGTGTTTAAGTGGATATCTGTATTTGAACCATGGATCCAGCATGCCGTGCGGAAGCACAAAATAGGGCGTGGGAGAATCTTTCAGAGCTAGCCATGTACCAAGTCCGTGGTACTGCCAAAGGCCGTCGACGATGACGGCATCAAACTTTGGACCGTGCTCCCTGAGCCAGGGAACCAAAAGCGGACTGTAGCCAAACCCCCATTTCGAAGGCCCTAATGCATGTACAGTCGCTGGGTACTGTTGCAAAAAATCACCTGCATCTGGCGAATCAAGAGTTAGGACTTCAACGTTGATGCCTCTGGAGGCGAGGCAAGAATCAATATTCTTGGCGCCCTCCATAGGACCGCCACCGAGCGGATCTAGGCTTGGAATGACACGAAGCAATCTCATTTTTTTGCTGCCTTCATAACGTCTTCGTATATTGAAAAATAGCGATCAATCACTGAATTGTTATCAAAGCATCTCGCATGGGCCAAACCCGCCTCTCGCGAAGCCAATTTTTCTGATGGAGATTGACGAAGTACCGATTCCAAAATATCAGCGCAGGCTCGTGCCCAAGTATCCGTGCGCTCAGTATCAAATTTTGGTATGTAGTTTGCGACATTCCCTCCCGCTTCCGTCATAGGGGCATCATTTGTTGTAAGGACAGGGCATCCGCAAGCCATTGCTTCAATGATGGGCCAGCCGAAGCCCTCTGCAATACTCGGGAAAAGCATTGCAGAAGCAGTCGAATAGGCAGCCTTAACAACTTTTGTTTCAGGACGAATTAAGAATTTAACTTCGCCCGGCCTGCCAATGGAGTTTGCAGTTGCTTGAAGTTGCTTTGAGGGGGGTGCGCCGATCATTAGCAGCGGAAGGGGGGCGGTATTTTGGCGAGCATAGGCGGCATAGATGGCGAGTACACCTTCGCGATTTTTGTACCATTGATTGCCACCGACATGTAATATAAAACCATGCTTAATTTCGGCAAGATCTTGTAAAGCGAGTAGACTTTTTGCATCTCCAGCAGGCATCGTGGAGAAGAATGGGTCAAGTGGGTTGTGAACTACTTTAATGGATGCTGCGCCCGGATTGTCTAAGAACTGGGCTAGGTCCTTGGCAGACCGGTGGGAAACGCAAATGAAATTGATGGCTTGATTAAAGCCACGCTTGATCCACTTCTGGTAGATTTTTCCTGTCCAAGAGGTCGGATTCTGAGGGAATTCATCCAAGGAAGATCGCAGCGCTAAAAAATCATGACAATGAACAACATGTGGGCGGTGTTTGACCAAGGGCACCCATGGCCCAAGCGCCTGATCTGAAAAAACAAATAGAGTATCTTCAGGTTGATTTAATAGCCGAATGCGAACTTGCAATGGAAAAACAACAAACTGATCAAGATACCCCAGCCATTTTTGTAGGAAGGGGACCGATATACGATAAAAAAATGGTTTAGGAGTCCAGCACTCAACCGAAATGCCACGGGCCAGCATTCCTTCACGGATCATGTTGGCGAAGAGAGGCATGCTGGTCGAGTTGAGGAAATCCGGGTGGCAAAAAAGCACAATTCTCACTGCGAAGCCTCTATAAAACTGAACCGCAAGGAAGATTTTTCAAAGTAGCACTTTTACGGCATGTGTCTTTCATGTTTGCCGCTGGCCAAAGCCAGTGCTGAATATAAATGGAATCCAAAAGAGCTGTGGATGAATTGCTGCATGGTGAAGCAATGAAGGCACTCTTGCAATATATGGTGATCAATGGGTGATTGATTTGGTTGTATGCTCGATTCAGCTCTATATTAAAGGGTGCATCGAGCAATTCATTGAATTCCCTATTTGATCGTGCGTTCAAGAATGGATCGGCAAATGTCTTCATTGCCTACCTTTAGTTGCACTACACGATGCCTTCCATTGCTTCGAATGCGCTCGCGAAGCGAATCGTCGCCTAGAAGTTGCTTGCACTTCTCAATGCATTCGCGCTCGTCTTCCCAAAAAATTGCCTCTTCACCTTCTTTGTACATCTGCAGGTGCTCACTAGTGCGTTCGGCACACAGTAGTCCTCCTGCAAACGGAATTTCCACAGAACGCGTGGTGTGAAGGTCCCTGTTGCCTTTTGAAAGTAACCCCAAAGATATTTGGGCACCTTGAATGGCTGAAACATAGTCTCTCCCACTAATGGCAGGGCCTCTCCAGTGCGGCGATAGATCACCCCATATTCTTGACTTCTCCCATCGCCCGCCCCAAATGGAGACGGAAACACCGGCCCTAATCAGGTTGTAAATAAAGCTGTCACGGTGCTCGTTGCGCATCCACGTCCCAATGAATGCTACATCAGATCGCATTTCGATTGGAATTGCGGATGCGTCTGCGAAGGGCGCGTGTTCGATCTCGTCATACCCTCTGGTAAAACGATAAACAGCTTTTGCTCCTAGCAGTCTGAACTCAGACTCTCCTTCGGTGCGACAAACACTGCACATGTCATAAAGCGGTATGGCTGCACGCAACGAAATGAATCGATTGCCATCTCTTGGCCCGGTTGGGTCGTCGTGATTGAATAGTATCAGCGGTGCACCAATCGCTTTCAGGGCCCGAATGCAAAGTGGGCCAAAGAGTTCGCCGCTATCGATCCAAATTGCATCAACGGACTTTAGCTTGTCGATTTCCCGAGTGCACCACTCAAGAGCCTTGCTTTGTATAAATTGATAACCTGTATGGTAGTGAAAACGTGTGGGCCAGATGCCCATGTTCTGCGTTAGGGACTCGAATGGATCAAGCGCAATTACCTCGCAGCCTATTCTCTTTAATGCCTCTGCTCGGTGGCGGCTAGTTGCCGCCATATCGAGTGCTCCAATGTAGGCGATTTTTGTCATATTTTCCCACTCCTAAATACAACTCGGGACATGAGCTTCGTCGCTTTATAGGCTACTAACCATATGAGAGCCGTCTGGAGCCAGCCTCGCAGAATATAAGCAAATAGTCCAGAGAATGACTCAATTCCTGTTGCTGCACTGGTTAGGAAATAGAACCAAGAAAAGAACGCTATTCCTATCATTGGTGAAATGATGGGAATTATTTGGTTGCTTCTTAAGACCCTGTTTGTCTGGGCATCGCCAAAAGCGAATATAGGAAGCAATGTGACTAGCAATGCGAGTGGATATAGCCAGCTGAATAGAGCGTAGGCGCTTCCCAATAGGGATCCTGTCCTGAAGCCACCCAAAGCGTATCGACTATTGGTCACTGCATACAACATAAAATCGCCACCCGAACCGCTGTTTGCAAGCTCTTTGTCGACAGGCAGCTTTAACAACTCAAGAACCGGTTTGGGGAATGTAGCTAGGACTCGTTGTCCTTCAATATCTCGAAGATATTCGCGAATGCCATTGTCCATTCGCATGGCAAGACCTAGACTGTTATCGGTGAATTTTAGATTTGCCAGTCTGGCGATAAATAGATTGTCTGTATAGTGCTCATCCCATCCCGGGGCTAATGCGGTGTTGTCTAGTTGCGTTTCGCGAAGAGTATCTTTGTCGTTGTACGCTTTAACTGTTGCCTGAATTAGCTCCATTGCTGGAAGATCTGCGCGCTTTCCTCGCACAATTACCATTGCTGTTGCCAAGTCTGTTAATGGTCCTGCTGTCAAGATAGATATCAGGAAGATCGGGGCAACGTACTTGAGCTTTAAAGTCCGCCTCGAAATTTGACCGGTTGCAAGTCCATAGAGAAAACATAGCGCGATTGATGTTATCCCAAGTAGAAGCGATGATCTGGCATTGCGCGCCATTGAAACAACAAGAAGAAGAGCCGAATAGCCGATGAAAAGAAATATTTGAGACCTGCTAAAGCGACCAAAAGTGGTGGTGATTCCTGGCAATAAACCTAGGAAAGGCAAGTAGGCTAATGGGAAGAGCGCTTGAATGAACTTGTTTCCTGCGCCTTGTGCTTCCTGTTGCACTGATCCAGCGACGAATATTTGATAGGCCATGGCCGTTAGCCCAATGGCACCCATCAGCAGTAGCTGTCGATGAGGGATTTTTGAAAAAAGACCAATCGGCTGGTAAATTTTTCTATTGATTAGCCATCTGAAATTCTGCAGCAAACCCCATGAGCGATAGATACAGTGAGTGCAAACAATTGTCACAATCCCAATGAATGAGTGAATGAATACTTCATTCGGGTAGTCTAGGTTGTAACTCAATGGCTTGATTTCTGCCAAGGTCGCCAGGGGTGGGATCAGAAAGTAATAGGCTGTATAGCCTAAAACCATAGTTGTTGATACGGGAAAGCTTCTGAGCGTATTGCGACGCAAACCGTAGGATGTACCTAGAAAGCCCCCGAGTAACGTAAGTCCTGCAGCAATAGAGTTCTCAGTAGATGCCCATAGCAGTGCTTGTAGCAACACTGCAAAACCCCATAGGGCAAGTAAATAGAATCTCGTTTTGGCAAGGTTTAATGCAGGGCCCGTGGTGGTGGAGTGTTGACCGGGTTGCGATTCGCCCTGGATGCCTCCCAGTAATATCTCCGAGCGCCTGAAGATTGTCGTCATGCGGTTTAATTCCTAATCATTCTTCTTCTTGGAACGAAGGTGGTATGAGTTGGCTGTTGTTCCCTTCGGCATACAAAAAGAGGCATTTGTCAGGGGCAGATATGATGTAAATCTGTTGCCTGCGTTGGTGGCTTGTCTAAACGGCTCGCCTGGGGCTGGTTTGTGGGGGGGTGTGGATTGAAATAAAAAACTGTGTGGGATTAATTACAATAGCGCGTGCATGGCCGCCATCATGGTTTGTCCGTACTGGCTCCACCCTCCAATACTTTTCACATTATTCAATGCTGATTTGCTAAGCTGCATTCTTAGTTCCGGGTCGTCTGCTATCTTTTGAATTTTATCTGTTAGCGTTTCGACGTCGCGAATAGGAACTATATATCCGGCTTGACCATCAACAAAAAGGTCTGATGCGCCTGTGTTGTGTGTGGCAATAACAGGGCATCCGCAGGCCAATGCTTGTCCTTGTACCATTGCAAGACCTTCTTCAATGCTTGGCAACACCATTACGTGTGATCGGCTCATGATTTGCTTGAGTCGTTCTTGAGGTACTGGGCCTAGTAAAGTAGTGTCTTCATTCAATAGGCCATTCCGCTTTAGCCAAAGAATGTATTGCTGATCATAGGTTCCCGCCAAAGTTAAATGCTTGTTTGCATGAATAACTTCCTTGAATGCCTTGAGCAGGTAAGGGATCCCTTTGCGCAAACACACCGATCCTACAAATAGGACTTCAAATGAGTCCGAACTCGGAGAGCTTGTTTTTTCAAACCTGTTTAGATCTACGCCATAGGGGATTTTTTTTATTTTTTGCCTGGAAATACCCTGTCGTACAAAACTGTCTACGTTGAAATTCGATGGGACAGTGATAAGATCTGAGGCATCATATTCTCTTTCTTCGAGATCAATAATTCTCGGATCAATACCTTTGTATGGAATTCCCCAGATTTCATGCTCTTCGCGTAGTATTTGGTCCTGGGTCCGAATATGAGTTGATCCGCGATCGCAGATATACTTTGCCCCTCTCGATTTGGCCAAAATCCCTGCTGAAAGTGCCGATGAGGAAAGGCCGCAAAAAATATCGCAATCCGGCAAATTTCTTGCTGTGAAGTTAGATAGAGATATTCGATCCAGATATTCCCACCCCTCAAGCAAAGTCTTGCCGATCCTGTGTTTATATGGAAAACCCATGTAGGGAGCATGTAGCCAAGGGAAGCTATGAATTAGATCTTGGGGTATGTCTTCGTTTTTGAGCTTAAATTTTGGATAACCAGTAAAGATGCTGGTTAGAAATCCCTTGGAGTGAAGTTGCCTAGCAAGATCAAAGGTGTGGAATTTTCCGATGGTCGAAAGTGCAACTCTCATCTCTTTAAAGAATCAGTGTTTTGTTGTGTTATTTGAGGGCATCATCCAGAGGCAGATGGATTGGATGGTGAATTCATTCGTTGCCATGGAGGCGGTGTTTGCAGTTCTCACCCCTGGTGCGTTTTTTTCTACGGGCCCTGATGTATGAAATTAAGTCATTGCCCAGCAATGATTCAACTATCAGGTTCGAATGAACATCCGCTCTCTGTCTTATCAATTCTGCAGGGTTGCCGGCGACAATAGCCATTTTCGGGACTTCTTTTGCAACGACAGAGCCAGCGGCACAGACAGCTCCAAGCCCGATTTTTCGACAGCTTGGGAGTACGAACGCGCGAGTTGCTATCCATGCGTAGTCTTCAATGGTGATTCCATAGTGTTTGTGCTCCCATTCTTGTGAGTCCACAAAATGACTGGTGGTCAATATTTCAACGCCGGAGCCTACAATTACATGGCTTCCGATGGCCACTGGTGAGCGCAGATCGATGAGATCGGTTTGAATGGAAGAGTGATCTCCAATCGAGAGGTTCTTGTTTGCCTTTTTTGCTAATCTGTATGGAAGGCTAACCTGTTTGCCGATGTGCGCCCCCTTTTTTTGTGCTATCCAGACACAAATTGAATTGAATATGAAGGAGCGCAGCCTGGGGATGAGTCCGATGACGAACTTAACAAGAGATCTGCTTTGGACTGCATCTTGGTATTGGGTGACAGATAGGTTGTTCATGCATTTTTGCCAAGTTTGAATGGAATGGCAAAGGCATGCTTGATATGGTTATGCCACGAGTCGTCCAGCAGTGCCAGTGTTTGGTGGATTGTTAGGTAGAGCAAGGGGAGTTCTGCTATGGCAATCACAAGTGCTGCAGAAGATAGTCCAAGTCGAGGGGTGATTAAAGCGATTCCTGCCAAGGTAAGCGCGGAAGATGCAACAAAATACAGAGAGATTTTGCTGTGCCTGTTGGTTGCCATCAATACCACCCAGCTTGTTTGCCAGTTGACATTAATGAATGCAGCTAAAATTAGAAGTAGCAGGGTTGGAGTGTCAGCAACAATTGCTCCCTTGGTCCAGATCTCGATTACATAGCCTCCCAGTAGAGCTGAAGAGATTGCAATTGCGCAGCTCATCCAGAATATCGCTGATGAGGCCTTTTGATGCATGCTCTTGAGGCTTGAAATGTCGTTTAGACCGAAGAGGCGAGAAGCCTCCGGCCAAATAGATTGATTCAGAGTGGTGGCCAGTTGTACCAATGCCCTGGTGAAGGTTCTGCATGCACTAAACATGACAACGGCGGCGGGGCCAAGGGCTATTCCTATTGCTAGTGTGGCACCTTGTATCCCGAGGGACAGCCCGACAGGAAAAGCCATGAACGCAACTGCAGGTGCGGCCAGTTTCCGAAGCTCTTTAACTGATGCCCCACTAAAGCCAAGCCGGAGCCAGTTGGCTGCCGCGCGGCTTCTATGGTAATAATACAGTGTGGCAACAAGCCTCGTGGCGCACATGCCAATTGCCAGTTCCGCTATCGTTGCGCCCATGAATAGGAAGAGCGCAGTTGCTAACCACTCGAAGAGCCTTGCGAATCCGCTAATGTATGTTGAATATGCGTACCTGTTCGCGGCGCGAAAAGCAGCTGAAAAAACATTGAATTGGAGATTGAGCGTCGCGTAGCACAGCAAGGCGATAACCGCCATCTTTGCCTCTGGTTCACTTGTGTGCTTTATATTCAGTGCTGCGGTGAGATCAACGTTTAGAGCGACGGGGATGCAAACGCAAAAAAGGATCAGGCAGATAATAGAAACAAATATCCATGCGGATTGATAGATATTGTTGGCCTTTGCTTGTTGCTCGTTTACGCCGAGCATAGTCATCTGATTTGCAGCTACTGTAGCGAAGCCAATATCCGATAACGCTATATAGGTTGGGATTGTGCTTAAAATGAGCCATTCTCCATATTTGGCCATCGGCCAAAAATGAAGAAAAAGCGGGACACTCAGCAGCTGAATTGCGAGGTTAACAATTTGGCTGAATGTATTCGCGCCCAAATTTCGCAGAATCTTGTTGCGCATGATCATGTACGAGTGTGAGGCAGGCGTACGTCTGGCAACCTCAACTGGCGCTTTGCAGGTGGCGTCATCTTGGTTGTGCACTCGCATTTCTTGCGAACTACACAGTTTCCATGGAGAAGTTGCTCAAGAAGTCCGCATATGCCTGAGAGAGACCCTTGCGCAAGTCGACCCCAGGCCGCCATCCCATCCCCAACAGCTTGTCGCTGTCCAGCAGTTTGCGCGGCGTGCCGTCAGGTTTGCTGGTGTCGAACACGATGTCGCCCTGGTAGCCCACCGCTTCTCCTACGCGCCGGGCTAGCTCGGCGATCGTCACGTCTTCCCCGAAACCCACATTGATGTGGCTCTGCATCGGGTCGGTCTGGGCGTCGTAGGCCGATTTGTCGATGTTCATCACATGCACGCAGGCGGCGGCCATGTCGTCCACATACAGGAACTCGCGGCGCGGGGTGCCCGTGCCCCAGATGACGACCTGCGGTGCGTCGTTGACCTTGGCTTCGTGGAAGCGGCGGATCAGCGCCGGGATGACGTGCGAGTTTTCGGGGTGGTAGTTGTCGCCCGGGCCGTACAGGTTGGTCGGCATCACGCTGCGGTAGTCGACCCCGTGGCTGGCTCCGTACTGGCGGTTGTAGCTTTCGCAGAGCTTGATGCCGGCGATCTTGGCCATGGCGTAGGGCTCGTTGGTGGGTTCCAGCGCGCCCTGCATCAGCACGCCTTCGCCCATCGGCTGCGGCGCCAGCTTGGGGTAGATGCAGCTGGAGCCGAGGAACAGCAGCTTGCGCACGCCGCTCTTGAAGGCCGCGTCCACCACATTGGCCTGCACCATCAGGTTGTCGTAGATGAATTCGGCGGGATAGGTGTTGTTGGCGTGGATGCCGCCGACCTTGGCGGCGGCGAGGTAGACCTGGTCGGGTCTTTCGTGGGCGAAGAACGCGCGGACATTGGCCTGGTCCGTCAGATCCAGCTCGGAGCGGGTGCGACCGACGATGCGGTGGGCCGGGTGGCCGGCGGCGAGCAACTGGCGGACGATGGCAGATCCCACGAGGCCACGGTGGCCGGCGACGTAGATCTTGGGGTGGTTACTCATGAGGGAGCGAGGTTGGGGTAAATGGGTATTGGCGAAGGCAAGAGTCATGCCTTATGCACAGCATTGCTATGGATTTTAGGCGGCGAATGTAAGTAATTTTTGCCAATGCGCCCCGCGCAGCGGCTTCAGCGCCACAGCTTGCGCAGACCAGACAATGCCCGCCGGGCCAGCAGGCTGGCGTAGCTGTGGCCGGTGCCGTGGGCATGCTCGAGATGGCCTCGGTTGGGCAGCAGCCGGCGCCGCAGCCACTGCAGGCGTTGGGGCCAGTCGGGCAGCGATTGCCAGATCTTCCACTGCATGTACCGCCAGTCGGTGAGTCTGCGGTGGTCAACAGGCTCAGAGGGTGCGGCAGCGCTGAGCGCCTCCAGCACGCTTTCCGGCCATTGGCAGTCCAGGTGTTGCTGGCAGGCTTCCAGGGCGTTGAGCAGAAATCCGGCCAGTTGCTTGTCCACCGCGCGGTGCGTCAGCGCCTGCCAGTCCTCGGGTGTGAAGTCGCGGGCCATGCCTGGAAAGTCCATCAGCAGCCGCAGTTGCTCGTCAAATCCATTGACGAGGTCGAAGGCGCGGTTGATGCTGGCGTGCAGCATGGCGTCGACGGCACCCAGCCCGTAGGCATGTGGACCCAGCGAGGGCAAGGACTTTGCCCTGCCCATGAGCTCATCGAAACGGAAGGCGTTGCGCAGCAGAGGTGTGACCGCGACCTGCCAGTGAATGTCCACCTCGATCGCGATCCCCGGCGCAACCTGCCGCTTGCACAGCAGCTCATAAGCCACCTCGGGGTCAGCGGTTTGCTCCCAGGTGTAGCCGTGCTGTTGAAGGTGGTTGGCCAGCTGTTTGGCGTCTTCCAGGCTGGGGACCAAAAGGTCGACGTCCGAGCATTGGCGCAGGTGCGGCTGGGGATAGGCCCATTGCGCGAGGGCGACACCTTTGAGCAGCAGCCCCTGCATGCCCAGTCGGTGGAGGTGTTCGCCCAGCATGCGCGCTTCGCGCTCGAACAGCATGGAGGTGACGGCGGCGTCCTGCACCTGTGGTGCCAGGCTCGCGCCCATTGCCGTGAGAGGGGCTGGGCACTCGGGCAGCGACTGCAGCCTCCATGAGGTCAGGGCCGCCAGGCCACCGGCTTTTGCGCAGTCGAGCAGATCTTCCGCTGCGGGCGGCGCGATGGTTAGTGCCTTCTGGGGGTGTGGGCCGAGCAGGAGTCCGAGCCAGCGCCATGCGGCCCGCTCAGTTGAGGCCGACATGAATGAGCTGCTTGTCGAGCAATTGCTGGATCAGCGCCACGACGTCCGATTCGAGTTGGGGACGCTCGACGTCGAATTCGGACATCAGGGCGTCACAGGCCTGGGCGACCGAGAGGCCGCGGGCCAGCGCTGCCCAGAGCTGGGCGCCGACGGGGTCGAGGCCGAAATAGGTGCCGCTGGCGAGGTCAAGGATCACTGCCTCGTCCTGCACCGGCCTGGCCATCACGTGGCTGGGGATGGAAAAGGTGTCGTTGAGGGTCATGCCGGCTCGCGAAGGGTGTGTTGTTGGATGGCCGCAAATACGTCCGGCAAGGCGTCAAAACGTCTGGGGTAGTCCAGGTGGAAAAACACCGGCAAGACGGCCACATCCTGGAGCGCTTCGAAGTGCCAGATCTTCATTTCAAGCTCTTCGAAGTCCAGCAGGAACGTGTTTCTCGCCAGCTCGGCGACCGCCTCGGCCGCCTTCATTTTCCGGATGGTTGGCGTGTCCGCGCTGCCGTCACCAAGCACATAAACCCTTGCCAGCGGGCAAGGGGTGTCGCAATACGGCAGATCGGTGCCGGCCAGCAGCCGGGTCTTGTCGGTATAGCCAAGAGGGGTGGCGGTGAGCGAGTGCTCAGGCGCGATGGCCAGGCGACTGTCGGCCCAGAGCCGGACAGAGGGGTGGCTGGGCAGCACCAACAGGCGTTCTTCCTGCCATTGCAGTTGAAGGCCGTCGTCGGTGAGAAGCTGCCCCCCCGCAGTGAGCAGGTGGGTGGCCAGTGTGGACTTGCCCCGGCCGGAGTTGCCCATGAACGCCAGCGCCACACCATTCATCGCGACGGCGCTGGCGTGAACCACCAGCCGGTGTTGCCGGCTGAGCGCCAGAGGCAGGACTTGATTGATGTAGAGGTGTTCGACGGTGCCTGCGTCGGTGTCGGGGGCAGGCAGGGCCCGAACCGTCTGACCGTTCTGGCTGACCAGGAAGTCGGCCAGCGAGGGAAAGCGGATCAGGTAGCCCTGCGGATGGCGATGGAACGAGGTCCAGAGCTCACCCGACGAGGCGTACCAGCAATGGAAGGGAGGCAGAACCTCCTGCTCCCCCAAGACATCGAGTGGGGCCAGTTCCAGTTGAACCAAGTCACGGAAGGCCACAAGCCGAAGGTCTTAAACGGAAAGTATGCGCGGGACAAAAACTGACCGCGAAGCGGTCAACGGGCGAATCGAGCCGTATTAATTTTTTGTTTTTGTGCCGTTGGCATCGCTGCCCTTGGTCTTGGTGCCTTGGGTGAACTGGTGCAGAGCACCGAATTCACGCAGTGCGGGAGCTTGGTAGGGGCGTTTGGCGTTGGTGACGGGTGCGGCTTGGGAAGACTGAGTAACCACGAAGAACTCCGATGCGGGATTTGAAACTGTTTGTAATGATGCGGGAAGGCGGGCGGTTTGGCAAGGAAACGCCGCCGCAACTGAATAGAAAATTCTACGTGTTGTTGGCGGATTCCGGGTATCTGAGGGCATCAGTAGCAAACAGACACCAGACGATGCCGTGACCCCAGACACGTCTTTCGGGGTTGGTTGCGTTGTCCATCACCTCTAGCAAAAACCGGGCCGAAATCCAGTCTGCGCTGCGAGGCAGGGTGGTCGCGTGAAAGCGCTGTTTGAGGTCGGGCCAGAGGTGTTGGTACGCGACGCTGAACTCGGCCTTGTCCTGTCGTTCCCGAACCACAGCCGGCAGATCGTCTTGGAACGCCAGTCGGTGAAACCACTTGTTGGTGCCTTGGTGCATGCGGAATTCTTCTGGTACTGCGAAACAGAACTGGATGAGGCGCGGGTCCCAGAAAGGTTGGCGCCACTCCAGCCCGAGGCGGGCCATGCGGCGTTCGTTCCATTGTTTGGCGGCGATGACGTAAGGGTTCCAGAGGTTGTTCCATTGCCGGCGTTGCCCTGTCCGGCTGAAACGGGGTGATTCCTGGGACCGTTCGAGTGCACGGAGGCGCCCGAGCCGGGCGGTCATGTCGGCGCTGAGCCAGGGGCTGCTCAATGTCGGATCGGTCAGGCGGTTCGCCAGGTCGCGCAGGGAGAACCGGATGCCGTCGGGCAGCAGGGGCAGCAGTCCGTGTCGGATCGGCGCCCAGAGTGCCCGGGCGGTGCCGTGTCGAGACTGCTCGTCCCGCATGAACCTCAGCAGATCGCGGCACCGGCCAGCCTGGATGGCCTCGGCAAAGTAGGCGCTCTCCCCGCCCAGCCATTCGTCGCCGCCGGTGCCGCTCAGCAGCACGCGGGAGTGCTTGCGGACGGCGGCCTCGCCAATGGATCGGCCCATGCTGCCGTTGGGCATGTCGGGGAAGGTTTTGAAGCGCTGCATGTCTTGCAGGTATTCCTGCAGAGGCATGCGGGTCGGGGGGACGACCTCAATGTCGTGCCCTAGGTGGCGGCCAACAGCAAGCGCCAGGTCGACTTCGTCGGCCAGGGCATCGCCTCGGAAGCCCAGGGTGTAGCCGTCAATGCCGGGGGCCAGCAACGCTCCACGTTGATGCAGCCGCGCTGCACTGGCGAAGATGGCCGATGAGTCGAGGCCTCCGCTGACTTCAATGGCCAGGGGCCCCAGAGCGCGCGACTGGCGACGCACCACGTCATCCAGCAGGCTGCGGTAGGCGTCGGCATAGTCCTGGGCCGTGCGGCAACCCAGGTCCATGTCCAGTGTCGGCATCCAGTAGCACCATGTCTTGAGCGTGCCGGCGCCGACGCGCATGGCGTGTGCGGGTTTGAGCATCGAAATGCCGGCCCACAGCGTGCGTTCCAGCGACATCCATTCGATGGCCAGATATTCGGCGACCGTGTCCAGGTCGAGTTCCTTCGGGACATGAGGCAACTCGAAGAGCGCGTGTACGTCGGTGGAGAAGCTCAGTCGGGAATCGGCCCAGTGGTAGTGCAGCGCCCGGTTGCCGGTCCGGTCGCGTGCAGCAAACAGGGTCTGGCTGGCCTGGTCCCACAGCGCCAGCGCGAAGTCGCCGTCGAGATGCTCCACGCAGGCATCGCCCCAGACCTCGAAGGCGTGCAGCGCGAGTTCGGCGTCGGAGCGGTTGCGCAGCCGGGCGCCGCGCCGCAGCAGTTCCTGCCGCAGCTCGACCCAGTTGTCGAGCCGGCCGTCGAACACCAGCACGCGCTGGCCGTCGGCGGAAATCACCGGCTGCTGTTCTTCCAGCGACTCCGGCGTGGTGTGAAGCTGGCAGTGGCCCAGCGCGACCGGACCGGAGGTCCAGTGGTCGATGCCGTCGGGGCCGCGGAAGGCCATGGCCGCGGTCATGCCCTCGATCAGGCCGGGCGCCACCGGCCGGCCGTCGAAGTGGACGATGCCTGCGATGCCGCTCATGAGGTGAACCGGTCGAGCGACGGGATCGGACCGTCGAACACGGCGAAGGACGCGGCGATCTCGGGCTGGTCGTTGATGGGGGTGCCCTGGTGCTCGAGCCAGGCGTGGGCGTGCAGCTGGCCTTGCTGCAGTTGCACGCCGATGCGCAGGTCGCTGTGGATGCCGCGCCGGGTCAGCCAGCCCATGAGCACCAGCGAGCGCGACAGGCAGGTGGACGGAAAGGGGCTGATGCGCGCGGCGGCGTTGACCGCGCGGCCCAGCGGGGCCAGGGTGTCGGGCGCCACCAGCCAGCCCTGGGTCGGCCGCAGCCGCTGGTGCAGCCGCGCCAGGCCGTGGCGGCGCAGCGAAAACCAGCACAGCGGCAGCGCCCACCAGGCCGCGGCGAGGGTGAGCCATTGGTCGGCCGTCCAGTGAAGGACGGTGGGGCGCCCCTGGCTCATGGCGCCGCGCTTTCCGCGGGGCGGGTCAGGCCGTCCGCCGTGAGCACGACGATGCGGTCGGCCAGCGCCAGGCTGGCGGGCCGGTGGGTGATGAGCACGACGGTGCGGCGGGCCAGCGCGTCCCGGCAGTCGTGCAGGAATTGCAGCTCGGCCTCGGGGTCGAACATCGAGGTGGCTTCGTCCAGGACCAGGATGGGCGGGTCCTTGAGCAGGGCGCGGGCCAGCGCGAGGCGCTGCCGCTGGCCGCCGGAGAGGCGCACGCCCTGGTCGCCGATGAGGGTGTCGTAGCCCTGCGGCAGGCCCAGGATGAACGCTTCGGCCTGCGCGAGGCGGGCGGCTTCGGCGACGGCCTGCGGCGAGGCCGCGGGGCTGCCCCAGGCGATGTTGTCGAAGATGCTGCCGTTGAACAGCATGACCTGCTGGGACACCACGCCGACCTGCGCGCGCAGGCTCTGGCGGTGGAAGCGCTGGATGTCGTGGCCGTCGATCAGGATCTGGCCCGCCGAGGGTTCGAGCAGCCGGGTCAGCAGGTGCATCAGGGTGCTCTTGCCGGTGCCGTTGGCGCCGGTGATGGCGATGGTCTGGGCGGCCTCGACGCGCAGGTCCAGGCCGCGAAACAGGGGCTCGCGGCCGGGGTACTGGAAGTGCAGCTGCCGGAATTCGATCTGGCCCTGCGCGGCGGGCAGCGCGGGCAGGTGGCTGTCGTCGGCCTCGGTGGGCAGGGCAAGCACCTCGCGCATGCGGTGCAGGGCGCCCAGCGCGGCGCGGCCTTGCCCGTACAGCCCGGCCAGCGCGGCCAGGGGCTGGGTCAGCAGCGCGGCGTACAGCAGGTATTGCACCGTCTCCGCGGTCGAGCGGGTGCCGTTCTGCGCGCCCAGCCACCACAGGGCGACGACCAGGCCGGCGCCGGCGAGGAACTGCACCGAGGGTGTGAGGGAGGCGTAGATCAGGTGTTCGCGCCGGCTCAGCTGCATCAGCTCGCTGACGCGGCGCGCGTAGCGCTGGCTTTCGAGGCCTTCGCGGGTGAAGCTCTTGATGGCCGGCAGCATCGCGAGGTTTTCTTCGGCGGCCGACATCTTGTCGGCATAGGCCTGCTGGACCTTGAAGGACAGGGGCCGCATCTGGCGGCTGATCAGGCGCAGCAGCACGAAGACCAGCGGCATGAGCAGCGCCGCGACCGCGGTCAGGCGCACATCGATGCGCGCCATGAGCACGCCGGCACCGGCGACGGTGAGCAGTTGCGCGGGCAGGCCCAGCAGCGGGCCGCTGATGAAGTAGCCGATGCGGTCGACGTCGCTGGTGATCAGGGCCAGGTTGTCGCCCTGGCGGCGCGCGTGGTGAAAGCCCAGGGGCAGGGCCTGCAGGTGGTCGTACAGGCGGGTGCGCAGCCGGGCCAGGATGCCTTCACTGGTCCAGCCGAGGTACCAGCCGCTGGCAAACTGGAACAGCGAACGCAGCAGCAGCAGGCCCAGCAGGCCGGCGAGGATCAGTGTGCTGTCGCGCGAGAGGCCGGCCAGCACCTGTTGCGCCAGCTGCCCCGCGAACCAGGGCGCCAGCAGCGACAGCCCGGCTTCGCCCAGCGCAAGCAGCGCGCACGCCAGCAGGTGCCAGCGCCAGGGAGCGATCAGGGGATACAGCCAGCGGAGTGTCATCGAACCCCATTGTCGGGGATCGGTCCCGCAGGTCTCGCCGCCTCAGCAGGCGCCTTCCTGCTTGACGACGACCCGCACGGTGCGCAACAGGATGACCAGGTCGTACCAGAGGGACCAGTTGCGGGTGTACCAGAGGTCCATGTTGATGCGGTGCTGGAAGGTGCTGGCGCTGCGGCCGCTGATCTGCCAGAGGCCTGTGATTCCCGGGCGGGCCTTGCCGAAGGCCGCGATGCTCTTGCCGTAGTCGGGCAGTTCGCGGGCCAGCAGCGGGCGCGGGCCGACCAGGCTCATGTCGCCGCGCAGCACGTTGATCAGCTGGGGCAGCTCGTCGATGCTGGTGCGGCGGATGAAGGCGCCGATCCGGGTGATGCGCGGGTCGTTGGCGAGCTTGAAGTTGCTGGCCAGGTACTGCACGTACAGCTTCTCGTTCTCGGTCTTCCAGCGGTCGAGCGCCGCGTCGGCGTCCATCACCATGCTGCGGAACTTGATGAAGGGGAATAGCTGGCCGTCCAGGCCGACGCGGGGCTGCACGAAGAAGGCCGGGCCCGCGTCTTCGCGCTTGATGCGCCAGGCGACCCAGGCAAACAGCGGGGACAGCAGCAGCAGCGCCAGCGAGGCACCCACGATGTCCATCGCCCGCTTGAGGATCTGCGGGCCGCGGCGGTTGAGGTTGTTGCGGGCGCGCAGCATCAGCACTTCGTGGCTGAAGAAGTGGGAGACCTCCATGCCGTGGATCGGCAGGCCGTCCAGCGCCGGCACCATCACCAGGTCGTCGCGGGTGAGCATCAGCTCCTGCGCGAGCTCGCGCAGCCACTCGTTGTCGTGCAGGCCCAGCACGCCCACGATCTGGTAGCCACCCGGGCGTGCCAGGAACTCGCGCACGGCCGGGGTCAGCGCCGTGGGGACGATCAGCACGTCCGCTCCCAGCTTCACGACGCGTTCGCCGGCGTTTGGCGTCACCACGGCCACCGGCCGGTAACCCAGCAGCGGCTCGCTGGCCAGGGCGGCGGCGGCTTTTTCGACATCGTCCGGCTGGCCCAGCAGCACATAGGGCTGGGTCAGCATGCCGGCGCGCAGCAGCGAGCTGCGCAGGGCCAGGCGCGCCAGCGGGAGCAGCACCAGGATCAGCGTCCAGGTGAAGCCGGTCCAGAGGCGGGACAGCGGCCACTTCGCCAGAAACATGATCATGGCGTCGGCCAGAGCCGCGACCATGATGACCTTGACCATTTCGCGCGCTTCGTCCCACCAGGGCTTGCGGCGGCTGGCGGTGTAGTGGCCCTGCACGGCCCACATCCAGCCGACCATCGCCACCGCGACCGCCGCAAACAGGGTCAGGCGCAGTTCGCCGCTGTTGACCCACCAGAGGTTGATGGCCTGGAGGGTGCCCTGGTCGCCGCGCAGCATCAGGGGCAGGCGGCCGAGCACGAAGCAGCAGGCCAGCACGGCCAGGTCACACAGCACCAGACGGGCCTTGACCCAGTGTTGCCGCTGCGCCAGATCGGCCCAGGGCGCCAGGGCGCGTGCCAGATCCTGTTCGTTGTACAGCGGGACCACGGTGTCCCGGCTGGCATCGGTGGCGGGCGCCGGAATCGCGCTGGGCGATGTGTGGGCTTGGGCAGCGGTCATGAACGGGGTTGTCGGGAGGGGTTGGCCGAGAGTGGGGGCGTGTCGCACCCAGCAAGGATCGGACCAAACGTTTCAATGTCTGTGACGGCCTGAGTAGGCCGAAGGTGCCCAAAAGAGGTGCTTTGCACACCATAAATGGAGACCACCAGAACTTTCAGGGTAATCCCGGGTATTACACCTTGTAACCGATCGGTTTGCAATCGGTCCGTGCGCCTCGGCGCTCCCAGATCTGTAACAGATGCGGCTCAGCGGCGCGTCAGGTGCCCCAGCGGCAGCGCCCCGGCCGACTTGACCTCGCCGAGCGAAAACGAGGTATGCAGGTCTTTCACGTTCGGCAGGTTGATCAGCACCTCGCGGGCGAAACGGCTGAACTCGCCCAGGTCGGGGCAGACCACCTGCAGCTCGAAGGTGCCCGAGCCGCTGATGTAGTGGCAGCTGACGATTTCGGGGATCTTCTGGATCGTGGCTTCGAGCTGGCGCGTCACGTCGCCACTGTTGCGTTCGGCGTCCAGCCGCACGAAGGCCAAGACGCCCAGGCCGATCTTCTCGCGGTTGAGTTCGGCCCGGTAGCCGGTGATGAAGCCGGCCTCTTCCAGCGCCCGCACCCGGCGCCAGCACGGCGCCGCCGACAGGCCCACCCGGTTGGCCAGCTCGGCGTTGGTCAGCCGGCCGTCGTTTTGCAGCTCGTTCAGGATGGCGAGGTCGAACTTGTCGAGTGTTTCCATGGATGGGGTCTTGCAGAAAGAATCTTTCCCAAGTGTGCGGATTTCGGGCATGAAAAGCAAACACCTGTCGGCGACCGGGCCATACACTGATCGACATACTGGCACCAGCTGATCTGGCCGGATTCCAGGAGAAAAGCGCCCACAAGGTGCTTCCCCACCCACAGCAGGAGACAACAAGATGAACGCACCACTGCCCGAGCACATCCGCAAGGCGCTCGACACCGTCACCCTCGACGACAAGTACTCCCTGGACCATGGCCGCGCCTTCATGAGCGGCGTGCAGGCGCTGGTCAAGCTGCCCATGCTGCAGCGACAGCGCGACGCCCTGGTCGGCAAGAACACGGCGGGCTTCATCAGCGGTTACCGCGGCTCGCCGCTGGGCGGCTATGACCAGGCGCTGCAGAAGGCCGCGCCCTTCCTCAAGCAGCAGAACATCGTGTTCCAGCCCGGGGTCAACGAAGAGCTGGCGGCGACCGCGCTCTGGGGCACCCAGCAGCTGGGTTTTGCGCCGCCCGGCAGCAACAAGTTCGACGGCGTGTTCGGCATCTGGTACGGCAAGGGCCCGGGCGTGGACCGCTGCTCCGACGTCTTCAAGCACGCCAACATGGCCGGCACCACGCCCTGGGGCGGCGTGATCGCGGTGGCCGGCGACGACCATGTGGCCAAGAGCTCCACCGCCGCACACCAGAGCGACCACATCTTCAAGGCCTGCGGCCTGCCGGTGTTCTTCCCGTCCACGGTGCAGGACATCCTGGACCTGGGCCTGCACGCCTTCGCCATGAGCCGCTTTTCCGGCGTCTGGGCCGGCATGAAGACGATCCAGGAAATCGTCGAGTCCAGCGCCACGGCCATGATCGACCCCGAGCGGGTGCAGATCGTGGTCCCCGAGTTCGACATGCCGCCCGGCGGTCTGCACATCCGCTGGCCCGACCACGCGCTGGACCAGGAGGCGCGCCTGTTCGACTACAAGTGGTACGCGGCCCTGGCCTACATCCGCGCCAACAAGCTCAACCACAACGTGGTCGCCGGGCCGAACGACCGCTTCGGCATCATCGCCAGCGGCAAGGCCTTCAACGACACCCGCCAGGCGCTGCTCGACCTGGGCCTGGACGACGAGACCTGCCGCCGCATCGGCCTGCGCCTGCACAAGGTCAACGTGGTGTGGCCGCTGGAGGCGCAGACCACGCGCGAATTCGCCACCGGCCTGCGCGAGATCCTGGTGGTCGAAGAGAAGCGCCAGGTCATCGAATACCAGCTCAAGGAAGAGCTCTACAACTGGCGCGCCGACGTGCGGCCCAACGTGCTGGGCAAGTTCGACGAAGGCGAAGGGGATTTCAGCGGCGGCGAGTGGTCGCGCCCGAACCCGAGCGCCAACACCCTGCTGCGCGCCAACGCCGACCTGTCGCCGGCCATCATCGCCCGCGCCGTGGCCCGGCGCCTGCGCAAGCTCGGCCTGCCCGAGGACGTGCAGGCGCGCATCGACGCGCAGCTGGCCATCCTGACGGCGCAGGAGCAGTCGATGCAGACGCTGCTGACCAAGGGCGTCGAAGGCGCCGAGCGCCAGCCCTGGTTCTGCTCGGGCTGCCCGCACAACACGTCCACCAAGGTGCCCGAGGGCTCGCGAGCCATGGCCGGCATCGGCTGCCACTTCATGAGCATCTGGATGGACCGCTCGACGACCGGCTTCACCCAGATGGGTGGCGAGGGCGTGCCCTGGGTCGGCCAGCAGCCGTTCAGCCACGACCAGCACATGTTCGCCAACCTGGGCGACGGCACCTATTTCCACAGCGGCCTGCTGGCGGTGCGCCAGAGCATCGCCGCCGGCGTGAACATCACCTACAAGATCCTCTACAACGACGCGGTCGCCATGACCGGCGGCCAGCAGGTCGGCGAGCGGCCCGAGGGTCACTCGGTCGTGCAGATCGCGCAGAGCATGCGCGCCGAGGGCGCGGTGAAGATCACCATCGTCACCGACGAGCCGGAGAAGTACGCCAGCGTGAGCGGGCTGCCGGGCGGCATCGCGATCCAGCACCGCGACACGCTGGACGCGGTGCAGCGCGAGTTCCGCGAGATCAAGGGCACCACGGTCATCATCTACGACCAGACCTGCGCCACCGAAAAGCGCCGCCGCCGCAAGCGCGGCACGATGGTCGAGCCGACCGAGCGCGTGGTCATCAACGAAGCGGTCTGCGAAGGCTGCGGCGACTGCGGCGTGCAGAGCAACTGCCTGTCGGTCGAGCCGCTGGAGACCGAGTTCGGCCGCAAGCGCGCCATCAACCAGAGCACCTGCAACAAGGACTTCTCCTGCGTCAAGGGCTTCTGCCCCAGCTTCGTCACCGTCGACGGTGGCCAGCTGCGCAAGAAGGACAAGTCGGGCGCCAAGGCGGAGTGGACCGGTGGCGCGCTGCCGGAGCCGTCACAGCCGGTCTTGAAGGACGCGGCCTGGGGCATCGTGGTCGCGGGCGTCGGTGGCACCGGCGTCATCACCATCGGCCAGCTGCTGGGCATGGCCGCCCACATCGAGGGCAAGGGCATCGTCACGCAGGACGCGGCCGGCCTGGCGCAGAAGGGCGGCGCGACCTGGAGCCACGTGCTGATCGGCGCGCACCAGGACGTGATCCGCACCACGCGGGTGTCGGCGGCGTCGGCCGACCTGATCATCGGTTGCGACCCCATCGTGGCGGCCAACAAGGAGAGCTGGCTGCGCCTGCGCGCCGGCCGCAGCCACGTGGCGCTCAACTCCAGCGCCACGCCGACGGCCGCGTTCGTCAAGAACCCGGAATGGCAGAACCCGGCGCAGGCCTGCGTGGACGCGCTGGTGGGCGCCATTGGCACCGACGCGGTCGGCGTGTTCGACGCCGAGACCGCGGCGACGAAGCTGATGGGCGACTCGATCTACACCAACCCGATGATGCTGGGCTACGCCTGGCAGCGCGGCTGGGTGCCGCTGGGCCTGACGGCGCTGACGCGCGCCATCGAGCTCAACGCGGTGCAGGTCGAGAAGAACAAGCTGGCGTTCGAGTGGGGCCGCCGCGCCGCGCACGACCCCAGGGCCATGGCCGTCCTGCTCAATCCGGTGGGCGAAAACGTGATCCGCTTCCACAAGCGCGAGACGGTGGACAGCCTGGTCGCGCGCCGGGTCGAGTTCCTGACCGCCTACCAGAACGCGGCCTACGCGGGTGAGTACGAGGTGTTCGTGCGCCGCGTGCAGGACGCCGAGGCGAAGCTGGGCAAGACCGCGCTGACCGAGGCCGTGGCGCGCTACCTGTTCAAGCTCATGGCCTACAAGGACGAGTACGAAGTCGCCCGCCTGCACAGCGACCCGGCTTTCCACGCCAAGCTGGCCGCGCAGTTCGAGGGCGACTTCAAGCTGCACGTGCACCTGGCGCCGCCGCTGTTCGCCAAGACCAACGCCAAGGGCGAACTGGTCAAGCAGAAGTACGGCCCGCTGATGTTCACCGGCTTCCGGTGGCTGGCGAAGTTCAAGGGCCTGCGCGGCACGGCGCTGGATGTGTTCGGTCGCACCGAAGAGCGCCGCACCGAACGCGCCCTGATCGCCGAGTACCGCGCCTGCGTCGAGGAGCTGCTCCAGGGCCTGAATGCCGGCAACCACGCGCTGGCGCTGGACCTCGCGCGGATTCCGGAGCAGATCCGGGGTTACGGGCACGTGAAGGTGCGGCATCTGGCGGCCGCCCGCCAGCGCTGGGACGGGCTGATGCAACAGTGGCGGCAGCCCGCCGGAGGCGCGGCCCGCGCCGCCTGAGGTCGGCGGAGCCGGTCGCTGGCCGGGAGGGGCTGATACCCTCGTGGCATGGACTGGCTGTTTCTGACCTCGCTGGGCAGCGCCGCACTGGTGTGGCCGCTGGCCATCGCCCTGGGGCTGGTGCTGTGGGGTGAGCAGGTCGGATGGGCGCGGGTGGTGCGCTGGTGGCTGGCGCTGGCGGTGGCCAGTGGGCTGGTGGCCGGCACCAAGGTCCTGTTCTATGGCTGGGGCACCGGCATCCGGGCCTGGGACCTGACCTGTTTCAGTGGCCATGCGACCCTGGCGACCGCGTTCTGGCCGGTGGCGGTGGCCGCCCTGGCGGGGCATTCCCGGTGGGGCCGCTGGCTCGGAGGGCTGGGTGGCCTGGGTCTGGGGCTTGCCGTGGCCGTCTCCCGGGTGGCCCTGCATGCGCACCCGGTGTCCGAAGCGGTGGCGGGCGTGCTGCTGGGCGCGCTTGTCGCCGGTGTGGGGCTGTCGGCCCTGAAGACCCGCCATCCCCCGGCGACGCTGCGGCGTGTGCTTCCGGCCGCCGTCGCCGCAGCGGCCTTTTTCGTGGGGGCCGGCCGCTGGGTGCCGAGCGTGCCCTCGGAAGACTGGCTGCAGCATCTCGGGGTGGTGCTGGCCGGGCGGGACCGGCCGGTGGACCGCCGGCGGTGGCAGGCACAGCCTGACGCATTGTCAATGTCAGCACAGGGTGTTCTTGTGGGGGGCGCCGAATACAATGTCCGGCTTGCCTGGCGTTGCCCCGGCCAAGCTTGCTTGGACGGGAAGACTGTCATGCAATCCACCTGACCCAGTCGTTTTCGGAGAATTCAGTGTTCATTTCCTCTGCCTTTGCCCAGACCGCAGCCGGTGCCGGCGACACCCAGGGCACCCTGATCAGCATGCTGCCGCTGGTGCTGATGTTCGTGGTGCTGTACTTCGTCATGATCCGCCCGCAGATGAAGAAGCAGAAAGAGCACAAGGCCATGGTCGAAGCACTCGCCAAGGGCGACGAGATCGTGACCGCCGGTGGTTTCCTGGGCAAGGTGTCCAAGATCGGCGAAGCCTATATTGGTGTGGAACTGGCCAGCGGCGTGGAAGTGCAGATGCAGCGCTCGGCCGTGGTGCAGGTGCTGCCCAAGGGAAGCATCAAGTAATCACCCCCGCACGGGCCCTTTCGGGCCCGTTCCCCCCTCAAGGGGGCAATGCGAGCGGCCCGGCAGAGCCGGTTTCGCCGCATTCTGGATAGAAGTCACCTCTGCCCTTGGGGCCTGCTGTTATGAACCGTTACCCGCTCTGGAAGTACCTGATCATCGCGGTCGCGCTGGTGGTCGGCGTGCTGTTTTCGCTGCCCAACCTGTTCGGTGAATCGCCAGCGGTGCAGGTTTCGGCCGCACGTTCGTCGGTCAAGGTCGACGGGACGACCGTCACCCGCGTGGAACAGACACTGGAACGCGAAGGCGTGAAGGCCTCGCAGGTGCAGCAGGAAGGCAGCTCGGTCAAGGCGCGCTTCGAAACCACGGACGACCAGATCAAGGCGCGCGACGCGATCGAGCGCACGCTCAACCCCGACGCGACCAACCCCGGCTTCGTGGTGGCGCTGAACCTGGTGCCGCGCACGCCGGCCTGGCTCTCGAAGATCGGTGCTGCGCCGATGTACCTGGGCCTGGACCTGCGCGGTGGTGTGCACTTCATGCTGCAGGTCGACATGGCCGCGGCGCTGCAGCGCAAGGTCGAGGTGATGGCGGCCGACCTGCGCACCGCCCTGCGCGAAAAGAACGTGCGCCACGGCGGCATCCAGCGCAACGGCAACACGATCGATGTGCGCGCGCGCGACGAAGCCACGGCCCAGGCGATCGAAAACCTGATCACCGACCAGTTCGCCGACCTGCAGGTGGTGCGCGCGCCCGATGGCGCCGAGTTCCGCCTTTCGGCCACGCTCAAGCCGCAGGCGGCCACGACCGTGCAGTCGGCCGCGCTCAAGCAGAACATCACGACGCTGCACAACCGGATCAACGAGCTGGCGGTGTCCGAGCCGGTGATCCAGCAGCAGGGTGCCGACCGCATCGTGGTCCAGCTGCCGGGCGTGCAGGACACGGCCAAGGCCAAGGACATCCTGGGCCGCACCGCCACGCTGGAGGTGCGCCTGGTGGACGAGAGCACCGAAGGTCAGGCCGCCGAGAGCGGCGCCGGTGCGGTGCCGTTTGGCGCGGAGAAGTACCTGGAGCGCAACGGCCGCCCCGTCATCGTCAAGCGCGAGGTACTGCTGACCGGTGAAAACCTGACCGACGCCCAGGCCGGGTTCGACGACCAGCAGCAGCCGGCCGTGCACCTGACCCTGGACAGCAAGGGCTCGCGCGTGTTCCGCGACGTGACGCGCGAGAACATCGGCAAGCGCATGGCCATCATCCTGTTCGAAAAGGGCAAGGGCGAGGTCGTGACGGCGCCGGTGATCCGCTCCGAGATCGGTGGCGGCCGGGTGCAGATTTCCGGCAGCATGAACACCACGGAAGCCAACGACACCGCGCTGCTGCTGCGCGCCGGCTCGCTGGCCGCACCGATGGAAATCATCGAAGAACGCACCATCGGCCCGAGCCTGGGCAAGGAAAACATCGAGCGCGGCTTCAACAGCGTGACGATCGGCTTCCTGGTGGTGGCCGCCTTCATGTGCATCTACTACATGCTGTTCGGCGTGTTCTCCAGCCTGGCGCTGGGCTTCAACCTGGTGCTGCTGGTCGCGATCCTGTCGATGCTGCAGGCGACGTTGACGCTGCCCGGCATGGCGGCCATGGCGCTGGCGCTGGGCATGGCCATCGACGCCAACGTGCTGATCAACGAACGCGTGCGCGAAGAACTGCGCAACGGCTCGGCGCCGCAGACCGCGATCAACGTCGGCTACGACCACGCCTGGGGCACCATCCTCGACTCCAACATCACCTCGTTGATCGCCGGTGTGGCGCTGCTGATCTTCGGCTCCGGCCCGGTGCGCGGTTTTGCCGTGGTGCACTGTATCGGCATCCTGACCAGCATGTTCTCCTCGGTCGTGTTCTCGCGCGCCCTGGTCAACCTCTGGTATGGCCGCCAGAAGAAACTCAAGAGCGTGTCCATCGGCACGGTGTGGCGCCCCGAGGGCGGCAGCGACGTGGCCAAGGCCGACTGATCCGGAGCACGAACATGGAACTTTTCCGCATCCGCAAAGACATCCCGTTCATGCGGCACGCCATCGTGCTGAACGCGGTGTCGGCCATCACCTTCGTGCTGGCGGTGTTCTTCCTGGTCACGCGTGGCCTGAACCTGTCGGTCGAATTCACCGGCGGCACGGTGATGGAAGTGGCCTACGAGCAGCCGGCCGACCTGGAGGCCGTGCGCAAGGTGGTCGAGGGGCTGGGCTATGCCGAGGTGCCGGTGCAGAACTTCGGCACCGCCAAGGACGTGCTGCTGCGCCTGCCGGCCAAGGCCGGCCAGACCTCGGGCCAGCAGAGCGAGACCGTGCTGTCGGCGCTGAAGGCGCAGAACCCGGCCGTGACGCTCAAGCGCACCGAGTTCGTCGGCCCGCAGGTGGGCCAGGAACTGGTCCAGCACGGCCTGATGGCGCTGGGCCTGGTGATCGCGGGCATCGTGATCTACCTGGCGATCCGTTTCGAATGGAAATACGCCGTCTCGGCCATCATCGCCAACCTGCACGACGTGGTGATCATCCTGGGCTTCTTCGCCTTCTTCCAGTGGGAGTTCTCGCTGGCGGTGCTGGCGGCCGTGCTGGCGGTGCTGGGCTATTCGGTCAACGAATCTGTGGTGATTTTTGATCGGATCCGTGAGACTTTCCGCCGCCAGCGCAAGAAAACCACGGTGCAGATCATCGACCACGCCATCACCTCCACCATCAGCCGTACCATCATCACGCACGGCTCGACCCAGATCATGGTGCTGTCGATGCTGCTGTTCGGGGGGCCCACGCTGCACTACTTCGCCATGGCACTGACCATCGGCATCCTGTTCGGCATCTATTCCTCGGTGTTCGTGGCTGCGGCCATCGCGATGTGGCTGGGCATCAAGCGCGAAGACCTGATCAAGACGCCGGTCAAGACGGCGGGCGGCGATCCCGATGACCCAAACAGCGGTGCGATGGTCTGAACCGGTCGAAGCTGACGCTCCCGAAATGTGAGCGGGCCGACGTCGGGGTGGTCCTGGATATGCAATCTTTCGTGTCATACTGAGCCACTGTGGCAACCTCTGATCAGCACGTTTCGTCTCTGGCCAAACAGGCGCGTGAACTCTTCGTGGTTCACGTGGGGCGGGCTCTGCCCGACTTGGTCAAGGCCTGCGAAAACCGGCTGATGGCCATCATGGACCAGGCCGGTCCCGCCCGTGAGATGCAGGAGCGGCGCGATGCCTGGACCGCGTTCAGCAAGAGCCAGGGCGCCTGGCTGAACCAGAGCAAGAAGGCCCTGCAGCGCACCTTGCTTCCCCGTCCCGCCAGCAGCAATGCGATGACCATGCCGGGCCGGCTGGAGTTGCTGGCCGAAGGTGCCATCGACGACCAGATCCTCGCGTCGCGGCTCGCGATGCGCGTGCTGGAACTGGTCTCGACCGACCTCAATGAACTGAGATTGCGCATCCAGCACCTGGAAAAGCGCCAGGAGTTGCCGCGCGGCGACGTGCTGCTGCCCGACGTGGTCGCGCGCATCCTGGTCGACCAGTGGCTGGACGTGCAGATGACCCGCGAAGGTTGGGCGCTGGTGCAGGACGCGCTGTCCCCGGTGCTGGCCAAGACCATGCATGCGGCGTACAAGGCGGCCAACGAGTTCCTGGTCTCCAGCGGAGTGCTCAAGGAAATCGATCTGCAGGCCCTGGTCCGGCGCACGCCGGGCAGCCGTTCCGCGGGTGGTCCGGGCGCCGGCAAGGAGGCGGCCCAGGCGGCTGCCGACGCTGGCCAGCAGGGCGCCGCAGGTGGGGATGGCTTCGGCGGATCGTCCTACGCCGGAGGAACGGGCTATGGCAGCGGCTATGCCGGCGGTGCTTCCACCGGCGCCGGGGCTGGCACTGCAACCTCGCCGGGCGCACCGGGTGCACGTGGCGGCTTCGGTCCCAGCCAGACCGGGCAGGCCTCGACGGTGATGGGGGTGCATGACGAAACCCGTCTGATGACCCATTCGACGCCGCTGGCCCGAGCCCGCATGCGGGCGCAGGGGGTGGTCGGCCGTCTGCGGCGCTTGCTGGCCGACAAGATCGGCGGGGATTTCGAGGCCACCCAGCTCCTGCCGACTTCGCCGAAGTTGCAGCAGGCGATGAGCCAGGTGTTGCCGGTGCCACTCCCCGAGGTCGGTCATTCGACCGGATCCGGTGGTTCGTCGCGCCTGGGTGTCCCGGCCATGGACGGCACCCATGTGGCGCGTGCGGCGACCGTGCTGCGTCAGCGTGCCGCCGAGCTCAAGCAGGCCGCCAGCACGCCGTCCGAAAAAGCCACCATCGAGGTGGTGGCCCTGATGTTCCAGAGCATCCTGGCCGAGGAACGCATCCCGCCCAGCGTGCGCGTCTGGTTCGCGCGGCTGCAGATTCCGGTCCTGCGCGTGGCGCTGGCCGAGCCCGAGTTCTTCAGCGCTTTGCAGCACCCGGCGCGCCGTCTGATCGACCGCATGGGCTCCTGCGTGATGGGCTTCGAGTCGAATGTCAGTTCGGCCGCGCTGGAGGCCGAGATCAAGCGCGTGGTGCAGGTCATCGAGCAGTATCCTGAAACCGGTCGCCGTGTGTTCCAGCTGGTGCTCGACGAGTTCCAGAAGTTCCTCGAGTCCTACCTGAGCGAGCAGGGCAGCGCCAGCCGCTTTGTCAGCGTCGCCCAGCAGGTCGAGCAGAAGGAAACCCTGTCGGTCCAGTACACCATCGAGTTGCGCAAGCTGCTCGACGACATCGTGGTGCGCGACGAGGTGCGGGAGTTCCTGTTCAAGGTCTGGGTCGAGGTGCTGGCGGTGGCCAGTGTCAAGTACGGCATCAAGCACGAAGAAACCGGCTCGCTCAAGCGGGTGGCGTCGGAGCTGTTGTGGGCGGCGAGCGCCAAGCCCAGCCGCAATGACCGTGCGCGTGTGATCCAGCAATTGCCGGGTCTGCTGCAACGGCTGCGTCAGGGCATGAGCCTGCTGGGGTATTCGGCCACGATCCAGGACGTGCACATCAAGTCCGTGAGCGACACGCTGGCGGACGCCTTCATGTCGCGCACCGAAACCATTTCGCAGGAACGCCTGGACCAGATGTCGGAGCGCCTGGCGCACCTGGAAGACTACCTGCCCGAGAGTGGTGTCGGCGATCTGGATCTCGACAACGAAAGCATCGAGATGATCACGGGCGTGGACGCCAGCAACATCGAGGTGATCAAGCAGGGCGGCAGCCAGCCCAACGAAGCCATGCGTTCCTGGGCCCAGGAACTGCAGATCGGCTCGTGGTTCGGGCTGGACCACAACGGCAAGCTCAACAGCGTGCAATTCGCCTGGCGCAGCGACCGGGGTCAGCTGTACCTGTTCGTGACCAACGTGGGCCGCTGCTTCCTGATCCAGGCCACGCGCGTGGCGGCCTACCTGCAGGCGGGCCTGCTGGTGCCGAGCGAAGACGAGGCGCTGACCGTGCGTGCCACGCGCGACGCGCTGGCCAAGCTCGACGCCAACCCCGAACGCCTGCTCGACTGATTCAGGCCTGGCCGCTGCGTTGCAGCAGGCCACCGGGCAGCCGGTCGATCCGACCTTCCAGTTCCAGTTCCAGCAACCGCGCCTGCAGCGTCGGGGTGTCGATCCCGGTGCGCGCCTGCAGGGCATCGAGGCCGACAGGGTCGAAGCCCATGGCGTCGAGCAGGCTGTCTTCGCCGCTGTCCGGAACAGGGTGTGTGGCACTGGCCGGTTCGGCCAGTCGCAGGTCTTCCAGGATGTCCTGTGCCGACTCGACCAGCTTGGCGCCCTGGCGGATCAGGGCGTGGCAACCGCGCGCCTGGGGTGCGTGGATGGATCCGGGAATGGCAAACACCTCGCGCCCCTGCTCGGCCGCCAAGCGGGCGGTGATCAGGGACCCCGAACGCACGGCGGCCTCGACCACCAGGGTGCCCTGGCTCAGTCCCGCAATGATCCGGTTGCGCTGCGGAAAATGGGCCGCCAGCGGTGGCGTGCCCAGCGGATATTCGCTGACGATGGCGCCGTGTTCGGCGATGCGGCGGGCCAGGCCTTCGTGCCGCTTCGGATAGACCGTGTCCAGCCCGGTGCCGACCACGGCGATGGTGGTGCCGCCGCCGTCCAGGGCGCCCGTGTGGGCAGCGCCATCGATGCCGAGCGCCAGGCCGGAGACCACGCAGACATCGGCTTCGGCCAGGCAGCGCGCGAACTGGAGGGCATTGCTTTCGCCCTGCGGCGTGGGGTTGCGGCTGCCGACGATGGCCAGTTGCCGGGGGTGGGCCAGCGTCTCAAGCCGGCCCTTCACATACAGCATCGGCGGCGGGTCAGCGGTCTGCAACAAGGACGCCGGGTAGTGGCTGTCGGCCAGTGTGACGAGGTGGTGGCCATCGTGCGACAGCCATGCCATGAGACGGTCCACGGCGGTGTCGAGCGATGGTGGCACGCTCTGCATGGCCCGGGCGATCTTGGCATTGGTGACCGTGGCCCAGGCGCTGGGGCTCTGGGACCAGATGGCCGACGGCAGACCAAAGGCGGCCAGCAGCCGCCGCGCGGTGTCGTTGCCCACGCCCGGCGTGAGCACCAGCCTGAGCCAGGCGGCGCAAGCGTCCCGGTCCATGGGGCCGGTCAGGGATTGGTGAATCGGTCGCCGATCTTCACGCCGTCGACGATGTCCAGCACCAGGGCGTAAGAGACCTTGTCGAAGACCTTGAACACCATCATCAGGCCGTTGGGCTCACCGGGCAGGCGGATTTGCGGACGGCTGTCGTCGGTCTTGTCGATCTGGGTGCTGGAGTCGCGCACCAGGGCCAGCACGTGACCGGGCTCAACCCCTTGCAGCTTGCCGCGGTTGATCGAGACCACCTGGTTCTGGGCGGCGTAACGCACGGCACTGCCGTAGACCGACACGATCTGGCCGTTGAACGGCTTGCCCGGGGCCCGCGGAATGTAATTGGGGAATTCGCGCGGTGGGTCGGGCAGGAGCCGGTCGCCCACGCGCATTTCTTCCTTGGCTTTGACGATGTCGATGGTGGCGGGGATGATTTCCCCCGTGGCCACCGGTTTGACAGGCGCCTTCTCTTCGATCGGCACGCGCGCAATGTTGTGCGCGGTGTTCTCGTATTGCGGCTTGTAGATGTCCTTGCCCTCGGGCTTCTTGGCGGCCTCGGCCGGCGCCACCTCGATCTCGCGGCGGCTTTCGGGGCGCACCAGCTCCACCTTGCCGACGTACTGGGCCTCATAGGCCAGCACTTCGCCGGTCGCCGGGTCTTTCAGGGGCGTGGCATTGCGGAACACGCGGTAGACCAGCGGTTTGCCCGCGCCCAGGGTCAGCGCCTCTTCCTTCAGGTCGCCGACGTCGCCGTATTGGCCGCGCGCATAGGCGCGGTCACCCAGGCTCAGCAGCACGCGGTTTTCCGGGGTGGCCACGATGCGCGCCGCCTTGGCGAAGGTTGCGTCGTCCACGATCAGCGGTTCGGCCAGGAAGGCCTCGATCGCCTGCATGTTGACCGGCGGAATGGCCGACTCGGAGAGGCTGTCGGTGCGCACGCGCGGCGAAATGCGCACGGTCGGGGTGTCGCCGTCGCCGGGCTTGCGGGTGCTCAGGCGGGCACGGCCGCCGCTCTTGTCGAGGTACAGCACCTGGCCGGGGTAGATGCGGTGCGGGTTCTTGATTTCTTCGAGGTTCATGCCCCAGAGCTCGGGCCAGCGCCACGGACTCTTGAGGAAGATCTTCGAAATGGCCCAGAGCGTGTCGCCGCGTTTGACGGTGTGGCTGTCGGGCGCATTGGGGGCCAGTTCGGACAGCGCCACGCCGGTTTGTGCCACCTGGTTGGCGGTGGCGCGCTGGCCACTGCTGACGGGGTAGTTCTGGGCCTGGGCGGTGCCAGCGAGGGATGCCAGCATCAGGGCGCAGGCGCCGACGACAGCGCGGCTGGGACGGATGGCGGTCGGGAGGGTGTTCAATCGCATGTGTGGGCCCCTGGGGCTGGCGCAAACTGGCCGGTCACCGCCGCCCGTCCATCGGGCCAACGGCGCATCAAGTCTTGACAATTCGCATTTGATTTTGCGCCCAAGCCCTTGATTAGGCAATATTAATGGGCTTTCGCCTCCCCCCGGGAATGCAAAAGTGGCGAAAATAGCGACAAACCTCCCGTGCCCGTTGCATGCGGCTCTTGCCGCGTCTGGCGGGCCTTTGCCTTTTTCCAGGTCCGAATGGACCGCCGCTTTCCGACATGAGCACTCCTGAATTGCTGCCCATCCTGCGTTATCCCGACCCGCGGCTGAACACCGTGGCCCAGCCGGTCGTGGCTTTCGATGACCGCCTGCGCGAACTGGTCGACCGCATGTTCGCGACCATGTACGACGCCCATGGCATTGGCCTGGCGGCCACGCAGGTCGATGTGCACCAGCGCCTGATCGTGATCGACGTGAGCGAAACGCGCGACCAGCCGCTGGTGCTGATCAACCCGGTGATCGACTGGGCCAGCCCGGAAACCCGCAAGGGCGAAGAGGGCTGCCTGTCGGTGCCTGGCATTTACGACGGCGTGGAGCGTTCGCTCGCGGTCAAGATCACGGCGCTGGACGAGCAGGGGCAGTCGCGGACCATTGAGGCCGAAGACATGCTGGCGGTCTGCATCCAGCACGAGATGGACCACCTGATGGGCAAGGTGTTCGTCGAATACCTGTCGCCGCTCAAGCGCAACCGCATCAAGACCAAGCTGCTCAAGGCTGAGCGCGACGCAAGGGACTGACGATGCGCGTGGTGTTCGCCGGTACGCCGGAATTTGCGCGTGTGGCGATGGAGCGCCTGCACGCGGCGGGTTTCGAGATCCCGCTGGTGCTGACCCAGCCCGACCGGCCCGCTGGCCGGGGCATGAAGCTGCAGGCGTCGCCGGTCAAGCAGTTCGCGCTGGACCACGGCATCGCGGTGGCGCAGCCGCGCAGCCTGCGCCTGGACGGCAAGTATCCCGACGAGGCGGCGGCGGCGCGCGAGGCCTTGCTGGCGGCGAAAGCCGATGTCATGGTCGTGGCGGCCTATGGCCTGATCCTGCCGCAGTGGGTGCTTGATCTGCCGCGCCTGGGCTGCCTGAACATCCACGCCTCGCTGCTGCCGCGCTGGCGCGGTGCGGCGCCGATCCATCGCGCGATCGAGGCCGGTGATGCTCAGACCGGCGTGACCATCATGCAGATGGACGCTGGGCTGGACACGGGCGACATGCTGCTCACCGAGGCCTTGCCGATCACCGGCGCCGACACCACCGGCGCCTTGCACGACCGGCTGGCCGCGCTGGGCGGGCGGATGGTTGTCGAAGCGCTGGAGCTGGCGGCCTGCGGTGGCCTGCGGCCCGTGGCGCAGCCGGCCGACGGCGTGACCTATGCCGCCAAGATCGACAAGGCCGAGGCCACGATCGACTGGCACCAGCCGGCGGCCGTGATCGAGCGCCGTGCGCGGGCGTTTTCACCGGCTCCCGGGCTGGCCACCACGCTGGCGGGCGAGGCGGTGAAGGTCTGGCGGGTCGGCGCTGAACCGGCTGCCGTGCATGCCGCTGCGGGCCAGGTGCTGTCGGCCGGCGCCGAGGGCATCCGCGTGGCCACCGGCGAGGGCGTGCTGAACCTGCAGGAGCTGCAGCGCGCGGGCGGCAAGCGCCTGCCGGCGCGCGAATTCCTGCAGGGCTTTGCGGTCGCGCCCGGCCAGGTGTTTGGCGCGTTGGCGGACTGATGTTCTTTCTCCCAGAGCACTGGCGCCGGCCGCAGTTTCGCGAAGGCATCACCGACCAGGGTTCGGTCGCCATGGGCATCGCCGCCTGGGGCCTGATGACCGGCGTGGCCATGGTGCAGTCGGGCATGTCGGCGCTGGAGGCGCTGCTGATGACCCTGATCGTCTACGCCGGCAGCGCTCAGCTGGCGGCGGTGCCGATGATCACGGCGGGAGCGCCGATGTGGGTGATCCTGGCGGCGGCCTTCTGTGTGAACCTGCGTTTTGTCGTGTTCTCGGCCCATCTGCGGCCCTACCTGATGCATCTGCCGCGCTGGCAGCGCATGGTCAGCGGCTATGTCACCGGCGACCTGAGCTACGTGTTTTTTGCGCGCCGTTATCCGCACCCGGGCACGAACGCCGAGGAGCTGGCGCAGCAGCAGGCCTATCTGATGGGCAATTGCGCAGTGAACTACCTGGCCTGGATGGTCGCCAGCGTGGCCGGCGTGTTTCTCGCGAACGCGGTGCCGCTGTCCTGGGGGCTGGGTTTCGCGGGCATCCTGGCGCTGCTGGGTGTGCTGTGTTCGCTGGCCAGCTCGCGGCTGCGCGTGCTGTCGGCGGGGGTGGCGGGCGCGGCGGCGGTGGCCGCCTGGGCGCTGCCGCTGCGGCTGAACATCCTGGTCGCGATCACCAGTGCGGTCGCGATCTGCCTGCTGGTCGAGCACCTGCGGGGCACGGAGCCGGGCCATGCTTGAGCTGGACCTGCACACGCTGCTGACCATCCTCGCGCTGGGCGCGATCACGGTGGTCACGCGCGGTTTCTTCTTCATCTCCGACAAGCCCTGGACCCTGCCGCACTGGGCGCAGCGTGGCCTGCAGTACGCGCCGATCGCGGCGCTGGCGGCGGTGGTGCTGCCCGAGATCGTGATGAGCCACGGGCACCTGGTGCCGACCTGGCGCGATGCCCGCCTGTTCGCGGCGGCGGTGGGGGCGGCGTATTTCTTCTGGCGCAAGGGTGTGCTGGGCACCATCGTGACCGGCATGCTGGTCTACCTGCCGCTGCACATCGGTCTGGGCTGGTGAGCGCCGACGTGGGAAAATCCCGCGTTGTGCCGCGCGGCGGACCTTAAGTCGCGGTTAATGACGGCGCGCGACGATCGGCGGCTTCCAGGCCGCACCTCCACAGGTTTCCTGACATGACTGATTTCCCTGCGGCCTCTGCCGCTGCTGCCGAGCCGCTCGTTTCGGTGCTGATTCCCGCCAAGAACGAAACCGGCAACATCGGTGTGCTGGTGGACGAGGTGGTGACCGCCTTGCGGCCGGTTTGCGCGTTCGAGATCGTGCTGGTCGACGACGGCAGCGACGATGGCACCGGCGACGAGTTCCTGCAGCGCTGCAGCGCGCTGGGCTCGGCGGCCCGGCTGATCCGCCACGAGAAGAGCGTCGGCCAGAGCACGGCGCTGATGAGCGCGGCACGCCAGGCGCGCGGGCGCTACCTGATCACCATCGACGGCGACGGCCAGAACGATCCGGCCGACATGCCGGCGCTGCTGAAGGTGGCGCGCGAGACCGAGGCGCAGGGCGAACACTTCTGCATCGCCGGCTACCGCAAGAACCGGCAGGACACCGAGTGGAAGAAGTTCCAGTCGCGCATCGCCAACGCGGTGCGCCAGAAGCTGCTGAGCGACCAGGTGCCCGACACCGGCTGCGGCCTCAAGCTGATTCCGCGCGCGACCTGGCTGCAGCTGCCCTACTTCGACCACATGCACCGCTACCTGCCGGCGCTGGTGCTGCGCCTGGGTGGCGCGATCCGCGTGGTGCCAGTGAACCACCGCGCGCGCCAGGCCGGTGTGTCCAAGTACAACGCCTGGAACCGGCTGTGGGTCGGTCTGGTCGACATGGCGGGCGTGATGTGGCTGACCCGGCGCGGCAAGCGCCCGGTGATCGCCCAGGTCCGCACGCTCGCTGCGCATGAAGAGTCTCGTTAAGCCGCTGCTGCTGACGGCGGTCCTGACGCTGGCCTTTCTGTCCCTGCACCTGGGCTGGTGGGGGCCGGTGACCGAGGAGGTGCTGCTGCAGGAGCTGTTCAAGCAGAACCGGGCGATCGCCTGGCCGGTGTTCATCGCCGGTTCGGTGCTCTACACCGCGCTGGGCGGCCCGCGCCAGGTGCTGGCGTTTTCCTGCGGTTTCCTGTTCGGCGGCTGGCAGGGCGGGCTCATCGGTACGCTGCTGACGGGCGCTGGCGCGATGCTGACCATGTTCGCGGTGCAGCGCCTGGGCATGGACTGGGTGCGCCAGAAGTACGCGCAGAAGATCGAACTGATCAAGGCCGTGCTGGCCGAAGACACCTGGATCTGGATCTGCGTGATCCGCCTGATCCCGGTCGGCAGCAACCTGGTGACCAACATCGCCGCGGCGCTGTCCGACCTGCGGCTGCCGGCGGTGTTTTTCGGCAGCCTGCTGGGCTACCTGCCGCAGATGCTGCTGTTCAGCTACGCCGGCTCGGGCATCGCGCTGCACGACAGCTCGCAGATCTGGGTCAGCATCGTGATGCTGGTCCTGTCCACGGGCCTTGGCCTGTACCTCTACCACCACGGTTTCAAGCAGCGCCTGCAGCGTTACCGCCAAGAGCATTCCCATGTCCCTGCCCACTGACGACCAGACCCGCCGCCGGACCCTGTTCTGGCTGGCCGCCACGGCCATCGTGCTGCTGCTGGGGATCGGGCTGCGCTACCCCTGGCCGGCCGACGAGCCGCGCTTTGCGCAGGTGGCGCGCGAGATGGTCGAGAGTGGCCAGTGGCTGTTCCCCACGCGCGGCGGCGAACCGTATCCGGACAAGCCGCCGGTGTTCATGTGGCTGACCGCGCTGGCCTTTGCGCTGACCGGCCAGCTCAAGATCGCCTTCCTGCTGCCCAGCGCGCTGGCCGCGTTCGGCACCTTGCTGCTGGTGCACGACATCGGCCGGCGGCTGTGGAACCGCGAGGTCGCGCTGGCGGCGGCGCTGGTGCTGGTGCTCACGCCGCAGTTCCTGCTGCAGGGCAAGACCGGACAGATCGACGCGCTGGTGTGTTTCTGGATCACGCTGGGCTGCTACGGCCTGCTCAGGCACTTTTTCCTCGGCCCGCAGTGGCGCTGGTATTTCATCGCCTGCGCCGGGATGGGGATGGGCATCATCACCAAGGGGGTGGGGTTCCTGCCGCTGCTGATGCTGCTGCCGCTGGCGCTGTGGGTGCGGGGCCCGGGCGCGGCGGGGACGCCGGTGTGGCGCTGGCGCCTGCTGGCGGGGGGGCTGGTGATGGGGTTCATCGCCCTGCTCTGGCTCGGCCCGATGCTCTGGCAGGTGCACAGCATCGGCTCCGACACCATGGTCGCCTACCGCAACGACCTGCTGTTCCGCCAGACCGGCGAGCGCTTCGTCAACGCCTGGCACCACGTCAAGCCCTGGCACTACTTCTTCACGCAGGCGATCCCGACCGTCTGGTTCCCGCTGGTGGTGCTGTTGCTGGTGTTTTTCAAGCCGCTGGTCGCGCTGCTGCGCGAGGACCGGCGCGCGCGCGTGTTGCTGGCCTGGGTCGGGCTGGTGCTGCTGTTCTTCTCGCTGAGTTCGGGCAAGCGCGAGGTCTACATGCTGCCGGCGCTGCCGATGCTGGCGCTGGTGGTCGGGGTGCTGTGGACGCGGGTGCGCGGGAGCGTCGCGGCGGCCCGCACGGGTCTCTTCTTCCAGGGTTTTCTGGTGTTGCTGGCGCTGGCGATCACCGGTCTGGGCGCGGTGCTGCAGGCCTCGCCCGAGAAGCTGCTGCGCAAGGCGCCCGACTACGCCGAGCTGATCGGCACGCTGCCGGTGCCGCTGATCGCCATGGGCCTGACCCTGCTGGTGGTGCTGGTGCTGGTGCGCCGCCGCGACCTGCTGGAGCGGCTCGCGGCGGCCACGCTGACGGTCTGGGTGTTCGTGGCGCTGATGGTCTGGCCGCGCGTCGACCCGCACCGCACGCCGCAGGAGATGATGGAGCAGGTCGAGCAGAAGCTGCCGCCACAGTCGGAGCTGGCGCTGCTGTACTTCAAGGAGCAGTTCCTGCTGTTCAGCCACCGGCCCCTGACCCACTTCAGCTACCTTGCGCCGCTGGAAGAGCAGGAGCGCAACGCCTGGGTCTGGATGCACGAGGCGCCCAACCGCTTCCTGCTGGTGCCGACCGACGCCGAGCTGAGCTGCTTCGACGTGAGCAAGACGGTGTCGCTGGGTGAGGCGCACCGCCGCGAATGGGTGCTGTTCGGCGCCGATTCGATGCGCGCCGGCTGCGAGCCGCCCGGGAAGGCGCGGCGTTATGTCTATCGCCCGGACGTGCGTGGGGTGCTGCCGTGAGCCTGTTCGAGACCCTCGCTGCCCCCCGTGTGCTGGTGACCGGCGCCGCCGGCTTCATCGGCTTCCACCTGGTCAACCGGCTGCTCGACCGCGGCTGCGTGGTCGACGGCGTGGACAGCATGACGCTGTATTACGAACCCAGTCTCAAGCAGGCGCGGCTGGACCGCCTGCTGGCGCGCCCGGGCTTTGTGTTTCACCGGCTGGACCTGGCCGACCGCGAAGGCGTGGCCGCGCTGTTTGCGCAGGGTCGCTACGACATCGTGATCCACCTGGCCGCGCAGGCGGGGGTGCGCTACTCGGTCGATCACCCGATGGCCTACCTCGACAGCAACCTCGCGGGCATGCTGACGGTGCTCGAAGGCTGCCGGCACGGCGGCGTGAAGCACCTGGTCTACGCCTCGTCGAGTTCGATCTACGGCGCGGCGCGCGAGATGCCGCTGCGCGAAGACATGGTGACCGACTCGCCGATCTCGCTGTATGCGGCCAGCAAGAAGGCCAACGAGCTGATGGCGCACAGCTACAGCCACCTCTACGGCATCCCCGCCTCGGCGCTGCGCTTCTTCACCGTCTACGGCCCCTGGGGCCGGCCCGACATGGCGATCTTCAAGTTCGTGCGCGCGATCTTCGAAGGCAAGCCGATCGACGTCTACAACCACGGCCACCTGCGCCGCGACTTCACCTATGTCGACGACGTGGTCGATGCGGTGGTGGCGGTGGCGGCGCAACCGCCCCAGCGCGAAGACGGCCGGGCGCCGCACCGCGTGCTCAACGTGGGCCACAACGGCCCGGTGCCGCTGATGGACTTCATCGGTTGCCTGGAGCAGGCCTGCGGCCGCGAGGCGATCAAGCATTTCCTGCCGATGCAGGCGGGCGACGTGCCCGACACCTGGGCCGACACGACGCGGCTGGAGCAGGGCTTCGGCGTGCGTGCCGACACCGACCTGCGGGTGGGCGCGCAGCGCTTTGTCGACTGGTTCCGGTCGTACTACGGGGCGCCTCCCCCCGCGCCGTCTTCGGCGTCACCCCTCTGAGGGGGCGTCAGCTGCGGCCCGGCAAAGCCGGTTCCGCGCTGACCTGGGCCGCGCGCAACTTCGGCAGGGCGAGCCACCATCCCGTCAGCGTCACGGCCGCGCAGATCACACCGGTCCAGAGCGTGTGGCTCGGCGGATGGGCGCCGCGCAGGGTCTGCGTGACGCCCGAGACCAGGCCCGCGAACACCACCAGCGCGAACCAGCGCCAGCCGATCGCCGCCTGGCGGCCGGCCACCGGCGACCACAGCCAGGGCAGGCACAGCGCGAGGAAGGCGAGCGAGCCCGAGGCGTGGCCGCCCGGGAAGCAGCTGCCGCCGCCGCCGTCGCTGGCCAGCAGGTTCCAGTGCGAGGTGTAGACCGCCTGTCCGCCGAACTGGGTCCATTCCCAGGGGCAGCTGGAGCGGCTGAACTGCTTGGTGACGCTGACCGCCAGCAGGGACAGCGTCACCAGGGCCAGCACCGTCAGCCGTTCGCGCCGCGTCGTCGCGCCGGGGCTGCCGCTGTCGCGCCACACGGCCCAGACGATCATCGCGATGAACAGCACCGTGGAGACCTTGCGCACGCCGTCGTGCAGCACGTTTTCGAGCAGGGGAAGATGCCGCAGGTCGAAGCCCCGGGGCGTGCCGATGTGCAGCATGGTGGGCAGGTCCAGCGCGGCCGCGTCCCACGCGAGGGTGAGCAGCAGCAAGCCCACGGACAGCCCCAGCAACCAGCGGGCAGACGGCGTGAGGGCGGGGCTGGTGGAAGTATTCATGGCGCGGGCATGTTGGGTGAGCGAGTTTAAGAGGGCCTTAAGGGGGCTCCGGATAATGGAATTTCTTTGGGGTTTCTTGACCGGGGGCGCGCTGCGCCGATGCACACATGCGAGCACTGGTGGTGGAAGACGATCCCGGCATTGCCAGCGGCCTGAGCCTGTCGCTGCGCCATGCCGGTTATGCGGTGGATGTCTGCGGCACCGTGGACTCGGCCTGGACGGCGCTCTGCGTCGAGCATTTCGACCTGATGCTGCTGGACCTGGGACTGCCCGACGGCGATGGCCTGGACCTGCTGACGCGGGTGCGCCGCTCGGCCGCGCGCCGGGCCGGCCAGCCCAGTCTGCCGCAGAACGACATGCCGGTGCTGATCATGACCGCACGCGACGGCATCAGCGACCGCATCACCGGTCTGGACGGCGGCGCCGACGACTACATCGTCAAACCCTTTGACCCGAACGAACTGCTGGCCCGGCTGCGCGCCATGCTGCGCCGCGCCAGTGGCCGCAGCAAGCCGGTGATCGAACACGGTGATCTGGTGGTCGACCCGGCCGCGCACTCGGTCGAGCGCGCCGGCCTGCCGGTGTCGCTGGGGGGCAAGGAGTTCGCGCTGCTGCTGACCCTGCTGCAGGCCCGACCGCAGGTGCTGTCCAAGGCCCGGCTGGAGTCGGCGCTGTACGGCTTCGGCGAAGCGCTGGAGAGCAATGCGATCGAGGTCCATGTGCACCACCTGCGCCGCAAGCTGGGCGAGTCGCTGATCAAGACCGTGCGTGGCGTCGGCTATTTCATCCCGCAGGAGTCGGTGCCCACCGCGGCGCCCGGTCCGGCGCAACGGCCGTGAACCTGCCGGCCACCGCGACCCGGCGCTCGCTGCGGCGGCACCTGCTGCTGTGGGTGCTGGGCGCCCAGCTGGTGGTCTGGGTGGTGGTGGTCGCGGTCGGCTGGAACGCCAGCATGCGCGAGACCCGCAAGTTCACCGACGGCCATCTGGTCGCGGTGGCGCAGCTCTGGATGGGCGCGGCGTCGTGGCACCACGAGGGCGAGTCGCCCTGGCCCTTGCCGGTGCCCAGCAGCGAGACGCACGAATACGCGCAGGACGTGGCCATCCTGGTCTGGGAAAACCGGCGGCTGGTGAACGACAGCGACCACCTCGCCGATGGCCTGGACCTCTCGCGCCTGCCGGACAAGGGGCTGGTCACCCTGGTCTACCGCGACACGAAGGGTGAGCCGCACGACTGGCGCGCCTACGTCGAGACTGCACGGGTAGAGGGGCAGGAGCGCCGCGTGATGGCGCTGCTGGACCTGAAGAAACGCTTTGTGCTGGCCGAAGACATCGCCAAACACCTGGCGCAGCCGGCGATCCTGCTGCTGCCGTTGCTGTCGCTGGTGATGTGGTGGACGCTGCGGCGCGGGCTGAGGCCGCTGGAGCAGCTCTCGGACGAGGTGGCGGCATTGGACGCCTTCGCGGGCCAGCGGCTGGAGTCGCAGCACCGCTTCCGCGAATTCGCCAGCACGGTGACCGCGATCAACACCATGGTCGACACGCTGCAGGCACAGGCCCAGCGCGAGCGGCAGTTCGCCTCCGACGTGGCGCACGAGCTGCGCACGCCGCTGGCGGTCATCACGCTGCAGGCGCGGGCCGCGCAGGTCGAGGCCACGCCCGAGCGGCTGGAGCGGCTGGAGCAGGAGGCGCTGCGCGCCGGCCGCATCCTGACCCAGTTGCTGGACCTGGCGCGGGCGCAGCGCGCCGCCGGCCCGGCCGATGCGCCGGCCGGCGAGCCGGCGCAGGATGCGCTGCTCGGCGAGGTGGCGGTGCGCCTGATCTCGGCGCACGCCCAGCTGGCCCATGAGAGCCAGCACGAGATGTCCCTGGTCGAGGACGGCGGCGAGGTGCGCGTGCGCGTGAACCCGATGCTGCTGGAGCTGGCGGTGCGCAACCTGGTCGAGAACGCGCTGCGCCACACGCCCGCGGGCACCCAGGTCGAGCTGCGGGTCTGGCAGGACAGCCAGGGCTGCGGCATCGCGGTCAGCGACGACGGCCAGCGCGGCGGCGTGTCGGCGCCGCCGGCCCAGGCCTCGTCCGGGCTGGGGCTGGGCCTGCGCCTGGTCGAGCGCATCGCCGAGGAGATGGGGGCGCAGCTGGTGCGCGACGGCGGCGAGGCGCCGATGACCACCCGTTTCGCCTTGCGCTGGCCACATCCCGAAGGCGCCGTGCCGGTTTAATGCCGGGTTAACGGCGACCAGAGACAATACCCCGTTCGCTGCGGCCCTCGCGGCCTTCCACAGCAGACCCTTCCGTGCGACCCATGCAGGCAACGTCACCCTCCCCGAACCTTTCCATCCGCGCGCCCGAGACCCGGCGCAAGCCGCTGTGGGCGGTCTGGCTGGTCGCGCTGTGGCTCACCGTGGTCGGCAACCTGCCGCTGTGGCAGCGGGTGGCTTCGCTCACCGCCGATTCGGGGCACCAGTGGCCGCAGCTGCTTGGCCTGGGGGTGCTGGTGCTGGCCCTGATCGCCGCCCTGCTCTCGCTGCTCAACTGGCCGCGGGTGTTCCGGCCGGTGGCCACGCTGCTGGTGCTGATGGCGGCCGCCAACAGCTACTTCATGTGGCAGTACCGGGTCGTGATCGATCCGTCGATGATGGCCAACGTGGCCAACACCGATCCGCGCGAGGTGCGCGACCTGTTGTCCTGGCCGCTGCTGACGACGCTGGCCGGTGTCGCCGGTCCGGCCCTGTGGTGGATCTGGCGCCGGGTGCCGGGCTGGCAGCCGCCGCTGCGCCAGCTGGTGCGCAACCTGACCGGCGCCGTGCTGGCGCTGGCGGTGGCCGCGGCCGCGCTGATGGCCGGCTACCAGGGCATCGCGTCGCTGATGCGCGGCCACAAGGAGCTGCGCTACATGATCAACCCGCTCAACAGCGTCTATGCCTCGGCCGCGCTGGCGGTCAACGCCGGCAGCCACGCCGTGACCACGCTGGAGCCCGTGGGCACCGACGCCCGGCTGGGCGCCAGCTACGCCGCGCAGGCGCGGCCGCCGCTGCTGGTGTTCGTGGTCGGCGAGACCGCGCGGGCCCAGAACTGGGGCCTCAACGGCTATGCGCGGCCGACCACGCCGGCGCTGGCGCAGTGGCAGGCCAGGGACGGGCTGGTCAACTTCCCCGACGTGACCTCCTGCGGCACCAACACCCAGGTCTCGGTGCCCTGTCTCTTTTCACCGCTCAGCCGCGACGAAGGTGGCAACGCCACGCCGCACAGCGAGAACCTGCTGGACGTGCTGCAGCGCGCCGGGCTGGCCGTGCTCTGGCTCGACAACCAGTCGGGCTGCAAGGGCGTGTGCGACCGCGTGCCGCACGCGCAGGTGTCGGAGCAGCCGGTGGCCGGCCTGTGCGACGGTGGCGAGTGCCTGGACGAAGCCATGCTCAGCGGGCTGGACGCGCGCATCGCCGCGCTCGACCCCGAGCGCCGCGCGCGCGGCGTGGTGCTGGTGATGCACCAGATGGGCAGCCACGGACCGGCGTACCACAAGCGCGCGCCCGAAGAGCGCAAGCCCTTCCAGCCCGAGTGCCGCAGCGTGACCCTGTCCGAGTGTCCGGCCGAGCAACTGCTCAACGCCTACGACAACTCGATCGCCTACACCGACCACTTCCTGTCGAAGACGCTGGAGTGGCTCAAGGGCCACGCCACGGCCGGCCGCTTCGACACCGGCCTGGTCTACGTCTCGGACCACGGCGAATCGCTGGGCGAAAACGGGGTGTTCCTGCATGGCGTGCCGTACGCCTTCGCGCCCGCGCAGCAGACGCATGTGCCGATGGTCGGCTGGCTGTCCGAGGGCATGCAGAAGCGCCGCGGGGTCGATGCGGGCTGCCTGCGCCAGCGGGCCGCCAAGCCCGCCTCGCACGACAACCTGTTCCATTCGGTGCTCGGTCTGATGGACGTCGAGACCACGGTGCGCCAGCCGGCACTCGACCTGTTCGTGCCCTGCGCGGCCGGCACGGGCGCCGCACCCGTCAGCGCGTCGCCGGCAGGCTGATCCGCGCGCGCAGGCCGCCGGCCTCGCCGTCTTCCAGCGCCAGCGCGCCGCCGTAGAGCGTCGCCAGCTCGGCCACGATCGCCAGGCCCAGGCCGCTGCCCGGCGTGGCCTCGTCCAGCCGCACGCCGCGCGAGAGCGCCGCCTGCCGCTGCTCGGGCGCGATGCCCGGGCCGTCGTCGTCCACCGTGATCTCCAGCCGGTCCTCCCGCAACGCGGCGCCGACATGCACCTGCGTGCGCGCCCACAGGCAGGCGTTGTCCATCAGGTTGCCCAGCATCTCCTGCAGGTCCTGCTCTTCGCCCGCGAACGCCCAGTCGGCCGGGATGTCGTCGCTGCCCAGATCGAGGTGGCGCCCGGCGTGCACGCGCGCGAGCAGGCGCAGCAGGCCGTCCACCACCGGCGCCAGCGGCGTGCGCTGGCCGGGCAGTCGCTGCGACGCGGCGACGCGCGAACGCTTGAGGTGCCAGTCGATGTGGCGCCGCGCCAGACCCACCTGGTCTTTCACCAAGGCCGCCAGCGGCATGGTCCCGGTCGGGTTGCTGGCGGCCTGGTCCAGCACGGCCAGCGGCGTCTTCAGCGCATGGGCCAGGTTGCCCGCCTGCGTGCGTGCGCGCTCGACCACCTCGGCGTTGCGGTCGAGCACGCCGTTGAAGTCGTCGATCAGCGGCTGGACCTCGGCGGGAAAACTGCCCTGCAGGCGCTGCGAGCGGCCCTCGCGCAGGTCGGTCAGCGCGCGCTGCAGGGCACGCAACGGCGCCAGGCCCACGGCCACCTGCGCCAGCGCCGCCAGCGCCAGCAGCAGCCCGAGCGCCAGCAGCGACATCGCCAGCACCCGCGCGAAACGCGCCGAGGCCGCCGTCACCTCCTGCAGGTCGCCCGCCACCACCAGGCGCCAGTGGCGCTGCGGCGTGTCGGCCGAATACACCGTGCGCTCGACCAGCAGCAGCGCCGAGCCGCGCGGCCCGGTGCCCGGGTGCACATGCACCTGGCCGTCGGCGGGGGCGTCGGATTCGGGGTGCAGCCGGTCGTCCCAGAGCGAACGCGAGCGCAGGAAGCCCTGGTTCTCGCTGGCCGTACCGGCCTCGTCGAGCTGCCAGTACAGGCCCGAATAGGGCCGCTGCCAGCGCGGGTCGGAGAGTTGTGCGGGATCGATCGAGGCCTGGCCGCTGGCGTCGAAATCGAGGCGCGCGGTGAGCTGGTCCAGCTGTTGCACCAGCGTGGCCTGGAACTGGCGCATCACATGGTCCTGGAACAGCCGGTGCAGGAACAGGCCGGCCAGCGCCAGCGCGACCGCCATCGCCGCCAGCGTCGCGGCCAGCCAGCGACCACGCAGCGAGAACGTCCGGCGCCAGGTCGGCATCAGGCCCCCGCGGGCGGGCCGTCGGCCAGTGGCGCCAGGCGGTAGCCCAGGCCGCGCACGGTTTCGATCAGGTCCTGCGGCAGCTTCTTGCGCAGGCGGCCGACGAACACCTCGATGGTGTTGGAGTCGCGGTCGAAGTCCTGCGCGTAGATGTGTTCGGTCAGTTCGCTGCGCGAGACCACGGCGCCCTGGCGGTGCATCAGGTAGTCCAGCACCTTGTATTCGTGGCTGGTCAGGTTGACGTTCTGGCCGTCGCAGGTGACGCGGCCGCTGCGCGTGTCCAGCGCCAGCGGGCCGCAGCGCAGCACCGGCGAGGCCTGTCCGCTGGCGCGGCGGATCAGCGCGCGCAGCCGGGCCAGCAGTTCTTCCATGTGGAAGGGCTTGGTCAGGTAGTCGTCGGCCCCGGCGTCGATGCCGGCGACCTTCTCGCTCCAGTTGTCGCGCGCGGTCAGGATCAGCACCGGCATGGCGCGGCCGGCGTCGCGCCAGCGCTTGAGCACCGTGAGGCCGTCGAGCACCGGCAGACCGAGGTCGAGGATCACCGCGTCGAACGGTTCGGTGTCGCCGAGAAAGTGGGCGTCGCGCCCGTTGTCGGCCTCGTCGACCACATAACCGGCGGCCACCAGGCCGGCACGCAACTGCGCGCGCAGAAGGGGTTCGTCTTCGACCAGCAGCAGCCTCAACGCGTCTCTCCCTGGTTCAGCAAGGGCCGCGGCGGGCGCACGCGGCGGCCGATCACTTCGCCGGTGGTCGCATCGACCTCCAGCCGCAGCAGCTGGCCGCTGGCCTGCAGCAGCTTGACTTCGTACACCCAGCGGTCGGCCGACGGTTCGAGTTCGATCTCCAGCACCTGCCCGGCCTGTTCGCGTTCGAGCTTCTGCAGCACGGTCGACAGCGGCAGGATCTGGCCCGACATCACGGCTTCACGGGCGCGCTCGTGGTCACCGCGGTCTCGGGCGGAGGCCGTGGTCGCCAGCAGCCCGGAAGCACCCAGCACCACCGCGACCAGCACGGTGCGCAGGTGGGCGAGGGAGGGGCGGATGGAGCGCATGCAGCCATTGTGCGCCGCCGCCCTGAACGCCGGATGAACACGCACTTCAGGGTCGGTTCAAGGCGTGGCCGGCAGCATCCCCTCATCGAATCCGTTCCACCCGACCGTTCCACCCGACACCTGCGAGGACCCCATGCCCATCCGATCCGTCACCACCCTGGCCGCCACCCTGCTGGTGCTGCTGGCCTCCGGCGCGGCCCAGGCCGCCGAAACCACGCCCGCGGCCCAGCTGCAGCACTGGAGCGCGCAGGCCGGCGCACCCGGCAACGCCGCCAAGGGGCAGACCTTCTTCAACAGCAAGCACGGCGGCGAGTGGTCGTGCTCGTCGTGCCACGGCACGCCACCCACCGCGCAGGGCAAACACGCCAACACCGGCAAGGTGATTGCCCCGCTCGCGCCGGCCTTCAACGCCAAGGCCTTCACCGACAGCGCCAAGGTCGACAAGTGGTTCAAGCGCAACTGCAACGACGTGCTCACGCGCGAATGCAGCGCCGCCGAGAAGGCCGACGTGCTGGCCTACCTCAACGGCCTGAAGTGAAACCCCCGCCAGGACACCCCATGAACACCTTCCTGAACCACACGCTCCGCCCCACCCTGACCGGCCTGCTGTGCCTGACGGTGCTGGGCGCGGCCCACGCCGACGGTGGCCGCGCGATGCCGCGCGACATGCCCAAGGCCTACACGGCCGAATGCGCCGCCTGCCACACCGCCTACGCGCCGGGCCTGCTGCCGGCGCGCTCCTGGCAACGCATCATGAGCGGCCTGGACAAGCACTACGGCACCGATGCCTCGCTCGACGAAGCGACCGTCAGACAGCTGTCGACCTGGCTGCAGGCCAACGCCGGCACCTACAAGCGCGTGACCGAAGAACCCCCGCAGGACCGGCTCACCCGGTCGGCCTGGTTCGAGCGCAAGCACCGCGAAGTCCCGGCCGCCGTCTGGAAGCACGCCAGCATCAAGAGCGCGGCCAACTGCGGCGCCTGCCACACCGGCGCCGACCGCGGCGACTTCGACGAAGACAACATCCGGATGCCGGCCGGCGTCAGCCTGGGCCGGCGCTGGTTCGGACACGACTGACCCCAGGAGCTCCACCATGCAAGCCACCACCCCTCTTTCCGCCACCGCACCCCGCGCGGCCCAGCCGGCCGCCGCCCCCGGCCGCCGGACCATCGACGCGCCCATGCGCATGTTCCACTGGCTGTTCGCCCTGAGCTTTCTCGGCGCCTATCTCACGGCCGACGGCGAGCGCTGGCGCATGCTGCACGTCACCCTGGGCTACACCATGGCCGGGCTGCTGGGCTTCCGCATCCTCTACGGCCTGTTTGGCCCGAAGCAGGCCTCCTTGTCCGCGCTGTGGCGCAAGCTGAGCGGTGCGCCGGCCTGGCTGGCGTCTTTGCGTTCGGGCGAGTCCCGCTCAGCCGGATTCCTGCGCCAGGGCCAGAACCTGCTGATGGCGCTGGCGGTCGTGGCGCTGCTGGTGATCGTTCTGCCGCTGACGCTCAGCGGCTACGCGACCTACAACGACTGGGGCGATGTGCTGGGCGGCGAATGGCTGGAGGAGCTGCACGAGCTGTTTGGCAACCTGATGCTCGCCCTGGTGCTCGGCCACCTCGGCCTGATCGCCGCCCTGAGCGTGCTGCGGCGCCAGAACCAGGCCGCGCCCATGCTGACCGGCCGTGTCGCCGGGCCGGGGCCCGACCTGGTGAAGCAGAACCGGGGCTGGCTGGCCGGGCTGGTGCTGCTGGCCGTGCTGGCCTTCGGCGCCTGGCAGTGGCAGCAGTCGCCCAAGGGGCTGATCCCGGCGCAGCCCTTCAGTCACGCTGCGGCGCAGCACGGTGCCGAGGACGACGACTGAGCGGCGGCGATGCGGTGCGCGGGAGGCCGCCGCCGCATTCCCTACAATTTGCCCCGATCATCCGACCGAGGCTTCACCATGCAATTCATCCGCTTTTCCGATCTCTGCGCCCAAGGCAAGGCCAAGGGCCAGCGCGTCTTCATCCGCGCCGACCTGAACGTGCCGCAGGACGACGCCGGCAACATCACCGAGGACACGCGCATCCGCGCCAGCATCCCGGCCGTGCAGATGGCCCTGGACGCCGGGGCCGCCGTGATGGTCACTTCCCACCTGGGCCGCCCGACCGAAGGCGAATTCAAGCCCGAAGACTCGCTGGCCCCGGTGGCCGCGCGCATGGGCCAGCTCATGGGCCGCAGCATCCGTGTGGTGGCCGACTGGGTCGATGGCGATTTCTCGGTCGCCCCCGGTGAGGTCGTGATGCTGGAGAACTGCCGCCTCAACGTCGGCGAGAAGAAGAACAAGCCCGAGCTGGCCGCCAAGCTGGGCAAGCTGTGCGACATCTTCGTGCACGACGCCTTCGGCACCGCGCACCGCGCCGAGGGCACGACCTACGGCATCGCCGAGACCGCGCCCATCGCCTCGGCCGGCCCGCTGCTGGCGGCCGAGATGGACGCCATCGGCAAGGCCCTGGCCGCGCCGAAGCGCCCGCTGATCGCCATCGTCGCCGGCAGCAAGGTCAGCACCAAGCTGACCATCCTGCAGGCCCTGGCCAAGAACGTGGACGGCCTGATCGTCGGCGGCGGCATCGCCAACACCTTCATGCTGGCCGCCGGTCTGAAGATCGGCAAGAGCCTGGCCGAACCCGACCTGCTGGGCGAGGCCACGGCGGTGATCGCGGCCATGAAGGCGCGTGGCGCCGAGGTGCCGATTCCGGAAGACGTCGTGACCGCCAAGGCCTTCGCGGCCGACGCCCCGGCCACCGTCAAGGCCGCCACCGAGGTGGCCGACGACGACCTGATCCTGGACATCGGCCCGAAGACGGCCGCCAAGCTGGCTGAGCAGTTGAAGAAGGCCGGCACCATCGTCTGGAACGGCCCGGTGGGCGTGTTCGAGTTCGCCGCCTTCGAGAACGGCACCAAGGTGATCGCGCAGGCGATTGCCGAATCGAGCGCCTTCAGCATCGCCGGTGGCGGCGACACGCTGGCGGCGATCGCCAAGTACGGCATCGAGAAGGACGTGGGCTACATCTCCACCGGCGGTGGCGCTTTCCTGGAAGTGCTGGAAGGCAAGACGCTGCCGGCGTTCGAAGTCCTGGCGCGTCGCGCAGGTTAAGTCCCCCCCCGCGCCGCCTGCGGCGTCACCCCCCAGGGGGCGATGCCTGCGGGCCGGGAAACCCGGACCCGCGGCATCCTGGCCTGCCCGGTATCCCACCCCAGCACACCATGGAACTTCGTCAGCTTCGTTACTTCGTGCGGGTGGTGGAGCTGGGCAGCATCAGCCGGGCCGCGGCCGACCTGTCGCTGGTGCAGTCGGCGCTGAGCCAGCAGATCACGCGGCTCGAAAGTGAGCTGTCGACCCGCCTGCTGCAGCGCAGCCCGCAGGGTGTCACACCGACCGAGGCCGGGCTGGCGTTTTTCCGCGAAGCCCAGCTCACGCTGCGGCACGCCGAGCAGGCGGTGCGCTCGGCGCAGGAGGCGCGCCTGACCGGCACGGTCAGTGTGGGCCTGGCGCCCACCACGGCGGCGGTGCTGGGCCTGCCGCTGATGCGCGCCATGCGCGAGCGCTACCCCAATGTGCGGCTGCACATGGTCGAGAGCCTGTCGGGCCACCTGAGCGCGATGCTGAACGCGCGCCAGATCGACCTGGCCGTGCTGTTCGACTCCCGCATCCAGGCCAGCCAGACCCTGCGCAGCGCGCGGCGATGGAGCGTGCTGCCGCTGCTGGAAGAAGACCTGTTCCTGATCACCGCGCAGGCACACGCGGCGCCCCGGCGCGGCGCACGCATCCGCATGAACCAGCTGCGCGAGGAGCCGCTGATCCTGCCCTCGGGGCCGCACGGCCTGCGCAGCACGCTGGACGCCGCCTTCGCCCGCGCCCGCGTGGCGCCGAACCTGGTGCTGGAGATCGACTCGCTGGCGATGCTGATGGAGGCGGTGTCCGCCGGTCTGGGCGGCACGCTGCAGCCCTGGGCGGCGGTCGCGCGTTTTGCCGACGCCGGCGCGCGCTTCCACATGGCGCGCATCACCGACCCGGGCGTGACGCGCGAGAACTGGCTCTGTGCGCTGTCCGAGGAAGAGCTGTCGCCCGCCGCACTGGCGGCGCGCGTGGTGCTGCGCGACTGCGCCCGTGCGCTCGTGGCCGAGGGCGCCTGGCCCGGTGCCGTGCTGCGCGAACCGGCCTGAGTCTGCTCGCCGGGTATCACGATCCGTGATGCCCCCATGCCCTGGGGAGGACTGGCGCGAAGCCCTGCGCCTCCCTACAGTCCCCGTGGACATCCGAACACGAGGAGACACGATGGACTTGCAATTGCAGGGGAAGACGGCGCTGGTGACCGGCGCCAGCGCCGGCATCGGCCGGGGCATCGCCCTGTCGCTGGCGGCCGAGGGTGTTCGGCTGGCCATCACGGCCCGGCGCGTCGACCGCCTGCGCGAACTGGCGGCCCAGATCACCGCAGCCGGCGGCGCCGAGCCGGTGCTGATCGAGCAGGACATGTACGCCGAGGATGCGGCGCAGCGCATCGCGTCCGCCGCCATGCAGGGGCTGGGGCATGTGGACATCCTGGTCAACAACGCCGGCGGATCGCGCAGCTTCAAGGACCTGCACGTGAGCGAGGCGCAGTGGCAGGAGGCGATCACGCTGAACTTCCACCGCCCGCGCCAGCTCGGCGATGCGCTGATCGACCAGATGATCGCGCGCGGCTGGGGCCGCATCGTCTGCATCACCGGCAAGAGCGAGCCGGAGCACATCAACGGCGCCTTCTGCGCCAAGGCCGGCATGCACAGCTGGGCCAAGGGCCTCTCGCGCATGGTCGGCCGGCACGGCATCACGGTCAACTGCGTGCCGCCCGGCCGCATCCACTCCGAACAGATCTTCCGCAACTACACGCCCGAATACCGGCAGTGGCAGTGCGAGAACGAGATCCCGGCCGGCCGCTATGGCGAGCCCGAAGACCTGGCCAACCTGGTGACCTTCCTGGCCTCGCCCCGCGCCAGCTACATCACCGGCGCCGTGATCCCGGTCGACGGCGGCCTGCGCCGCTACCAGTTCTGACCACAACCACGAGGAGACAAGCGATGAACATTCCCCGCCGACAGGTCCTGGCGCTGGGCGCCGCCGGCGCACTGGGCGCCGCCTCCCCGCTGCTGCGGGCGCAAGCCGCCTGGCCCAGCAAGCCGGTGCGCTTTGTCGTGCCGTTCGCACCGGGTGGCACGAGCGAGATCGTCGCGCGCAGCGTGGCGGCCGAACTGAGCAAGCAGCTCGGCCAGAACGTCTATGTGGAGAACAAGCCGGGCGGTGCGGGCGTGACGGCCATGGCCGATGTCGCGAAAGCCGCGCCCGACGGCCACACCATCATCCTGGGCCATGTGGGCACGCTGGCGGTGAACCCCTACATGCTGGACAACCAGCCCTACAACGTCGACAGGGACTTCGTGCCGGTCACCCTGCTGGCCAAGGTGCCCAACGTGTTCGTGATCCACCCCGACGTGCCGGCGAAGAACTTCCAGGAGTTCGTGGCCTACGTGAAAAAGCATCCCGGCGAGCTCAACTACGGATCGGCCGGCAACGCCAGCGCGGGCCATCTGGCGATGGAGTACCTCAAGCTGGTCACCGGCATGTTCATGACGCACATCCCCTACCGCGGCACCGGGCCGCAGCTGGCCGATCTGCTGGCCGGTCGCACGCAGGCGTCCTCGGCCGGCATGCCGGCCCTGGGCGCCTACATCCGCAGCGGCAAGCTGCGCGCGATCGCCGTCGGCACGCACCAGCGCATCGCGGCCCTGCCCGATGTGCCGACCGTGGCCGAGATGGGTTTCAAGGGCTTCGAGACCTCGCAGTGGTACGGCATCCTGGCGCCGGCCGGCACGCCGCCCGACATCCTCAAGCGCCTCCAGGAAGAGAGCTACAAGGCGCTGCGGTCCAGCGCGGTGACCGAGCGTTTCGCGACCGACAACGCGGTCGGCGGCGGCGGGCCGTCCAGCGAATTCGCGGCCTTCATCAAGGGCGAGCAGAAGGTGTGGAGCGACATCGTCAAGCGCGCGAAGATCAAACCCGACTGAATGAAACACCCCCTGCGCCGCTGCGCGGCTTCCCCCTCTCTCGCCTGCGGCGGGAGGGGGACGGCACCTGAGGCCCGGCGGAGCCGGTTCCTCGGTGCCCCTGGTGGGCACCTTTTCACGCGCTGCGATTGCCGCTCCGCAGGGTGGAGACAATGACATGACACCGGACGTGCTGATCATCGGCGGCGGCAACGCCGCCCTGTGCGCTGCGCTCATGGCCCGCGAGGCCGGCGCGAGCGTGCTGCTGCTCGAAGCCGCCCGGCGCGAATGGCGCGGCGGCAACTCGGCCCACACCCGCAACCTGCGCTGCATGCACGACGCACCGCAGGATGTGCTGGTCGAGGCCTATCCCGAAGAAGAGTTCTGGCAGGACCTGCGCAAGGTCACCGCCGGCAAGACCGACGAGGCGCTGGCGCGGCTGGTGATCCGTGCGTCGGCGACCTGCCGGCCCTGGATGGTGCGGCACGGTGTGCGCTTCCAGCCCTCGCTCTCGGGTGCGCTGCACACGGCGCGCACCAATGCCTTCTTCATGGGCGGCGGCAAGGCCCTGGTCAACGCCTACTACCGCAGCGCCGAACGCCTGGGCGTGCGCGTGCGCTACGAATCGCCGGTGGACCGGATCGAGATGGACGGTGACCGTTTCGTGGCGGCCTGGGTGAAGGGAGAGCGCATCGAGGCCCGCAGCGGCGTGCTCGCCGCGGGCGGCTTCGAGTCCAACCGCGACTGGCTGCGCGAGGCCTGGGGCCAGAACGCGCGCGGCGAGTGGCCCTCGGACAACTTCCTGATCCGCGGCACGCGCTTCAACCAGGGTGTGTTGCTCAAACAGCTGCTGGACCTCGGGGCCGACGCCATCGGCGACCCGACGCAGGCGCACATGGTGGCCATCGACGCGCGCGCGCCGCTTTACGACGGCGGCATCTGCACCCGGATCGACTGCGTCTCGCTGGGCGTGGTGGTCAACCGCGAGGCGCGGCGCTTCTACGACGAAGGCGAGGACTTCTGGCCCAAGCGCTATGCCATCTGGGGCCGACTGGTGGCGCAGCAACCGGGCCAGGTGGGCTTCTCCATCATCGACGCCAAGGCCATCGGCCGCTTCATGCCACCGGTGTTCGACGGCGTGAAAGCCGACAGCCTGCCCGAACTCGCCAACAGGCTCGGCCTCGACCAAGCCACCTTCATGCAGACCCTCAACGACTACAACGCCGCCTGCCGCGTCGGCACGTTCGATCACACCGCGCTGGACGACTGCCACACCGAGGGCGTGGCGCCCGCCAAGACACACTGGGCGCGGCCCATCGACACCGCGCCGTTCTACGGCTACATGCTGCGGCCCGGCGTGACCTTCACCTACCTGGGTCTCAAGACCGACCACACGGCGGCGGTGCGCTTCGGCGGCCGCGCCAGCCCCAACCTGTTCGTGGCCGGCGAGATGATGGCCGGCAACGTGCTGGGCCAGGGCTACACCGCCGGGGTCGGCATGAGCATCGGCACCGCCTTCGGCCGCGTCGCCGGGGTCGAGGCCGCGCGTGCCTGCGGCAAGGAGTGGACCGATGTCGGCGCTTGAGACCCTGAGCCGCCTGAGTGGCGAGGCCGCCGCGCTGGGCCGCGGCGAGGTGGTGCCGCAGCCCCTGCATGCCGACGAGGCCGAGGTTGCGCGGGTCATGCAGATCTGCAACGCCTGCCGCTACTGCGAAGGCTTCTGCGCGGTGTTTCCGGCCATGACGCGGCGCCTGTCGTTCGCGCAGGCCGACGTGCACCTGCTCGCCAATCTGTGCCACAACTGCGGTGCCTGCCTGCACGCCTGCCAGTACGCGCCGCCCCACGAATTCGCGCTCAACGTGCCGCAGGCGATGGCGAAGGTGCGGGCCCGCACCTACAGCGACCACGCCTGGCCCGCCGCGCTGGGCGGCCTGTACCGGCGCAATGGCCTCGTGGTGGCGCTGGCGCTCGCGCTGGGGCTGGCGCTGTTCATGGCCCTGGCCGTGGCGCTCAAGGGCGGGCTGTGGCATGCGGCCGGGCCCGCGGGCTTCTACGCCATCTTTCCGCACAACCTGCTGGTCGGCCTGTTCGCGCCGGTGTTCGGTTTTGTGGTGCTGGCCCTCGGCATGGGTGTGCGGCGCTTCTGGATCGGCCAGCCGCCAGCGCCGGTGGGCGCGGAGGCCGCGCAGGAGGCGGCGCGCGACGTGCTCACGCTGCGCCACCTGGGTGGCGGTCACGGGGACGGCTGCAACAACGCCGACGACGCCTTCTCGCTGGCGCGGCGCCGCTTCCACCACGCGACCTTTTATGGTTTCCTGCTGTGTTTCGCGGCCACCAGCGTGGCCACGCTGTACCACTATCTGCTGGACCTGCCCGCGCCCTATGGTTACGACACCTTGCCCAAGTGGCTGGGTATCGCGGGCGGGCTGCTGATGGTGGTGGGCACCAGCGGCCTGTTCGTGCTGCACCGGCGGCGGCACCCGCTGCAGGGCGACGCGGCGCAGAAGCCAATGGACCTGGGCTTCATCGGTCTGCTGTTCGGCACGGCGCTGACGGGGTTGGGGCTGATGCTGCTGCGCGGCAGTGGGGCCATGCCGCTGGCGCTGTGTGTGCACCTGGGGTTTGTGATGGCGCTGTTCCTGACCATGCCCTACGGCAAGTTCGCGCACGGGATCTACCGCAGCGCGGCGCTGCTGAAGTGGGCGGTGGAGAAGCGCAGGCCTTCTTCTCTGGCGTTGGGCGACGACTGAGCTGCCCTTTCTTGGCGCTGCGTTGTGGGTTTGTGTTGTGGTTCTTTCATCGACCTCGCGCGGGCCGGTGTCGGTACCCCCGGGCTCCGGCCCACGCTCGCCGGCGGAGGGACTTGCGCGCACCGATCACTGCTTCAACGCCGTGACTTCGCGCAAGCTCTGAGGCAACGGCGAATGGGGCCTGTGCCCGGGGGCACCGACACCGACCCGAAGTGGCAGAAGGGCATTCCCGTGGGGGCATTCCAGCATCGTGTCTGGGGTGGGTGGTGCGGGTGCTCGGGCGCAGTCCCCATTCGCGGTTGCCACAGAGTCGATGCGCCAACCCATGTTTGATGGAGCGATGTTGGCCAACAGGCCCACCCAGCCGCGAGGTGGGACGGAGCCCGAGCACCCGCGCCACCCGCCCTGCCAAGGCCCAAGGAGCGCCGAAGGAAAGAGAGAGAAATCGAAGAGGCTTCAGTCCGACGCCATGTTCAACCGCAGGCCGGTCTGCCGCACCACGTCCTGCCAGCGCTCCCCCTCGGACAGCAGCAGATCGTGCAACTCCCCGGGCGTCGAGGTCTGCACCTGCGCGCCATCGGCCTGCATGCGCGCCGCTACCTCCGGATCGCTCAGCACCGTGTTCAGCGCCGCATTGAGCTGACGCGTCACCGCGTGCGGCGTCTTGGCCGGCGCGAACAGTGCGTACCACTGCGTCATCGCCACCCCCGGCACCCCCGCCTCCTGCAGCGTCGGCACCTCCGGGCAGGCGGACAGCCGCTCCGTGCCCGCCACCGCCAATGCCTTCAGCCGCTTGCTGCGCAGGTAGGGCAAAGCCGTGAACAGGCTCGGGAACATCAGCTGCACCAGGCCGTTGGCCACGTCGGCGATGGCCGGCCCGGCGCCCGAAAAATCGGCGCGGGTCAGGCGCGTGCCGGTCTGCAACTGGAACAGCTCGCCCGCCAGGTGCGGCACGGTGCCGTCGCCCGCCGAGGCATAGGCCAGCGGCGACGGCGCGTCGCGCAACAGCCGCACCAGCGAAGCCACATCGTCCACCGGCAGCGCGGCCGGCACCACCAGCAGCGTCGGCGAGTAGCCGATCAGGCCGACCGGCGAGAAGTCCGCCACCGGGTCGTAGCGCAGCTTCTGCAGCGCCGGATTGATGCCGTGGGTGGCGATGTAGCCGAACAGCAGCGTGTGGCCGTCGGGCTGCGCCGCGGCCACGTACTCGCTGGCGATGCTGCCGTTGGCGCCGGCGCGGTTGTCCACCACCACCGGCTGGCCGAGCAAGGGACCGAGCTTGCGCGTGAGCGTGCGCGCCATGGTGTCGTTGCCGCCGCCCGCGCTGGTGGGCACGATGATGTGCAGCTCGCGCTGCGGGAAGTTGCGCACCGCGCTGGGCGCGGCACTGGTGGCGGCTTCGGGCGCCGGCACGGCGGGCGGAAACACGTAGCCCGGCAGGTGCAGCATGCCCTGCATGATCTTGCGCGCGGTGCGCACCAGCGCTGCGCTCTTGACCTCGATGGCCCCGCCTTCGCCCTCCAGGTCGACCGCCACGTCGATCTGGCCGGCCGGATGCAGCACCACCAGCGCATGCCGACCCGCCCGCCGCGCGATGCCGCTGGCGACCGTGCCCGGCAACGCGAAAGCCGTGGCGACGCCGATGGCGCCGGTGACGGCGTGCGAGGCGTGGCACTTGTGCGGCGTGAAGTAGCGCGAGGTGATGCTGTCCAGCGTGTCGCCCGCGCTCACCAGCACTGGCTTGGGCACCACGCTGTTGGTGACATCGCCCAGTCCCATGCGCCGGCCGGCCTCCAGCCGCAGCGACTCGATGCGCTCCAGCAGCGGTTGGTTGGCGTCCAGCTCGGCCGGCCGTTCGCGGCCCGTGAGGCCGAGGTCGATGGCGCGCAGCACCATCAGCGGCATGGCCGCGTCGATGCAGGTCACTTCCAGGCCGTCGATCAGGTCGATGCGCTGGCCGGTCGGGAACACCTGGCCGGTGACCGCGCCCCAGGCGTCGAGGAAGTTCAGCAGGATCGGCGCCGAGGTGCCCGCCACGCCGTCGATGCGCGCATCGCCGTCGTAGCTCACCTTGCCGCCCGGCGTGCAGACCGTGGCCTCGATCTGCGAGCCGGTGTTGACGTTGTGGATGCGGACCGTGGTGGTGCCGTCCTGCGCGGGGATCAGTCCCTGCTCGATGGCGAACGGCGCCACGCCCGAGAGCATGTTGCCGCAGTTGGGCCGCGTGTCCACCGAGCGGTGGCCGACGCCGACCTGGGCGAACAGGTAGTCCAGGTCGCAACCGGGCACGGAGGAGCGCGAGACGATGGCGACCTTGCTGTTGAGCGTGCTGCCGCCGCCCAGGCCGTCCAGCTGCAGCGGGTCGGACGCGCCGATCGCGCCGATCAGCGCCTGGTCGCGCGCCTCATCGCCTTCGGGCAACCAGTCGCGCAGGAAGAAGGGACCGCGCGAGGTGCCGGCGCGCATCAGGACACAGGGGATGGAGAGGGACATGGCGCGTGGGAACTTCAATTCAGTCGGCGACGATCTTGGCCTTGGCCACCACGCTCTTCCACTTCACCAGCTCCGACTTGACCAGGGAACCGAGCTGCTCGGGCGTGCTGGTCTCGACGTCGGCGCCGTGGTCTTCCATGCGCTTGATCACGTCCTTGTCGTTGAGCACGTCGTTGATGGCCTTGTTGAGCCTGGCGACCACGTCCTTCGGGGTCTTGGCCGGTGCGAAGACGCCGTACCACTGCTGCACCTCGACACCGTCGACGCCGGCCTCCTTCATCGTCGGCACGTCGGGCAGCAGCGGCGAACGCTTGGGGCCGGCGACGGCCAGCGCCTTGAGCTTGCCGCCCTTGATGTGCGGCAGGGCGGAGAACAGGCTGGGGAACATGAATTGGGTCTGGCCGCCCAGCGTGTCGTTCAGGGCCGGGGCCGAACCCTTGTAGGGCACGTCGGTCATCTGCACGCCGGCGTTGAGCTTGAACAGTTCGCCCGCGAAGTGGGGCGCTGTGCCGTTGCCGGCGGTGGCGTAGACATAGCGGTCCGGTTTGGCCTTGAGCTGCGCCACCAGTTCCTTCACATCCTTCACCGGCACGGCGGCGTTGGCCACCATCAGCGTGGCCGAGTAGCCCACCAGGCCGACCGGCTCGAAATCGGTCACCGGGTCGTAGCGCAGCTTCTGCAGCGCCGGGTTCATGGCGTGGGTGGCGATGTAGCCGAGCATCAGCGTGTGGCCGTCGGGGTTCGCCCGGGCCACGTATTCGGACGCGATGGCGCCGTTGGCGCCGGCCTTGTTCTCGACGATCACGCTCTGGCCGACCAGGGTGCCGAGCTTCTGTGCGATGGTGCGGGCCATCAGGTCGTTGCCGCCGCCGGCGGCGGTGGGCACCACGATGGTGATGGTCTTGCTGGGGAAGGTCTGGGCGGCGGCGCCGAAGGCCGCGAGGGCGAGCGCGACGGCGGTGAGGGTGGTCTTCATGCGGTTTGTCTCCGGAATGGGGGGTGCGATGCCCGCATCTTCGGATTTGGCCGACCGTCTGTGAATTGCATAGTTGCTAAGGATTGATTGATACAGTGCATCAATCAAAGCGGCGCAAAAGAGCATTGCCCATGGCATCCCACTTCGACCTCAACGACCTGATGGCCTTCCGTGCGGTGGCCGAACTCGGCAACTTCCGCAAGGCGGCCGAGTCGGTCCACATCTCGCAGCCGGCCTTCAGCCGCCGCATCGAAAAGCTGGAGCAGGCCCTGGGCGTGCGGCTGCTGGAGCGCAGCACACGGCGCGTCAGCCTGACCGTGGTCGGCCGGGATTTCGACCGGCAGCTGCGCCAGATCCTCGACGCGCTGGACACCACCCTGCTGGGCATCCGCGGTGTCGCCGCCACCCGCATGGGCGAGGTCACGATCGCGGCCGTGCCCTCGGCCGTGAACTACTTTCTCTCCAGCGTGATCGCGCGCTACCACGAGCGCTACCCGAGGGTGCGGGTGAAGATCATCGACGAGAGCGCCAACAGCGTGCTGCTGGCCGTGGCGCGCGGCGAGGCCGACTTCGGCCTGAACTTTGTCGGTTCGCAGGAGGCCGACGTGGAGTTCCAGCCGCTGATGGAGGAGCAGTTCGTGGCCGCCTGCCGGCGCGACCATCCGCTGGCGAAGAAGCGCAAGGTGCGCTGGGCCGAACTGGCGCAGTACGACTACATCGCCGCCGACAAGGTGTCGGGCAACCGGCTGCTGCTGGACCAGGCGCTGGCCGGACAGGCCGAGCAGCCCCGCAGCCTCTACGAGACCCGGCACGGCACCACCATGATCGGTCTGGTGGAAGCGGGGCTGGGCGTGGCGGTGGTGCCGTCGATGGCCATGCCGGCCAAGGACCACCCGCTGCTGGTCAGCGTGCCGCTGGTGGAGCCGGTGGTCAAGCGCATGGTCGGCCTCATCAAACGCCGGTCCAGCGTGCTCACCCCGGCGGCGCAGGAGTTCTACACGCTGTGCACCGAGATGCACCCCACGCGCAAGGGCCGCGGCACCCGGTCGGCTCAGGCCTGATCGGTCGGGCGCCGGGTCGGAATCCGCAGCACCACCCAGGCGCCGATGGCGCCCAGCACCACCAGCACAGCCTGCGCGATCCAGCGGTGGCGGAAGCTCCAGATCGAGAAGCTCACCATCACCAGCATGGAGCCGACCGCGATCAGCTTGGTGCGCCGGGTGAGGCTGCGGTGGGCCTCCCAGTCGCGCAGCATCGGGCCGGTGAGCCGGTGGTTGAGCAGCCAGGCGTGCAGGCGCGGCGAGGCCTTGGCGTAACAGGCGGCGGCCAGCAGCACGAAGGGCGTGGTCGGCAGGCCCGGCAGCACCACGCCGATGGCGCCCAGGACCAGCGCGACCGTGCCCGCCAGCCAGAGCAGCCAGCGCACCAGGCGCGAGCGGTGGACCTGGCTGGTGTCTTCGCTCATGCAGCGAACAGACCCAGCGGCTGGTGGGCCACGGCGATGCTGGCCATGAAGCCCACGACCGCCAGCGCCGCCAGCCAGCACACGGCCTTCGCCGCGCGCGTCGGCGCCCGCTTGAGCGCCAGCGTGCCCAGCCCGATGTAGACGATCAGCAAGACCAGCTTGGCCAGCAGCCAGTGGTCCTGCGTCGGGTTGAGCTGGCGCAGCCACCAGAGCGAGCCGCCGGCGAGCAGCAGCAGCGAATCGAGCACCGGGGCCAGCCCGCGCGCCCAGCCCGCCATGGGCCAGGCCTGCCCGGCCAGCACGCCCGCGCCGCGGGCCGCGAACAGCGACACGCTCAGCGCGACCAGCGTGATGTGCAGCGGCAGCAGCCAGGGGTAGATCGCGGCGACCAGTTCGGGGGAGGGCATGGTCCGCGCATCATAGGACGCCGCGCGGCGATGGAGCGTGGGGGCTTCAGCCGGGCCGGCCGCCGGGCCGCCCCAAGGCAGGCCCAGCCCCTGGGGGGCAGCGACCCGCGCAGCGGCGGAGCGTGGGGGCTCAAAGACTCGGGTAGTCGGTGTAGCCCTTTTCGCCGCCGCCGTAGAAGGTCATCTTGTCCGGCGGGTTGAACGGGCCACCGCGGCGCAGGCGCGCCACCAGGTCCGGGTTGGCGATGTAGGCCTTGCCGAAGGCGACCAGGTCGGCGCCGCCGGCGACGGCCTGCTGGGCCAGCGGCAGGTCGTAGCCGTTGTTGACCATCCAGGCACCCGTGCCGCCGGCGTTGCGGTAGGCGGTCTTGAACGCGGCGTAGTCGAAGGGCCGGTCGGGCAGCTCGCGCGGGCCGCCGGTTGAACCTTCGATCACGTGCACATAGGCCAGCCCATAGCGGCCAAGCCCGCGCGCGACGTGGTCGAACAGCGGTTGCGGATCGGCGTCGACGATGTCGTTGGCCGGTGTCACGGGCGAAAGACGGATGCCGGTGCGACCGCCGCCGATGGCCTCGGTCACCGCGGCCACCACTTCGAGCAGCAGGCGCGCGCGGTTGGTGATGCTGCCGCCGTAGTCGTCCTTGCGGTGGTTGGCGCCGGTCTTGAGGAACTGGTCGATCAGGTAGCCGTTGGCGGCGTGGATCTCCACCCCGTCGAAGCCGGCGCTGATCGCGTTCTGCGCGGCGTGGCGGTAGGCCTGCACGATGCCCGGGATTTCCTCGGCGTCCAGCGCGCGCGGCTCGGAGGTGTCGACGAAGGTCGGCACGCCGTCCTTGAGCAGCACGGTCTTGGTGTGGGCACGGATGGCCGAGGGCGCGACCGGCTTCTGGAAGTGCGGTTGCAGTTCGACGTGCGAGACCCGGCCCACGTGCCAGAGCTGGGTGACGATCTTGCCGCCGGCCTCGTGCACGGCCTTGGTCACGCGCTTCCAGCCGTCCAGCTGCTCGATGCCGTACAGGCCCGGCACGTCGGCGTAGCCCTGGCCCTCGTGGCAGATCGCGGTGGCCTCGGTGATCAGCAGGCCGGCGCTGGCGCGCTGGGCGTAGTAGGTCGCCATCAGCGGCGTGGGGATGGCGTCGGGCGCGCGGTTGCGCGTGAGCGGCGCCATGACGATGCGGTTGGCGAGGTCCAGGTCGCCGGCCTTGACGGGGTCGAAGAGGGTGGTCATGGGTGTCGGAGCGGTGGATGCAAAGTCCGCAGCCTACGCGGAAAACGGGGAGCCTGCCGTCGCCGGGCCAACAGGCGGCGTTCCCCGGGACCATCCGGCCCCAGTCCTGCAGCACGCCGGGCAAAGGCACACAATTGTGCGCATGAACGCACTGAAGAACATCCGCCTGTCCCTGCTCGACCTGGTCGCCGTGCGCGAAGGCGGCACGGTGGCCGACGCGCTGGCCATCGCGCTGCGCACGGCGCGCCATGCCGAGTCGCTGGGCTTCACCCGCTACTGGCTGGCCGAGCACCACAACATGAGCGGCATCGCGAGTTCCGCGACCGCCGTGCTGGTCGGCCACGTTGCGGGCGGCACGCAGACCATCCGCGTCGGCTCGGGCGGCGTCATGCTGCCCAACCACGCGCCGCTGGTGGTGGCCGAGGCCTTCGGCACGCTGGCCGAGCTGTACCCGGGGCGCATCGACCTGGGCCTGGGCCGCGCACCGGGCACCGACCCGCTGACCATGCGCGCGCTGCGCCGCGACCGCATCGAGAGCGAGGAGGACTTCCCGCGCGACGTGGCCGAGCTGCAGCGCCTGCTGGACGACGCGCAGCCCGGCCAGAAGCTGATTGCCATGCCCGGCGCGGGGACCAGGGTGCCGGTCTGGCTGCTGGGGTCCAGCCTGTTCTCGGCCCAGCTGGCGGCCGAGCGTGGCCTGCCGTACGCCTTCGCCTCGCACTTCGCGCCGCGTTACCTGTTGCAGGCGCTGCACCTGTACCGGCAGAACTTCAAGCCCTCGAAGGTGCTGGACAAACCCTACGCCATCGTGGGCGTGCCGCTGATCGCCGCCCCGACCGACGACGAGGCCGAGTTCCTCGCCAGCAGCACCTACCAGCGCGTGCTGGGCATCCTGACCGGCAAGCGCGGCCAGCTGCCGGCGCCGGTGCGCGGCTTCATGGACCAGCTGGACGTGCAGGCCCGAGCGGCCATCGCCGACTTCCTGGCCTGCGCCGTGGTGGGCGGCACGGACACCGTGCGTGCTGGCCTGCAGCGGCTGGCCGACGCGACGCAGGCCGACGAGTTCATGCTGGTCAGCGACGTCTTCGACCCCGCGCTGCGCCTGCGCTCGCTCGACATCGCGGCGCAGGCGATGGGCCTCAGCGCCCCGGTGGCGTCGAGTCCTTGAGCCAGTCGCGCGGTGAGCGCCCGGACTTGGCGGCAAACGCGCGGCTCAGGGCCGAGGGGTTGGCGTAGCCGAGGTCGCTGGCCAGCTGCTTGATGGAGGCGCCCTGCAACAGCCCCGCCTGGGCCAGGCCGATGCGCCAGTCGGCGAGGTAGTCCGCCGGCGTCTGGCCGACCAGATCCCGAAACAGGTTGGTGAAGCTGGTGCGTGACATGCCGGCCACCGTGGCCAGTTGCTCCACGCTCCAGGGCGTGCCGGGCGCGTCGTGCAGGGCCACCAGGGCGCGCGCCAGCCGGGGGGCCGACAGCCCGGTGACGAGTCCGGGCGGCACGCCGGCCTCGCGCGGGTGGTCGAGCAGCCAGCGCAGTGTCTGGATCAGGACCACCTCGAACAGCCGGTCGGCCAGCAGGCGGTGCCCGCAGCGCACCCGGTCGGTTTCGGCGAACAGCAGGTCCAGCGAAGCCGCCAGGCCGTCGACCTCGTCCAGCGGCAGGACGAGGGCGCCGGGCAGGGTGCGCACCAGCGGATGCGCCTGGCCACCGTCGAACTGCAGCTGCGCGCAGGTGAAGTCGGCGCCTTCGACCGGCGGGTTGTGGAAGTGGTGGGTGATCGCGCGCGGATAGAACAGCAGCGAGGGCGCGCTGATGTGCAGGCGCAGCGGCACCCCCTGCCGGGGCGGGTGGGTGACGTCGAGCGTGCCCCGGCGCAGCACGTGCAGGTAGCCCGTGCCCGGCGGGGGGGTGAAGCTCTGCAGGCCACAGAGCGTGCCGGTGAACGACAGCTGGGCGCGCACGCGAAAGCGCTCCAGCAGGCCGGACAGGCGATCAATGGGCGGGTGCGGAACGGTCATGCCAGGGGGTGGACGAAAGGGTATGAATTCTGTACGAAATGAACCCATCTGAACAGACCGCAACCCGACACTGGATGCCACGGATCGCCGCCCGGCGGTCCGATCCCTTCCCAACCCAGGAGTCTTTGATGCGTTCCTTCTGCTTGCCCACCTCCCTTCAGGCCGCCCTGTTGACGGCCGCCCTCGCTGCCGTCGGCCCCGCCCTGGCCCACGATCACCAGGCGCACACCGGTGGCATCGCGACCGCGCGGGCCCAGGCGGTCCACGCGCCCTTCGACGTGGTGCACACCCGCATCACCACCGAAGACAAGGCCCTGGTGTTCCACATGCAGGTCTCGGGCAAGGCCGGGCACACCCGGCCGACGAAGTCCGGCAAGCTCGCCGGCAGCCGGGTGTTCTCCTATGTGTGGCCGACCAGCCTGGACCCGGCCGAGGTCGGCTTCGAGCCCAAGGCCGGCATCCTGGCCTTTGCCGTCACTGCCCACCCCGACTTCGACGACACGCCGCTGTTCGACGAAAACGGCGACGGCAACCTGAAGAACGACGGCGGCGTGTGGCACGCGCACTGGGTGGTGCTGCAGCCCGACGAAGCCTGCGGCAAAGGCGCGCTGAAGGTGGTCGACATCCCCGAAGGTAGCCAGCCACGCCTGCCCAAGACCTGGCCCGGCCTGCCGCTGCTGATCGACAGCCCCGGCTGGAGCCCGGCGTTCACGCGCGACAGCGTGAACGTGCGCGTGCCGTTCGACAACGTGTCGGCGCTGCAGGCCCTGAAGTTCGACGGCGTGACCGCGGCCCTGCGGGTGAACGCCAGCCTGCACGCGCCGCTGCTGTGCGTGGCGCAGGTGTTCAAGGTGGCCTCGGGCGACCTGTCGCTGCCGGGAGCGCTCGACCGCTGAAGTGGAAACACCCCCGCCGCGCTTCGCGCGACCCCCTCAAGGGGGCGGCACTGGCCGTCCGGCAAAGCCGGCCCGGCGGTGCCCTTGACGGATGGGCGCGACCCATGCGGCGGCGGAGCGTGGGGGCACTACAGCCTCGGCGGCGTGCGCATCTGCTCCGGCGTGGTGAAGTAAGCGGACAGCGAGCCCAGACGCTCGCGCGCCAGCGCGAATTCGTGCCGCGCCACGCTGCGCAGGTGCACCTCGTCGGGCCCGTCGAGCAGGTGCAGCGCGCGGCCCCAGGTCCAGAACTGCGCCAGCGGTGTGTCGGGCGACAGGCCCATGGCGCCGAAGACCTGCATCGCCCGGTCCACCACGCGGGTCTGCAGGTTCGCGGCCACCACCTTGATGGCGGCGACCTGGGCGCGCACGGCGGCCGGCTCGACCTGCTCCGGGTGGTCCAGCAGCCAGGCGCAGCGCAGCACCAGCAGACGCGCCTGGTCGATCTCGATGCGCGAGAGCGCGATCCATTCCTGCACGTTGGCGTAGTCGGCCAGGTGGTGGCCAAAGCTGCGCCGTTCCAGCGCGCGCTCGGTGGCCAGCGCCAGCGCCAGCTCGCACTGACCGATGGTGCGCATGCAGTGGTGCACCCGGCCCGGGCCGAGCCGGGCCTGCGCCATCGCGAAGCCGTGGCCCCATTCGCCCAGCAGGTGGTCGGCCGGCACGCGCGCGCCGCGCAGCAGGATCTCGCAATGCCCCTCGGGCGCGTGGTGGTGCACCACCGGGATGTTGCGCACCACCTCCAGCCCCGGCGTGCCCATCGGCAGCAGCACCATGCTGTGCTGGTGGTGCGGGTCCTCGTCCTCCCCGTCGGCGTTGCGCGCCATCACGATCAGCACGCGGCAGGCCGGGTGCGCGACGCCGGTGATGAACCACTTGCGGCCGTTGAGCACGAGCTCATTGCCCTCGCGCCGAACGGTCGTCTGCAGGTTGGTCGGGTCGGACGAGGCCACGTCGGGCTCGGACATCGCAAACGCGGATCGGATCGTGCCGTGCAGCAGCGGCAGCAGCCACTGCGCGCGTTGCGCCGGCGTGGCGAAGCGGTGCAGCAGTTCCATGTTGCCGGTGTCGGGCGCGCTGCAGTTGAAGACCTCGGCCGCCCAGCTGAGCTTGCCCATCGCTTCGGCCAGCGGCGCGTAGTCGAGGTTGGCCAGGCGGGTGCCCGGCTCGTCCTCGCGCAGCCCGGGCAGGAACAGGTTCCACAGGCCTTCTTCGCGCGCCAGGGTTTTCAGGTCATCCAGGAAGGGCGGGGGGTAGTGGCCGTCCTGCACCGCCTGGTGCCAGGCCGCGTTGTGGGGCAGCACATAGGTCTGCAGAAACTGGTCCAGCTGGCGCAACAGCGCCTGCGCGCGGGGGCTGTGTTCGAAGTCCATGCGGACGATTCTGGGCGGCTCACAACCCGAGCCGTGTCGCCAGCGTGTCCATGCGCGCGCGCACGGCCGGGTCCATGGCCATGGTGCGGCCCCATTCGCGCTGCGTCTCGCCGGGCCATTTGTTGGTCGCGTCCAGCCCCATCTTGCTGCCCAGGCCGCTGACGGGCGAGGCGAAGTCGAGGTAGTCGATCGGCGTGTGTTCGATGGTGAACGTGTCGCGCGCCGGGTCCATGCGCGTGCTCATGGCCCACACCACATCCTTCCAGTCGCGCACATCGATGTCTTCATCGACCACGACGATGAACTTGGTGTACATGAACTGGCGCAGGTGGCTCCAGACGCCCATCATCACGCGCCGCGCGTGGCCGGCGTAGGCCTTGCGGATGCTGACCACCGCCATGCGGTAACTGCAGGCCTCGGGCGGCAGGTGGAAGTCGACGATCTCGGGGAACTGGCGTTGCAGCAGCGGGATGAAGAGTTCGTTCATCGCCACGCCCAGCACGGCCGGTTCGTCGGGCGGCTTGCCGGTGTAGGTGGAGTGGTAGATCGCATCGCGGCGGCGCGTGATGCGCTCGACGGTGAAGACCGGAAACTCCGCGCGTTCGTTGTAGTAGCCGGTGTGGTCACCGTACGGCCCTTCGAGCGCGTGCTGGTACCCGCTGGGGTGGGCCGGGTCGGGGTGGATGTGGCCTTCGAGCACGATCTCGGCCGTGGCCGGCACGCGCAGCGGCACGCCGATGGCGGGCGCCACCTCGGTGCGCGCGCCGCGCAGCAGGCCGGCGAACTGGTACTCGCTCAGGCTGTCGGGCACCGGCGTGACGGCGCCCAGGATGGTGGCCGGGTCGGCGCCGATGGCCACCGCCACCGGGTAGGGTTGGCCGGGGTGCAGGCGGCCGTGTTCGCGGAAGTCCTGCGCGCCGCCGCGGTGCGCGAGCCAGCGCAGGATCAGCTGGTTGCGCGAGAGCACCTGCTGGCGGTAGATGCCCAGGTTCTGCCGCGGCTTGTGCGGACCCTGGGTGATGACCAGGCCCCAGGTGATCAGCGGCGCCACGTCGCCGGGCCAGCAGTGCTGGATCGGCAGCTGCGACAGGTCCACGTCTTCGCCCTCGATCACCAGCGCCTGGCAGGGCGCGTGGCGCACCTCGCGCGGGCTCATGTGCCAGAGCGACTTCACCAGGTCGCCCAGGCCCGCCATCTCGCGCAGGCCGCGCGGCGCCTCGGGCTCCTTCAGCCGCGCCAGCACCTCGCCGAAGCGGCGCAGCTCGCCCACGTCGGCCACGCCCATGGCGCGCGCCACGCGCGCGGTGGTGCCGAACAGGTTGGCCAGCACCGGCATGGTGTGGCCGGTGGGGTTTTCAAACAGCAGCGCCGGGCCGCCGGCGCGCAGCACGCGGTCGCACAGCGCGGTCATTTCCAGCTGCGGCGAGACCGGTTCGCGCACGCGCTGGAGTTCGCCGGCGGCTTCGAGTTGCGCCACGAAGTCGCGCAGGTCCCTGTGGGTCATGCGGGCGCGGTCTCCAGCCCCGCCCAGCGCTCGCCCAGCGTGTGCGGCACATCGAGCAGGTCGAGCACGCGCGCCACGCTGGCGTCGACGATGTCGTCGATGGACTGCGGCCGCAGGTAGAAGGCGGGCACCGGCGGACAGACGATGGCGCCCATCTCGGTGACAGCGGTCATGTTGCGCAGGTGGCCCAGGTGCAGCGGCGTCTCGCGCGCCATCAGCACCAGGCGGCGGCGTTCCTTGAGCGCCACGTCGGCGGCGCGCGTGACCAGGTTGTCCGACAGGCCGTGTGCGATGGCCGCGAGCGTGCGCATGGAACACGGCGCGACCACCATGCCGCCGCAGCGGAACGACCCGCTGGCCGGGCCGGCGCCGATGTCGGCCGCGTCGTGCAGCGTGTGCACCAGCGGCCGCAGGGTCGACGGGCCGGCGGCGCACTCGTGGCGCAGGGTCTGCCAGCCGGCGTCGGAGACGACCGCGTGGAGCTCGATGCCCGCCATCGGCTGCAGGGTCTGCAGCAGGCGCAGGCCGTAGACGGCGCCGCTGGCGCCGGTGATCGCCACCAGCAGGCGGCGGCGCTCAGGCGGGGTCGGGTTCATGCGCGGTGGCGGGTGGGGCGGTGAGGGTGTGCAGGTCGCTGCGCACGCGGAACAGCACCGCCTCCGCCTGGTCGGGGTCGAAGTCTTCGTGCAGGCGCTTGCGCACGCCGTAGAGCTGCAGCTGGTGGTGCCGGGTGGGGGCGATGCCGTGGCGCTGCAGGCAGTGGCGCGCGCATTCGAGCGGACAGCCGTCCAGCACCACGATGGGCCGGCCCGAGCGCGCGGTCTTGAGCAGGTGCGGCACGTCGCCGCCCACGCCCGCGATGCAGGACATCTCCGCGACGCCCGTGCGGTCCAGCCGCACCGCGACGTGGTTGGCCAGCTGCGCGGCGCTGGAGCAGCCCGAGCAGGCGTAGACGACGGGCAGTGCCGGGCGCTCAGCGCGGTCCATGGGAGGCACCGAAGGGGCGCAGCCGCTGCAGGCGCGCGAACACGGCCGACGGCGCCCACTGCGCGCGATCGAACACCGGCAGCTCCAGCGCGTCGAGCGCGTTCTTGACCAACAGGCCCAGTTCGGTGTCGCCCTCCATCGACAGGCGGCGGTTGAAGAACAGCGTGTCGGGGTCGTCCAGCCGCTGGGCCAGGCGCAGGAAGTCGTGAGCATTTGCGCTCAGTGTCAGGTCGGCGGCCTGTTGCGGCGCGCAGGCGCGGAACTGGCCGTCCTGCCAGCGGAAGTCGAAGCGCAGGCCCGCGTCACGCACCTGGATGCGGAAGCGCCGGCCGTCCAGGTGCGCGCCCACGTCGGCCGGCAGCTGGCGCGCCAGCACCAGGTTCAAACCGGTGACCAGCAGCAGCGAGCCGGGGTAGGGCGGCAGCTGGGTGAGCAGGCGGGCCAGCGGGGGCGGCACGGTGAAGCGGCGTTCGGAGGGGGCAGCAGTCATGGAGGGCGGCATGGCCTCAGGCCACGTAGAGCAGGAAGGTGAAGAAGTGGCAGGCACTGCCACCGAGCACGAACAGGTGCCAGATGCCGTGGCTGTGGCGCAGCCGCCCGTCGGCCACGTAGAAGGCGACGCCGCCGGTGTAGAGCGCGCCGCCGGCGGCCAGCCAGGCGAATCCGCCTGGCCCCAGCGCCTGCCACAGCGGCACCACCGCCGCCAGCGCCAGCCAGCCCATGAGCACATACAGCGCCAGCGACAGGCGCCGCGCGCCGCGGGCCAGCCAGATTTCCTGCGCGATGCCCAGCACGGCCAGCGACCAGACCACGCCCAGCAGCGTCCAGCCCCAGGGGCCGCGCAGCGACACCAGCGCAAACGGCGTGTAGCTGCCGGCGATCAGCAGGTAGATGCTGCAGTGGTCCAGTTTCTGGAACACCGCCTTGGCGCGGCCGATCAGCGAGTGGTAGAGCGTCGAGGCCAGGTACAGCGCGATGAGCATGGCGCCGTAGACACTGAAGGCCACGATGCGCCACGCATCGCCCTGCAGCGAGGCGTGGGTGATGAGCACCGCGGCGCCGGCCACGGACAGAAGCCCCCCGACCAGGTGGCTGATGCTGTTGAAACGTTCGCCGTGCACCATGGCGTCAGGCGGGAACCGCGTGGGAGGTTTCGACCCGCTCCAGCCCCGGCCGGCCGTGCCAGTAGCCGTTGCAGTCGGGCTGGCCGTCGCCCGACGCGGGCAGCAGCGGCAGCAGGGCCTGGCGCGCTGCGTCCGGTGCGAGTGCGCCGCGGCGCAGCGCGTCGTACAGCGCCACGGTCTCGGCCGTGTGCCGCGCCTGCGGACTGATGCGGGCCACGTCCACGCCGAGCGCGACCAGGTCGTCCCAGGCGTCGATCAGGCTGTGCACCCGGGCCGACTGGGTCTGGATGCCGTTGAGCACCAGGAAGTCGGCCTGCTCGCGGGTCTGCAGCATCAGGCCGTCGGGGTGGTCAAGGCAGCTGAACTGGCAGTCGTCCTTGGGCAGGTTGCGGTGGCGCGCGGTGAAGCAGCGGGCCGAAAACGCCAGCGGCAGCCGGCCGTGCACGAACACCTCGGTCTGCAGGCCGGCCGGGCGCTCGCGCTGCAGCAGGGCGAGGTCGTCGCGCTTCATCTCCAGTGGCGCGACCCAGCGCATGGCGCCCTGCTCCGCCAACCAGCGCAGCGAGGGGGCGTTGTAGAGGTTCAGGTGCGGCCCGGCGACGAAGGGCCGCTGCCCGGCCAGCGCGCCGACCGCGCCCATGTCGTTGGCCTCCACAAGGAAGTCCTCGTTCGCGGCGATCTTCTGCATCGCGCCCACGTCCGAGCCCGATTCGAGCAGCACCATGGTCGACAGCACCACCGTCTTGCCCGCCTCTTTCAGCAGCTGCGCCACGTCCAGCCAGTCCGACAGGCGCAGCTCGTGCCGGCGCGAGCAGGTGACCTCGCCGAGGTAGACGGTGTCCACCGCCGTCGCGGCCATGGCCTCGTAGAAGTCGAACACCGTGCCGCGCGGCCAGTAATACTGCAAAGGGCCCAGAGAGAGTTGCATGGTCATTTCCAAGGGCGGTGGTAGGCGCCGAGGGTGTGTTGCTGGCCTTCGGCCACCTGGTCGAGTGCGGCCATCCACTGGCCCTTGGGCGTGTAGTGCTGGGGCTGGGCCGCGCACTGGTCGATGGCCTCGCGCCAGACCTGGGTGACCTGCGCCACATAGGCCGGGCTGCGCTGGCGGCCTTCGATCTTGATGGCGCGCACGCCCATCTGCGCCAGCTGCGGCAGCAGCGACAGGGTGTTGAGGCTGGTCGGCTCCTCGATCGCGTAGTAGCTGTGGTCGTCCTCGACGTCGAAGCGGCCCTTGCACAGCGTCGGGTAGCCGGCGCTCTCGCCCGGCGCGTAGCGGTCGATCAGCACGCCGTTCAGCCGCGACTCCAGCCCCCGGGGCGTCTCCTGCCAGCGCACCGCCTTGGCGGGCGAGCACACGCCGTGCGTGTTGGGCGATTCGCCGGTCACGTAGGACGAGAGCGCGCAGCGGCCCTCGACCATCACGCACAGGCTGCCGAAGCCGAAGACCTCGATCTCCACCGGCGTCTTCTGCACCAGCAGGCGCACCTGTTCGAGCGAGAGCACGCGCGGCAGCACGGCGCGCGCGATGCCGAACTGCCGGTGGTAGAAGTTGATGGCCTCGTGGTTGGTGGCCGAGCCTTGCACCGACAGGTGCAGCCGCAGCCGCGGGTGGCGCTGCACCGCGTACTGCATCAGTCCGGGGTCGGCCAGGATCACCGCGTCCACGCCCAGCGTCACCGCCTTGTCCAGCGCCTGCTGCCAGCGCTGCGGCTGATCGGCCTGCGGATAGGTGTTGATGGCCATGAAGACCTGGCGGCCGCGGTGGTGGGCGTAGGCGATGCCGCTGGCGATGCCGGCGTCGTCGAAGTTCAGGCCGGCGAAGTTGCGCGCATTGGTCGCGTCGCGCAGGCCCAGGTAGACGCAGCTGGCGCCGTGGTCGATGGCGGTCTTGAGGGCGGGCAGGCTGCCGGCGGGGCAGACGAGATCCATAGGGAAGCCGTGGAGTGTTGGCCGGCGAGCGGCGGAAAGAAGGCGCGACCATAGCCCCGCCCCGAAGCCCTGTGCTTGACCCGCGTCAAGGGCGCCGTGGCTTGATCTGTCGCAACCCGGTGCAGGCACGGCCCCAGGCTGGCAACTGGATGTTTTCACAGGCGTCGACAGAAATTCTTGACCCAGAACAAGGCGCCCGCGGGTCGTCGTCGGTACGCTCCTCCAGCGGTTTTTTGCGCCGCCCAACGGGACAGACACGATGAATGCACGAGATGAGATGGGGGCGGTTTCGCCTGTGGACGGCGAAGCGGCAGCCCGCGCCGACGCGTTGATGCGGCTGGCGCACGAAGGCGGCATGCGGTCGTGGAGCCTCAAGGGCCGGGAGCTGGTCCCGGTGGTGCAGGGCGGCATGGGCGTGGGCGTCTCGGCCGGCGGACTGGCCGGCGCGGTCGCCTCGCTGGGTGGGGTCGGCACTGTGTCGTCGGTGGACCTGCGCCGTCTGCACCCGGACCTGATGGCGCAGACCGCGCACCTGGAAAACGGCAAGGAGCCCGACGCCCGCGCGCGCATCGACACCGCCAACCTGGTCGCGCTGGACCGCGAGATCCGCCGTGCCCGGCTGCTCTCGCAGGGCCGAGGCGCGGTCGCGGTGAACATCATGAAGGCCCTGTCGGCCTACGAGATCTATGTGCGGCAGGCGCTGGAGAGTGGCGCCGACGCGGTGGTGGTCGGCGCCGGCCTGCCGCTGGACCTGCCTGAAATCGCCAAGGACCACCCGGACACGGCGCTGATCCCCATCCTGTCGGACGCGCGCGGCATCCAGCTGATCGTCAAGAAGTGGGAGAAAAAAGGCCGTCTGCCCGACGCCATCGTGATCGAGCACCCCCGCCTGGCCGGTGGCCACCTGGGCGCCGCCAAGGTGGCCGACCTGCAGGACCCGCGCTTCGAATTCGAGACCGTGATCCCGCAGACCCTGGAATTTTTCAAATCGGCCGGACTGGAAGGAAAGATTCCCTTGATCGCCGCCGGCGGCATTTCCCGGCGGGAAGACCTCATCCGGCTGCAGGGATTGGGCGCCAGTGCGGTGCAGATGGGCACCGCGTTCGCGGTCACCCTCGAGTGCGACGCCGACCCGACGTTCAAGAAGGTGCTGGCCGAAGCCCGGCCCGAGGACATCGTCGAATTCATCAGCGTGGCCGGGCTGCCGGCGCGCGGAGTGCGCACTCACTGGCTGGAAAAGTACCTGCGGGTGGAGCCCAAGCTGAAGGAGGTGGCCCACGTCAAGACCCACTGCAACATGGCCTTCGACTGCTTGGCGCATTGCGGATTGCGGGATGGCAAGGCCGATATGGGCCAGTTCTGCATCGACCAGCAGCTGGCCCATGCGATGGAAGGCGACGAAGACCGGGGGCTTTTCTTCCGCGGCGCCGGTACCCTGCCGTTTGGCAAGGACATCCGATCGGTCCATGATCTGATGTTCTGGATGATGTCGGGAGCTCTCCCGGCCGGCTCGGAAGCTGTACCATCCCACGCCTTCAAGACAGGAGCCCTCGCATGAAGCGCGACCCCAGCCCCGGAGCACAGCAGCTCCGGGACCCCCAGCCCATCAGCCTCGATGTGCTGGAAGAAAAATACCTCAAGCCCGGTGAAACCGGCATCGACGATCTCTACCGCCGGGTGGCCAAGGCCCTGGCTTCGGTGGAAAAAGAAGCCATCCGCGCCGAATGGGAACGCAAGTTCCTCGACAACCTGTATGCGGGCGCCATCGGCGCCGGCCGGATCATGAGTGCCGCCGGCACCGACATCCAGGCCACGCTGATCAACTGCTTCGTGCAGCCCGTGGGCGACTGCATCCAGGGCTTCGACGACGAAGGCTTCCCGGGCATTTACGAGGCCCTGCGCGAAGCCGCCGAAACCATGCGCCGCGGTGGCGGTGTCGGCTACGACTTCTCGCGCATCCGCCCGCGCGGCGCCGAGGTCAAGGGCACGCACTCGATGGCCTCGGGCCCGTGCAGCTACATCAATGTGTTCGACCAGTCGTGCTCGACGGTCGAGAGCGCCGGTGCGCGCCGCGGCGCCCAGATGGGCGTGCTGCGCATCGACCACCCGGACGTGCTGGACTTCATCACCGCCAAGCGCACGCCCGGCCGCTGGAACAACTTCAACGTGTCGGTCGGTGTGAGCGACGCCTTCATGGAGGCCGTGGCCGGTGACCAGCCCTGGGAACTGGTGCACAAGTCCCGTCCCGGCAGCAAGGCGATGGACAAGGGCGCCTACCAGCGCGCCGACGGCCTGTGGGTCTACCAGAGCGTGCCCGCCCGCGAGCTGTGGGACACCATCATGAAGTCGGCCTACGACTTCGCCGAGCCCGGCATCCTGTTCCTGGACAAGATCAACACCGACAACAACCTGCGCTACTGCGAAGGCATTGCCGCGACCAACCCTTGCGGCGAGCAGCCGCTGCCGTCCTACGGTTGCTGCGACCTCGGCCCGATCATCCTGACCCACTTCGTGCGCAACGCCTTTGGCTTCGGCGGCGTGCCGGCGTTCGACTTCGGCGCCTTCGAGCAGGCCGTCGCGACCCAGGTGCGCGCGCTGGACAACGTGCTGGACGTGACCTTCTGGCCGCTGGAACAGCAGCGCAAGGAAGCGCAGGACAAGCGCCGCATTGGTGTCGGCTTCACCGGCATGGGCAACACGCTGGCGATGCTGTGCGTGCGCTACGACCGCGAAGAAGGCCGCGAGGTCGCCGCCAAGATCGCCGAACACATGCGCGACGCGGCCTACCGCGCCTCGATCGCTCTGGCCAAGGAAAAGGGCGCCTTTCCCAAGTTCGACGCCAACGGTTATCTCGAACCCGGCACCTTCGCCAGCCGCCTGCCCGAGGCGATCCGCCAGTCCATCCGCAAGCACGGCATCCGCAACAGCCACCTGCTCTCGATCGCCCCGACCGGCACGGTCAGCCTGGCCTTTGCCGACAACGCCTCCAACGGCATCGAGCCGCCCTTCTCGTGGAGCTACCGCCGCAAGAAGCGCGAGGCCGATGGCTCGACCCGCGACTACGCGGTCGAAGACCACGCCTGGCGCCTCTACCGCGACCTCGGCGGCGACGTCGATGCCCTGCCCGACTACTTCGTGAATGCGCTGGCGATGAGCGCCGGCGAGCACATCGCGATGATGGAAGCGGTGCAGCCCTTCGTCGACACCGCGATCTCCAAGACCGTCAACGTGCCGGGCGACTACCCCTACGAAGACTTCAAGAACCTGTACCTCAAGGCCTGGCGCGCCAGCCTCAAGGGCATGGCGACCTACCGTCCCAACAACATCCTGGGCTCGGTGCTCGACACCGGCGCGCCGGTGGTCGAAGCCAAGCCGGTCGCTCCGGTGGTGACGCCGGTCGACCCGATGCGCACCGTGATCGAGAGCCGTCCCAAGGGCGCGCTGTCGGCCGTGGCCGACAAGATCGAGTACTGGACGCAGGAAGGCCACAAGACGCTGTACATCGTGGTCTCGTTCCTGCCGGTGACCGCCGCCGACGGCAAGGGCACGGTCGAACGCGCGATCGAGTTCTTCATGCCGGTGGGCCAGAACGGCGAGTCGCAGCAGTGGATCACCTCCACCATGCGCATGCTCTCGCTGGCCGCGCGCGGCGGTTTCCTGGGCCGTGCGCTGTCCGACATGCGCAAGGTCGCCTGGGACCGCGGCCCGGTGCGTCTGGGCACGTATCAGAAGGCCGACGGCACGCACGTGCCGATGTGGCACGACTCCGAGGTCGCCGCCATCGCCTTCGCGCTGCAGAACATCATCGCCCGCCGCAACCAGGTGGCCGACACCGCCGCGGTCGCGACGCCGCACGCCCCGGCCGCGCCCGAGCTGGTCGGCATGTCGACCGGCATGTCCTCCAGCGTGATGGCCGGCAAGAAATGCCCCGAGTGCGGTGCCCACGCCATGATCCGCAAGGACGGCTGCGACTACTGCACTTCCTGCGGGCACCTCGGCTCCTGCGGATGAGCACGGCCGGGGTGGCGCCCTGGCAATGGGCCAGCCTGTGGCGCGCGCCGCACCGGCTGGCCTTTTTTTCTGGGGTGCTGCTGCTGGTCGCCTCGGCCGCCTGGTGGGCGGCGGTGCAGGTCGACCGGGTGAGCGGCGTGTTCGGGCTGTCCTACGCGGTCTCGCCCACGCTGACCCACGCCGCGGTCATGACCCTGGGCTTCATGCCGCTGTTCTTTGCCGGCTTCCTGTTCACCGCCGGTCCCAAGTGGCTGGGCGTGGACGCACCGGACGCCCGGGCCATCACGCCCGTCCTGGCCCTGCAGGTGGCCGGCTGGCTGCTGTGGCTGGCGGGCGCGCATGTGCACCGCGACGTGGCGGTGGCCGGTGCCCTTATCGCGGCGGCCGGTCTGGGCGCGCAGAACGCGGCGTTCTGGCGCCTGTGGCGCGCCAGCCGGGCCGCCGACCGGGTACACGCCACGGTGATCGCCCTCGGCGGCACGCTGGGCGCCCTGTGCGCCGCCGGCATCGGGGTCGCGCTGCTGCTGGATGCCGGGTCGGTGGCCCTGGCCCTGGTGCACACCGCGCTGTGGGGCTTCATCGTCGTCACCTATGTCAGCGTCGCGCACCGCATGATTCCCTTCTTCACTTCCGGCGCGCTGCCCATGATCGGGGCCTGGCGCCCGTTCTGGGTGCTGTGGCTGATGCTGGCGACGGCGGTGCTCGAGGCCGTGTCGGTGTGGCTGATGCTCGCCGGCTGGGGCGAGGGCACGGCCTGGCGCCTGCTGCGCGGCGCGCTGGAGCTGGGCGTCGGCGGCGTGCTGGTCTGGCTGGCCTGGGTCTGGGGCCTGGTGCAGAGCCTGAAGATCCGCCTGCTGGCCATGCTGCACGTGGGCTTTGTCTGGTTCGGCCTGTCGCTGCTGCTTTCGGGCCTGTCGCAATGGCTGCTGGCGGCCGGTGGCGTGCCCACGCTGGGCCTGGGCGCGCTGCACGCGCTGACCATGGGCTTCCTCGGTTCGATCCTGCTGGCCATGGTCACGCGCGTGGCCTGCGGCCACAGCGGCCGCGCGCTGGTGGCCGACGCCACCGTGTGGACCCTGTTCTGGGGGCTGCAGGTGGCGGTGCTGCTGCGCATCGCGGGCACCCTGCCCCATGCCGGCGGCCTCTGGCTGGCCGCGGCCGCGCTGACCTGGGCCGGCGTGGTGCTGGTCTGGGGCGGCCGGCTGGTGAACTGGTTCGGCCGGCCGCGTGCCGATGGCCGGCCGGGGTGACACCCATGGACGCCGGCACGCCCGACCACGCCGCACCCGCCGGCCCCGCCGACTGGGCCGAGTTCGCCGCCGAACTGATGTCGGCGCGCCGCACGGTGCTGCCGTTCCGCCTCGGCGAACCCGGCCCCGATGCGGCGCAGTTGCACAGCATCCTGTCGGCCGCGGCCTCGGCGCCGGACCACCGGAACCTGCTGCCGTGGCGCTTCATCACGGTGCCGGCCGACCGGCGCGAGGCGCTGGCCGAGGTCTTCGTGCAGGCCCTGCTGGAGCGCGATCCGCAGGCCGGGCCGCACGAGATCACCAAGGCGCGCGAGAAGGGTTTTCGCTCCCCGTTCCTTGCCCTGCTGGTGGTCGACGCGACCAAGGGCGACGCCGAGATCGGCCTGGCCGAGCGGCTGATCTCGGCCGGCTGTGCGGCGCAGAACCTGCTGTTGATGGCGACCGCGATGGGCTACGGCTCCGCGCTCACGGCGGGCAAGGCCATCGGGTCGCTGGCCCTGCGCCGCTTCTTCGACCTGGGCGAGAGCGAGCAGGCGGTCTGCTTCCTGAGCCTCGGCACCGCGCTCTCGCACGGCAAATCCAGCGTGCGACCGCAAGTCGGCGACTATGTGACCACCCTGGGCGCCACCGGCGCCCGCTGACCCCCTTTTCCGATCGGACTTTTCATGGACATCAGCACCTTCGACGATCTGCTGGCCGCCGCGCGCGCCCAGCCCCAACCCCAGCGCCTGCTGATGGTGTTCGCGGCCATCGAGCTGCCCGACGACGCCTCGCCCGCCGAGCGCGCCGCCTTCGAAAAAGGCCAGGGCGGCGCGCTGGTGCCGCAGATGTGCGTCGACAAAAGCCCCGACGAGCTGGCCTCGTTCGACCAGCTCAGGCAGGAAGCGGCCGGCTTCGGTCAGCCCTGGGGCATGGTGTTCGCCGCCGCCATGTCGGGCACGGCCGGCAAGCCGCCCACCAGCGCCGATGCCGAGGCGCCACTGAAGAAGATGGTCGAGTCCATCCGCCAGGGCCGCATCCAGACCTACATCCCGTTCGACCCGCAGGGCCGCGCGGTGCTGCTGGACTGACGGCCATGGCCGGCATCCACCTGCACCAGATCACCCAGCCCGGCCAGCAGGCGCCGGGCGTGGGCTTCGAGGCGCCGTTCGAGATGCTCGACGCCTGCCACGAGCGCGTCGAACGCATGCTGGCCCTGCTGGGCAAGCTGCGCGAGCACGTGAAGACGCACGGCCCGGACGCCCAGGCCCGCGACGCCGCGCGCGACGTGATGCGCTACTTCGACCAGGCCGGCCCGCACCACCACGAAGACGAAGAACGCCACGTGTTCCCGCCGCTGCTGGCGCAGCGCGACCCGGCCGTGCTGGCCGTGGTGATCCGCCTCCAGCAGGACCACCGCGAGATGGCGGTGTTGTGGGCGCTGGTGCGGGCGGCGCTGTCGGCGCTGGTCGAGGCCGGCGAAGGCTGGCCGGGGTTTTCACCGGAAGATCAACAACGCTTCGACGCCTACGACGCGCTGTACCGGCGGCACCTGCTGGACGAGAACGGCGTGGCCTATCCGGCGGCGCGGGCGGTCATCCGGGGGGCGGCGCTGGAGGTGATGAGCGCGGACATGATGGCGCGGCGGGGTGTGGTGGGCTGAGACGCGGTCTGGAACTTGCATGTCGGATGCAGGAGCCTTGCCATGACCGACATCGACTTTTCCCGTCTCACCGCCTACCAGCGCTACAAGCTCATGGCCAGCCTGATCGTGCCGCGGCCGATCGCGCTGGTGACCACGCTGGGCGCCAACGGGGTGGTGAATGCGGCGCCGTTTTCCATGTTCAACATGGTGGGCGAGGACCCGCCGCTGGTGATGCTGAGCATCAACCGCCTGCACGACGGGCACCTCAAGGACACGGCGGCGAACATCCTGGCCTCGGGCGAGTTCGTGGTGCACATCGCCGACGAGGCGATGGCGCCGCAGATGCACGCCTGTGGCGCATCACTGCCGCCCGAGGCGAGCGAGCTGTCGGTGACCGGGCTGACGCCGGTGCCGTCCTCGACCGTGAAGCCGCCGCGCATCGCCGAGGCGCCGGTGGCGTTCGAGTGCGTGCTGCACGAGACCATGGAGACCGAGAGCCGCTATGTGTTCTTCGGCCGGGTGCAGTGGCTGGCCGCGCGCAGCGGGCTGGTGGACACGCAGGCCTGGCGCGTGAACCTGCGCGAGTTCCACCCGGTGGGGCGTTTCGGCGCGAGCTTCTACACGCGCTGCGGCGACCGCTTCGTGCTGAACGAGGGCGGCGGGCCGGCCGCGCCGGCCTCGACGCCCATCGACCAGCTCTGATCCCGTCGCGTCGGCCGCTTATTCGGCCGCGCCGATCGTCAGCGCGACCTCGGCCACGCCCGCCACGCGACCGGTGATCTGGTCTCCGGGCACCACCGCGCCCACGCCCTCGGGCGTGCCGGTGTAGATCAGGTCGCCGGGTTGCAGGTGATAGAACAGGGACAGGTCCGCGATGATTTCGCGGATGCCCCAGATCAGCTTGTCCACGCCGGACGATTGCTTCGTCTCCCCGTTGACCTCGAGCGCGATGGCACCGCTCTCGATCACCACGCCTTCCATCGGCACGATCTCGGAGCAGACCGATCCCTGCTCGATGTCCTTGCCCAGGTCCCAGGGGCGGCCCTTGTCGCGCGCGACCAGCTGCAGGTCGCGGCGCGTCATGTCCAGGCCGGCGGCGTAGCCGTAGATCACCTCATGCGCGTCTTCGGCCTTGACGCGGAAACCCACCTTGCCGATGGCCAGCACCAGCTCCATCTCGAAGTGGTAGTTCTTGGACTCGGGCGGGTAGGCCACGGTCGCGCCCGAGGGCGTGAGCGTCTGTGGTGACTTGGTGAAGTAGAACGGGCGCTCGACCGACTTGTCGACCGGCTTGCCCATCTCGACGGCGTGCGCGTGGTAGTTGCGGCCCACGCAGAAGATGCGGTGGATGGGGAAGCGTTCGGTCTTGCCGCGGATCGGCAGGGACTGAATCGCGGGTGGGGTGAAGAGGTAGGTGGGCATGGTCATCTGAGGGAGAGGTGTCTGGGTCGAGAAACACCGCGGAACTGGCTTTGCCAGGCCGCTGGTGTTGCCCCTTGAGGGGTGACGCGCGAAGCGCGGCGCAGGGTGGTCAACGAACTTCGTACACGCCGAGCTTGCGGTGCAGCGGGGATTCGTCGGCGATGAAGACAAACGAGGGCTGGTCGGCCGAGCGGTTGATCAGCGTCACGGGTTCGTAGCCCGGCGTGCAGCAAGTGTCGGCCTCGACCAGCGCGAAGCGCTTGTCGAACACGCACACGTCCACGCCGCCTTCGATCAGGTGGAACACCTGCGAGGGCGAGCGCGCCGGCAGCGTGAGCGTCTGGCCGGGCTTGAGCATCAGTGCGTAGAAGCCCAGGATGTTCTCGGCGTCGTCGCCGGTTTCCGGGTTCACATAGGTCACCTGCACGCCCTCCAGATCGGGCTGGTTGGCGGCCATGGCCAGCAGCGCGGCGCGCGTGTCGACCCAGGGGTAGCGCAGCATGGGGTAGCGCCTGTCGCTGCGGCCGAACACCTGCGTCGGCACCACGCCGGCGCGGGTCCAGGCGCGGTCACCGCTGCCCTGCTTCACTATCTGGCGCGTGCCGTTGATGTGGTAACTCGCTTCCATGTAATAGACCAGCGGCAGGTCCAGCACGTCGAGCCACACCACCGGGTCGGTGCCGTCGTGGCCGTGTTCGTGCCACAGGCCGGTGGGGGTCAGGATCAGGTCGCCGCGGCTCATCGGGCATTTCTCGCCGTCCACCGTGGTCCAGGCGCCTTCGCCCTCGACCACCATGCGCACCGCGTTGGGCGTGTGGCGGTGGCTGGGCGCCCATTCGCCGGGCAGCAGCAGTTGCATGCCCAGGTAGATGGCCGGGCTGGCCTTCATGTTTTCCAGCCCGTGCCCCGGGTTGGCCAGCACCAGCACGCGGCGCTCGGCCTTCTCGATCGGGGTCAGCTCGCCGGCCTTGAGCAGCAGCGGCTTGAGCGTGGCGTAGGGCCAGTGCACGGCCTGCGTGGCGCGCGTCGGCACCCTGGGCGGCAGCACCGCGCGCAAGCTGGGCCACAGCGGCACCAGGTTCAGGTTCTTCAGGTCGTCGCGGTAGTCCTGCGGCAGGTCTTCCAGGCGTCCGAGTTCGTGGCTCATGGGTTGTCTCCTTGCGATCGGCCTGACCCGGCCGCACACTAATAATCAGTGTGCTGATCATAAGAGCGCTGCTAAACTGGGTCAACCGCCGCCCACCCCCCTGTTTTCCCTTGCCATGGACACCCTCGAATCCGCCGGTATCGACATCGATCAGCAGCCCGGCTACGCGATCCGGCGCCTGCACCAGATCTCGGTCGGCATCTTTCTGCAGGAGGCGGGTGAGCTGGGCGTGACGCCGGTGCAATACGCCGCCTTGCAGGTGGTGGGCAACCAGCCCGGCATCGACCAGCGCACGCTGGCCCGCACCATCGCCCTGGATACCTCCACCACCGGCGGCGTGATCGACCGGCTGGAAGCGCGTGGCTGGCTGGAGCGGCGCCTGTCGCCGCAAGACCGGCGCGCCCGCCAGCTCTTTCTCACCGCCGCAGGTGAACAGGCGCTGGCCGATACCATCCCCGCCATGCTGCGCGCGCAGGAGCAGATCCTGGCACCGCTGACCGAGCGCCAGCGTGCGGAGTTCATGCGCCTGCTCATGATCGTCGTGACACAGAACAACGACATGAGCCGCGCACCCGGAGACGCCAGCGTCCGCGCAGCCTGAGTGGTCTCGACCTGGGGGCTGGCGGGCAGGCGCCGTACGCTGTACCGTGGTGGTAACTGGTTTCCTCGATAATTGAAACCAAATTACAGGACGGCGCCACCGACCGGCCTGATTCATCCGCCATCCAGGAGACACACCATGCCCCAACGCGCCACCAAGATCGTCGCCACGCTCGGCCCCGCCTCCAGCGACCCGACCCTGCTCGAAGCCATGATCCGCGCCGGCGTCAACGTCGTGCGCCTGAACTTCTCGCACGGCAAGGCGCAGGACCACATCGACCGCGCCAACCTCGTGCGCGAGGCTGCCCGGCGCGCCGGCCGCGAGGTCGGCATCATGGCCGACCTGCAGGGTCCGAAGATCCGTGTCGGCAAGTTCGCCGAAGGCAAGGTCATGCTCGAACCCGGCCAGCCCTTCGTGCTCGACGCCTCGCGCACCGAGCCGGGCGACATCGCCGGCGTCGGCCTGGACTACAAGGAGCTGCCGCGCGACGTGAAGGCCGGCGACACCCTGCTGCTCAACGACGGCCTGATCGTGATGACGGTCGACAAGGTGGTCGGCGACGCGGTGCACACGACGGTCAAGCTCGGCGGCGAACTGTCCAACAACAAGGGCATCAACAAGCAGGGCGGCGGGCTGACGGCGCCGGCCCTGACCGCCAAGGACATGGAAGACATCAAGACGGCAATGAGCCTGATGGCCGACTACGTCGCGGTGAGCTTCCCCAAGAACGCGACCGACATGGAGCTGGCGCGCCAGCTGTGCAACATGGCCGCCGCCCAGTACAACCACAAGCCTGGCCTGATCGCCAAGATCGAGCGCGCCGAGGCGATTCCCGAACTGGCCAACATCCTCAAGGTGTCCGACGGCATCATGGTTGCCCGCGGTGACCTCGCGGTCGAGGTCGGCAACGCGGCGGTGCCGGGCCTGCAGAAGCGCATGATCAAGCTGGCCCGCGAGATGGACAAGGTGGTGATCACCGCGACCCAGATGATGGAGTCGATGATCGTCAACCCGGTGCCCACCCGCGCCGAGGTGAGCGACGTCGCCAACGCCGTGCTCGACGGCACCGACGCCGTGATGCTCAGCGCCGAGACCGCCGCCGGCAAGTACCCGCTGGAGACGGTGCAACAGATGGCCGCGATCTGCCAGGAAGCCGAGAAGACCGACCACGACCCGCTGGAAGACGACTTCGTCGGCGCGCACTTCACGCGCATCGACCAGGCCATCGCCATGGGCGCGCTGTTCACCGCGCACCACCTCAAGGCCAAGGCCATCGTGGCGCTGACCGAGTCGGGCTCGACCGCACTCTGGATGAGCCGCCACAACGTGCGCATGCCGATCTTCGCGGTGACCTCCAAGCTCTCGTCGCAGCGCAAGATGACCCTCTACCGCAACGTGCGCCCGCTGCTGGTCGACACCAGCGCCGACCGCGACACCGCGCTGGCCGAGGCCGAGGCCGACCTCAAGCAGCGCGGGGTGATGCAGGCCGGTGATGTCTATGCGATCACGGTCGGCGAACCCATGGGCACGCCCGGTGGCACCAACACGCTGAAGATCTGCCGGGCGATGTGACCCTCCCTGCGCCGCTGTCATCGGCGAGCAAGGCGGGGCGCCTTAAAATCCCGAAAGTTACAGACCGGTTACCAACTTTCCCAAGGGGTTTTTCATGGCGCTCGTTTCCATGCGCGAACTGCTCGACCACGCTGCGGCCAACGGCTACGGCATCCCGGCGTTCAACGTCAACAACCTGGAGCAGGTCCAGGCCGTGATGGCCGCCGCCGACGAAGTCGGTGCGCCCGTCATCCTGCAGGCCTCGGCCGGCGCCCGCAAGTACGCGGGTGAAGCCTTCATCAAGCACCTGATCCAGGCCGCCGCCGAGATGTACCCCCACATCCCGCTGGTCATGCACCAGGACCACGGCACCAGCCTCAAGGTCTGCGAAGGCGCCATCGGCCTGGGCTTCGGTTCGGTCATGATGGACGGCTCGCTGATGGAAGACGGCAAGACCCCGGCCAGCTTCGACTACAACGTCGACGTGACCCGCCAGGTGGTGGCACTGGCGCACAAGACCGGTGTCACGGTCGAAGGCGAACTCGGCTGCCTGGGCAACCTGGAAACCGGTGACGCCGGCGAAGAAGACGGCATCGGCGCCGAAGGCAAGCTGGACCACAGCCAGATGCTGACCGACCCCGAAGAGGCGGCCCAGTTCGTCCAGGCCACCCAGCTGGACGCGCTGGCGATCGCCATCGGCACCAGCCACGGCGCCTACAAGTTCAGCCGCCCGCCCACCGGCGACATCCTGGCGATCAGCCGCGTCAAGGAAATCCACGCCCGCATCCCCAACACCCACCTGGTGATGCACGGTTCGTCCAGCGTGCCGCAGGACCTGCTGGCGATCATCAACCAGTACGGCGGCAAGATGAAGCAGACCTACGGCGTGCCGGTCAAGGAAATCCAGGAAGCCATCAAGCACGGCGTGCGCAAGATCAACATCGACACCGACATCCGCATGGCGATGACCGGTGCGGTGCGCAAGTTCATGGCCGAGAACCCCGAGAAGTTCGACGCCCGCGAGTGGCTCAAGCCCGCGCGCGAAGCCGCCAAGGCCGTGTGCAAGCAGCGTTACCTGGAGTTCGGCTGCGAAGGCCAGGGCGCCAAGATCAAGGGCGAGACGCTTTCGGTCATGGCTGCCAAGTACGCCAAGGGCGATCTGGCACAGCAAGTCCGCTGATCCTGCCGCCGGACCGACCTGCGATAATCCGCAGGAATGGTTCACAGCCCGCTGACTGTTCGGTCCGCGGGCTTTTTTCTTGCGTTTTGTCTTCCCGCGACCGACCGATCATGACCACCGCCCTGCACACCTCCGCCCTCAAGTCCCTGCCGCTGCTCGCGCGCGGCAAGGTGCGTGACAACTACGCCGTGGGCGACGACCGCATCCTGATGGTGGCCTCGGACCGCATCAGCGCCTTCGACGTGATCATGGGCGAGCCCATTCCCGGCAAGGGTGCGCTGCTGACCAAGCTCTCGCTGTTCTGGTTCGACCAGCTCGGTCCCAAGGGCCTGAACATCTGCCCCATCCACCTGACCGGCGACGCGCCCGAAAGCGTGGTCTCGGCCGACGAGGTGGCCCAGGTCACCGGCCGTTCCATGCTGGTGCAGCGCTTGAAGCCGATCCCGGTCGAGGCCGTGGTGCGCGGCTACCTGGCCGGCAGCGGCTGGAAGGAATACCAGGAGAGCCGTTCGGTCTGCGGCGTGAAGCTGCCCGAGGGCCTGCAGAACGCCAGCAAGCTGCCCGAGCCGATCTACACCCCGGCGGCCAAGGCCGAGATGGGCGAGCACGACGAGAACATCACCTTCGAGCAGACGGTGGCCATGGTCGGCGCCGACGTCGCCGCGCAGATCCGCGACAAGGCGATTGCGCTGTACAAGGCCGCGGCCGAGATTGCGCTGAAGAAGGGCATCATCATCGCGGACACCAAGTTCGAGTTCGGCCTGGACAAGAACGGCACCGTGGTGCTGATGGACGAGGTGCTCACGCCCGATTCCTCGCGCTACTGGCCGGCCGACCAGTACGCCGTGGGCAGCAACCCGCCCAGCTACGACAAGCAGTTCCTGCGCGACTGGCTGGAGACCGCCAGGGTCAACGGCCAGCCCTGGGACAAGGCGCCGCCCGCGCCGCGCCTGCCGCGCGAGGTGATCGAGAAGACCTCGGCCAAGTACCAGGAAGCGCTCGCGCGCATGCTGGGCTGAGCCTTCCCGCTGCTCCCACCTGCCGCTGATCCGCATGAGCCTGCCCGTCGACGTCGCCTCGGTCACCCACAGCGTGCAGCTGGCGGTGGCGCCGGTGTTCTTCCTGACCGCCGTGGCCGGCATGATCAGCGCGGTGGCCGGACGGCTGGCGCGCATCATCGACCGGGCGCGGATCCTGGAAGAGCGGGTGCGGACTTGCGCCGATCAGGAGCAGATCGGCCGCCTGCTCCAGGAACTGGTGCTGCTGCGCCAGCGCGGGCGGCTGGCGAATTTCTCGATCGGTTGCCTGGCGCTGTGCGGCTTCTTCATCGGCGTCACCATCATCTCGCTGTTCCTGGGGCAGACGTGGGAAATGCAGTGGCCGCTGGTGGCGGTGACCTGCTTCCTGCTGGGCGTGTGCTCGTTCCTCGTGGCCCTGGGCGGCTTCCTGTGGGAAACCGTCCTGGCCACGCACCTGCTGAACTTCAAGGTGCTGGAAATGGACCGCGAGTTCCGCGGCTGAGCGCCGGCTAGGCGCTCTTTCAACCCGCGAAGCCCGCGCCCCAGCGGAACACGCGGTGGGCCCGTGCGCGGGTGGCTTCGATGCGGCGGGCATTGGGCTCGTCGGTCTGCGCCACCCAGCTGCGGGCGTCTTCTGCTGCACGGCCAAAGGCTTCATGTCGCGCGATCAGGCGCTGCAGGCGCAATGCCTCGTCCTCTTCCACATACCAGACTTCGTCGAGCAGGCCGCGCACGTCGCGCCAGCCGGGCTCGTCCATCAGCAGGTAGTTGCCTTCGGTGACGATCAGCGGCACCTGCGGTTCGACCGCGATGGCGTTGGCGATCGGCTCTTCGATTTCGCGGCGGAAGTCGGGTGCGTAGACCGTCACGCCGTCCTCGGGTGCACTCAGCCGCCGCAGCAGCGACACGTAGCCATGGCTGTCGAAGGTGTCGGGTGCACCCTTGCGGTGGGCGCGGCCCAGGCGCTGCAGCTGCACGTTGGCGAGGTGGTAGCCGTCCATCGGCACCAGTTGCGCCGCGCCGCCCAGGTGCTCGCACAGCGCGCGCGCCAGCGTGGACTTGCCCGAGCCGGGAGCGCCGACCAGGCCGAGCAGGAAGCGCCGGCCGGTGTTCAGCCGGGACTTGAGGTGTTCAAGAACCTCGGCCGGGACGGTGACCGAGGGGGGCGTGGAAGGAGTCGTGTCTGGTGGCATGGGCGCCGATTGTCGACCGAGCCACACGGCCCGCCAGCGGCGCAGGGTCTTTACGCGAGTTCGTGACGGTCGGCGGCGGCGTACAGATCTTGCGCGAAGGCGGGATCGCTCTTCTGCAGGTCATCGGCCATGGCGCGCAACTGCTCGGCTTCTTCGAAGCGGGTCAGCGGACGGGCGGGGGTGTTGCGGGTGTCGAACCAGCCAGCGAACATCTCGCGGACGGTGGACAGGAAGTGGGCGGAATGGGAAAAGGCTGCAGTGCTCATGACACGCTCCGGTAGACAACAGTGGGTTTGCTGCACTGCAGTATAGGGTTAACCCTAGGTTTTGTACTGGGGAGTTGCGCCTATTTCCCCGTGCATTTGTCCACCAGGTCACGCTCCGGGCTTCCGAAGCGCCTCAGATTCCGTCGGAAAACCCCGGCGCCAGCGTCTCCCGCAGGTGAGCCACAAAGGCGGTGACCGCCCGGGGCACGTGGGCCGAATACGGGCGGATCGCGTAGAGCTGCTCGGCAAACGCACCCACCGGCTTCCAGTCGGGCAGCACCTGCACCAGCTTGCCCGCCAGCAGGCTGGCCTGGGCCGTGAAGTCCGGCAGCAGCGCGATGCCCAGGCCGCCCAGCGCCGCGTCGCGCAGGGCCTCGCTGTTGTTGGCCGCCAGCGCGCCCGATACCTGCACCGTCATCCGCTCCCGGCCCACCGAGGCTTTCAAGGGCTCCAGCGTCCAGGCCGGTGTGTCCTGCGAGCGCGGGTAGTGCAGGCAGTTGTGGTTCACCAGGTCGGCGGGCGTCTGCGGCGTGCCCTGCCGGCGCAGGTAGGCGCGGCTGGCCACCAGCACCGAGCGCGTGGCGCACAGCGTCCAGGCCACGTGCGTGTCGGGCGGGTGGGCGGTGTGGCGGATGGCGAGGTCGAAGCCCTCGGTCGCCAGCGACGAGAGCCGGTCGGCCATGTCCAGCTCCAGCCGCACCTCGGGGTACTGGCGCAGGAAATCGGGCAGGCGCGGCACCAGCTGCTGGCGCGCAAAGGCCACCGGTGCCGTCACCCGCAGCAGGCCGCGCGGCGCCCCGGCCGCGTCGCGCACCTGGGCGAAGCACTGCGCGATGTGTTCGAACGACGCCCGCGTGTCGTCCACCAGGCGCTGGCCGGCCTCGGTCAGGCGCACGCTGCGGGTGGTGCGCTGCACCAGCGCCACGCCGGCCAGCCGCTCCAGCTCGGCCATGCGCTGGCTCACCGCCGCCTTGCTCACGCCCAGACGCGCGGCGGCGGCTGTGTAGCTGCCCTGCTGGGCCAGCACGTTGAGCCAGTGGAAGTGGCCCCACAGCTCGTTGGTTCTTTCGTGGATCTTCTGCTCGTTCATGGGTTGATTGTTCATCATTCTGAACAATCAATTCAACATTTCGGTCTTGTATCGAACGCCCCCGGTTTCTAGACTGCGTGCATTCATTCACTGGAGACATCCCATGAACGCTCGCCATCCCGCCGTCACCGACATTGCCCACTACATCGGCGGCGCCGTCAGCGCCGGCACCTCCACCCGCGCACAGGACGTCTTCAACCCCGCCACCGGCGCCGTCACCGGCCGCGTGTCGCTGGCCAACGGCGCCGATGTGGATGCGGCCGTGGCCGCCGCGCAGGCCGCGTTCCCGGCCTGGTCTGACACCCCGCCGATCCGCCGCGCGCGCATCCTGTTCAAGTTCCTGGAACTGCTGAACCACCACAAGGACGACCTGGCCCGCATGATCACCGCCGAACACGGCAAGGTCTTCACCGACGCGCAGGGCGAAGTGGCCCGCGGCATCGACATCGTCGAGTTCTCCTGCGGCATCCCCCAACTCTTGAAGGGCGACTTCACCGACCAGGTCTCCACCGGCATGGACAACTGGACCATCCGCCAGGCGCTGGGCGTGGTGGCCGGCATCACGCCGTTCAACTTCCCGGTCATGGTGCCCATGTGGATGTTCCCGGTCGCCATCGCCGCCGGCAACACCTTCGTGCTCAAGCCCAGCCCGACCGACCCGACGCCCAGCCTGTTCATGGCCGAGCTGCTGAAGAAGGCCGGCCTGCCCGACGGCGTGTTCAACGTCGTGCAGGGCGACAAGGAAGCCGTGGACGCGCTGCTGGTGCACCCGGACGTCAAGGCGATTTCCTTCGTCGGCTCCACCCCGATTGCGAATTACATCTACGAAACCGGCGCCCACCACGGCAAGCGCGTGCAGGCGCTGGGCGGTGCGAAGAACCACATGGTCGTGATGCCCGACGCCGACCTGGACCAGGCGGTGGACGCGCTCATCGGCGCGGCCTACGGCTCGGCCGGCGAGCGCTGCATGGCGATTTCCGTGGCGGTGCTGGTGGGTGACGTGGCCGAGAAGATCATGCCCAAGCTGATCGAACGCACCAAGACGCTGAAGGTGCTCAACGGCACCAACCTGGCCGCCGAGATGGGCCCGATCGTGACGCGCGCCGCCTACGAGCGCATCACCGGCTACATCGATGCCGGCGTGATGCAGGGTGCGGACCTGCTGGTGGATGGCCGCCAGTTCGATCCGAAGCAGACCGGCGAAGGCTGCGAGGGCGGTTTCTGGATGGGCGGCACGCTGTTCGACAACGTCACGCCGAGCATGCGCATCTACAAGGAAGAGATTTTTGGTCCGGTGCTGAGCTGTGTGCGCGTGGCCGACTTCGGCGAAGCGGTGCAGCTGATCAACGACCACGAATTCGGCAACGGCACGTCATGCTTTACCCGCGACGGCAATGTGGCCCGCGAGTTCGCGCGCCGCATCCAGGTCGGCATGGTCGGCATCAACGTGCCGATTCCGGTGCCGATGGCCTGGCAGGGTTTTGGCGGCTGGAAGAAGAGCCTGTTCGGCGACATGCACGCGTACGGCGAAGAGGGCGTGCGCTTCTATACGAAGCAGAAGTCGATCATGCAGCGCTGGCCTGAGTCGATAGGCAAGGGCGCCGAGTTTGTGATGCCGACAGCCAAGTAATCCGACTTCTGTCTTTCTGCTGGCCTCGTTGCGCTTTGGCGTGGCGAGGCTTTTTCATTGGCGGCTGGTGTGGCGGGTCTGAGCTGGGGCGGAGGACTGCGCTCATGTCCCCCGGACCGGGCTGTGCCCGGTCCTCCTCCTTTACTTCGCTTCGCCCTCCGCCCCAGTTCAGACCGGGAGACACATTGGCGCGTCCACCGTGGATAGCACGCTTGTCGAGCTTTTGCGGTGTGGCGTTTGGTTCAGTGGGAGGGCTTTGTTTCGGCCCGATGCAGTTGTACGAAATGCCGAACTGTTGTTGCTAGATGAGCCGTTTGGGCTCCCCTTTACCCTGTTTTCCCCGACTGTTTGGCTGCGAGCTGAGCGGCCCTCTTTGCATCCCGCTCTGCCTTTGCCTCCTCAGCCGCTTTCCGCTTCGCGAACTGGCGCACGCCCTCGGCGAAATTCTCTGGGATGTACACGTACTTGATCACCTCATCGATGATTTCGGGATGCAGGAAGAATGGCGAGTTGCCTGCTTCCCAGTCCGGTCGCATCTTCACAGCCTTGCGTCGCGACGGACCGAAGAACAGGTTGTTCCAGATCAGTGCTTCACGCGCCGGGTGATCCTTCTGTTCGATGACCTTTTCCAGGATGCCTCCCGTAATGCATGTTCCCTTTTCATGCTTTTCCTTCGCCCGATGAACGCGATCAAGCTCGTCGGTCAGGAAGTTCACCGTCTTGCCGTACCTGTCAACGGTGTCGTAGTCCAGCGGCTGGCAGTACCTTCTGATTTCCCAGACTGCCCGGTCCAATCGGACAATGTCGAATGGCTCAATGTCGTACGAGACTAGGTAGTACCGATCGTCAGCTCCACAGTCTTCAAGCTTCTGAATGAACTTGACGGTCTCGGCACTGAGATCCAAATCGAACTTGCCGTGCAACTTCATCCTCTCGATGCCGGGAAGCACACTGTGTTTCAACTTTTTGGCATCCACGCGATTGAGCAAGAGAACTCCTTTGACGTATTTCTCAAGGCAGTGCAGGGCCGACCAACGGAAAGGCTGAATCAACCTCGCTCGATACGCCATTCGTGCAGTGATGTAGTCCTTGTCTGCGGTCTCACGAAAACTTCTGATCGCGAAGTCGTTAATCAGGATGTGCATTGGATGAGGCATCGCATCTCTTCTGAAGTCGGTGTCCTAACCAGCGTACAACACGTACATCATCCGCGCCGAAGTGGTTGCTCCAAGCCGAAGTGGGTCAAACCTGAATGGTGAATCTGAGTTCGCGCGAATCCACTCCCGGACCGGCGCGCCAGGGTGTACTGCATAGCGAAGTAAAGGAGGAGACGGCCGAAGGCCGTCGGGGGACATGAGCGGCGCAGGGCACCCTGGTGCATCGGTCCTGCGAACGAAGGGGTTGTTCCCCGCATGTAACCACCAGCTGCGAACGACTGGGTAGAGTCACTGTCCACAACGAACGGAGACCGTCATGTACACCGCCAACGCCTCCCGCTACGACCGCATGCCCTACCGCACGGTGGGCCGCAGTGGCCTGAAGCTGCCCAGCATCACCCTCGGCCTGTGGCACAACTTCGGCAACACCACGCCCATGGAGACGCAGCGCGCCATGCTGCGCACCGCGTTTGACCTGGGCATCACCCACTTCGACCTGGCCAACAACTACGGCCCGCCGGCCGGCAGCGCCGAGACCAACTTCGGCGAACACCTGCGGCGCGACTTCCGGCCCTACCGCGACGAGCTGATCATCTCCACCAAGGCCGGCTGGGACATGTGGCGCGGGCCCTACGGACAGGGCGGCGGCTCGCGCAAGTACGTGCTGGCCAGCCTGGACCAGAGCCTCAAGCGCATGGGGCTGGACTACGTCGACATCTTCTATTCGCACCGCTTCGACCCCGACTCGCCGCTGGAAGAAACCATGGGTGCGCTGGCCACGGCGGTGCAGCAGGGCAAGGCGCTGTACGTCGGCATCTCCAGCTACTCGGCCGGCAAGACGCGCGAGGCCGCGGCCATCCTGCGCAGCCTGGGTGTGCCGCTGCTGATCCACCAGCCGTCCTACAGCCTGCTCAACCGCTGGATCGAGGAAGACCTGCTCGACACCCTGCAGGCCGAGGGCACGGGCTGCATCGCCTTCAGCCCGCTGGCGCAAGGTCTGCTGACGAACAAGTACCTCCACGGCGTGCCGGCCGACGCGCGCATGAACCGCCCCGGTGGCGGTTCGTTCACCGCCGACCACCTGAGCGAGCAGAACCTGGCCCATGTGCGCGCGCTCGACGCGCTGGCCCAGGCGCGCGGCCAGAGCCTGGCGCAGATGGCGGTGGCCTGGGTGCTGCGCCACCCGGGCATGAGTTCGGCCCTGATCGGTGCCAGCAAACCGGAGCAGATCACGGAGCTGGTGGGCGCGCTGGACAAGCTGGACTTCAGCGCCGACGAGCTGGCCGCCATCGACCGCCACGCGGTGGACGGCGGCATCAACCTCTGGAAGAAACCGTCGACCGACCAGCGGCCCTGAGCAGGCGCCTGGCCACTCGCGCCACCGGCACGGCCGTTCAACCTCCTGTAACGTCCGGGCGAAGAACGGTCGGCTATAAGCCGGTCCATGACCTTTTTGACACGGCACCCCCTGGGCCGGGTGGCGCGGCAGGCCCTGCTGTGCGCCTCGGCGGCGCTCCTGGTCGCCTGCGGCGGCAGCCGCCAGGACGCACCGGCCACCGAAACCGCCCAGACGCGGGCGACGGTGGAAGACGGCGCCCGGCTCAACCGGCGGGAACTGGCGGCGGCCGAAGCGCAGGAAAAGCGCAGCGGCCCCATGTTCGCCGCGCTGGACGCCGCGCGCGCCAAGGCCGTGGCCAACGCCGTGCCGGTCTACCGCTTCTTCAACAGCCAGACCAGCGCGCACTTCTACACCACCAGCACGGCCGAGCGCGACCAGATCGTCGCCACCCTGCCGCAGTTCCGCTATGAAGGGGCCGCCTTCCAGGCCATTGCCGCCGCCGGCGCGGGCCTCAGCCCGGTGCACCGCTTCTACAACCTGAACACCGGCGTCCACTTCTACACCATCAGCGAAGAAGAGAAGGCCCAGATCCAGGCCAGCCTGCCGCAGTTCCGCTACGAGGGCGTCGCCTACTACGCGAGCAAGGTGGCGGCGACCGGCTTCATTCCGCTCTACCGCTTCTACCTCTCGGCCAAGGGCTTCCACTTCTACAGCGCCTCGCAGAGCGAGGCGGCGCAGGTCCGCACCACGATGTCGCAGTACGCCGACGAAGGCGTGGGCTATTACGTGCCCGGCACGCCGGAGCAGGTGGCCGGCGTGGCCAACCCGATCCTGTTCGTGACCCAGGTGCCCAACACGGCCGATTTCGCCAACCGCATGTCGAGCTTCGGCAACCACCTGGCCCGGCCCGACCACGCACCGCGCGGCGGCGACCTCTACATCCGCTATCCCGACGGCACGCTGCGCAACCTCACCCGCGAGGCCGGCTACGGCGCCGACGGCATGCAGGGTGCGGGGGCGATCGCGGTGCGCGAACCTTCGGTGCACTGGAGCGGCGGCAAGGCGCTGTTCTCCATGATCGTCGGCGGGCCGTCGGCGCGGTACCAGGTCGGCACCTACTACTGGCAGATCTACGAAGTCAGCGGGCTGGGGCGCAACGAGACCGTCTCGATCCGAAAGATCGCCAACCAGCCAGCGACCTACAACAACGTCTCGCCGTTCTACGGCACCGACGAGCGCGTGCTGTTCACCTCCGACCGGCCGCGTGGCGGCGAGGCGCACCTCTATCCGCAGCTGGACGAATACGAGAGCACGGCGACCGTCACCGGCCTGTGGAGCCTGAACCCCGGAACCGGCGACCTGCGCCTGCTCAACCAGTCGCCCAGCGGTGTGTTCTCGCCCACCATCGACAGCGCGGGCCGCGTCGTGTTCACCCGCTGGGACCACCTTCAGCAGGACCAGCAGGCCGATGCCCAGCGCGCCGGTCAAGCGCAGTACGGCGCCACCACCTACGCCAGCGAAGCGCCGGGCGCGGCCTCGCTGGGCCTGACCGACGAAGCCTTCCCCGAACTGCGCCAGGACCACACCGGCGCGTTCGGCCGGGTCGCCGGCTACACCAACAACTTCTTCACCCCCTGGCAGGTCAACGAGGACGGCAGCGACGAAGAAACCCTCAACCACGTCGGCCGCCACGAGCTCTCGTTCAACTACCTCGGCCAGTCCTTCCTCGACGACCCGGCGCTGACCTACTACGCCAGCTCGGCCTTCCACGCCAACACCAAGAACCTGCGCGGCGACGGTGGCCTGTTCCACCTCCGCGAAGAACCCTCGCGCCCGGGCAACTTCATCGCGACCTACGCGCGCGAGTTCGGCTCGCTGACCACCAACCAGCTGGTGCGCTTCACTGGCGGCGCCGGCGCGAACCCCGACGCGATGGTGGTCACCGACCTCACCGTGCCGTCCCGCAACGACGGCTCGATCGCCGGCGGCCGCTTCCGCAACCCGCTGCCCCTGGTCAGCGGCACCGTGCTGGCCACGCACACGCCGACCGAGGCCGCCACGCCGGCGCAGATGACGCAGTTCCTGATCAAGCCGCTGGTCGCGGGCACGGGCGGCCTGCTGCAGGCCGGCGTCTCGCTCACCGGCGGCATCCGCAAGTCCATCAGCTGGTGGGACCCGGACACGCTGCGCAGCTTCGACGGCCTGGTGTGGGAGCTCGAAGCGGTCGAGGTGGTGGCGCGGCTCAAGCCCGCGACCCGCCAGGCGCCCGCGCTGGCCGCGCCCGAGCGCCAGATCTTCACCGAGGAGGCGGTCGACGAGACCCAGTTGCGCAACTGGCTCAAGGCCAACGACCTGGCCATGATCATCACCCGCAACCAGACCTCGCGCGACCGCGCCGACCAGCAGCAGCCCTACAACCTGCGCGTGCCCGGCGGGGTGAGCACCGTCGCGCCGGGCGGCGGACGGGTCTACGACATCGCGCACTTCCAGCTGTTCCAGGGCGACCAGATCCGCGGCTACAAACACGCCGGCCGCCGCGTGCTGGCCACGCCGATGCACGATCCGAAGGCCAGCCTGCCGGCCAACGCCGGCGGGCCGCTCGGCAGCGTGCGCATCGCCGCCGACGGCTCGACCGCGGCCTTCGTGCCGGCGCGCCGCGCCATGACCTGGCAGACCACCGACGGCGCGGGCAATGCGGTGGTGCGCGAGCGGGTCTGGATCACCTTCCAGCCCGGCGAGGTGCGGCTGTGCGCCTCGTGCCACGGCGTCAACACCAGCAACCAGGCCGGCGGCCTCGCACCCACCAATCCGCCCGAAGCACTGCGCACGCTGCTGCGGTACTGGAAGGCGCTGCCCAGGTGAGGCCCGGGCACCGGCGCTGGCTCCGCGCGCTGCAGGTCTTGCTGCTGTGGTGCCTGGCGCCTTGGGCGCAGGCGACGGTCACGCTCACGCCGGTCTACCGCTTCTACAACCACGGCACCGCAGCCCACTTCTACACCGTCAGCGCCGACGAGCGCGACCGGGTGATGGCCAGCCTGCCGATGTACCAGTACGAAGGCGTGGCCTTCCAGGCCTCGACCACCGCCGACGCCTCGCTCAGCCCGGTGCACCGCTTCTTCAACGCCCGCACCGGCGTGCACTTCTACACCATCAGCGAAGCCGAGCGACAGCGTGTCCAGTCCACGCTGCCCGACTTCCGCTACGAGGGCGTGGCCTATCACGCGGGCACCTCGCCCGGCGCCAACCGCACGCCGCTCTACCGCTTCTATCTGGCCAGCCAGGGTTTTCACTTCTACAGCGCCAGCGCGACCGAGGTCGCGAACATCCGCGCGACCCTGCCGCAGTACGTGTACGAGGGCGTCGCCTACTACCTGCCGGCCAGCGAGGTGATCGCCGGCCTGAACTACCCCTCGAACCACACCTCCTACGACGACCTGCGCTTCAAGTTCACTGGCGCCAGCCTGGTCGACCCGTATCCGGCGACCTACCTCTGGCGCGTCAACCTGCGGCACCAGAACGGCTACTACACGACCTTCTTCTGGGGGCCGGACGGCGGCTTCACCGCGCAGGCCTATTACGGCGCGCACCCGTATCCCGACGGCGGCGGCAGCGAGACCACCACGCACAAGTGGGAGGTGTCGATCGAAGGCGGTGACGACGTGGTCGACCTCAATGGCCACTCCACGGTGGTCAACTACGGCGCCTGGCACACGCAGGCCCTGGTGGTGCGCCGGGTCAACACCGACGAGATCGAAGCGAGCTTCTACTGGAACCTGCCCGACACCAGCAAGGTGATCCGGCACACCACGCTGTATTCGGACTACGCCAGCACCTTCGGCAGCCGGCCCTACGCCGGCATGGCCCTGAGCTTCGGCGACGCGCCCTGGAGCATCGCCAACGAGCGGCTCAGCGGCATCCTGCGCGGCATCCAGATCTATGCGACCGCGCTGTCGACCGCGGACATCCTGGCCGAGGCGGCGGCGCCGCTGAGCACCACCGCCGGCGCTGCCAGCGTCTGGTACCTCAACCTGAACCCGACACCGACCGACATCGCCGACAAATCGGGCCAGGGCCACCACCCGGTCTGGGCCGGCCCGGCGCGCCCGGCGCTGTGGACCGGGCCCTGAGCGCGGGCGCTCAGTTCAGCGCCATGCTGAGCTTGCGGCGGTATTGCGAGACCATCTGCGCCTGCGGGTCTTCCTGCACCGCCGCCTTGCCCGACAGCTCGATGCCGCCGGCGCTCTTGCCCGCGGCGGCCGGGTCGGCCTTGGGCTTGGGCGGGGTCATGAGTTCGAGCAGGCCGACATAGGTCTTGCGCGGGGCCTCGTCGTCCCACTTCTTGTCGCGCATGATGATTTCCAGCAGCTCTTCGAGCGCGGCCGGCCACTCGCCCATGGCGATCAGCACGCGGCTCTTGGCGAAACGGGTCTCGAAGTCGCGCTTGTTCTGGCCGATCAGTTCGTCGAACTTTTCCAGTGGCCACTGGCCCCGCGGGTCGGTGCCGACGAACAGCAGCGCGCTGAGCCACTGGTTCAGGGCGTCAAAACGCAGCGGTACCGGGATGCGCACCAGCGTGGGCGCGAGCGCGGCGTTGGCCTGTTCGAACAGGCCGTGGGCGATGCACTGGCGGACCAGTTCGAAGCGCAGGTCGTCGTTGTCGGGCGCCTGTTCCAGGGCGTGGGCCAGTTTTTCCAGCGCATTGCCGGCATCGGCTTCTTCGCCTTCGCCGCCCTGGGCCAGCATCTGCTGCGCCTCGTCGGCTTCGGCCAGGGCCGCCAGTTCCTCTTCGCTGGGCAGGTGCTTGTCGAGGAAGGCCTTGACCTGGCCCTCGGGCACGGCGCCCATGAAACCGTCCACCGGCTGGCCGTTGATCAGCAGCACGCAGGTCGGGATGCTGCGGATGCCGAAGGCGGCGGCCAGCTGCTGCTCCTGGTCGGAGTCGATCTTGACCAGCTTGAAACGGCCGCCGTAGTCGGCCTCGACCTTTTCCAGGATGGGGCCGATGACCTTGCAGGGGCCGCACCAGGTGGCCCAGAAATCCACCAGCACCGGGGTGTGCATGGAGGCTTCGATGACCTCGGCTTCGAAATTGGCGACGGTGACGTTGATCATGGCGTGGAGCGGCGGAAAGGGCGAAGAGGGGCGCTGACGGGCGCGAAACGTAAAATCCGCACTTTACCGGAGGCGCCTGTCCGCGTCCTCCGGCCTCACCCGAGTCTCCTCCCCACCGCGCCCCGCCGGGCGCATGAGAGCCCTTCCCATGAGCACCCTCCAGGTTGGCGTCGTCATGGGTTCCAGCAGCGACTGGGACACCATGCAGCACGCCGTGCAGATCCTCAAAGACTTCGGCATCGCCCACGAGGCGCGCGTGGTCTCGGCCCACCGCATGCCCGACGACATGTTCGCCTACGCCGAGGCCGCGGTTGGCCGTGGGCTCAAGGCCATCATCGCCGGCGCCGGTGGCGCGGCCCACCTGCCGGGCATGATCGCCGCCAAGACGGTGGTGCCGGTGCTGGGTGTGCCGGTGCAGTCCAAGGCGCTGTCGGGCGTCGATTCGCTGCATTCCATCGTGCAGATGCCCAAGGGCGTGCCGGTCGCGACCTTCGCCATCGGCGCCGCCGGGGCCGCCAACGCGGCGCTGTTCGCCGTGGCCCTGCTGGCCAACGAAGACCCGGCGCTGCGAAAGAAGCTGGAAGATTTCCGCGCCGCGCAGACCGAAGCCGCCCGCAACATGACCCTGCCCGTCTGACCCCATGAGCCTCAAACCCCTCCTGCCCGGCGCCCTGTCCGACCGCGGCCAACAGATGACCCTGGGCGTGATGGGCGGCGGCCAGCTCGGCCGCATGTTCGTGCAGGCCGCGCAGGCCATGGGCTACTTCACCGCGGTGCTCGACCCCGATCCGGCCAGCCCGGCCGGCCTGGTGGCGCATTTCCACATCGAGACCGCCTACGACGACGAACAGGGCCTGGCCCAGCTGATGCAGCGCTGCGACGCCATCACCACCGAGTTCGAGAACGTGCCGGCGCCGGCGCTGATCACCCTGGGCGCGCACCGTCCGGTGGCGCCCTCGGCCAACTGCGTGGCGGTGGCGCAGGACCGCATCCAGGAGAAGGCGCACTTTGTCCAGTGCGGCCCCCTCAGCGGCGTCTACCCGGCGCCGTATGCCGCCATCGAGACGCCCGAGCTGCTCGCCGCGGTGCCGGCGGACCTGCTGCCCGGCATCGTGAAGACCGCGCGCCTGGGTTACGACGGCAAGGGCCAGATCCGCGTGAAGGACCGCGCCGAACTCGCGGCGGCCTGGGAGACGCTGGGCAAGGTGCCTTGCGTGCTGGAAAAGCTGATGCCGCTGCAGAGCGAGTGTTCGGTCATCGTGGCGCGCGGCGCCGACGGCCAGGTGGTTGCCTTCCCGGTGCAGAAGAACACCCACCACGACGGCATCCTCGCCATCACCGAGGTCTACGAAGGCGCGGTGCCGGCCGATCTGGCGGCGCGCGCGCAGGCCAGCACGGTGGCGATTGCCCACCACCTGAACTACGTCGGCGTGCTCTGCGTCGAGTACTTCGTGGTCGACAACGGCGCGGGCGGCAGCGACCTGATCGTCAACGAGATGGCGCCGCGTCCGCACAACAGCGGCCACTACACCCAGAACGCCTGCGACCTCTCGCAGTTCGAGGCGCAGGTGCGCGCCCTGGCCGGCCTGCCGCTGCCCACGCCGCGCCAGCACAGCCCGGCGCTCATGGTCAACCTGCTGGGCGACCTCTGGTTCAAGCCCAACGGCGTGCGCGCCCAAGCCAGCGAACAGCCGGTCGCCCCGCCCTGGGCGCAGGTGCTGGCCCTGCCCGGCACCCACCTGCACCTCTACGGCAAGCTCAGCGCCCGCCCGGGCCGCAAGATGGGCCACCTGAACATCACCGGCGCGAGCGTGGCCGAGGTGCGCGAGACGGCGGCCAAGGTCCTCGCGCTGCTCGGTCTGCAAGGCTTATGACCCCCCCGACGCGCCTGCGGCGCCTCCCCCCGGGGGGCCGCACTGGCGGCCCGGCAAAGCCGGTTCCGCGGTGCGCTGGCCTGTCGTGCCTTTGCCTCTGACGAGACCCTTTCGCTCATGCCTCTTGTTCTGAACGCCAGCGATCCGGCGGCCATCGAAGCGGCCGCACAACGCCTGGCCGCGGGTGGCCTGGTCGGCATGCCGACCGAAACCGTCTATGGCCTGGCGGCCGACGCCGGCCACGCCAGCGCGGTGCGCGGCATCTTCACCGCCAAAGGCCGGCCCAGCGACCACCCGCTGATCGTGCACGTGCCGCCGGCCGACGGCGGCGACTGGCGTGCCGCCGTGGCGCCGCTGGCGCACAGCGTGCCCGATTTCGCCGTGGCGCTCATGAGAGCCTTCTGGCCCGGCCCGCTGACCCTGATCCTGCCGCGCCGGCCCGAGGTGGCAGCGGTGGCGGCCGGTGGCCAGGACTCGGTGGGCGTGCGCTGCCCGTCGCACCCGGTGGCGCAGGCGCTGCTGAAAGCCGCCCGCACGCACGGCGTGCTGGGCGTCGCGGCGCCCAGCGCCAACCGCTTCGGCCGCGTCAGCCCGACGACCGCCGCGCACGTGGCCGAGGAGTTTGCCGACCTGTCGGACGACCAGTTGCTGATCCTGGACGGTGGCGCCTGCCCGGTGGGCATCGAATCGACCATCGTCGACTGCTCGCGCGGCGTGCCGGTGCTGCTGCGCCCCGGCATGGTCACGCCGGCGCAGATCGAGGCCGTGTGCGGCCAGCCGCTGCGCGAGCGCGACGAGGCCGCGCCGCGCGCCTCGGGCACGCTGGAGTCGCATTACGCGCCCAACGCCAGGGTCCGGCTGATGGCGGGCGGGCAGATCCAGGCCGCGCTGGACGTGCTCGGGCCGGACGCGAAACACATTGCCGTGTATGCCCGGACCTCCCTGCGGGCCGCGCGGGCGGTCCTGCAGCGGCGCATGCCGGCGGACGCGGCCGCCTGTGCGCAGGAGCTGTTTGCGGTGCTGCGCGAACTCGACGCGACCGGTGTCAAGCTGATCTGGGTCGAGACGCCGCCCGAAGGTGCCGACTGGGACGGTGTGCGCGACCGGCTGCAACGCGCGGCCGCCTGACGGTCGGGCGGCGCTCAAGAATCCGCGCGGGCGACCGATAGCTCCGGAAAGATGCCCGCAAAGGCGTCGACCGAACTTTCAGAGAGCCCACCGTGAACACGAACACCCATGCCCTGCGCAGCGCCCCGGAGGACAACTTCGTCATCAACGAAGCCACCCGGCACCAGTACTACAGCACCATGCAGGCCGAGGCGTGCGACGAGGACATGCTGGACGCCGCGCTCAACCGCCGCCAAGCGCGGGCCATGATGGCCAAGCGCAGCCACCGGCGGCTGCATGTCTGGCTGGTCCTGCTGTCGCTGGGCGCCCTGGCCGGCCTGGTCTGGGCACTGAACTGAGCTGTCTGGGGCCGGCTCAGTCCTGCCCGGCGGTCCATTCCACCAGCGCATCCAGCGCCGGCCGCGCCGCGACCGCGTTCGGGTGGTTGATGAACCCGACCACCACATAACGCGCGCCGCTGGCCGCGTTCACGTACCCGGCGATGCCGGTCACGTCGCGCAGGGTGCCGGTCTTGAGCCAGGCGTTGCCGTGCGCCAGGCTGTCGGGCGACTTGCCCACGCGCGCGGCCGTGCCCTTGATTCCCGCCACCGACAGCGACTGCACGAAGGTCGCGCCCTGCGGGTGGCGCGCCGCGTGGCGCAGCAGTTCGGCCAGCGAGTCGGCCGTGATGCGTTCGACGCGCGAGAGGCCGGAGCCGTTCTCCATCACCGGTGCCGGCTGGCGGATGCCGAAGGTGTTGCGCCACCAGCGCCCGATGATCTCGCGCGAGCGCTCCAGCCGGCCCTGGCGCTCCAGCGACAGCGGTCCGCGCGGCACGGTCATCGCATCCACCCTGGCCGGTGCCAGCTGGCCCAGCGTGAGGAACACCTGCTGGGCCATCACGTTGTTGCTCCACTGGTTGACGTCGGCAATGATGTCCGACAGTGGCAGCGACCGGGCCTCGTGCACCAGCCGCGCCCTGGCCGGCGTCTGGCCCATCACGACCTTGCCGGTGAGCGCGCCGCCGCTGCTGCGCCAGAGGCCTTCGAGTGCGCGGGCCGCGTAGCTGGCCGGGTCCTGGTAGGCGACCGGCCACTCCTTGTCGCCGCAGCCCTGCGGGTAGCGGCCGGTGAAGCGGATCGCATTGATGTCGTCGAAGCGGGCGCCGATGGATGCGCGCCAGTCGCCGCAGCCGGCGCCGCGCGCCAGCGGCAGCGTGGCGTCGATCGCCAGGCCCGCCATCGGTGGTTCGCTGGTGACGCGGGCCACGCCCGCGGCAGCATCGGCCGAGAACTTCAGCACCACCGACTTGAAGTTGACCAGCAGGGCGTCGGGCACCGCGTTGTAGGGGCGCAGGGCCTCGCCGTCGAAGGCGCCCGGGTCCTTCGGCGGCAGGTCGAAGGCGCTGTTGTCCAGCACCATGTCGCCGAGCACGACCACCACGCCCTTGTCCTGCAGCGCCTGGAAAGCGGCCTGGATGCGTTCAAGCACCAGCTTGGGGTCGCCGCCGCCCTTGATGTAGAGGTTGCCGCGCAGCGTGCCCTTGTCGAGCGTGCCGTCGGTGTAGAAGCGGGTGGTCCAGGTGAAGTTGGGGCCCAGCAGGTCCATCGCTGCGTAGGTCGTCACCAGCTTCATCACCGAGGCCGGGCTGATCACTTCTTCGGCGCGGTGGCGCAGGCGCTCCGGGCCGCTGCCGCTGACCGGCAGCACCAGGGCCGACATGGCGCTGGCCGGCACCTGGGCGCGCTGCAGGGCGGCGGCGACCGGCGGGGGCAGGGTGGTCAGCGCGGGCGCTGCGGCCGCAGACGGTGTCGCCCGCGGGCCGGCGGGCACCTGCGATGGCGCGACAGGGACGGCCTGGCCGCCGGTTGCTGGCACGCCGGGGACGGTCAGCCCCACCTCGGGCTTGAGCCGCAGCTCGCCCGCGCTGAGTTCGCTCTCCTGTGCCGGGGCGGCGGTGGCGATGCACACAAGGATCAGGGACAGGAACGGGAGGCGGGACTGGCTTGGCATGGAGCGGCGATTATGGGTCAGTGACCCTCGCCGATAATCCCCCGATGCCCTCTGACGCACCCCGCCTGCTTGCCATCGATTCCAGCACCGACACGCTGTCGGTCGCGCTGGGTTCGGGCGCACCCGGCGAGGAGCCGCTGGTCTTTGCCGGCCCGGGTGCCGCCCAGTCATCCGCCACCTTGCTGCCGGCCGTGCAGTCGCTGCTGGCGCGCGCCGGCTGGACGCTGGACTCGCTGGACGCCGTGGTGTTCGGGCGCGGTCCGGGCTCGTTCACCGGCCTGCGCACCGCCTGCGCGGTGGCGCAGGGCCTGGCCTATGGCGCGGGTGGCCTGCCGGTGTTGCCGGTGGACACGCTGATGGCACTGGCCGAGGCCGCGCGGGCCATGCGGGTCGGACAGGGTCTGGCGGTGCCGCCCGTGATCGCGGCGCTGCTGGATGCGCGCATGAACGAAATCTATGTGGCGCTCTACGCCTGCGGGCCGGACGGCTTGTCGGCCGAGCCGCTGCGGGCGCCGTGCCTGTGCGCGCCGCAGGAGCTGGCGACCTGGCTGGCCGATTCGCTGCCGCCCGCGCTCTCGCTGGAGAACGGCGACTGCCTGCTGGCGGGCAATGTGTTCGAGGTGTACGGCGAACCCTTGCAGGCCCTGCCCGGCCCCCGGCAGGTCGCCCTGCCGACGGCGGCAGCGCTGCTGTCGCTGGCACCGGCCCTGCTCGCTGCCGGCCGCGCCGTGGACGCGCGCGACGCGTTGCCGCTGTACGTGCGCGACAAGGTGGCGCGGACCACCGCCGAGAGGGAAGCATGAGTGCCGCCGCGCCGTCGCGCGACACCTTCCCGGACCCGGGCGCCGGCTGGCCCGAGGCCGCCGACCGCCAGGGGCAGCGCCGTGTGGCCTTCGTGGGCATGACCGAGGCCGATCTGGAGTCGGTCTGCGAGGTCGAGAAGACCGCCTACGCCCATCCCTGGTCGCGCCGCCATTTCGCCGACTCGTTGTCCAGCGGCTACCCGGCGGTGATGCTGCTGGGCGAGGCCCGGCCCGGCGAGACGCCGTGGCCGGTGCGCGCCGACGGCCGTGTGCTGCTGGGTTATCTGGTGGCCATGCGCGGCGTGGACGAGGTGCACCTGCTCAACATCACGGTCGCCCCGGCGCAGCAGCGGCAGGGCTGGGCGCGCTTCATGCTCGACGCACTGACCCTGTGGTCGCGCGGGCAGGGCGCGCAATGGCTCTGGCTGGAGGTGCGCGCGGGCAATGCCCCGGCCCGCGGCCTTTACAACCGCTACGGCTTCCGCGAGGTCGGCCTGCGCCGCGCCTACTACCCGGCCGGCGGGCTGCAGCGCGAAGACGCGGTGGTGATGAGCCTGGATCTGGCGAACGAACACGGAACCACGGCATGAGCGACACGCAGCCCGACGACACGTTCGAAGACACCTCCTTCGTCCCGCACCTGGACGCGCGCCAGCGCGCGATGCTGGCCGAGATGGGGGTGCGGGTCTGGGCGCCCAGGGCCGAAGCCGCCGTGGCAGGTCCGGCGGCCGAACCTGCGCCGGTGTCTGCACCAGTTTCTGCGCCCGCTGCCGTTGTGCCCGAGCCCGTGGCCGCCCGTGCGGTGCCGCCGGTGACCACCAGCCGCGCGCCGGTTGCTGTGGCGCCGTCACCCGCGCCAGTGCCCGCAGCGGCTCCGGCGGCCGTGCCGGTCGAGCGCCTGCGCCCGGCCGGCGTGGCCGCGATGGACTGGCCCGCGCTGCAGGCGGCGGTGTCGGGTTGCGAGGCCTGCGGCCTGTGCAAGACGCGCCGCAACACGGTGTTCGGCGTCGGCGACATCGGCGCCGACTGGATGATCGTCGGCGAAGCGCCGGGCGAAAACGAGGACCTGCAGGGCGAGCCCTTCGTGGGCGCCGCCGGGCAGCTGCTGGACAACATGCTGCGTGCGGTCGGCCGCAGCCGCGCCGGCGAGGGCGCGAAAGGCGCCTACATCGCCAACGTGCTCAAGTGCCGCCCGCCCGCCAACCGCAATCCGCAGCCGCAGGAGGTCGCGCAGTGCGAGCCCTACCTGGCGCGGCAGGTGGCGCTGGTGAAGCCGAAGATCATCGTGGCGATGGGGCGGTTCGCGGTGCAGTCGCTGCTGCGCACCGACGAGCCGATCGGCCGCCTGCGTGGCCGCGTGCACCGCTACGAAGGCGTGCCGGTGATCGTGACCTACCACCCGGCCTACCTGCTGCGCACCCCGGCCGACAAGGCCAAGGCCTGGGAAGACCTGTGCCTGGCGATGGAGACCGCGGGTCAGTGAACCCCGGGTGCTGCGGCCTTCTGGGGCCACAGCACCGTCAGGATGGCCAGCATCACGAGCACGACGGCCGCCCAGTCCTGCCAGTGCAGCACCTCGCCCAGCCACCAGGCGCCGCTGAACACGCCCAGCACCGGGATCATCATCACCGAGAGCGACGAGGCAATGGGGGGCAGCTCGCGCGCCAGCATCAGCCAGACCACCTGCGCGAACGCGAACACGCCCAGCGCGTTGTAGACGATGGCGCCCCACTGCGCCGGGTTGGGCGCCATCCAGGCGCCGCGCTCGAACAGCACCGACAGCAGGCTCATCCACAGCGTGGTCAGCACCGTCATCCAGAAGCTGATCGTCAGCGTGGGCGCGTCGATGCGCGTGCGGCGCATCAGCTGGGTGCCGATGGCCCAGGTCGCGGCGGCGACCAGCATCATGGCCACGCCCAGCGGCCGGCCCGAGAGCGTGATGAACTCGTGCCAGAGCAGCAGCACCACGCCCAGAGCGGCGGCCGCCACGCCGACCCAGGCGCGCGGGATCAGCCGCTGGCCGAACCAGATCGCGCCGATCACGGCCGAGAACACCGGCATGGTGTAGCCCAGGATGGCCGCGCGCCCGCTGGACAGCGACTGGATCGCCAGGATCGCCAGCGTGTGCCAGAAGAACATGTTGAACACCATCAGCACGGCCAGCTCGCGCCAGTGCGCGCGGGCGATGGTGAACGGTTCGCGCCGCCAGACCATCAGCGCCGCCATCACCGGCAGGCCCAGCCACATGCAGATGGTGCGGAAGGTCAGCGGCGGAAAGCCGGTCACGCCGAACTTCATGATCGGCCAGTTGAAGCCCCAGACCAGCGTGAGCAGGACGAGCAGGATCAGTTGCTGGCGGGACAGGCGCATCCGGGGGATGTTAGCGGCCCGGTTGCGCCGAAGGGGATCAGTTGGGGACAGTGACGGTCGCGGTGTCGCTGTCGGTGGTGTTCGCGTCGGTGTCCACCGCGCGGGCGAAGTACGAGACCGAGCCGGACGCGGTGGTCGGGATCGTGGTCGTGAACTGGTAGGGCGAGGCGTTGAGCGTGCCCAGCAGGGTGTTGGCACTCGAATCGACCCGGTAGAAGCGGACCGCGCTCATGCCCACGTCCGAGCTGGCGACCGCGATCAGCGTGACGGTCGCGCCGGCGGCGGCGCTGGTCGGCGTGACGGCCAGGGTCACGGTCGGGCCGTCGTCGGACGAGCCGCCGCCGCAGCCGGCGAGGGCCAGCGAGAGCATCAGGCCGCAGGCCAGCGCGCCGCGTTGCAGGAGGTGGCGACGGGCCGGGGGAATCGGGTGAGCGGGGGAGGAGGAAAGTGCGGTGTGGGTCATGCGGGCATCGTAGGGAGACGGGCTTCCGTGCGGGTTGCCTCCGTGTATCCGGCCGGTAAACCGGCCGACACGAAAGCGCGACTCCTTAAAATCGCGGCATGACCTTCCTCGACATGCTGGGCGCGGCAGAGCGCCAGAACCAGTCTTTGCTCTGCGTCGGCCTGGACCCCGATCCGGCCAAGTTCCCCGCGGCGATGAAGGGCGACGCCTCGAAGATCTACGACTTCTGCGCCGCCATCGTCGACGCCACGGCCGACACCGTGATTGCCTTCAAGCCGCAGATCGCCTACTTCGCCGCCCACCGCGCCGAAGACCAGCTCGAAAAGCTGATGGCGCACATGAAGCGCGTGGCGCCGCAGGTGCCGGTGATCCTGGACGCCAAGCGTGGAGACATCGGCAGCACCGCCGAGCAGTACGCGATCGAGGCCTTCGAGCGCTACGGCGCCGACGCGGTCACGCTCTCGCCCTTCATGGGCTGGGACTCGGTGCAGCCCTACCTGAAATACGAAGGCAAGGGTGCCTTCCTGCTGTGCCGCACCTCCAACCCCGGCGGCGACGACCTGCAGAACCAGCACCTCGCTTCGGTCGACGGCCAGCCGCGCGTCTACGAACACATCGCCCGCCTGGCCCAGGGACCGTGGAACCTCAACGGCCAGCTTGGCCTGGTGGTCGGCGCGACCTACCCGAACGAGATCGAGCGCGTGCGCGCACTCGCACCGACGTTGCCGCTGCTGATCCCCGGTGTGGGCGCGCAAGGTGGTGATGCGGTTGCCACCATCCGCGCCGGCTACCGCGCCGCGGGCGGCACCACGCAAGGTCCGGTGATCGTCAACTCGTCGCGCGCCATTCTCTACGCGTCCTCGGGCGCCGACTTTGCCCAAGCGGCGCGCGCCGAAGCCCTGCGCACGCGCGACCTGCTGAACGCGGCCAAGGCATGAAGCTCTACATCGCGCCGCGCGCGCCCAACCCGCGCCGGGTGCAGATGTTCCTGGTCGAAAAAGGGATCGATCCGTCCGCGCAGGGCATCGAACTGGTCCACGTCGACCTCAATGCGCAGGAACACAAGAGCGAGGCCTTTCGCGCCAAGAGTCCGCTCGCGCGCATCCCCGCGCTGGAGTTCGACGACGGCCGCGTGCTGACCGAGACGCGCGCGATCTGCACCTGGCTGGAGGGTGCGTACCCCGAGCCCAACCTGATGGGCGCCGACGCGACCGAGCGCGCCTTCATCGAGATGGCCGACCGGCGCGTGGAGTGGTATTTCATGCTGCCGATCGGCAACTGCGTGCGCCACACCCACCCCGGGCTGGCGCCGCTGGAGCAGCCGCAGTTTCCCGAGTTCGGCCGCTCGCAGGGCGAGAAGATGCGCGAGACCGCGGTCTGGCTCGATGGCGAATTGCAGCGCCAGCCCTGGATCGCGGGCGAGCGCTTCACCATCGCCGATATCACGGCGTTCTGCGCGCTGGAGTTCGCGCGCCTGATGCGTTTTCAGGCCGGCGAGCAGGGTTTACCCGCGCTGCAGGCCTGGCGCGACCGGATGGCGCAGCGGCCCAGCGCACGGGTCTGACGGTATTTCTGCACGGCGCCCTGCGGGCTGACGGAAAACCGATCGGGCGGCTGGCTATGATCCGGCCATGTTGTCGACAAAACACCGCTGGGGGGCCGCGTTGCTGGCCGGTTGCATGGGCGCTCCGCTGTGGGCCGCCGACAGGGACTGGCTCACCATCGAGGGCGACTACCTGATCGGCGCCTCGCTGGTCTCGGGCAACGGCCACGTCGGCGATGCGCCGGCGAGCCGCGACATCAAGCCGATGTGGGCCTTCCAGCTCGGTCCGTTCCGCGTCTCGCGTTCGCGTGCCGCCAGCCTCATGCAGGCCGGGCGCGAGAAACTCGAAACCGGCGTGAGTGCCGATTTCGGCATCTTCGACGACTGGCGGGCCAGTGCCTCGCTGCGGGTGGACAACGGCCGCGACTTCGGCGGCGATCCGCGCTACGCCGGCCTGCCGGACGTGCGTTCCACGCTGCGCTGGCGGATCTCCACCGGGTCAGCCATCGGCGAGCGCTGGAGCTGGAGCAGCAGCTACGACCGCGATTTCCTGGGCCGCAATGGCGGTGCGCGCCTGTCGGCCGGGCTCAACTACCGCCTGCCCGTCACCGAAACCAATTACTGGGACTTCGGCATGGGCACCACCTGGGGCGACCGCACCTACCTGCAGACCAACTACGGCATCTCCCAGGACACCGCCGCGAAGACCGGGCGCGCGGCCTACCTGATCGGGGGCGGCTGGGAAAACGTGCGCGCCAGCGCCCAGTACACCCATGTGCTGAACGACCACTGGGTGCTGTTCGGTGGTCTGGATCTCTCGCGCATGGTGTCGTCGCCCGCGAGCAGCCCGCTGGTGGGTCGCAAGACGACCCACTCGATCAGCGCAGGCATCGCCTTCAGAGGCAAGCGCTGATTCTTCAGCGCTTGAGCAGCCGCGCCAGGTAACGCCCGGTGTGGCTGGCCTCGCAGGCGGCCACGGTCTCGGGTGTGCCCTGGGCCACCACCGTGCCACCGCCCGAGCCACCTTCCGGACCCATGTCGATCAGCCAGTCGGCGGTCTTGATCACGTCCAGGTTGTGCTCGATGATGACGATGGTGTTGCCCGCGTCGCGCAGCTGGTGCAGCACCTTGAGCAGCAGCTCGATGTCGGCGAAGTGCAGGCCGGTGGTCGGTTCGTCGAGGATGTAGAGCGTGCGGCCGGTGTCGCGCTTGGAGAGCTCCTGCGCCAGCTTCACGCGCTGCGCCTCGCCGCCGGAGAGCGTGGTCGCGCTCTGGCCCAGGCGCACGTAGGAGAGGCCCACGTCCAGCAGGGTCTGCAGCTTGCGGTGCAGCGTGGGCACGGCGCTGAAGAACCCGGCCGCGTGCTCGACCGTCATCTCCAGGATCTGCGCGATGTTGCGGCCCTTGTACTGGACCTCCAGCGTCTCGCGGTTGTAGCGCTGGCCGTGGCAGACCTCGCAGGGCACATACACGTCGGGCAGGAAGTGCATCTCGACCTTGACCACGCCGTCGCCCTGGCAGGCTTCGCAGCGGCCGCCGGCGACGTTGAAGCTGAAACGGCCCGGCCCGTAGCCGCGTTCGCGCGCGGTCGGCACCTCGGCCATCAGTTCGCGGATGCCGGTGAACAGGCCGGTGTAGGTGGCCGGGTTGCTGCGCGGCGTGCGGCCGATGGGGCTCTGGTCGACGTTGATGACCTTGTCGAAGTGTTCGATGCCTTCGATCGCGTCGTGCTCGGCCGGCTCGTCGTGCGAGCGGTAGAGCGTGCGCGCCACAGCGGCGTAGAGCGTGTCGTTGACCAGGGTCGATTTGCCCGAGCCCGAGACGCCGGTCACGCAGGTCAGCAGCCCGACCGGGAAGGCCACGCTCACGCCCCGCAGGTTGTGGCCGCGCGCGTTGAGCACGCGGATCTCCTGCATGTCGCCCAGGGTCGCTTCGTGCGCGGCCTGCCGTTCGGCGCGGCGTTCGGCGGCCGGGCTCATCGGGAAGCGCGACTTGACGGGGGCGGCCTTGGGCGCTGCCTTGAGCACGGGCAGCCAGGGCGTGCGCCGCGTCGGCACGGCGATCTCCTTGATGCCGCTGAGGTACTGTCCGGTCAGGGAATTCGGGTCGGCCATCACGGCCGCCGGCGTGCCCTGCGCCATCACCTGGCCGCCGTGCACACCCGCGCCCGGGCCGATGTCGATCACGTGGTCGGCGGTGCGGATCATGTCCTCGTCGTGCTCGACCACCAGCACGGTGTTGCCCAGGTCGCGCAGGTGCTGCAGCGTGCCGATCAGGCGGTCGTTGTCGCGCTGGTGCAGGCCGATGCTGGGCTCGTCGAGCACGTACATCACGCCACTCAGGCCGCTGCCGATCTGGCTGGCCAGGCGGATGCGCTGGGCCTCGCCGCCGCTGAGCGTGTCGGCGCTGCGGTCCAGGCTCAGGTAGTTCAGGCCCACGTCGTTGAGGAACTTCAGGCGCTGGCGGATTTCGTTGACCACGCGCGCGGCGATGTCGGCCTTGGCGCCCTGCAGTTCGAGGCGGCGGAAATAGTCCAGCGCCTCGCCCAGCGTGATGTGGCTGACCTTGTAGATCGGCTGGCGCTGTTCGCCGTCGCCGACGAAGACGTGCCGCGCCTCCTTGCGCAGGCGCGTGCCGCCGCATTCGGGGCAGGCCTGGGTGCTGCGGTAGCGCGCCAGTTCTTCGCGCACGTTGACGCTGTCGGTCTCGCGGTAGCGGCGCTCGAAGTTGCGGATGATGCCTTCGAAGGGGTGCTTCTTGGCGACCTTCTTGCCGGCGCGTTCGCCCGATTCGAGGGCGTAGCTGAACTTGATCTCTTCCTCGCCCGAGCCGTAGAGCAGCACCTGCTGGACCCGCTCGGGCAGGCTTTCCCAGGCGGCCTCGGCGTCGAAGCCGTAGTGCGCCGCGAGGCTCTCGATCATCGCGAAGTAGTAGCCGTTGCGGCGGTCCCAGCCCTTGATGGCGCCGCTGGCCAGGCTCAGCGTGGGGAAGGCCACCACGCGCTCGGCATCGAACACCTCGGTGTGGCCGATGCCGTCGCAGGCCGGGCAGGCGCCCAGCGGCGAGTTGAACGAGAACAGGCGCGGCTCCAGCTCGCCCACGGTGTGGGTGCAGACCGGGCAGGCGAACTTGGCGGAGAACGCCAGCTCGGCGCCGGTGTCCATGTCCACCGTCAGCGCGCGGCCCTCGGCCAGCCGCAAGGCGGCTTCGAAACTTTCCGCGAGCCGTTGCCGTTGCGGGTTGGTGCCTTCTTCTTCCGCCGAACGCACCTTGATGCGGTCGATCACGACGTCGATGTTGTGTTTCTCGGTTTTCTTCAGCGCCGGCAGGGCCTCGGCATCGACCACTTCACCACCGATGCGGAAACGCACATAGCCCTGGGCCTGCATCTCGGCGAACAGGTCGGCGAACTCGCCCTTTTTCTCGCGCGCCACCGGCGCCAGGATCATCAGCTTCGTGCCCTCCGGCAGGGCCAGCACGGTGTCGACCATCTGCGCCACGCTCTGTGAGGCCAGCGGCAGGTCGTGGTCCGGGCAGTGCGGCGTGCCGGCGCGGGCGTACAGCAGGCGCAGGTAATCGTGGATCTCGGTCACCGTGCCCACGGTGGAGCGCGGGTTGTGGCTGGTGGCTTTCTGCTCGATGGCGATCGCCGGCGACAGGCCCTCGATCAGGTCCACGTCGGGCTTGTCCATCAGCTGCAGGAACTGCCGCGCGTAGGCCGACAGGCTCTCGACGTAGCGGCGCTGTCCCTCGGCGTACAGCGTGTCGAACGCCAGGCTGGACTTGCCCGAGCCCGACAGCCCGGTGATCACCACCAGCGACTGCTTGGGGATGTCCAGGTCGATGTTCTTGAGGTTGTGTGTGCGGGCGCCGCGCACCGACAAGGTGGTGGCGGTGGGGTGGGCGGCGGGAACGGGGGGCTTGGAATCCACGGGGACGGCGTCAAAAGGGCAACCCGCCATGATAAGCCGCGGAGGATTTTTTTGCCCCCGCGCTGCACCGTCCGGTCGCCGGAGCGCGACCGGACGCCATGCCCGACAATCACGCCTTTGCCCTGTCTGCCAACCCTGCCGTGTCCTCGACCACCGCTTCCCCCGTTTCAACCGACCCGTCCCGCATGACGGGCGACGAGCGCCGCGCCAGTGGTGCACTGGCCCTGGTGTTTGCGCTGCGCATGCTGGGCCTGTTCATCGTGCTGCCGGTGTTCGCGCTCGAAGCCGCGCGCCTGCCCGGCGGTGACGACCCGGCGCGCGTGGGCCTGGCGATGGGGCTGTACGGCCTGACCCAGGCCTTTCTGCAGATTCCCTTCGGCATCGCCTCCGACCGCTTCGGGCGCAAGCGCACCATCGTCGCCGGCCTGCTGATGTTCGCGGCCGGCAGCGCCATCGCCGCCTGGGCGCCCGACCTGACCTGGCTGTCGATCGGCCGTGCGGTGCAGGGCGCGGGCGCGATTTCGGCCGCGGTCACCGCTTTCCTGGCCGACGTCACGCGCGACAGCGTGCGCACCAAGGCCATGGCCCTGGTCGGCGCCAGCATCGCGCTGATGTTCGCGCTCTCGCTGGTGATCGCGCCGCTGCTGGCCGGCTGGGTCGGCCTGCCGGGCATCTTCCTGATGACCTGCACGCTGGCGCTGCTGGGCATCGCCGTGGTGCTGTGGGTGGCGCCGCCGGAACCGGTGGTGCACAAGCCATCGGATATGCAGCAGGTGCGCGGCGGTCTGGCCGAGGTGCTGCGCCACCCCGGCCTGCTGCGGCTGAACCTGGGCGTGTTCGTGCTGCACGCGGTGCAGTTGGCGATGTGGATGGCGGTGCCGGCGTTGCTGGTGGCGGCCGGCCTGCCCAAGGCGGCGCACTGGCAGGTCTATCTGCCGGCGGTGCTGGCTTCGCTGGTCGTGATGGGCGGCGCGCTGTTCCCGATGGAGCGCAAGGGCAGGCTGCGCGCGGCCTTTCTGATCTCGATCGGCCTGATCCTGCTGGTGCAGCTGGGCCTGTGGGCCGTGGCCGGGGCGCAGCCGGGGCTGTGGACCCTGGGCGGCCTGCTGTTCGTGTTCTTTATCGGCTTCAACATGATGGAAGCCAGCCAGCCCAGCCTGGTGTCCAAGCTGGCGCCGGCCCATGCGCGCGGCGCCGCGCTCGGGGTCTACAACACGCTGCAGTCGGTGGGCTTCTTCGCCGGCGGCGCGGTCGGCGGCTGGCTGGCGCGCCACCACGGTCCGACCGGCCTGTTCGCGGTCTGCGCCGCGGCCACGCTGGTCTGGCTGGTGGCGGCCTGGCCGATGCAGGCGCCCGCGCCCGTGAATCCGGCCCGGCGCTGACCGGGCTGGCCCGGCGCCGGGCAGTTGCGGCACAATGCTTGACCGACCGGCGGCCGCTTCTCCCGCGCCGCCCCCCCATTTCTCAGGGCATACCTCATGGCATCCGTCAACAAAGTCATCCTCGTCGGCAATTGCGGCCGCGACCCCGAAATCCGTTACCTGCCCTCGGGCCAGGCCGTTGCCAACGTGAGCGTCGCGACCTCCAGCCGCCGCAAGGACCGCAACAGCGGCGAGACCATCGAAGACACCCAGTGGCACCGCGTCACTTTCTACGACCGCCTGGCCGAAATCGCCGGCGAGTACGTCAAGAAGGGCCGCCCGATCTACGTCGAAGGCCGCCTGAAGTACGGCACCTATGTCGACAAGGCCACCGGCGTCGAGAAGAACACGGTCGACATCATCGCCACCGAACTGCAGTTGCTCGGCGGCCGCGAAGGCATGGGCGGTGGTGACGAAGGCGGTGGCGGTGGTGGCGGCTACAGCCGCCCGGCCGCGGCTCCGCGCGCGGCCGCTCCGGCGGCCCGTCCTGCGCCGGCACCGGCCGCCGCGAAGCCCTCCAGCGGCTTCGACGACATGGACGACGACATTCCGTTCTGAGTCATCCCTGACGCCACGTCCCGATGGCGTGGCCTTCCCAACCCGCCCGGCGCGAGCCCGGCGGGTTTTCTTTCGCCGGTGCGCCAGCCTCAGGCGACGGCCGGTCCGCTTCTGACCGCACAGAGCGGCGGTGAACGCCACACCGCCAGACCGTAGGGGCTGGAGCAGATCGCGTGGCCGGGCTCGGCGCCGCGCTGCAGCGCGGCGTGTCCCCAGGGTGTGCGCCGCACCCGGTCCCGCCGTGCCGCCATGCCCCGGACGTCCATGGCCGCGGCGTGGTCCAGCGCCAGCAGCCATTCGGCGGCGTCGGGGTAGAACGGCGACAGGCTGCTGGCGCGGGCTTCGTCGTCGCCCGCCCAGTCCAGCGCGCGATCGAGCAGGTCCAGCGATTCGCCTGCGCCGGGAATGCCCGCCAGACCGGTGGCGGTCAGCAGCGCCAGCACATTGGTGATCACGGTGCAGTCGACCATGTCCTGCCCTCCGGCCGAACGGCTCCAGGTCGCGAACACGCCCGTGCGCAGCCAGGGTGGGCGCAGGGCGGGCAGGTCGGCGATGCGCCGCGTGCCGATGCGCCGGCAGGCGGTGCGCCGCGCCTCGTGGCGTGTCAGGCGCCCGGCCAGGTACAGCTCCAGCGCCATGATGGCGGTGTCGTCGGCGTCGTCCGGCAGCGGCGGCGCCCAGTGCGGGCGCAGGCCCTGTGGCCAGAACCCGAATCCGCCCTGCGCCGAGCGGCAGCGTTCGAGCACGTCCAGCATGGCGGGCGGCGCGGCCTGGCTCCGGTGCCGCAGCGCGCGCACCGCCAGGGCGGTGGCAAAACCGTTGCGGTCGGGCCGGCGCTGTCCCCGGGCGTGCATCTCGCTCGCGACCAGGCCGGGCAGTGCGGCGGGGTCCGGTGTCATGTGGGTCGCAGGCCGCACTGCAGCCAGCCCGATCCGCCGGCGTCGACTCCCGCCCCCACCATGCCGTTGCGCCAGCGGCCATCGGCCGGGCCGGCGGCCAGGGCCGCATAGACCGCTGCAGGCGCGCCATCCACGGCGGAAAGCAGGGTCTGACGGACCTGCTCGTCGTCGCGGAACACGGCCTTGGCGAAACAGAACCAGGTCAGGGCACGCGGCCGCAGGTCGCCACCGAACACCACGCTCAGGCCGGAGGGGCGCGGCAGATCCTGTCCGCCGCACAGCAGATCCAGGTGCCGCGACAGGGCGGCGCCCGGCACCGGCGTTCCGAACAGGCCCTGGCCAAGGTCCAGCAACCGGCGGCGGTCGAGGTCGGCGCTCTGCGCGTACAGCTCCAGGCTGTGGTCGGCGTTGAGCCCGGCCATGCGCCAGTGCAGGCTGGGGCTGCGCAGCCAGGGCTGAGCCGCGGGCAGCGCGGCGGGCAGGGCCGCACCGGGTGGCACATCGGCATACAGCTTGGTGGCCGGACCGGCGGACGAGAAGCGCGCCCCCAGCCAGGCGCCAAAGCGCAGTTCCTGCCCCTGCTGCAGCGCCAGCCAGGGCGCCAGCGCGGGCAAGGGGTCGTGCGGCCAGCCGAGCTGCCGGGCGGCGAGGGCCAGCCGCCCGGGATCGGGTGCCTCGGGCGGCGCCACCTCCACCGTGTACCGCAGCGCCGTCTCGCGCGAGGACCAGGCGAACTCGATCGGCAGCCCGGTGTTGGTGAGCCGGCTGAAACGCCACGCCACCTCCGGCCAGACCGAGCGGCCGACCAGGCCCAGCTGTGGCCGCAGCGCCGCGCGGGCGGCCGCCACCGCCCCGGGCAGCAAGGGGGCCAGGCGGTCCAGCGTGGCCCCCACCGCGGCGGGGATCGCGGAAGGCGTCGCGGCGGGTCGGGTGGTGGTGGCTGCGGCCGGTCCCATGTCACCGCCTCACAGGCGCACCGGCTGGATCTCTTCCGCCGTGTCCACCCAGGCCCGCTGCTGGAACAGGTTCGGACCGACGAAGGTCAGGCGGAAGCGGTACTGGCGCAGGTTCTTGTCGCGCAAGGCCATGCGCAGCTTCACCGAGTCGGTGGCGGTGCCCGGGATCTCCAGCCGCTCGGTGCGTTCGTACTGGTTGGCGGGATCGCGGTACTCGACGTCGACCAGCACCCGTTGCACGGCGGCGGGGTCGACGGCCGGGATGAACTCGATCCGCAGCGCACCGACGAACAGGTCGTGCACCACGACCTGCGACACCGGCAGGTCGGTGGCGGGCACGCGGGTGACGCTGCCGTCCTTCAGGCGCTGCACCAGCTCCATCGAGACGCCCCGGTCGGCCGGCGCCGGCCTGGCGCCGCGCAGTTTCCAGACCTGCGGCGGGCTGTCGCGGCGCAGCGTGAGCACGGTGCGCGGCTCCGGACTGGCGTAGCCACGGGCCTGGAGGTTGAGCTCCATCGACTCCACCACCTCCCAGTCGATGTCGCCGGCGATGGCGCTGATCTCGCGGAACTCGATGTGTTCGTAGGGGTTCACGAACAGCGTGCGGTCCAGCGTGGCCTGGGCCGGAATGTCGTAGGAGTGGCGGTCGGCGGCCCAGCCCGCCTGCGGATCGAAGTGGAACTGGAAGCCGGCCCGGTAGCCGATGTCGCGCGTGCTGTTGAGAAACACCTTGAAGGTCTCGACCTTGTTCTCGCCCGGCAGGAACACGAAGTCGGCGTGCTTGTGGTCCTGCGGTTTGCCCGGATCGCCGTAGTCCAGCGCGACCTGGGCCGAGGCCAGGCCGATGGGCGCGAAGTCGATCGGCATGCTGGCCTCGACCTTGAACTCGCGGAAGAACGGGTCGTCGAGATCGATCTCCTTGAAGTAGCGCGACTTGTCGCGCAGATCGCCGAGCATGAGGCCGAAGAAGCCTTGTGGCGCGTAGGTGCGGCGGGTCGCTTCGGCGCGGTTGTAGCGCAGGGTGAGCTTCTTGCGCTCTTCCTGGCGCACGAACTTCAGCTTGAAGCTGGCCACCACTGGGAGCGAGCTGCCGCCCTGTGCCGGTGGTGGAGGCGGCGGGGGAGGAGGAGGTGGCGGTGGGGGCGGCGGCGGAGGGGGTGGTGGAGGCACCGTCGACGCGGGCCGCCGCAGCACGCCACGCCAGCGCGAGGGCGTGGTGCCCGCGGTGCGGCCGATGACGTGGGCCACGCGGTTGTCGGGGTCGCCGCCCATCGGGGTGTGGGTGCCGGGGCGGCTGGATGCGGGATGGTCGCCGTTGGCGGTGCCGCCGCTGACCGTGCCGCCGGCGCGCTGCACGACGGCCAGGGCAACCTCGCGGCGGCGCGTGGACAGGCGCAGGTTGTAGGCCTCGCGCTGCGGTTCCGAGAGCCCCGCGGCGTGCTCGTGGCTGGCGTAGGCATCCACCCGCACGTTGCGCGGGGCCGGCAGGCCCTGTATCCAGGCGCGCAGGCGGTCGGCGCCGTGTTCCGGCCCGCTCCAGTTGCCGTCGCCTTCGATGCGCAGGGTTCCCGACGCGTTCTGGAAACGCGGGTCGGTGGTGCTGTTGTCCACGTAGGCGCGGTACTCGGTCGAGGGCGGGTTGACCCGCCAGCCGGCCTCGGCGGGCTTGTCGAAGTCGAAGAACAGGCCGAAGGTCTCTTCGGTGGACTGCGCGGGCCACTCGACCTCGATGGTCTTCTGAGTGGCGGGGTTCACCGTGACCGTGATGCGGCCCGCCGGATCGGGCGCGACCGGGGCGCCGTCCACGCGCACGCTGGCGCCCGCGCCGGTGATGCTGAGCGTCTCGGCCAGACCGCTGGTGGCGGGGGTGTGCGTGACGCCCTGGCCCGCGGGCAGGGGCGTGGGGCTTTGCTGCTCCACGGTGAGCGTGGCGGGCTGCACGCCGCCGGCCGCGGGGCCGGTGCCGGTGGTCGTGCCACCCGGATTGGTGCCGTTGTTTGTGTTGGTGGTGGTGTTGGTGGCGCCGTTGTTCGCACCCCGCAGCAGGTCGCGGCCGGTGGCGATCACCTCGCTCAGCGGGTCGCTGGTGGCCTGCTGTGCGGCGAGCTGGCCCGGGGTCAGCGTGGGCTCGAACCACTTGGACAGCAGGTCGTCCTTGAAGAAATCCAGCGCCCACTTCTCCTGCTCGCGCTCGTCGGCCTCGTCGGTGAAGTTCAGCACCTTGATCTGGATCGCGCCGGTCTGCACCAGCGACTCGAAGGCCGCGTCGATGCCGCCGCGCACGAACTGGTACTGGGCTTCGAGGCTGGCACTGAAGTGGTTGAAGATGCGCTCGAAGTCGGCCGTGATCTCGACGTCGATCGACGGCCGCATCGCCAGGTACTTCATGTTGTAGATCACGCCGATCGGTGCCATGCCGTCGCCGAAGGCCTGCTCCAGGATGGTCGCGCCCTCCTTGGACAGGGCCAGGCTGAAGGCCGCGCCGTTCTCGCTGTCCATCGACGGGACCGACGCGCCCAGGATCAGCTCGACCGCGTTGAAGGCGCCCTCGGGCGGAGCGGTCGCGGCGGTGCCGCCCGAACCCTGCAGGTTCAGCGCCAGGCACTGCACCGTGCCCTCTTCGAACGGCGCCGCCGCCAGGCGCACCGGCGGGGTCACGCCCGGTTCGGCGTTGATGCGGCCGAGGATGCGCGACTCGATCTGCGGCGTGAGCTTCAGTGTGGTCTTGAACATCACGAAGCCGCCGCCGGTCTTCCCGACGTCCACGCTCGCTGCCTTGTATTTCAGGAAGCTGAATTCCGCCAGGTTGTCCGGGCCGGGACGGCGCGCCAGACCGACCGGTCCGGGCAGGTACCAGAACTGGTTCACATCGGCGTGGTCGCGGTAGACGGTGATGCCGTCGACGGTGAGCGGCTTTTCGAGGCTGAGCATGGGAACTCCTCGGTGAGGTTCGGTGAAGCGGCTGGTCGGGTTCAGCGCGAGTCGCGCCAGCCGTCCAGGAAGGTCTCTTCCATGCGGTTGGCCTGGCCGCGCAGCTGCGGCGTCTGCTGCTGGCCGGGGAAGTGCTGGGTCATCAGCGCGGCCACCGAGGTGGTGAGTGAGTCGATCAGGCCGTGGTGGTCGATGCTGAAGTTGCTGGCGTTGACCAGGTCGAGAAAGGACTTGGTCAGCAGGCCGTGGCCGATGGCTTCGGTCTCCATCGCGACCTGGGCGGCCGAGCTGGCGGCGATCAGAGTGGACTTGGCCTGCTGCACCAGGCGGCGCGTGCTGTCTTCCTCCACCACCACGCCGGTGTTGCGGGTGGTCACGCTGCGGATGTTGTTGTCCAGCACCGAGCGGTTGGCCGGCGGCAGGCAGATGCCGCAGGGCAGCAGCGTGCGGCACTGGCCCAGCCGCTGCAGCAGGTCGGTGCTGAACTGCGGCGAGCGGGCGCGGCGCGCGATCTCGCTCTCGTCGTGCATGCCGCCGGAGTGGCAGCTGTCCAGGATGATGGTGAAGTTGGCGACCGAGGGTTCCAGCGAGTCGGCGAGCGAATGGATCTCGTGGTCGCTGATGTGTTGCCCGGAGAACGGGATGATGGTCTCGAACATCTGGGTCGGCACCACGGGATGCGGCGTCCGCCCGCCGTGGCCGGAGTAGTAGAAGCAGATCACGTCGCCCGGCTGCGACTGGGTCACGCAGTAGCGCAGCGCCTGGCGGATGCGGGTCGAGGTGGCGGCACCGTCGGTGAGATAGAAGATGTCCTGCGGCGCGAAGCCGAAGGCGTCGACCAGCATGTGGTACATCGAGGCCGCGTCGGCCACGCAGAAACGCAGGCTGTTGTAGCCCTGCACGGAATAGTCGTTCACGCCGACGACGACGGCTCGCTTGGTGGTCATGGCTGGCTCCTGGATGCGTTGGGGTTCGGGGGGTCTCAGATCACCACGGTGATCACGTCGTCTTCGGTCTCGACCGGTGCCGGGCGCTCGGTGCGCCCGTCGGTGTGGACCACGGTGAGCTGGTGGCTGAAGCGCTTCTTCGACGGATCGGGGGTCGAGAAGCGCACCCGCGCCTCGGTCATCTCGGGCGTCAGGCGCACGCGCTCGTGGCGGGTGTAGTGGTGGGCCGGATCGGCGTAGTTCACGTCCAGCATCGCGGCGCGCACCGTGCTGAAGTCGACGATCGGGAAAATGGTCAGGTCCAGCGAGCCCGGGTAGGGGTCGTCCACGACCACCGAGGTGGCGCGTGTGGTGACCGCGGGCTGTTCGACCACGCTGCCGTCCTTGAGGTGGTGGCGCACCTGGTAGCGCCAGCTGCGCGTGGAGGCCGGCGAGATCCGCAGCTTCCATTCCAGCGCGGCCGGGGTCGCGGCGACGATGCGGCCGCTCTTTTCGCGTTTCCAGCCGCTCGGGTCTTCGTAGGCCATCTCGACCTCGGCGAAGTCGATCACGCCGGGATCGAGGCGGCCGGGTTCGACGCGCAGCTGCAGGAAACCGATCGACTCCATCGGGTTGAGCACCAGGGTGCGGTCGTCGCTGGCCACCACGCGTGGCGCGTCGTGGCTGAAGTGCTCGCCCTCCCAGCCGCTGGTGGGGTCGAAGTGGTACTGCGCCTGCCAGGCGTAGGTCTGGTCCTTGCGCAGGTTGACGACGAACTCCACCGACTTGGCCGCGTGGTCGTCCGCGCTGAACACGAAGTCCTGGCGCCGGTGGTTGTTCGGATCGCCGACCGGTCCGTAGTCCAGCTGCAGGTGGATCTCTTTGAGGCCCAGGCTCTCGAACGCGAACGGCGCCTTGGCCTCGATCTTGAGCGTCTGGAAGAACGGGTCGTCGAGGTCGATCTCCACGAAGTAGGGCGGCCGGTTGAGCTCGCGCGCCATCAGGCCGATGAAGCCCTGCGGTGCGTAGCTGCGCTGCTGGGCTTCGGCGCGGTTGTATTCGAAGGTCGCGGTGCGGCGCTCCTCCTGCCGGATCGAGCGCAGCCGGAACGCGGCCACGGCCTCGTCGCGCCGCGGTGCGCCGGCCGCGGTGCGGTCGGCCGCCGCGGCGACCGGCGTGGCACCGCTGCGCGAGCCGGCGCCGCCGGGCGGCGGGGTGCTGGTCGCCGGTTCGCCCGAACCTTCGGTCGGGCTGCTGCCGGCGCTGGCGCCTTCGGCCGCGCCGGTGGCGCCCAGACCGGTTGCGGCCGGGCCGTGTCCGGTGCCTTCGGTGGGGCTGGGGCCGGGATCGGTGGTGGCGGGTGCCGCGGGCGTGGCGCCCGGGCGTTCGGGGGCCGGCGGTTGTGGCGGGCGCAGCTGCTCGCCCAGGAGGCGCACCTGGTCGAGCGAGGCCGCGGCGGCTGCGGTGGCGGCCAGGGTGCCGGGCGTGAGCGCCGGGGTGAACCAGGTGTTGAGCACCTGGGCCTTGAAGAAGTCCAGCGCTTCCTTGACGCGGGCTTCGTTCTCGGGCGTTCCGGTCATGTCGGCGACCTCGATCTTGATCGCGCCGCTGCGCACCAGCCGCTCGAACCCGGTGTCGATGCCGGCCCGCACAAAGCCCCGCTGGCCGTCGGCCGAGGTGCTGAAGTGGGTGAACACCTGGTTGAAGTCGGCGGTGATCTTGACGTTGAAGGCCGGGCGCAGGCCGGTGTACTTCAGGTCGTAGATCACGCCGATGGGCGTGGTGCCGTCCTTGAGCGCCTTCTCCAGGATGGTCGCGCCTTCGGCCGACAGCTCCAGGCTGAACACGGCGGTGTTGTGGCCGGCCAGCGAAGGTTTTCCCGCGCCCAGGATGCTCTCGACCGCGTTGAACGAGCCTTCGGGTGCGGTCGCCGACGTGGTGGCCCGCGTGCCGCCCGAACCCTGCAGGTTGAGCGCCACGCAGCTGACCGTGCCGTCGTCGAACGGCACCGGCGCCAGGCGGGGCCGGCCGCGGCTGATCGAGGCCAGGCGTTCGACCACCCGGCGCTCCAGGTCGGGGTCCAGCCGGAGCTGGGTCTCGATCATCAGGAAGCCGCCGCCGCGCCGTGCCGAACCGGCGCGGTTCTTGTACTTGAGGTAGGTGAACTGGGTGCGCTGGTCGGCGTCGCGCCGGGCCAGGGTCACCGGTCCCGGCAGGTACCAGAACTGGGACGGATCGGCGTGGTCGCGAAACACCGTGACGCCTTCGATCGAGATCGAACGTGAATCGAGTTGCAGCATGGGAGCCTCGCGGAAGGTCAGTTGGGGATGTGCAGCAGGAGGTCGGTCGCGTTGCTGGCGGTCCAGTCGGTGACCTTGCTGAGGCCGTTCTCGAACAGCCAGCGCACGCTGTACTCGAAGCGCATGCGGTCGGGGTCGAGGTAGTCGTACTCGAACTCGCCCGAGCTCTGGCCGTTCTCGAACACCAGCTCGTCGGCGAACGACAGGCCGCCGGCGAAGTCCTCGAAGCGCAGCGAGACGGTCGCTTTGCGCAGGTGGCGCGGCCCGAAGTCCGCCGGTGCCCGCACGGTGACGATGCGCCGTCCCTTGGCATCGGTCTTGATCGCGATGCGGCTGGCGTTGGTCATCGACTCGGGCAGCTCGACGAAGCGGCTGTCCTTGTATTGCAGGCTGATCCGGTAGAACACCGACTTCAGCGCCGGGTTGCGCAGGTCCACCGCAAAGGCCTTGGAGCTGGCGCCTTCGGTGAAGCTCATCGACTCCTCGACCAGCACGTTGTTGGCCGGGTCCTCGTAGCGGAAGTCGACGAAGGCCTCCTGCACCTGCGTCCAGTCGACGCTGGGCACCACCTGCACCACGCGCCGCGTGGGAAACGGGTTGCGCACCGTGACCTGGGTCTCGTCGCTGGCCTGCCAGCCGTGTTCGACATCGCGGTTGTCGAGCGCGCGGAAGACCTTCTTCACCTCGAAGGTGGTCTTGTCCGGGTCGAGCACGAACATCTTCCAGTTGGCCGAGGGCGCCTCCTTGGTCAGTCGAAGGGTGTCGTGCTGGGCGATCTCGTGGGCGTCGTCGGTGTAGCGCAGCTGCACCTCGACCGAGCTGTAGCGCTCCCAGGGGAAGTTCTCCGCCATCACCGGGACCGTGATCAGGTTGTAGAGGTCGCGCGGCACGATCTCCACGTTGTCGATGTCCACGTTCCAGGGCTTGCTCTTGAGGCGGGCCGGGCGCTTGGTGGCATCGACGTTCTTGAAGGTCACCTCGTATTCCATCGCCACGTCGCGCAGCGGCTTGCCGGCGTCGATCTGGCTGAACCACTCGAACTTGGTCTCCAGCGCCGCGGGCGTCAGCAGCGCGTTCTGCGGCTTGTCGCCGTAGGCCGCCCGCACGTTGATGCTGGCGATGTCGTCGGCGGCCAGGTCGTTGCGCGCGGTGACGCGCAGCTTGCGCTTCTTGAACCATTCGTTGTCGAGCGAGACCTGCTTGACGAAATGGTCCATCGGCACGCGGCCGTCGCGCAGCGTCTTGAACAGCGACTGCAGGTGGCCCTGCGGGTGGATGTGCTTCTTCACCGCCACGCGCTCGGAGAAGTTGACGTTGAGCGCCTTCTTGTCCATGCGCTTGTAGTCCATGCGCTTGTAGCTGAAGCTGGGCATGAGGCCGGCGGCCGGTCCGCCCGCGGCCTGCGCCGACTGGGCGGCGGCGAAGCGGCCCACGGCGTCCATGGCGCGCTCCCAGTCGGGCTTCTTCTCGGGTGTCCAGGGCGGCAGGCTGACGTTGAAGAAGGCCTCGGTGATCATCGAGCGCACCTGGGCCAGCGCGGCGTCGCGCCGGTCGATGATGCCCTTGGTGTCGTCGCCTTCGGCCACGAAGGTGTCGGCTTCGAGCACGATGGCGCGCTTGTCGATCAGCTCGTCGACCGCCTTGCCGATCTCGGTCGAGAAGACCAGGAAGCTGGCCGAGAAGCTCTCGTCCATGTGCTTCTGCACCCGGTCCCAGTCCACCTTGAGGCGGATGTTGTAGGCCGGGCGCAGGCCCAGGAACTCCAGCGAATAGACCACCGCCACCGGCAGGATCTCGCCGTCGAGCACCTGCTGCATGACGGTGAAACCGTCCTGGTCGAGTTGCACCGAAAACGCCGCCTGGTTGTCGCCATAGAGCGAGGGGTTGGCGCTGTGGTCCATCTTCAGCACGAACTGCGGCCCGGCGGCCGTGGCCGGTGTGCCCGTCGGCGGGGGCGCCGCGCTGTCCTTGCCCAGCATCATCAGCCGCACCGTGCCGCCTTCGAGCGGGATCGGGGCGATGCGCGGCGCGTTGCGCAGGTTCTCGGCGTTAGCGATCTCGCGCGCCAGGTCGTCGATCTGGGCCTGGCTCGCGCCCACGTTGCAGTCGAAGTTCAGGAAACCGCCGTTGCCGGCGTCGCCCCGGAAGCCCAGCAGCATGAACTGCGGAATGTCCAGGCCGAGCGCGCTGTCGCGCAGGGTGGTCAGGTGCGGCGCCGTGGGCATGTAGTACCACTGCTCCGGATCGGCGTGGTCGGGGAACACCGACAGGCCGTTGATGGTGCGTGAGCGGGTGTCGAGCAGCAGCATGGCATCTCTCCCGATCAGGCCGGCACTTCGAGGAACAGCGACAGGTCGGACTGGCGGGTCGGCCCCACCACCTTCTTGCTGCCGTCCTTGAGGAAATAGGTGGTGGTGGCTTCGTACTCGGTTTTAGCCGCGTCCTTGAGCGCCACCTTCCAGCTCTTCTCGGTGTCGCCCGCCTTGAAGCGCAGCTCGGTGCGGCTGGTCACGCCGTTGGCCGCGTCTTCGTAGCCGAGCGCCACGTTGACCAGCTTGGCCTTGTCCCAGTCCATCAGGTCGGGCACCACGCTCACCGTGAGGAACTCCACCGTGCCGCTGCCCAGGGTGATGGTGGAGCGCTTGGCCACCGTCTCGGGCAGTTCCTTCATCTTGCCGTCCTTGAACAGCACGGTCGCGGTGTAGCGCACCTCGCCCAGGGCATCGTCGATCACCGGGAAGGTCCAGTCGTCGGCCGGGTTGTCCTTGTTGAGGTTCTTGTTGACGCGCTGGCGGTAGTTGTTGCCCGCGTCTTCGTAGACCGCGTCGACCGTGATGCTGTCGACTTCGTTGACCAGGTCGCCGACCGCGCGGAAGCTGATGGTCTTCATGGCGCTGAACGGGTCGTCGATGTAGAGCTGGTTGGCGGTCTGCTCGCGCACCGGTCCCTTGATCTCGCGACCGTCGACCATCTGGTAGACCACCTGCACCTGGACCGGCCCGGTGCGGCGCTGCTCGATGACCTGGCGCACGCTGAAGGTGTTGCTGGCCTTGGTCATGTTGAACTTGGCCTCGAACGGCCGGGCGCCGCCGGCGTAGCTCACCGTGATCTGGGCGCGGTCGACCTGGCCGAAGTTGATGTCGCCGGGGGCGATGTCCAGGGCCAGGATGCCCAGGTCGTCGACGTTGATGGTGAGGTTGGTGTCGTCGGTCTCGACCTCGGGGCTCCTGAAGACGAAGGCACTGCCCTTGTAGTTGACGGTGTAGGCGTACTTGAACTTGCGGATGCCCTGGTGCACGAAGCACTCGAACTTGGCCACCGCGTCGGGGCTGGTGAAGGTGAACTCCTGCGTCTTGGCGTTGGGGCCGTGCGGGTAGCTGATCTTCACTTCCACGCTGTGGATCGGCAGGTCGGCGAAGCTGGCGTTGACGCGCATGTTGACCTGCACCGTCTTGAGGAACTCGTCGACGCTGAGCTTGCTGTAGTAGTCCTCCCACTTCACCGGCTTGCCGTCGGCGCCCTTGAGCGAGGTGACGGTGGGCAGCTGGCCCTGCGGCGCCTTGTTGGTGATGATGGTCTTGGCCTCGCTCCACTCCACGCGCACGTTGGCGATCTGGCTCTTGTTGATGGTGCGGCGGATGTCCTCGATGTCCTGGCCTTCCTGCAGCGCCTTCACGTTGGGGTCGACCTCGGCGATCTCCTTGAGCAGGTTGCGCTGCACGGCGGCTTCGAGCTGCTTGTTGATCAGCGCACGCACATCGCCCTCGAGCTTGGCGTTTTCCTCGGGCGAGAGGTTGGGGGCCTGGGTGAACTCGAAGTGGGTCTTGGTGACGTCGTTCTTGTAGCGGCTGGAGCTGACCACCTCGGTGTAGCTGTCCTCGCTCCAGAAGTTGTCCTCGGTGTTGATGTCCTGGAAGAAGCTGTAGAACTCGGAGGCGTTCCAGGTGCCCCAGGCGCTCATCTCGGGCAGGCGCACGTAGTGGTCGAGCTTGTAGACCACGGTCACGGCGCTGGCCGATCCGGTGCTCAGGGTCTCCTTGAAGATGGCGGTGCCGAGTTCCGACAGTTCCATCATGAAAGACGCCACGTTGCGGCCGTACAGCGAGGGCTTGCCGGCGCCGCGCACCTTCTCCACCAGGGCGCCGCCTTCGCTCAGCAGCAGCTCCACGGTGCCGCCGGTCCAGAGGATGGGCGCGATCTGGACCTTGGGCGGTGGCACCCCGCGGTTCTTGTATTTCGCGTCGACCTCCTTCTGCAGCTCCGCCGTGATCTTGGCCAGCGCGTCGTCGGGCACGGTGAGCTCGGCGTCGAACGCGACGAAGCCGCCGAACTTCTTGCCGCCGTCCTCGCGCAGCTGCCCGTACTCCACGAAGCGCAGCGCCAGGCCGCCGCTGTCCATGCGCGCGAAGGTGGGGCGGTTGGGGTAGACGTAGAAGGTGTGGTCGTTCTGGTGGTCGCCGTGGACCTGGAAACCCAGCAGTTGGCGAACGTTGTCGAGTTGCATCATGGTGAAAGTCCTCGGTGGGTGGAAGGGACGTGAAGGGGCGGGTCAGGGTTTGGGCAATCCCCACAGCGCGGCATCGCCGAAGCTCTCCGTGGCGGCGGGCCCGGCGGGGCTGGTGGTGTGGGTGGCGGACACGCTGGCGCTGGCTTCGGTGCGCAGGCCGGCGAAGAGGCCTTCGGGGTCGGCGCTGTCGAGGCTGGCCTCGGCGCTGAAGCTCGACTGGGCGTCCAGCGTGCTGTGGTGCACCGGGGCGTGCGCGGCCGTCAGGCGGTAGGCGACGCCCATCCAGCCGGCTTCGCCGGCGGCGGCCTTGAGCAGGCGCTCGGCCTGTTCGGGGCTGAGCATCAGGCTGAACGCGGCCTGGAAGGGGGCGACGCCCGACGAGGCGGTGGTGGCGGCGGTGGTCCACTGGCCGGTGCCGTCACCGAAACGCAGCTCGGCGGTGCCGGCGACCAGGGGCTGCGGCACCAGCGTGATCTGTTCCGGTGCGCAACGCTGCTGCGTGGCCAGCGCGGCGCGGACCCGGTCCTGCGCGGCCTGTGGTGCCTCCCACAGGGCGGTGAACGACAGCATGTTCACGCTGCCGGCCCGGATGAAGCTGAACTGGGCCTGTCCGTCTTCGGTGCGCGCCAGCGAAGGCCGCGCGGGCCGGTAGGCGAAGGTGTTCGGTTCACCGGGCGAGGCGGTGAGGACGAGGCCGTGCATTTCCGCGCTCATGGCGTGCTCCTGGTGGGTGCCTGGCTGCTGCGAAGCTGCAGCGCCTGAGCGGGTGAGAGGGCGGCCGACCAGGCGGTCTGGCCGGCCCAGCGCCAGCGGTAGCCGCTGCGGAACGGGGACAGCGCGGTCCAGCCCCAGTCCGCCGCGGGGGCGACGGGTGTGAGGCGCCACAGGCTGCGCCGGCCGGGCTCCTCGGTGCGGTCCTCGGGCGCCAGCTCGACCAGCACCTGCGGGGCGCCGTCGTCGAATTCGCAGCGCAGGGACAGGGTGCGTGCGCCGCTGCCCTCGAAGCTGAAGGCATCCAGGTAGAGGCCGGCGTCGGTGACGGCCTGTGGGGCGGCGCTGCAGCTGCGGTCGCCGGCCAGGGCGGTCGCGGTCAGCGTGCCGTCCTGCAGGTCGCGGGGCAGGGCGAGGGCCAGGCGGTGGCGCTCACCGTCCACCTGGCCGCGCACGGTCCAGGCCTTGCCGTTGCGCAGCCCCTGGCAATGCACCTCGACGCGCGCCTCGCGCAGCAGGGCCGCGTCGACTTCCACGCACAGCAGGTGCAGACCCAGGGCCTCCGGGCCGATGACCAGGTGGCGCTGGTCGGCGGTCTGCAGCGGTCCCTGCACCAGCTCGGGCTGGTGGCCGTTCAGGACAAACGTGCTGGCCTTCCACTGGTAGTGCAAGGGCTCGTCCGGCGCGAGGCGCAGGTTCAGTGAGAACGGGGCGTCGTCGGCCGGCAGCGGGGCCGACGCCTGGCTGCTGAACGGCCGGGCGGGGGGATGGGGCGGAGCGGTCAGTTCCAGCTGCGTGCGCAGCAGGCCCGCGCGCGGCCCGGGCAGGTTGGGCAATGCGGTGATGGCGTGCCACCCGCTGCCCAGGGCCGGCACGCTGTGGCGGCGCACCAGCGACCCGGCCCATTGCGCCGGCGCCAGCTCGCGCAGCGGCGCCAGCGGGTCGGCCTCGATGGGCAGCAGGCGGGGACAGAGCAGCGGCTCGGCGAGGTTCCACGACACCTGGCCCGGTGGCATGCGGTCGGCGTCGAAGACCAGTCGCGCCCCGCCCGCCGGTTCGTCGGCCGGGCCGGGCCACAGCGCGCCAAAGCGTTCGACCAGCCGGTCCAGCAGCGCCTCGGTGGCCTGCGCCCGGTGGGAGAGCGGCACGTCGCGCAGGGCCGGGAAGCCCAGGGACTCGGGGGCATCGAGCAAGCGGTCGCGCAAGGCGGAGAGCGGTCCGTCGGTTGCCGGCAAGGCGGCACGCAAGGCCGCCGGGTCGACGGCCAGCGTCAGGGGCCAGCGCTCGGCGAGGCCGCGCGCCCGCACCCAGGCCTGCGCGCCCACCGCCAGCAGGCCGGTCTGCAACGCGCCTTCGAACAGCGTGGTGGCCGGGCCATCGAGCCGCAGCGTGAGGCCCATGGCGCGCAGCCCCGCGATGTCCAGGGGCTGCAGGGCCGTCACCTCGGGCGGCAGCGAGAGCGCCTCGGCCGCGTGCAGGCGCAGCCAGGCGGCTTCGGCGGGCAAGGTGCTCAGGCCGGGCGGCGCGTCCGGCGCCAGTTCCCGCAGCGCATCGAGGTCGAAATCGGCCTCGAAGCCCAGCTGCAGCAGCGAGAAGTTTTCCAGGCCGGCGTCGCCGCGGTCCTGCTCGTAGATGTCGAGCCGGAACGAGGCCGTGCGCAGCCGTCGCGGCGCGGCCATGAAGCGCCCGGGCTGTTCGAACACCGCATAGACCGGCCGCCCCGCCCGGTGGGTGGGGGCGTGCCAGTCGGGGCGGCCGGCGAACATCTCAGTTCCCGCCGGTGAAGGGCACGAAGAGCAGACCGAGGTCGCTCTTGCGCCAGCCGTCGCTCTGCTGCGCGCCGGAGCCGAAGACCACGGTCTGGCGGAACTCGTACTGGCCCTCGGTGTCGCGCCGCAGCAGCACGTCCATCAGCGCCACCGGCACGTCCACCGTTTCTTCGAGTTTGGTCGCGCCCAGGCGCACGCTCTTGTTGCCGCGGAACTCGATGATCACCAGCCGGATGGCCTTGTCGGGCGCCTGCGCGCTGGCCAGCACCTCGGCGTCGGTCATGACGGTGATGCTGCGCGCGGTCTCCTGCGCCACGCTGTTGTCGAAGGTCTGTTCGAACAGCGCCTTGGCGTCGGGCACGGCGGTGATGGCCGAGGTGTCGAAGATCGCGTCGGGCACGCTGGCGGGTGCAACGGTCGCCGGCCAGGGCTCGGCCGGAACCACCTGGAACGCGAGTTCTCCGCCGGCGGGCAGCTCGACCGGCTGGCCCAGGTCCAGGCCCTCGGCGCGGGCCGCCACCATGAGGCCGTCGCGGCTCAGCCAGACCGGCAGCGCCGGGATGTGCAGCGTGCCACCGGTCTGGTTCAGCAGCTGCACCGCCACCGATCCGGTGGCCGGGTCGGGGGTCTCGGTGGTCTGGAACAGCTCGCCTTCGAGCGTGTGGAAGTTCAGCTCCACCGGCACCAGGATCTCGCCGCCCAGCCCGGTGGACACGGCCACATTGCCCTGCAGCAGCGCGGCCGACTGCGGCGCCATCAGGGCGGCGAACACGTCCTGGAAGTCGTCGAGGGCGAACCGCTCGCTGAGCTGAAAGCCGTTGGCCAGGTCGACCTGCGCGGCCACCTCGACCGTCTGCAGGCGGCCGCCGCGCGGCAGACCCAGCCGCAGCACCGACGGCGCCAGCAGCGGCTCCAGCGTGATCTCGCCCGGCGGCAGACCGGTGGTGGGCAGCTTGCCCTTCAGAACCTCTTTTGCCAGCAACAGGCGCTTGCCGTCGGTCACGGGCCGCACGTCAGCGATCAGCTCCACGGCCGACTTCGGCGTGGTGGCGGGCGCCGCACCGGGATCGGCCGCCGGTGCGTCGGTCGACTGGTCGACCACGAAGGCCAGCGCGGGCTTGAAGGGTGCGTGTTCGGTGCGCGCCAGCCGGAAGGCGTCGGGCAGGAAGTAGAAGCGGGTGGGGTTGCTGCTGCTCTGCAGGTAGCTGTGGTGGCGCGTGCTGCGCCCCGGGGCGGTGTACGGCACGCTGTGCATCTGCAGGCTGGCCACCGTGCCGGCGCTGGGGCTGCCGCCGGGATAGAGGTAGCCGTGCAGCCCGCTGTCGAACCACAGCGGGATTTCCACCGGCTGGGTCTGGGACTGGGAGCGGAACTGCGGTGGCGGGACGAGCGGCTCGGCGACGATGGTCGCCACCAGCGCCGGATCGATCTGGAACCGCCGGCGCAGCATCACCTGCCGGTCCACGGCCAGGGTCGCGCTGGCCAGGTGCATGGCGGCCCCCGCTTCCATGAGCTGGGGATGGAACACCCCGCCCGGCCGCGGCGGGCGCACCGGTATCGGCCGGGGTGGCCGAGGGGGCGTCGGCACCGGCGGCGCCGGTGGTGGCGGGGCCTCGGCGGGAATCGCGACCGAGACCGTGAAGCTTCTCTGCAGCGTCAGGCTGGCGCCCGCGCTCTGCGCCATGAATGCGCCCAGCAGTTCGTCGCGTTCGGCCAGACCCAGGCGCAGCACCACGACCGGGCCGCGCGCATCGTGGATCAGCTCGCTCGCGGGCAGCCGCCGTTCGATCGACGAGCCGGGCATGCGAAAGTGCAAGGCCGCGCTGAGCTGGTGCGGCAGGACCTGCGCCGTGCGCGCCGCGTCGCCCAGCTCGGGCGCCGCAAAGCCCTCCAGCCCCAGGCTCACCACCCACTGGCCGCTGGCCTGCGGATCGAGCACCACGTTCACGTCGTAGCGTCCCGGGGCGGTGGTCCGCAGCCGGTAGCGCGGCAGGTGGTAGCGCAGATCGCCCGCCGCGCTCTCGAACAGCGTGGTGTCGCCGGGCTGTGCGACGGGGCTGATGGGATTCGGCGAGCTGGCGCGATCAAAGCCGCGCGAGGCCACCAAGTCAAACAGTTCGGGGCGGATGCGGTCCAGGCGCATGCGCGCCATGCCCGGGTCCAGGCGCACGGCGCGCACCACGCCGGCTTCCGGTCGCAGCGGCGCCACCATGACGTGCTGGAGGTCGACAAATCGGTCGGTGGGCATGGCAACAACTCCGGTTGAGAGCACCGCGGGATCAAGCGTGGGCGGATTCTGGAAGTCGTGCCTGTGCGTCACAACCCTACATTGGGGGACGCCGGTGTCAGCGCGTCCACTGGTTGGTGGATGTGGGGCCACCGGTGCGGACCTAGAGTGGCGCCATCACCCACTCCCACGGAGGCAGCGACATGGAACTCTCGGAAATGATTCGCGCCATACAAGACGCCCTGCACATCCAGGTCGACGGCCGCGCGGGCGCGGAAACCTGGGGCGCGATCTACGCGGCCCTGGTCAAACCCACGGTCGATGGCGTGGCGCCCGCAGCGGCGATCTCCAGCGTCGACCCACGCAGCGAGACCAACATCGCGACACTGCAGCCCCAGGTGCAGGGACTGGCCCGCGCCCTGGTGCAGAAGGCCGCGGACAACGGCATCGGCATCAAGGTGCTCAGCGGCACGCGCTCCTACGCCGAGCAGGACGCGCTCTACGCGAAGGGCCGCACCGCACCGGGACCCAAGGTCACCAATGCGCGCGGCGGTTATTCGAACCACAACTTCGGCATCGCCTTCGACATCGGGGTCTTCAGCGGCGGCAAGTTCCTGGCCGACTCGCCCAAGTACAAGGCGGTCGGGGTGCTGGGCATGGAGCTGGGCCTGGAGTGGGGCGGCAACTGGACCTCGATCGTCGACCAGCCGCACTTCCAGCTGCGCCCGGCCTGGGCGGCGGGCATGCCCGAGCGCGACATGCTGGCCGAGCTGCGCGACCGGCAGTCCAGGGGCTCGCCGGTGTTCGCGTAGCGGCAACGGCGTTCGGCCACCCACCTCGGAGCCGGGCGCGGTTTTCTTTTTTTGAGCCACTCGGCGGCGCTGTGCCGAGACCCGTGACAGCGGTGTTTCGGCACAATCGGGCCATGAACGCCACGCCCTCCCTGCTGCCCGCCAACGACCCGCAGCGCGAGCTGCTGCACAACGAGGTGCACGCCCGCCCGCCGGCGCGCATCCGGCTGCCGGCGCTGGTGACCTATGTGGCGCTGTTCAACGAAGGCGTGACGCGCGAGCAGGAGTGCGAACACCTGCGCCGCCTGCCGGGCCAGGAGGCGCTGTCGGCCGATCTTCTGAACGCCAACTTCCTGCGCCTGCGCCTGCCCGGCTACACGCTCAAGTGGGAACGGCACACGGAGTTCACCCGCTACTCGATCGTGCAGCCGCTGCCCGAAGGCGCCGGCCTGGGCGCGAGCAACCCCGACCTGCTGGGCTCGCTGGTGACGCCGCCGGGCTGGCTGGCCGGCCTGCCCGGGCGCACCATCGCGGCCATCCAGCTGGCGATGGTCGAGGGCGAGATCACCTCGCCCCACGACGCACTGGCCCAGGCCCGCCACTGGCTGGGCGACCACACCGTGGTGGCCTCGCTGATGGGCAACCAGGGCCACTCGATGGCGGTGACCGATTTCTGGCTGCGCGCCGACGGCTTCGAGCGCCTGCTGGTGATCGGTCCGCCCGACACCTCCGAGACCCGCGCCGGGCGCATCGCCGCGCGGCTGCTGGAGCTGGAGACCTACCGCCTGATGGCGCTGCGCGGCCTGCCCGCGTCCAAGGCGCTGGGGCCGCTGCTCTCGCGCAGCGAGGGCGCGCTGGCCGACATCACGGCGCAGCTGGAGAACAAGAGCAACTCCGACCAGGCCTTGCTGGACACCCTGATCGGCCTGGCCGCCGGTGTCGAGCGTGCGACCGCCGAACAGAGCTACCGCTTCTCGGCCACGCGCGCCTACGACACCCTGGTGCGCGAACGCATCGCCGAGCTGCGCGAGCAGCCGATCCACGGCACGCGGACGCTGGGCGAGTTCATGCAGCGACGCATGTCACCGGCCATGGCAACGGTGCAGTCGACCGCGCACCGCCTGGCCTCGCTGTCCGACCGCGTCACGCGCACCAGCGCGCTGCTGCGCACGCGGGTGGACATCGCGACCGAGGAGCAGAACCAGCAGCTGCTGGCCAAGCTGACCAAGGGGCAGGAACTGCAGCTGAGGTTGCAGAGCACGGTGGAAGGCCTGTCGATCGCGGCCATCTCGTACTACGTGGTCAGCCTGATCCTCTACCTGGGCAAGGCGGGCAAGGAGATGGGCTTGCCCGTCAAGCCGGAGCTGCTGGCCGGCGCGGCGATTCCGCTGGTGCTGTGGTCGGTCTGGTGGACGACCAAGAAGATCCACGAGAAGCTGCACGCTGAACACTGAACCCCCACGCTCCGCCGCTGCGCGGGTCGCTGCCCCCCGAGGGGGCTGATTCGCCTTGGGGCGGCCCGGCGGCGAATCGTTGTCCCTTCGTCACCGCGTGGGTTTTCCCGGCGGTGCACCGCCGTTCTTCACCCCCGCCCCGCGCACCTCGATGCGCACGCTGTCGAGCAGTTCGCCGCGCGCGTTCACGAGTTCGATGCGGTGCCGGCCCGGCCAGGGCATCCATTGCACTTCCTGCCCCTTGCCCAGCGGCTTGCCGTCCACGCGCCAGCGCACATCGCCGGTCTCGGCCTTGAGGGTCAGGCGCTGGTGGGCCGGCGGAATGTCGGGGTCGATGGCGAGGATGGTGCCGGTGGTCGGGCTGACGATGCGCGGGCGCAGTTCCGGCGCGCCACTGTCTCCGCCCGTGCCCAGCGCGAACAGCGGCTGTTCGGTGCCGGCGATGAACCACTCGCGGCGCGCCGGTTCGAGCTGCTGGCCGAAGCGCACGGTCTGCGCGACCAGCCCGGCGGGTGGCGCCGGCGCGCGGCTGGGCTGGCGCTCGTGCAGCCAGCGCACCAGGCCGGCCCAGACCGGCGCCGCGCCGGTGGTGCCACTGACGTCGCCCATGGGCGCGCCGCTGGCGTTGCCGACCCAGGCGCCCACGGTGTAGCGCTGCGACCAGCCCACGGCCCAGTTGTCGCGCATGTCCTTGCTGGTGCCGGTTTTCACGGCGGTCCAGACGCGCGTGGCCAGCAGGCTGTCGGTGCCGAAGGTGGCGGCGCGGGCGTTGGCGTCCGACAGGATGTCGCCCACGATGAAGGCCGCGCCGGGGTCGAGCACCGGCTCGCTGCGCACCGCGTTGCGCGGGCCGGCCAGCAGCGGCGCGACCGGACCATGGCGGCCCTGGTTGGCCAGGGTGCGGTAGGCGTTGGTGAGTGAAAGCAGGGTGACCTCGGCGCTGCCCAGCGCCAGGCCCAGGCCGTAGTAGTCGCCGCTCTCGCGCAGCGGCAGGCCCAGGCGCAGCAGCTGCGCCGCGAAGTCCTCGGGAGACACCATGGCCAGGGTGCGCACGGCCGGGATGTTGAGCGATGACGCGAGCGCGGTGCGCACCGACACCCAGCCGCGAAAGTTCCGGTCGTAGTTCTGCGGGATGTAGAGGCCGCCGGCGGTCGGGATGTGGGTCGGCGCGTCCTCGATCAACGAGGCCGCGCTCAGGCGCTTCTCGCCGATCGCCTGCGCGTAGAGGAAGGGCTTGAGGGTGGAGCCGGGCTGGCGCAGCGCGGTCACGCCGTCGACCTCGGCCGCCTGGCTCAGCAGGCCCGAGGAGCCGACCCAGGCCAGCACCTCGCCGCTGGTGTTGTCGAGCACGACCACCGCGCCGTCTTCCACGCGCCGGCCCAGCAGCGAGCGCAGTTGCCGTTGCAGCAGCGTCTGCGCCTCGCGCTGCAGCGGCGCCCAGAGCGTGGTGCGGATCTGCGGCGGTGCGGCGCGGGTGCCGGCCTGCTGGCGCCACTCGGCCAGCGCGCGCCGTGTCGCGTGCGGCGCATCGCCTTCGCTGGCGGCCCAGCGCCGTTCGCGCAGCACCGTGCCGCTGAGCAACCGCACCGACAGGCAGTCGGCCTTGGCGCCCTGCGCGCGCGCCATCGCCTGCTGCACCTCGCAGGCGCGTTCGGCCACGCGTTCGGGCGCGGCGTTGGGCGCGCGCACCAGCGCGGCGGTGATCGCGGCCTCGTCGGCATCCAGCCCGTGCGGCGCCTTGGCGAACAGGCTGCGCGAGAGCGCGTCGATGCCCACGAGCTCGCTGCGGAACGGCACCCGGTTGAGATAGGCCTCCAGGATCTGGTCCTTGCGCCAGCGCGTCTCCAGCCACTGCGCCCACACGGCCTGCCCGGCCTTCTGCGTCCAGCTGCGGCCCTGCGTGCCGGCCTTCAGGTCACCGTCCAGCAGGCCGGCGAGCTGCATGGTGATGGTCGAGGCGCCGCGGGTGCGCGTGTTCCACAGGTTGCCCCAGGCGGCCGACGCGACCGCCTGCCAGTCCACGCCCGCGTGCTCGTAGAAGCGCCGGTCTTCGCTGTAGACCAGGGCGCTGCGCAGCGCGGGCGAGACCTCGGACAGCGGAACCCAGGCGCCCTGGCGCACGGAAGGGTCGGTGCGCTGGCGCTGCAGCACCTCGCCGTGGCGGTCGAGAAACAGGGTCTCGGAGGTCGGGTGCGCGGCCTTCACTTCGGCGAAGCTCGGCAGGGCGCTGGCCGGCAGCGCGAAGCTCCCGGCCAGCGCCCCGACCAGCAGCGCCCGTCGTTTCACTTCGCCTCGACCTTCACCGGCGCGTTGGGCAGTTCGCCGAACACCTCGGGCGCGTACATCGCCTCGATGCGCGTCGGCGGCAGCGCGAACGTGCCCACGTTGTTGAGCCGCACCGTGTACTCGGTCTTGAAGCTGCCGGCCGAGAGGTGGTCGTAGTAACTGCGGAAGGCCTCGAAGCTGCGCTCCTCGAACACCGGCCAGCCCTTGCCCGAGCGCTTCTCGCCCGTGGTCGCGATCTCCGAGTCGCGGCCCAGGCCACTGCCCAGCAGGGTCGCACCGCCCGGGATCGGGTCGCTGAGCACGACCCAGGTCATGTCGGTGCTGGCGTTGACCTCGAGGGTGATGCGCAGCACGTCGCCCTTGCTGAACTTGCCGGCGACGGCCTGCTCGACCGGGGTGATGGTCTTCTTCACCGTGTAGCCGGCCGACATCGGCGCCTTGAGCTCGGAGGCCGCGAGCGCCTGCAGCGTGACCCAGGGCTTGCCGCTGCCCTGGTGCGTCACCGCGAGCGACGAGGCGCCGTCCTTGGGCCAGGCGAGGGTCGCGCTGTTGTTGCGCCACGGGCCGGTGGCCACGTTGGGATCGGCCTTGGTCGGGCCGACGGTGGCGAAGCCCGCGGCCACCGGGGCCTTGGGATCGGCGCGGCCGACCTTGCTCCAGTCGACCGCGGCGCTGGTGGCACCGAGCGTGGCGCGCGTGCTGCCGGTGACGGGCACCGCCTCGAAGCGGGCCGAGAACTTCTGCAGCGCCAGGCCGCCCCAGAGGTTGGCGGTGGTGGTCGACCAGGCGCCGCGCTGCTGGCGGCCGATGAAGCCGCTGGCGAGGCGGCCCATGTCGTCCTTCCAGGCCGGGTCGTCCATCACGGCCAGCAGCAGGCGCGCGGTGTTGGCGTCGCTGTTCTGCATCAGCCACCACCACTGGTCGTCGGCCTCGGTGCTGAAGACCAGCTTGCTGCCCTGGTAGGACAGCCGCGCGCGCAGGATCTGGTTCGCTTCGGCCAGCTTCTCGTCCCGCTTGGGAATGTCGTTCACCCGGCGCAGCACATTGAGCCAGTCGATCACCGCGTGCGTGGGCCACTGGTTGGGTGTGATCTCGATGCTCTGCAGCAGGCGCGCATTGGCCTTGCCGTAGCGCGAGAGCGCTTCGACCGCGGCCAGCTTGCGCAGGTTCAGGTCCTTGCGCGGGCTCCAGAAGCTGCGCTCGACCTTGCCGGCGACGAAGTTCTCCAGACCGCGCAGCATGGCCGCGCGCGACGCGTCGGGCAGGGTCCAGGCCGGGTCGAGCGACGCCGCCTCGTGCGTGGCGGCCAGCAGGTAGGCCGTCAGCGTGTCGCTGCCCGAGGGCGCGGCGCCGTCGCGCGGCGGGAAGTAGTTCGCCAGCCCGTCGCTGTCCAGGTAGGTCGGCAACTGCGCGAGCACGGTCTGCCAGAGCTTGGGATCGCGCAGGCCGATGGCCTTGGAGGTCTTCTGCTCCAGGCACAGGAACGGGTAGTTCACGAACCATTCGCGCACCGCCGGCAGGCCTTCGGCCAGCGTCGGCTGCAGGCTCATGCGGATGCCGCCGCGCAGCGCGCCCAGGGCGTCGGTCAGCGCGTCGGCCGGCGTGGCCACTGGCAATGTCAGCGGGCCGTCGAGCTGGGCCAGCGTGGCCTGTCGCACCGTCAGCGGCACGGCCGGCAGCACGCGCTGGCTGAGTTTGACCGCGTCGCGCGCCTTGCCGCCCTGGTCCTGCGCCGTCACTTCCCACAGCAGCGCCTCGAAGCGGCCCAGGCCCAGCGGCACCGGCGCGGTCACCTCCCAGCCCACCTCGCGGGTTTCACCGGCGGGGATCTCGACCGTCTGCGCCGGCGTCTCGACCAGGGTCGCGCGCGCGCTGACGTTGACCTTCATCGGCTGCGCCGTCGTGTTGCGCAGGCTGAACTGCGCCATGAAGCGGTCGCCCTCGCGCACCAGCGGCGGCAGGCCGCTGATGATCTGCAGGTCCTGCGTGGCGCGGAATTTGGTCTGGCCGGTGCCGAACAGGCCCGGGCCCGAGTCGGCCACCGCGACCACCTGGAAGCTGCTGATCGCATCGTTCAGCGGCACGCTCACCGTGGCGCGTCCTTGCGCGTCGAGCACCACCGACGGCTTCCACAGCAGCAGGGTGTCGAACAGCTCGCGCGTCGGGCTGTGGCCGCCGCCACCACCGGCCGAGATCGCCTTGCGGCCGTAGTGGCGCCGGCCGATGATTTCCATCTGCGCGGTCGCCGTCTCGACGGCCCAGTTCCGCCGCTGCCACATGCCGGCCAGCAGGTCCCAGGTCGGGTTCGGGCCGAGTTCGAGCAGGGCCTGATCGACGACGGCGAGCGCCACCTCGGCGTTGGCCGCGGGCTGGCCGTTGGGCAGCTTGGCCTGGATGGTCACCTGCGCCTGGCCGCGCACCGGGTAGGCCTCGCGGTCGGTGCTCACGCTGACCTGGATCTCGTGGGCGGCGGTGCCGATCTTCAGTTCGGCCACGCCCAGGCGGTAGGCCGGCTTGCTCAGGTCGACCATCGCGGTCGGCGCCACGTACTCCTTGCCCTCGTACCAGAAGGCGGTCCACCACTCGCGCGGCGCCTGGTAGCCCCAGGTGAAGAAGCTGTACCAGGGCACCTCGCGCAGCCGCCCGCGCAGCGCCATCACGCTCACGTACACGTTCGGTCCCCAGCCGGGTTCGACCTTGAGGTCGATGGTCGGGTCTTCGCCGTTGAGCTGCACCACCTTGGTGTCGATGATGCCTTCGCGCTCGACGCTGACCAGGGCGGTCGCGAAGCGGAACGGCATGCGCACCTGCAGCCGCGCGGTCTCGCCGGGTTCGTAGCGCTTCTTCTCGGGCACCACGTCCATGCGGTCGTGGTCCTCGCCGCCGAACCAGAGCTCGCCCTGGCGCGTGACGTAGACCGAGGCGGCGCTCTGGTGCGCGTGGCCTTCGCTGTCCTTGGCGACCACGGTCAGCTCGACCTCGCCGGCGTCGTCGAGCTTCGCTTCGCACAGCAGCAGGCCGCGCGCATCGCTCTTGCCCGAGCAGATGCTGCCCAGGTCTTTCGAGGTGGTCTTGTTGTCGTACGTGTAGAAGCCGCCGACCATGCGCTTGCGCGTGGTGGTCGTGGTCTTGACCGAGGCGCGCACCTCCAGCGCCACATTGGCCGCCGGCTTGCCCTCCAGGGTCAGCGCCAGCGCCTGGAAGCGCGCCTGCTGCCGGGTCGAGACCCAGCCTTCGGTCTTGATGCCGGCGACCACGGCGGCGGGCCAGAGCGTGGTGACGTGGCGCAGGGTCTGCGTCTCGCCGTTGGGGTCGGCGTAGCTGGCCTCGATCAGCAACTGCTGCGGCGAGGTGACGGCCGGCAGGTCCTTGATCTCGGTGCGGCCGCGGCCGTTCTTGTCCAGCGTCAGCGGCAGCTTGTCGGCGACCAGCTTCTGCGCCGCGTCGGCGCCGTCTTCGCCATCGTCGTGGCCGTCTTGCGCGCGGTTCGCGGCGCGCGGCGGGTCGAAGCTGAAGCCCTCGTAGCCGGGGAACGAGAGCGACTTGCGGCGCATCAGCGCCGAGACCTGGGTCGCGAGATGGCCCGCGCTGCCGCCCGAGAGATAGCTCACCTGCAGGTCGACCGGCGTGCTGGTCGCCGCCACCAGCGGCTTCTTGTCGTTGGCGCCGAGCTGGCCCTGCAGCACCGGCAGCCGGAACTCCTCGACCCGGAACTGCGCGCTGTCCAGGATCTCGGTGCCCTGGCGGCCCAGCGACTGCGAGAGCTGCACCGTGTAGACGCCCAGCCGCGCCGAGGGCGGGATGGCGAACTCGCTGGTCGCGCTCAGGCCACCGGTCGCGGTCTTGCGCCAGGCCACGGGCTGGCGGAACTCCTGGCCGCTGCCCTGGTGGGTGACGATGAGTTCGCCACTCTTGAGGTCGGGCACATGGAAGCCCTTCATGTCCTCGGTGCGCAGGAAGTGCTTCATCGACAGCGTCTCGCCCGCGCGCAGCAGGGCGCGATCCAGCACGGTGTGGGCGCGCTGGGTGGCGCTGGAGAGGTCGCCGGTCGGCAGGTCGAAGCGCCAGGCCTCGATGCCGCGGTTCCAGTCGCTCCAGGTGAAGGCCAGGTCGTCCACGCCGTCGGCCGATTTCGCGCGCGCGCTGACGAACCAGGCGCCGCCGCCTTCCTCCGCGTCGCCTTCCGCCTGGCCGTTGTTGCACATCGGTGCCCGCGCCGGCACACCGTCGAGCTTCACCACGCCCTGCGCATCGGTCTGGCCCTTGGCGACCAGCTTGCCGCGGCAGTCGGACACCTGCACCGCCGCACCCGCGACCGGCTTGCCCTTGTCCAGCGTCGTGACCCAGGCCAGCGCGTTCTCACGCCCGAGCTTGAAGTGCACGCCCAGGTTGGTCACCAGCGCCGAGCTGCGCACATACATCGTGCGGCCCTCGCCGTGGCGCTCATCGAGCAGCGAGCGGCCCAGCCGCGGCGAGGCGATCTCGACCACGTGGAAGCCCGGCTGCAGCGGGATGCCGACCACCTCCATCGGCCGCGGATCGCCTGCGGGCGCCTTCGGCAGGTCCAGCGGCTTCACATTCGGCAGGCCCTGCAGCAGGCCGAGCATGCGCGACTCGACCCAGTTCTTGTTGTCCTTGTCGATCACCTTGGGCAGGGGCGTCTTCGCCCACTGCGCGGCCAGCTTGCGCTCCACCGTGCCTTCGTGGAAGGTGGTCACGCGTTGGTACCAGGCAATGATCTCGGCGTCGCTGGAGAGCTTGAGGTCGCTGACCTTGCTGCCGCTGACCGCGAGGCCCAGCGCCTTGAGTTCGGGCTCGACGTTGCGCACCGTGATCGGCAGCAGCGCCGCGCCGCCGGGCTCGGCCAGCCGCTCGACCACGCCGAAGGGCGCGGCCGCGAACTTCACCAACGGCGGCATCAGGCCGGTCGCGACCTTGAGCGGGAACTGGCTGGCGTTGGCGGGCGCGCGGCCCGAGGCGTCAACCAGGCCCTTGGGCAGCTCGACCGTGTAGCTCGCCTTCTCGGTCAGCGTGGGCGCGAAGTCCACGCCGTCGACCGCGTCGTCCCCTTGTGCGCCGTCGTCGAGTTTGGGTGTCAGGGCCTCGCCGCCGGCGGCGGGCCTGAGCCGGACCTCCAGCGCCTGTTTCGCGGTGACCGGGGCGTTGAAGCGCAGCGACATGCCACGCAGTGGCAGGCAGGGCGACTGCGCGTTTTCGCGCTCGCAACTGAACGTGACCTTGAAGGGCTCACGCACGGTGAAGTTCAGGCGCTGGTCCTGCCGGGTCGCGACGCCGTTGGGTGTGGCCACGCCCTTGCCCAGCACCAGCCGCAGCTTGGCGGCGGGCGTGAGCTGGCGCTGGCAGGCGAGGGCGACGACCTGATCGGCCGGAATGTCCTTGCGGTCCCAGCCGCGCGCCTTGATCAGTTGCTCGCGCTCGCCGCCGGTGATCAGCTTCACGGCGATGCGTTCGCCCAGCCCGTCCATGCCGCACCAGGCGTTGGCCTGGACGCTCTCGGGCGCGACCGCACCGTTGAAGCGCAGCAGGAAGTACTGGCTCTCTTCGATGGTCTGGCCATCGGACGGCGCGCTTTGGCGCACCGTCGGGCCACCGGTCTCAAAGGCGAAGTGCTGTCTGCCGGCCAGCGGCTTGCCGTCGACCGCGACGAAGCCCGGCGCGACCTGGAGCGTGCACTTCACGCCCGGTGGCAGCGGCTGCTGGAAGTCGTAGACCCAGGCGCGGTCGTTGATCCAGCGGCCCGTGCCGGCCGAGGCCTGGGGTTCGTTGCAGCTCAGCTGCAGCGGCGCGGCCGCGTTGGGGCTGCCGAAATTCACCGCGGAGGCGTCGAACTTCGCGACCACCTGCCGCACCCTGGCGACCTCGCCCTGCGGGCTCAGGTCGGTGATCTGCACCGCCGATGCCGGGCCGGCCCACGCCAGCCCCAGCCCCATCCACACCAGCGCCCTGCGCACCCGGAACACCATGCTGTTTCCCCATCCTGTTTTCGAATGGGCGCAAGCCTAACGCAGTTGCCCGCGCGCGGGCAGGTTCATCGGACCACCCTCCGTGCTGCGCACTGCGGGGCTGAGCGCCTTGGGAACGGCCTGGCGGCGCTCATTCCAGGGACTTGAGCTTGCGGTAGAGCGAGCGTTCGCTGATGCCCAGCTGGGCCGCGAGCGCGGCGCGGTTGCCCCGGTGGGCCGCGACGATGGCGCGCAGCGCCTCGCGGCCGGCGGCACGCACCGTCTCGCCGGCCGAGGCCGTGTCGTGCGCCACCGGCGCCGGCGCGCCGCGCACCGGCAGGCGGCCGGTCGCGATCGCCTCGTCGACGTGCGCCGCCTCGATCACGTCGCCGTCGCAGAGCAGGGCGGTGCGTTCCAGCAGGTTGCGCAGTTCGCGCACATTGCCCGCGAAGGGCTGGGCGTCGAGCCGTGCCAGCGCCGCGGGCGAGATCACCAGCCGGCGCGGCGCCGCGACACGTTCGAGCAGGGCCGGCGCCAGCAAGGCCATGTCGCCGCGGCGCTCGCGCAGCGGCGGCAGCAGGATCGGGAAGGTCGAGAGCCGGTGGTACAGGTCTTCGCGGAACTTGCCCTCGGCGATCAGGCGGTCGAGGTCGCGGTGGGTGGCGGAGACCACGCGGATGTCGGCGTGGCGCAGTTCGGTGCTGCCCACGCGCCGGTAGGTGCCGGTCTCCAGCAGGCGCAGCAGCTTGACCTGCATCGGCAGCGGGATGTCGCCCACCTCGTCGAGGAACAGGGTGCCGCCGCTGGCCGCTTCGACCAGGCCGCCCTTGGCCGCGGTGGCGCCGGTGAAGGCGCCGCGCTCGTGACCGAACAGCTCCGACTCGAACAGGGTCTCGGGCAGGCTGGAGCAGTCGACCGCGACCAGCGGCTTGCCGGCGCGCGGGCTGGCCTCGTGCACGGCGCGCGCCACCAGCTCCTTGCCGGTGCCCGATTCGCCCAGCAGGAGCACCGTGGCGCGCGAGGGCGCGACCCGTGCCACCAGACCCAGCATGCGCTGGAAGGCCGGCGAGCGCCCGATCAGGCCCTGGCTGGCGGGCTGGCTCTGCGCGACCTTCAGCGGCTCCATCTTCTCGACGTAGAAGGCCGGCTGCCCGTCCGCGCCGGGCAGCGGCGAGAGTTCGATGTTCACGTACTCCTCGCCCTGGCGCGTGTGGTGCAGGTGCAGCACGCGCTCGCGCTGGCCCGAGATCTTCGACTGCGCCAGCGGGCAGGATTCGCCGGCCTGGTCGCAGGGCACGGAGAAGTGGTGCGAGACCTCGTAGCAATGCCGGCCGACGATGCTGCGATCGGGGCTGAACTGGCGCCGGTAGGCGGCGTTGGCGGCCAGGATGCGGTACTGCGCGTCGAACAGGATGTGCGGTTCGGGCAGGCCTTCGAGAAAGGCGGTGAGTTCGGGCAGGGGTTTCATCGGGGTACCCGGTGGGGTAGTGTTGCCTGACATTGTCTGCCAGATCTGGCGGACAGGCCATGGCCCGGCGCCCGGTGCGTGACAGGCTTCGACGGGCAAGTGCTTGTCGCCACGGGGTTTTTCCGGCCCGGCGGGGTGGCACGGTTCTTGGACAGCAGATGGCCGTGAACCTGTTCCGCATCCTTCATGACGAACGCCTGGGCGAGCTGAGCTACCTGCTGGCCGACCCGGTGGCGGGCGAGGCGGTGCTGATCGATCCGCACAGCCGCGACCTGCCGGTGCTGAGCGCGATGCTGGGCGAAAGCGGCCTGAGGCTGCGCTGGGTGCTGCGCACGCATGGGCACGATGGTGCGATGCCCGGCGAGTTCGACCGGCTGGCGGCGCTGCGGGTGCCGGTGGTGCAGGGGCTGGCGCGCGAGGGCGCCTGGCGGCCCGCGCCGGACGAACGCCTTCCCTTCGGCGGCGACAGCGTGCAGGTGCTGCAGACACCGGGCCACACCGCCCACTGCCTGAGCTTCGCCTGGCGCGACCGCGTGTTCTGCGGCGGCCTGCTGGCCGGGCTGACCTGTTCGCACCAGCCGCTGCCGGTCGACCCCGGTGCGATGTGGGACAGCGTGACGCAACGCCTGTTCACCCTGCCCGACGAGACCCTGCTGTTCAGCGCCCACGCGCGGCGCGCGCGCGCCGTCGGCACGGTGCTGGAGGCGCGCCGCTGGCACCCCTGGTTTGCCCGCCGCTCGCGCGACGGCTTCCTCTCGCACATCGCCCGTCTGCAAGAACGCGCCGATGCCGCCCGCTGGCCCTTGCCACCCCTGACCCCCGTGCCGACACCATGAGCCTTGCCGCCATCCCCCACCCCGATCACCTGCCGCTGGTGCGCGACGAACTGGACCTGCTGGCCGACCTGGTGCCGCTGGCCGGGCAGCGCATCCTGGAACCGGGCTGCGGCAATGCCCGGCTGGCGCGGACGCTGCTGGAGCGCTTTCCTGGCAGCGAGGTGGTGGGGCTGGAGGTGGATTCGGTGCAGCATGGCAAGAACCTCGCCGCACCACAGGATCGGCTGCTGTTTCTCGCCGCCAGTGCCGAAGCCGTGCCGTTTCCGCGCCGCAGCTTCGACGGCGCGCTGATGCTCAAGAGCCTGCACCATGTGCCCGTTCCGGCGATGGACGCGGCGCTGGCCGAGGTGGCGCGGGTGCTGCGGCCGGGCGGCTGGTTTTACGTGAGCGAGCCGATCTACGGTGGCACGCTCAACGACATCGTGCGCCTCTACAACGACGAGGGCGTGGTGCGCGCGGCGGCGCAGGCCGCGCTGGACCGTGCGCTGGCTGCCGGCAGGGACTGGCTGGCGGTGGAGGAACGCTGCTTCGCCCAGGTGGTGCGCTTCGCCGACTGGCCCGACTTCGCCCGGCGCATGCTCTATCCGAGCTTCGTCGAGCTGCAGATCACACCCGCCATCGAGGCGCGTGTGAAGACGGCCTTCGAGGCGCAGTGCGGGCCGGAAGGGGTGCGTTTCATGCGCCCGATGCACGCGCGCCTGCTGCGCCGCAAGCCCTGACGCCGGGCGCGCGGATCAGGCCGGCGCGTTGGCCGCCTCGGTGTGGATCACGCCACCGCCCAGGCAGACCTCGCCGTCGTACAGCACCGCGCTCTGGCCCGGCGTCACCGCCCATTGCGGCTCGTCAAAGCGCAGCGTGAAGGCGCCGTCCTCGCCCTGGAAGGCGCAGCCGGCGTCGGCCTGGCGGTAACGGGTCTTGGCCGCGATGTGGCTGTCGGCCGGGGCGTGGCCCGCGACCCAGCTCAGGTCCTCGGCGCGCAGGCTGGGCGCCAGCAGCCAGGGATGGTCGTGGCCCTGCACGACCCAGAGGATGTTTTTCTCCACGTCCTTGCGCGCGACGAACCAGGGCGCGTGTTCCGCGCCGCCCTTCTGCGCGCCCTTGGCTTTCACGCCGCCGATGCCCAGGCCCTGGCGCTGCCCCAGCGTGTAGAACGACAGGCCCACGTGCTGGCCAATCGTGCGACCCGTCGGGTCCTTGATCGGCCCCGGTTCCTTGCTGATGTAGCGGTTGAGGAAGTCGCGGAACGGCCGTTCGCCGATGAAGCAGATGCCCGTGCTGTCCTTCTTCTTGGCGTTCGGCAGCTGGATTTCGGCCGCGATGCGGCGCACCTCGGTCTTGGGCAACTCGCCGACCGGGAACAGCGTCTTGGAGAGCTGCGCCTGGTTCAGCCGGTGCAGGAAATAGCTCTGGTCCTTCAGCGGGTCCAGGCCCTTGAGCAGTTCGTGTTTGCCGGTCGCTGCGTTCAGCCGCACGCGGGCGTAGTGGCCGGTCGCGATCTTCTCGGCCCCCAGGCGCATCGCGTGGTCGAGGAAGGCCTTGAACTTGATCTCGGCGTTGCAGAGGATGTCGGGGTTGGGCGTGCGGCCGGCCGAGTATTCGCGCAGGAACTCGGCGAACACGCGGTCCTTGTATTCAGCGGCGAAGTTGACGTGTTCGATGTCGATGCCCAGCACATCGGCCACCGAGGCGGCGTCGAGAAAGTCCTGCCGCGTCGAGCAGTATTCGTCGTCGTCGTCGTCTTCCCAGTTCTTCATGAAGATGCCGATGACTTCGTGGCCCTGCTGTTTGAGCAGGTACGCGCTCACCGCGGAGTCCACGCCCCCGCTCAAACCGACCACCACACGTTGCTTGTTCGCCATCCGGCGATTATCCCGCGCGGGCCTGACCACGCTGCTGCGGACAGGGCTTGACCCCGTGGAGTGTCCGCGCGTTGTCTGCCGTTGGCGCTACTCCGCGGTGAAGGTCTTGGTTTTGGTCTCGGTGCTGCCGTCCGAGGCAACCGTTGTTTGGGTGTTGGTGAGGCGGGTGGGCCAGCCAGACCGGAGGTCCATCACGAACTCGTCGGTGATATGGCCGGACATCGGGAGCCCGCCGGCGAAGGCTTCGCCTGGCATGCCGGTCGGCTTGCCACTGAAGTCCTCTGCAGCCTTGATCTGGTAGGACTGGTCCCATTGGATGGTCGCCAGACCCTTGTCGTTGTCCAAGGACTTCAGCGTGGCCCGTGTCTGGCCCTGGAACTGCAACCCAGGCGCTGCCTCCCTGGTAGGCACTGAGATCTCGATCGGTTCATCGGCGGAATAGTCCAAACCCAGAGGCTGAAACAGCAGCCCGATGTCTCGCAGGACGGTGGCCTTGATGTCTTCTTCTGTCGATAACCGCTGCTTGAGGTGAGCGACTGCCTGGTCGATCATCGGGTCAGGCCCATGCCGCTTTTGCAGGTGATCAGACAGCAGCTCAAGCGCCTTTAGGCCTTCGGTGCGAAGGTCTTCCCAGTTGCGAACGCGCTGGACCTCCCCGTCCGGGCTCACCTCCAGCAGGGCAAGCTTCGTTGTCGAAAGACCATTTCCCGCGATGAACTTCTCGGACTCGATGTCTTGGTCGGGAAACATCGGCTCTTCCACCCGCAGCAGGAAGCCGTTGTCCGAGGCCTCCGCAACACGGATGAGCACCTTGCTGTGGTCTGTGAACACCTTGCCTTGTTTGGCTCGGGTCTTCGTGATGGCGTAGCTCACCTGTGAGCCCGCTGCCCAATGGGGGCGCAGGTTGACTTGTGCATCTGCTGCCTGGGTCGCCGACGCCAACACCGTCAGGCCGACGCCTGCCAGAACTCTGGAGAGGTACGCAAAGGTGCGCGGTGTGGTTGCCATGTGCGATCCCTGAAATTTTTTAAGTTGGAGGCGAGCCGTTGAGGGCTCGCGGTTTGCATTCGCCATTCTGCTGCAGCGCAGACCGGCTGCTTTGTCGTTCACACCGGCCAGAGGGGTGTCTCGAACGACGCCACGAGAAAGTCGATCAGCCGCCGCACCTTGGGAGCGACGTGCTTGCGTGTGGGGTAGACCGCGTGGATGCCGATGTCGAGCGAGCGGAACTGCGGCATCAGCTCCACCAGCGTGCCGGCCGCGATGTCGGGGCCGACCAGGAAGTCCGGCTGCAGGATGACGCCCTGGCCCGCCAGCGCGCCGCTGCGGCAGGTTTCGCCGCTGTTGCTGCGAAAGCGCGGGTTGACGTTGACCACCACCTCGCCCTCGGCACCGGTGAAGCGCCAGTGGTCACCGGTCGAGAGCAGGGTGTAGGTCAGCACCGCGTGCCGGGCCAGCTCGGCCGGGTGCTGCGGTGTGCCGTGCCGCGCCAGGTAGGCGGGCGACGCGCACAGGACCAGGCGGCTGCGGGCCAGCGGCCGGCTGACCAGCGACGAGGCCTGCAGCAGCCCGATGCGCACCGCCAGATCGAAGCCTTCTTCCACCAGGTCCACCGCACGGTCGGACAGCGACACCTCCAGCGACACCCGCGGGTGCTGCGCCATGAACACCGGCCACAGTGGCGCCAGGTGCCGCTCGCCAAAGGTGACCGGCACGCTGAGCTTGAGCAGGCCGGTGGCCTCGCCGCTGCGCGAGCTGACCTCGGCCTCGGCTTCGTCCACCTGCGCCAGCAGCTCCTTGCAGCGCGCGTGGAACACCTCGCCGTCGCCGGTGAGCGAGAGCCGGCGCGTCGTGCGCTGCAGCAGGCGCACGCCCAGCCGGGCTTCGAGTTCGTTCACATGGCGCGAGACCGCGGGCTTGGACATGGCCAGCGCATCGGCCGCGCCGACGAAGCTGCCTGCGTCCACCACGGCGGCGAAGGTGCGCATTTCCAGGAATTTGTCCACGGCAGGCCTCGGTGGGGGGTGTGGGTAATTTGTTCCGAATATCGGAACAGTCAATGACGATGAAGGCAGTTTATCTGCTGATGGTTGATCAATAAAGTACCACCCATGCCCTGCAACACCGCGGGGCCCCACCCCGGGCCAGATGGCCCACAGCCAAGGAAATCGCTATGAAAACCCTCGTCATCGGTGCCGGCAACATGGGCTCGGCCTTCGTCAAACAACTGGCCGCCGCCGGCCACAGCGTCAGCGTCACCGCCCGCGATGCCGTCAAGGCCGCCGCGCTGGCCGCGCAGTTCCCCGGCGTGCGCGCCGTCGCCCCGGCCGGTGCCGCGGCCGACGCCGACGTGGTGGTCCTCGCCACCGGTTACGCCGACGCCGTGGCCGCGCTGCAGGGCGTGGGCGGCCTGGCCGGCAAGGTGGTGGTCGACATCACCAACCCGCTGACCGCCGACTACATGGGCCTGACCCTGGGCCACAGCACCTCGGCCGCCGAAGAGATCGCCCAGGCCGTGCCCGACGCGCTGGTCGTCAAGGCCTTCAACACCTTGTTCGCGCAGGTGCTGTCGTCTGGCGCCGACTTCGGCCACGGCCAGACCGCCAGTGTCTTCGTCGCCAGCGACAGCGCGCCCGCCAAGGCGGCCGTCACCACGCTGGCCCAGAGCCTGGGCTTCGCCACGGTGGACGCCGGCGGCCTGAAGAACGCGCGCTACCTGGAGCCGCTGGCCGGTTTGAACATCTACCTGGGCTACGGCGCCGGCCTGGGCACGTCCATCGCGCCCACCTGGATCCACAAGGTCTGAACGCAGACCAACACCCTCTTCGTTCCCTCACTGAAAGCCCATCATGAACACCCGTTTCACCACCACCGTCGCTGCCGTCCTGCTCGCCTTGTCAGCCACCGGCGCGGCGCAGGCCGAAACCCCCAAGGCCCACGCCCACAAGGCCGCCGCCCCCAGCCCCGCCATGGTCCCCGCCCTGCTGGCCGAACTGGCGAAGTACCAGGCCGACGAGAAGCGCATCGCCCAGAACCTGCAGACCTTTGACAACCTCGACTTCGACGTCTTCACGAACCAGAAGTGGGACCGCCTGCACGAGAGCCACGCCAAGGACATCGTGGTGCACTGGCCCGACGGCCACAGCACGACCGGCATCGACGTGCACATCGCCGACCTCAAGGCCATGTTCGTCTACGCGCCCGACACGCGCATCCAGACCCACCCGGTCAAGTTCGGCCAGGGCGAATGGACCGGCGTCATTGGTGTGATGGAAGGCACTTTCACGAAACCGATGCCCATCGGCGAAGGCCAGTTCATCCAGCCCACCGGCAAGGCCTTCAAGCTGACCATGGCCACCATCGGCCACTGGAAGGGCACGAGCATGGACGCCGAGTACCTGTTCTGGGACAACGCCACCTTCATGAAGCAGCTCGGCCTGGGCCAGTGACGCCCTGACCCGTCAAGGAATTTGACCGCGGCGACCGTGCGTTTCGAACGGTCGCCGCCGGTCCCGCTCTTACAGTTTGTGGAGCAGGCGGCCCACGCCGCCGTTCACGCCTTTCAAGGAATCCACCATGTCTTCCCGCTGGCCCTCCCTGTTCATTTCCCACGGATCGCCGATGTTCGCGCTCGAGCCCGGCCTGGCCGGTCCGGCGCTGACCGCGCTGGGCCAGACGCTGCCGCGTCCGAAGGCGGTGCTGGTGGTGTCGCCGCACTGGATGACGCGCGAGCCGCGCGTGGCGACCACGCCGCGCCCGCAGACCATCCACGATTTCGGCGGCTTCCCGCCCGCGCTCTATCAGCTGAGCTACCCCGCGCCCGGTGCGCCCGACGTGGCGCAGCGCGCGATCGAGGTGCTGCGCGCCGCCGGCTACGCGGCCGAGGCCGATGCGCAATGGGGTCTGGACCACGGCGCCTGGGTGCCTCTGATGCACCTGTTCCCCGGCGCCGACATTCCGGTGTTCCAGGTCTCGCTGCCGGCGCGCCTGGACGGTGCCAAGGCCTATGCCTATGGCCAGGCGCTGGCGCCGCTGGCCGACGAAGGCGTGCTGGTGATCGGCTCGGGCAGCCTGACGCACAACCTGTACGAAGTGCGCTTCGACGACCCCGACGCGCCGGCCGACGACTACGCCGTCGAGTTCGCGCACTGGGTCGGCAACGCCGTCACCAGCCGCGACCACGCGCGCCTGCAGCAGACCATGGCGGTCGCGCCGCACGCGCAGCGCGCCCACCCGACGGCCGAACACCTTTGGCCGCTGATGGTGGCGGCCGGGGTGGCCGGCGATGAAGCCCCGGGTGTGCGCATCGATGGCGGCATCACGCACGGCGTGCTGTCGATGGATGCGTACCGCTTCGGCGTGGTTCCCGAGACGGTGGAGGCCTGAACATGGACACCCGCACCGAAGCGCCCGCGGGCGACATCGTCCTGCACCGGCCCACGGCGCCCGCGCGCCAGCTGGTGCTGCTGTTCCACGGCGTGGGCGCCAGTCCCGAAGGCTTCCAGGCGCTGGGCCCGGCGCTGGCCCGCGACGACCGCTGGGTGGTCGCGGTGCGCTCGCCGTTCGCCTCCGACTTCGGCGCGGGCTGGCAGTGGTTCTCGGTGCAGGGCGTGACCGAGGCCAACCGCGCCGGCCGCATCGCCGAGGTCATGCCGCGCTTTGCCGGGACCGTGCAGCGCTGGCAGGCGCACACCGGCCTCACGCCGGCGCAGACCGTGCTGGCGGGCTTCTCGCAGGGCGCGATCATGTCGCTCGAATCGACGCAGGTGGGCGAGCCGCTGGCCGCGCGCGTGGTGGCCATGTCGGGCCGCTTTGCGGAGCCGCCGCGGCAGGCGCCCGCCGGTGTCGTCTGGCGCTTCATCCACGGCGACCAGGACCCGGTGATCGACGCCGCGCACAGCACGCAGGCCGCGGCACAGCTGCAGGCGCTGGGCGGCGACGCGCACGCCGACCTGCTGCCCGGCCTGGGCCACGGCATCGACCAGCGTGCGCTGGCCCTGCTGGTCGCGGCGCTGGACCAGGGGCCTGGGACATGAACACGCCCACGCCACCGGCCACGCTGCGCCTGTCGGTCGGCCCGCGCCAGACCCTGGCCGAGTGGGGCGACGACGGCCGCCGCAGCCTGCCCGTGGGCACGGCCGTGCTCTGGCCGGCGAGCGCGGCCGGTCCGTCGGCGATCGCGATCGAGAACGCGATCCAGGTGGTGGAAGACCAGATCGAGGGCCTGGTGCCGCGCGTGCCCCGGGGCGGCCGGCTGGTGGTGAGCGCCGACACCCTGGCGCCGCTGCAACGCGGTGGTGCCATTGCCGGGCTGGCGCAAGGGGCCATTGCGCTGTCCCAGATCGAGCGCGAGTACCAGTCGCTGGCCGCGCGGGCGGTCGGTGCGCCCTCGGCGCGCGGCAGCGGCTTCGACGACCCTGCGGGAGACGCGGTGGTGCTGATCTTGCGCGAGGTGATGCACCACCTGGGCTTCGACGCGCTGCACGCCGCAGCCTGAGCGCGTCGCACCGGCGTCGCCGGTGTCACGGGACTTTCACGGTATTGACTTATGCTGGGCTTTGCCGGATTCTGCGTCTGGCTGTTCCCCCGCCGGCCGCACCGCGGCAACGGCTGTTCCACCCAAGTCATCCCTTCTCTGAAAGCGAAACTCCCATGAAGAGCAAGATCTCCCGCGTGGCCCTGGCCGCGCTGATGCTGGTTGCCGGTGCTGCCCATGCCGAAGACAAAGTCCTGCGTCTGCTGACCTGGGCCGACTACGCGCCCAAGGACGTGGTGGAACAGTTCACCAAGGAGACCGGCATCAAGGTCGAGATCACGCTCTCGAACAACGAAGAGATGATTTCCAAGCTGCGCGCCACCGCCGGCGCCGGCTTCGACCTGGCCCAGCCCAGCCAGGACCGCATCGCCGGCCCGCAGACCGAGTTCGGCATCTACAAGCCGATGGACCTCACCAAGATCAAGGGCGAGCAGTTCATCCCCTCGATGCTCGAGGCCACGCGCATCAACACCACCGTCGCCGGCAAGGTCTACGCCGTGCCGCACATCTGGGGCACCGACGGTCTGGTGATCAACACCAAGACCTCCAAGGCCACCGACTACACCGACCTGTGCGCGGCCGACAACGCCGGCAAGGTGTCCATGCGCCTGAAGCGCCCGACCCTGATCGCGTTCGCCTTCGCGTCCGGCAAGAACCCGTTTGCGCTCTACAGCGACGCCAAGGCCTACGGCGCCCTGATGGACGAGGTCGGCAAGACGCTGACCGAATGCAAGAAGAACGTGAAGTTCTTCTGGGACGGCAAGGACCAGCTGCTGGCCGGCATGCGCGCGGGCGAGCTGACCACCGCCATGATGTGGGACACCGGCGGCTGGGGTCTGAACAAGACCCACCCGGACATCAAGTTCATCGCACCCAAGTCCGGCGCGCTGGGCTGGGTCGATACCTTCGCCATTCCCGCGAAGGGCAAGAACGACGAGGCGGCCTACGCCTGGATCAACTTCAACATGCGCCCCGAGATCGCCGCCAAGGTGGCGACCGCCGCCGGCAACTTCACGGCCGCCAAGGGCGGTGACGCCGGCATGGACCCGGTGCTCAAGAAGCAGTTCGCCGACAGCTTCCCCGAAGCCGCGCTGAAGAACATCAAGTGGTACCCGGCCGTGCCCGCCGGCATCGAGGACATCGAAGGCCGCGTGCTCGACCGCGTCAAGGCCGCCAAGTAAGCCGATGCCAGCCGCTCCCGCCGTGACCGCTTCGCAGGCGGACCGCGCGGGCGCCTTCGATCTCGAGATCCAGACCGTCCGCAAGCGCTACGGCGCTTTTGCGGCGGTCGACGACCTGAGCTTCGGCGTCCGCCAGGGGTCTTTCTTCTCCATCCTCGGGCCCTCGGGCTGCGGCAAGACCACGCTGCTGCGCATGATCGCGGGCTTCATCGAGCCCGACGCCGGCGACATCCGCATCAAGGGCGCATCGATGAATGGCGTGCCGCCCAACAAGCGGCCGGTGAACATGGTGTTCCAGCACCTGGCGCTGTTCCCGATGATGACGGTGGGCGAGAACATCGCCTATGGCCTGGAGCGGCGCGGCGTGAAGGGTCCGGCCGCGAAGGCCAAGGTGACCGACATGCTGCGGCGTGTCGGCCTGCCGGGCAGCGAAGGCAAGCGCATCGACCAGCTCTCGGGCGGGCAGAAGCAGCGCGTGGCGATCGCGCGCTCGCTGGTGCTCGAACCCGCGCTGCTGCTGCTGGACGAGCCGTTGGGCGCGCTGGACCTGAAGCTGCGCGAGCACATGAAGGTCGAGCTCAAGCAGTTGCAGGCCGAGGTCGGCACCACCTTCGTCTACATCACGCACGACCAGTCGGAAGCGCTGGTCATGTCGGACCAGGTCGCGGTGATGAACCACGGGCGCTTCGAGCAGCTCGGTTCGCCGCAGGACCTGTACTACCAACCCAAGACCGCCTTCGTCGCGGGCTTCGTCGGCAACAACAACCGCTTCGAAGGCCGCATCGAGTCGCGCAACGGCGAGCAGGTGCTGCTGCGCACGGCCGGTGGCCTGGGCCTGTGGTCGCAGCGCGTGGGCGCGGTCGACGTGGGGCAGGAGGCGCTGCTGTTCATCCGCCCCGAGGCGATCGAGATCGGGCGCAGCGCGCGCGAATTGCCGGCGGGCGAGCCGGCCTGGACCGCGACGGTGCAGAGCGTGCTGTTCGATGGCGGCAATTCCACCGTGCAGGTGCGCGAAGACAAGAGCGCCACCGCGCTGCAGATCGCGCTGCCGCTGACCGGGCGCCTGGCCGACCTGCGCCATGGCGAGACGGTGTGTTTCTCCTACCAGCCTGCGCAGGCCTGGTGTTTTGCGGCCTGAGCCGATGAACGACATCGCGACCCACCGCCGCTGGATGCTCGCGCTGCTGCTGGCGCCGGCCCTGCTCTGGCTGGGCGGTCTGGTGGTGCTGCCGCACGTCGAGCTGGCCCTGCTGTCGCTGCAGGCGCGCGTGGGCCCCGGCGAATACGCGTTCAGCCTGAACCAGTTTCGCACCTTCGTCGACGAACCGCTGTACTGGAACACCTTCGTGCGCACGGCGGTGATGTCGGTGCTGGCGACGGTGTTCACGCTGCTGCTGGCCTTTCCCGCCGCCTGGTACATCGCCAAGGTCGCCAAGGGGCGGCTGAAGATGGTGATGCTGGTGCTGTGCCTGCTGCCGTTCTGGGTCAGCGAGATGGTGCGCACCCTGGGCTGGCTGATCCTGCTGCGCGAGACCGGCGTGGTTTCGCGCCTGCTGCAGGCCACGGGCCTGGCGAACCAGCCGGTCGAGTTGCTGTACCACGACGCCACCATCCTGGTGGGCCTGGTCTACGCCTCGCTGCTGTTCATGGTGATCCCGCTGGTGAACAGCCTGGAGAGCCTGGACGACAGCCTGATCGAGGCCGCCTACGACCTGGGCGGCAGCACCGCCAACATCGTGCGCCGCATCGTGATCCCGCACGCCGCGCCGGGCATCGCCGCCGGCTCGATCGTGGTCTTCATGCTCTGCCTGGGCAACTACCTCACGCCCACGCTGCTGGGCGGCAAGGACTCGCTCTGGTTCACCGAGCAGATCTACACCCAGTTCATCACCCGCTTCAACTGGAACCAGGGCGCGGCCTTCGGCTTCCTGCTGCTGTTCCTCTCCAGCCTGCTGGTGTGGGCGGGTCTCCAACTCACTGGTCAGCGCTTCGGTGCGGTGATGAAAGCATCATGATTCCGAGCCTTCCCCGCCCTGCGGTCCAGCGCTTCGGCCTCGGCGCCTTCGTGGGCGTGTTCTTCGTCTTCCTGTTCGTGCCGCTGGTGGTGGTCGCGGTGTTCGCGTTCAACAACGCCGACTACCCGACGCCGCCCTGGATGGGCTTCACGCTCGACTGGTTCACCGCAGGAGGAGGGAAACGCACCGGCCTGCTGCACGACGCCGAGCTGATCAAGGCGATCGGCGTGAGCGCCTGGGTGGCGGTCTGGGTGACCTTGCTGTCGGTGCTGGTCGGCACCTGCAACGCCTTCCTGCTGGAGCGCTTCGAGTTCCCCGGCAAGAGCGCGGTGGCACTGCTGAGCATGGTGCCGCTGGTGATCCCGGGCGTGATCCTGGGCATCTCCATCCTGGCCTTTGCCAGCCGCATCGCCAACTTCGCCGACGCGACCTGGGGGCTTGAACTCGACTTCCTGCGGCCCGGCCTGCCGCTGGTGATCCTGGGGCAGTTCTGCTACATCGTGACCATCGCGACGCTGACGGTGTCGGCCAGCCTGCGCCGCTTCGACCGCACGCTCGAGGAGGCCGCCTTCAACCTCGGCGCCAGCCGCGCCGCGGTGCTGTGGACCATCACGCTGCCTTACCTGCGCCCGAGCATGGTCGGTGCCGCGGCGATGGCCTTCCTGATGTCGTTCGAGAACTTCAACACCACGCTGATGCTGGTCGGCTCCGACGCGCCGCTGACGGTGCTGATGTACGGCCGCATGCGCGAGGGCGCGACGCCGGTGCTCAACGCGGTCAGTCTGTTCCTGATGGTGGCCTCGGCCCTGCTGGCGGTGCTGCTGATGTGGCGCAGCGGTCGCGAGGGCCGGCCTGAGACGGCCTGAAGGCGTCTTCACAGAAGGAAACAACTTCACACAGGCCGCTTAAGGTCCATTTCATGTGGGCCCCGTTCAATACATCCACCAGCAGTTGCTGGGATGTCATTGAAAGGGATATTCATGAAGTCGATCGTTGTTTCCGCCGCTCTCCTGGCCGTCGCCGGCATGGCTTTTGCCGAACCTTCCTGCAACGTGCCCAAGGAAAAGTGGATGCCCGAAGCCCAGTTCAAGAAGCAGGTTGAAGAACAGGGCTACAAGATCAAGACCTTCAAGGTCAACAAGGGCAACTGCTACGAGGTGTATGGCGAGAAGGACGGCAAGAAGGTGGAGCACTGGTTCTCCCCCGACACCGGCGCCCAGGTGACGAAGTAAGTCTCGCACGCCGATGAGCCCCGTGTCTTCGAACGAAACCAGCCGCCCGGTCTGGGACCGGTTTGTCCGGGCCTTCCACTGGACCCTGGTGAGCTGCGTGCTGCTCAACTATTTCGTGCTTGAAGAGGGCGATCCGCCCCACGAGTGGGCCGGCTATCTGGCCGCCGCATTCGTGGTTGCGCGGGTCGTCTGGGGCTTCATCGGTTCGCGCCATGCGCGCTTTTCCGATTTTTTCCCGACGCCTTCGCGCCTGCGGCATCACTTGCAGGCCATGCGGTCGGGCCGTCCGGATCACCACTGGGGCCACAACCCGCTGGGTGCCCTGATGATGTTCCTGCTCATGGGCCTGGTGATCGCCCTGGGCGTCACCGGCTGGATGCAGGGCACCGATGCCTACTTCGGTGAAGAGTGGTTGCAGGAGCTGCACGAGGTGCTGGCCCATGCGCTGCTGATCTCGGCCGGCCTGCACGCCGCCTCCGCCATCGTCATGGGGCGCATCGAGCGCACCCGGCTGGTCAAGGCCATGGTGACCGGCACCAAAGAACGCTATTGATCTACGGCGTGGCACACTGCCGCGCACCATGCTCCGCATCGATCCCGCCGACGTCGAGTTCACCGCCATCCGTGCGCAGGGGGCGGGCGGCCAGAACGTCAACAAAGTCTCCAACGCCGTGCACCTGCGGTTCGCGGTGCACGCCTCGTCGTTGCCGGAGCTGGTCAAGCAGCGTCTGCTGGCCACCAGCGATCAGCGCATCACGACCGAGGGCGTGATCGTCATCAAGGCGCAGACCAGCCGCAGCCTGGAGCAGAACAAGGCCGAGGCGCTGGCGCGGCTGCAGGCCATGGTCGATGCGGCGGCCACCGTGCCGGTCACCCGCAAGCCCACCAAACCCACCCGCGCGTCGAAAGAGCGGCGGCTGCAGGCCAAGTCCGGCCGCTCGACCGTCAAGCAGCTGCGGGGTTCGGTGCGTGGTCTCGACTGAGCCCGCCAGCGCTCAGCGCGCCTGGTAGATCGACAGGTCGGTGGTGACCGCGTCCAGCGGCAGGCGCCGGCCGGCCAGGTGGTCCTCGATGCAGCGCAGCACCAGCGGGCTGCGGTGGCGGTCGGCGCTCGCGCGCAGCTCGTCGGGCGTCATCCACAGCGTGCGCACGATGCCGGTGTCGAGCGTCCGGTCCGGATCGAAGGCGCCCAGTTCACCGCAGAACGCAAAGCGCAGGTAGGTGATGTCCTCGGCCGTGCTTGCGCGCTGGAAGCGCGAGAGGTAGATGCCGACCAGGGCGGTCGGCGTGAACGCGTGCGCCGTTTCTTCCAGTGTCTCGCGCGCCACACCCTGCTCGGGGCTTTCGCCCGGATCGAGGTGGCCGGCCGGGTTGTTCAGGCGCAGGCCCTCGGGCGTTTCTTCCTCGACCAGCAGATAGCGCCCGTCGCGCTCGATGATCGCGGCCACGGTGACGCTGGGTTTCCATCGGGTGTTCATGGGCCGATTATCCCGGCGGGTGTTCCGGCTTGTTCCTTGACGCGGGAGGTCTTGCCGCATGATGAAATTCCGACGCATATGGGGGGCCGCCGAGGCCGCTGGAGCCGGTGCAAACCCTTGTGTGACATGGGTTTGTGCCCGGAAGGGGCACGAAGGCCGTCGGTTAAGCTGGCGCGCTACCCGCCGGTCCGATGGCGAGGAGGGATCAACAGAACATGAATCAACAACGACGAATGGCCGGATGGACGGTCAAGACACTGGTGGGATGCTGGGCGGTTCTGGGGGCGCTGACCGCCCAGGCCGCCGGCTTTTCGGTGGGTCGGGTGGACATCGAGTTCGCCGACGGGGGCTGGAAAGAGCTGTCCTTGCCGGACCAGGAGGTCGCTTTTGGTGGCGACAAGTCGGGCGCCCTGGGCGTCGAGTCCAAGCTGTACCTGCGCGGCGCACCCGATGGCGATGACCAGATCCTGGTGATCGTGGGCGCCCATTCCGAAGGCATGGGTGGTGGCCGCGCGGCCCGCATGACCTACTCGCCCCAGTGCCGCTCGGATGAGCAGAACTACCGCGAGGGCAACGAAGGATTCCGGGAGTCGTTCGCGCAATGTCTGACGGTCACCCCGCCTTACTACAGCGAAGGCGTGTTCAAGGCCCTGGCGCCCGAGGTCCTGGCCTTGCAGGCGTCGGGCGTGGTGTCGGCCCGGCGCCCCGTCTACACGGTGTGGAGCCGCCATGCCATCTCCACCGGCTCGTTCGTGGACGTGCGCGTGTTCGTGATCTCGCCCATCGGCGTCGACAAGGCCGCTGTGGAGGACCCGCTGCCCAAGGGGGTGCTGCCCGAGCATGTGGTCTGGGGCCGGCAGCTCAAGGATGCGGTCAAGAGCAGCGTGTATTCGCTGTCCGGCCGTCTCGTGGTGCCACCGATCCGGCTGAAATCACCGGCGTCCGGTGCCGCGGGCGGTGGCGGCTGAGCGGCCGACGCCGAGCATCCGCCCCACGCCCTCCATTCCGTTTTCAACATCCTGCATCGAGGACCTCTCCATGACTTCTGGCGCATCGACCGAAACCGCGGCAGCCAGCGCAGCCGCCCCGACGCCGCAGCGCATCGGCGTGCCGCGCGAAATCTTCCCCGGCGAAAAACGCGTGGCCACCGTGCCCGACGTGGTGGCCAAGCTGGTCAAGCTGGGCTTTGCCGTGGTGGTGGAGCGCGGCGCGGGCGAACTGGCGCAGCTCGGCGATGACGATTACCGCGAGGCCGGCGCCAGCATCGCCGGCTCGGCCGCGGAACTCTGGAACAGCGCTGACATCGTCTTCAAGGTGCGCCCGCCCACGCCGGACGAGGTGGCGCTGATGCACGCGGGCCAGACGCTGATCGGCTTCATCTGGCCGGCCCAGAACCCGGACCTGATGCAGCAGCTGGCCGCGAAGAAGGTGACGGCGCTGTCGATCGACGCACTGCCGCGCACGCTCAGCCGCGCGCAGAAGATGGACGCGCTGACTTCGATGGCCGGCGTCAGCGGCTACCGCGCGGTGGTCGAGGCGGCCAACGCCTTCGGCCGCTTCTTCAACGGCCAGATCACGGCCGCGGGCAAGGTGCCGCCGGCCAAGGTGTTCATCGCCGGCGCCGGTGTGGCCGGTCTGGCCGCCATCGGCGCGGCCGCCAGCCTGGGCGCCATCGTGCGCGCCAACGACACGCGCGCCGAGGTGGCCGACCAGGTGGTCTCGCTGGGTGGCGAATTCGTCAAGGTGGACTACGAGGAAGAAGGCTCGGGCGGCGGCGGTTACGCCAAGGTCATGAGCGAAGGCTTCCAGCAGGCCCAGCGCGAGATGTACGCCAAGCAGGCGCGCGAGGTGGACATCATCATCACCACCGCCCTGATCCCCGGCAAGCCCGCGCCCAAGCTGATCACCGCCGAGATGGTGAAGAGCATGAAGCCCGGCAGCGTGATCGTCGACATGGCGGCCGAGCAGGGCGGCAACTGCGAACTGACCGTGCCCGGCGAGGCGGTGGTGCGGCACGGCGTGACCATCGTCGGCTACACCGACCTGGCTTCGCGCATGGCCCGCCAGTCGTCCACGCTGTACGGCACCAACCTGTTCCGCCTGACCGAGGAGCTGTGCAAGACCAAGGACGGCGTGATCAACGTCAACATGCAGGACGACGCGATCCGTGGCCTGACCGTGGTCAAGGACGGTGAAATCACCTGGCCCGCGCCCGCGCTGGTCGCCGCGCCCAAGCCGCCACCCAAGCCCGCCGTGGCGGCCGCGCCCAAGGCGTCGGCCCACGGCCCCGGCGAACCGATGTCGGCCAAGACCCTGGCCATCGTGTTCGGCGTCGGTGCGGTGCTGTTCGCGCTGGTCGGCCTGTACGCGCCGGCGGCCTTCCTGTCGCACTTCACCGTCTTCGTGCTGGCCTGCTTCATCGGCTACATGGTGGTGTGGAACGTCACGCCCTCGCTGCACACGCCGCTGATGAGCGTGACCAACGCCATCTCGTCGATCATCGCGATCGGCGCGCTGATCCAGGTCGCGCCACCGCTGGACGCGGCCGGTGTCGCCGACCGGCCCAACAGCCTGATCCTGGGCTGTGCCGTGGTCGCCCTGGTGCTCACCGCCGTCAACATGTTCGGCGGCTTCGCCGTCACCCGCCGCATGCTGGCGATGTTCCGCAAATAAGAAGAGGACGAACCCCATGACCTCCAGCCTGGCCACCGTGTCCTACATCGGCGCGACCATCCTGTTCATCCTCAGCCTGGGCGGCCTGTCCAACCCCGAGACGGCCCGGCGCGGCAACCTGTTCGGCATGGTCGGCATGGCCATCGCCGTGCTCGCCACCGTGCTCGGCCCGCGCGTCACGCCGGCCGGCATTCCCTACATCGTCGGCGCCCTCGTGCTCGGCGGCGCCATCGGCCTCTTCGCCGCGAAGAAGGTGCAGATGACGCAGATGCCCGAGCTGGTCGCGCTGATGCACAGCCTGGTCGGCCTGGCGGCCTGCCTGGTGGGCTTTGCCAGCTACGTCGACACCTCGACCGTCTTTCCCTCCGAAGCCGAGAAGGCCATCCACGAGGTGGAGATCTACATCGGCATCCTGATCGGCGCGGTCACTTTCTCGGGCTCGCTGATCGCATTCGGCAAGCTCTCGGGCCGCATCGGCGGCAAGCCGCTGCTGCTGCCGGGTCGCCACTTCCTCAACCTCGCCGGCCTGCTGGTCGTGCTCTGGTTCGGCCGCGCCTTCCTGCACGCGCCGGACATCCAGGCCGGCATGACGCCGCTGATCGTGATGACCGTGATCGCGCTCCTGTTCGGCGTCCACATGGTGATGGCCATCGGCGGTGCCGACATGCCGGTGGTGGTCTCGATGCTCAACAGCTACTCGGGCTGGGCCGCCGCGGCCACCGGCTTCATGCTCAGCAACGACCTGCTGATCGTGGTCGGCGCGCTGGTGGGCTCGTCGGGTGCCATCCTCAGCTACATCATGTGCCGCGCGATGAACCGCAACTTCCTCAGCGTGATCGCCGGTGGCTTCGGCGGCGGTGCGCCGGCACCCAAGGCGGCAGCTGGCGCTGCGGCCGAACCGCAGGGCGAGGTCTCGCCGATCGGCGCGGTCGAGACCGCCGAGCTGCTGCGCGAGTCCAAGAGCGTGATCATCGTGCCGGGCTACGGCATGGCGGTGGCCCAGGCCCAGCACACAGTGTTCGAGATCACCAAGCTGCTGCGCGAGAAGGGCGTGAACGTGCGCTTCGGCATCCACCCGGTGGCTGGCCGCATGCCGGGCCACATGAACGTGCTGCTGGCCGAGGCCAAGGTGCCCTACGACGTGGTGCTGGAGATGGACGAGATCAACGAGGACTTCCCGGAGACCGACGTCACCATGGTCATCGGCGCGAACGACATCGTGAACCCCGCCGCGCAGGACGACCCGACCAGCCCGATCGCCGGCATGCCGGTGCTCGAAGTCTGGAAGGCCCGCACCAGCATCGTCATGAAGCGCTCCATGGCCAGCGGCTACGCCGGCGTTGACAACCCGCTGTTCTACAAAGAGAACAACCGCATGCTGTTCGGCGACGCCAAGAAGATGCTGGACGAAGTGCTGGGCGCCTTGCGGGGCTGAGCACGCGCCGATCCGGGGACCGGGCCGCCGTCCGATCCGGTTTCCGATGCAAGGCCCGGCCCGTCCGGGCCTTGTCGTTTGCGGGACTCCTGTTCCCGCCGCTGAGTCACTTTTGATAGCGGTCAAGTCTCGGAAAATGCGGGACCAGCGCCATGCGTCAGAATCGCGTCAGGGAAAACACGCGCTCCGCTTCGGAGCCGGAACGGGAGAATGCACGATGCACCACCACCAGATCCTGGAGACCCTTTCATGACTGTATCGACCCAGGCGTCCGCCGCTCGTCCCTGGCTGGGGGCGTACCCGGAAGGCGTGCCGGCCGACATCGATGTCGAGCAATACCCTTCGCTGGTGCACCTGCTGGAGGAGAGCTTCCAGAAGCACGCGGCCCAGGCGGCCTACAGCTTCATGGGCAAGGACGTGAGCTACGCCCAGGTCGACAGCCTGTCGCAGGCGTTCGCCGCCTATCTGCAGGGCCTGGGCCTGGTCAAGGGCGACCGCGTGGCGATCATGATGCCCAACGTGCCGCAGTACCCGGTGGCGGTCGCGGGCATCCTGCGCGCCGGCTTCGTGGTGGTGAATGTCAACCCGCTCTACACCGCGCGCGAGCTGGAGCACCAGCTCAAGGACTCGGGCGCCAAGGCCATCGTCATCATCGAGAACTTCGCCTCGACGCTGGAGCAGTGCATCGGCGCGACACCGGTCAAGCACGTGGTGCTGGCGGCCATGGGCGACCTGCTGGGCCTGATCAAGGGCGGCATCGTCAATTACGTGGTGCGCAACGTCAAGAAGATGGTGCCGGCCTTCGACCTGCCGCAGGCGGTGCGCTTCAACGAGGCGATTGCGCGGGGCACGCGCGGCAGCCTCAAGCGGCCCGACATCCGGCCCGACGATGTGGCCGTGCTGCAGTACACCGGCGGGACCACGGGCGTGTCCAAGGGCGCGGTGCTGCTGCACCGCAATGTGCTGGCCAACGTGCTGCAGTCCGAGGCCTGGAACGCGCCGGTGATGAGCAAGGTGCCGGCCGGCGAGCAGCCCACCAGCGTCTGTGCCCTGCCGCTGTATCACATCTTCGCGTTCACCGTGAACATGATGCTGGGCATGCGCACCGGCGGCAAAGTGATCCTGATCCCCAACCCGCGCGACCTGCCGGCGGTGCTCAAGGAGCTCTCCAGACACACCTTCCACAGCTTCCCGGCGGTGAACACGCTGTTCAACGGCCTGGCCAACCACCCCGACTTCGGCACCGTCAACTGGCGCAACCTCAAGGTCTCGGTCGGCGGTGGCATGGCGGTGCAGGGCGCGGTCGCCAGGCTGTGGCTGGAGAAGACCGGCTGCCCGATCTGCGAAGGCTATGGCCTGTCGGAGACCAGCCCGTCGGCCACCTGCAACCCGGTGACCAACACGGAGTTCACCGGCACCATCGGTGTGCCGCTGCCCAACACCTGGCTCAAGTGCCTGGACGACGAGGGCCACGAAGTGCCGCAGGGCCAGCCGGGTGAAATCGCGATCCAGGGCCCGCAGGTCATGGCCGGCTACTGGCAGCGGCCCGACGAGACCGCCAAGGTCATGACCGCCGACGGCTTCTTCAAGACCGGCGACATCGGCATCATGGATGCGCGCGGCTACTTCAAGATCGTGGACCGCAAGAAGGACATGGTGCTGGTCAGCGGCTTCAACGTCTACCCGAACGAGATCGAGGACGTCGTGGTGCAGCTGCCGGGCGTGATGGAGTGCGCCGTGGTCGGCGTGCCCGACGAGAAGTCCGGCGAGGCGGTCAAGCTGGTGATCGTGAAGAAGGACCCGTCGCTGACCGAAGCGCAGGTGCGCGACTTCTGCAAGGCCAACCTGACCGGCTACAAGCAGCCCAAGCTGGTCGAGTTCCGCGAAGAGATGCCCAAGACACCGGTGGGCAAGATCCTGCGCAGGGAACTGCGCGACAAGAAGTAGCCACGTCGGCTGCGACACAATGACGGGGCGGCTTCGGCCGCCTTTGTCATTTCCGGAGCCCTCGCATGACCAGAACCGCCATCGTCGCCGCCCTGCGCGACGAACTCGCCAGCGTGCTGGCGCTGATGCCCGACGAGCAGAAGCAGGTGGTCGGCGGGCGCGAGTTCTGGGTCGGTCATCTGCACGGTCAGGACGTGGTCGCGGTGCTCTCGGGCATCGGCAAGGTGGCGGCCGCCACGACCGCGGCGCTGCTGATCGAACGCTTTGGCGTGCAACGCATCGTCTTCACCGGCGTGGCCGGTGGCCTGGGGCCGGGCGTGAAGGTCGGCGACGTGGTGCTGGCGCGTGGCTTCCTGCAGCACGACATGGACGCCTCGCCACTGTTCCCGCGCCACGAGGTGCCGGGTTACGGCCGTGCGCGGTTCGAGGCCGATGCTGCGCTGGCCGACGCGCTGGAGCTGGCCTGCGAGCGCATGCTGCACAGCCTGCCGCAGCAACTGGACGCCACCACCGTCGAGGCCTTCGGTCTGCAGGCACCGAAGCTGCACCAGGGCCTGCTCATCAGCGGCGACCGCTTCGTCGCCACCACCGCCGAGAGCCAGACCCTGCAGCGCGAGTTGCCGGACGCGCTGGCGGTGGAGATGGAAGGCGCGGCCTTCGCGCAGGTCTGCCACGACTTCGATGTGCCGCTGGCGGTCGTGCGCACGATCTCCGACCGCGCCGACGACGCGGCGCATGTGGACTTCCCGCGCTTTCTGCGTGAGGTCGCCAGCCGCTACAGTGCGGCGCTGATGGACACCCTGTTGCGCGCATGAATCCTCCGCATCTCCTGATCGCCGGCACCGGAAAGCTGGCGCGTGAACTGCTGACCAGTCTGGCGCCGCAGGCGCAAGCGTGGAGCGACCGCGACGCCCTGAGTGCGCCGGTGGCGCAGGCGGTGGTGCACGCCGGCTCGGGGCGCGAGCTGCCGGAGATCCTCCGGTTCTGCCGCGAGCGCTCGGTTCCGTTGGTCGAACTGTCCACCGGGACGGACGTGGCCCGTCTGGCCCAGGGCGTGCCGGTGGTGGTGTGCGCCAACGCCAACCTGCTGATGCTCAAGTTCATGGCCATGCTCAGCCGCAGCGGGCCCTGGTTTCGCCACGAATCCGTCCGCCTGACCGAATCGCACCAGGCCGGCAAGACCTCGGTGCCAGGGACCGCGGTCGCCATGGCCGCGTCGCTGGGCCTGTCGCCGCAGGCCATCGTCTCGGTCCGCGATCCCGGGCAGCAGTCGCTGGCGCTGGGCATTCCCGCTGAAGACCTGGGCCGCCACGCCTTTCACCGCATCGAGATCGGCGAGGGCGATTGCCGCCTGCGGCTGGAGACCCTGGTGACGGGCGCTTCACCCTATGCCGACGGCGTCCGGCGCATCGTCGAGGCGACGCTGGCCCATCCGCTGGAGCCGCGCTGCCACGATGTGGTGGAGTTCATCGAAAACGGCTGGCTGTAGCCGGCCTCACTTCAACCAGCCGCGCTTCCTGAAGTACAGCATCGGCACCACGGCCGACAGCACCATCAGCCCCAGCGCGAACGGGTAGCCCCATTTCTGGCTCAGCTCGGGCATGTACTGGAAGTTCATGCCGTAGAGGCTGGCGATCAGGGTGGGTGGCAGCAGCGCGACGCTGGCCACCGAGAAGATCTTGATGATCTTGTTCTGGTTGATGTTGATGAAACCGACCGTGGCGTCCATCAAGAAGTTGATCTTGTCGAACAGGAAGGCGGTGTGGCCGTCCAGCGAGTCGAGGTCGCGCAGGATCTGTCGCGCGTCCTCGAACTGCTCGGCATTCAGCATGCGGCTGCGCATCAGGAAGCTCACGGCCCGGCGCGTGTCCATCACGTTGCGGCGGATGCGGCCGCTCATGTCCTCGTGGCGCGCGATCGCGGCCAGCACTTCGCCGGCCTTGTTGTCGGTCACATCGCCGGCGAGCACCTGGCGGCTGACCTGTTCGAGGTCGTCGTAGATGTCTTCGAGCGTGTCGGCGCAGTATTCGGCGTCGGCGTCGAACAGCATCAGCAGCACGTCCTTGGCGTTCTCGATCAGGCCGGGCATGCGGCGCGCGCGCATGCGCAGCAGGCGGAACACCGGCACGTCCTCGTCGTGGATCGAGAACAGCACGCCCTGGCTCTTGAGTTCGGCGTTGTGCTCGTTGAGGATGAAGGCCACACGGATCGCGCGCGGGTCTTCGTCGTCGTCGATCAGGAAGTCGGAACGGATGTGCAGCTCGCCGTTGTCTTCCTCGAAGAAGCGGGCCGATTCCTCGATGTCCTCGTCCATCGCGTCTTCCGGGATGGACAGGCCGAAGTGCTGCTTGACCCAGCGCCGCTCTTCCGGCGTGGGGTTTTCGAGGTCGACCCAGATGGGCTTGAAGCGGGTCAGCTCTTCGAGCGACTCGATTTCTTCCTGGAACAGGCGGCCGTTGGCCAGGGTGAAGACGTTGAGCATGGGGGCTCCCGGACGGGGTCTGGCGGGGCCGGGCACCGTGGTGCACCGGCGGGCGGATCGGGCGGCGCTTTCAGCCGGCCGGCCGCCTGGGCATCAGACGAACGCGGGGAGGGCTGAAAGCACACAACTGGGAGGTGTGCTTTCCATGAGAGGCTCTCGAAATCGGGAAGCGCCAATTATGGCACCGCGTCGTGTCGGGGCTTCGTGTTGTCCGCGGTGAAAAAGGCCTTCAGTTCGGCCTGTCGGCGCCAGGCGTCGTGCTCGCCCAGCTCCATCAGGGCGTTGACGAAGGGCGGTTCGAACATCAGGTAGCTGGCCAGCGAGGCCGCGCTGCCGGCGGCGCCGTGTCCGGTGTCCAGCGCGCCCAGGCCGATCAGGGTGTTGCGGGTCGGCGCGGGCAGGCAGGCGATGTGTTTGCGGGTGAGTTCGTCGAGCGAGAAGCTGGGTTGCAGCGCGAGCACCTGCACCGGGCGGTAGGGCAGCGCGGCGGCCAGTTCGGGGGGCAACTGGGCCACGGTCTGGCTCACGCGCTGGGTCTGCTCGACGTCGGCCATCAGGGTGTCGTGGAACACACTGGCCATGGCGTGGCCGGCAATCGTGCCGGCGGTGGGCTCCTCGGCCATGCGGGCCGCCATGCCCGAACGCTGCGGCTGGCCGACGCCAATCGTCAGGATGCGCCGGGCGCCGAACTGGATCGCTGGCGACAGCGGCGAGAGCTGGCGCATCGAGCCATCGCCGAAATGCTCGCGGTGGCCGTCGACCCAGAGCGGCACGGCCGGGAACAGGAAGGGAATGGCGCTGGAGGCCATCAGGTGTTCGATGGTGATCGGCTGGAAGTCGGCGCGCCGGCCCGGGCGGTGCCAGGGTGTCATCGGCGAGCCCGGCCGGACCTGGCAGAAGGTCCAGTGTTCGCCGGTGGAATAGCTGGACGCCGTCACACCCAGCGTCTCGATGTGGCGCTCGGCCAGGTTGCGCTCCAGCGCGCGCAGGTCGATCGCCTGGTGCAGCGTGGCCACCAGCGGCAGGGTGTCGAGCAGGGCGCGGTGGCGGCGCACCTGGCGCGCCAGCGTGAGACCGGCGAACAGGCGGCTGGCGCGCACCCAGCGTGGCGCTTCGAGGTGGTAGACCTTGCGGGAACTCAGCGTGCTCCAGAACGCGGTCAGGTCGTGGAAGGCCATCAGGCCCTGGTTGGCGTGGCTGGCCAGAAAGGCCGCATTGAGGGCGCCGGCGGAGGTGCCCAGCAGCCAGCGGAACGGGAAGGCCGGTCCGGGCACCTTGCCCTCGGCGCGCCAGTGCAGATGCATCATGGCCAGCGCCTTGAGCACGCCGGCCTGGTAGGCGGTGCGGGCGCCGCCGCCCATGAGCACCAGTGCACAGCCACCCGGGTCGGGCGGTGCCTGGGCCGGGCTCATGAGGTTGTGGGTGATCAGCGTATCGAGGGACACCGTGCCGCGATCATGGCACAGGGATTGAGCGGTCTGATGGGCTGAAGATCGCTGCCCCGGTCGTTCGTTCGACTGCACGGCCCATCCCCGTGTGAGTGCCTAGGTTCGCTTTTATGCCCATTGCTGCAGTGCAGGCTTGCGCCCCGGCGAATTCGTGGGCATAGTGGGCTCAAGACATCCCCTCGGCCGCAGGGGGTCTGCCCCCGGCGGCTTGTGTCAACCCGGAGCATTAGGAGGCTCTTGTATGAACCTGACGATCAGCGGTCACCATCTTGAAGTCACGCCCGCCCTGCGCGGCTACGTCACTTCCAAGCTCGAACGCATCTCCCGACACTTCGACCAGGTGGTCGACATCAAGGTGCTGCTGACAGTGGACAATCTGAAGGAAAAGGACATGCGGCAGAAGGCCGAATGCAACATCCACGTCAAGGGCAAGGATCTGTTTGCCGAAAGCGCGCATTCCGATCTGTATGCCGCCGTGGACGAACTGGCCGACAAGCTCGACCGCCAGGTGCTGCGCTACAAGGACAAGGCCCAGGACCACCACCACGATTCGGCCAAACGTCTCATGTGAACCCTTGGGATGCCCGCCGGCGGTTCGGCGGGCTTGCTGCGATGCAATAAGCCGCTTGGAAAGTCAAGCGGCTTTTTTGTGCCTGTTGTCTAGGCAAGGACCGGCAACTCGGCATAATTTGCGCTCCGAAGAGGCTTCAATGAACCGACTATCCGTGATTTTGCCCGCCACGCAGGTGCTCGTTGGCGTGGATGCGACCAGCAAGAAGCGCGCTTTCGAAGAAGCGGGCCTGCTGTTCGAGACCCTGCATGGTCTGAACCGGGCGCTGATCACCGACAGCCTGTTTGCCCGCGAACGCCTGGGGTCGACCGGCCTGGGCCATGGCGTGGCGATTCCGCATGGCCGCATCAAGGGCCTGAAGCAGCCGCTGGCTGCGGTGTTCCAGCTGGCCAACCCGATCGGCTTCGATGCGCCGGACGAGCAGCCGGTGCAGCTGATGATCTTCCTGCTGGTGCCCGAGGCGGCGACGCAGAAACACCTGGAAATCCTGTCCGAAATCGCCGAGCTGCTGAGTGACAGCCAGTTGCGCGAGCAGATGAAGAACTCCACCGATGCGGCCGCACTGCATGCGCTGATCACCGGCTGGCAGTCGGCCCACGCGGCCGCATAAGACTTGTTGACCCCCACGCCCCACCACTGCGCGGGTCGCTGCCCCCCGAGGGGGTTGGGCCTGCCTTGGGGCGGTCCGGCGGCTGGCCCCGCCACCATCGCCCGATGAAACCAACTGTTGTCAGTGCAGACGTTCTTTTCGAAGACCACCGCGATGCGCTGAAGTGGCAATGGGTGGCCGGCCTCGGAGCGTCGGAGCGGCGCTTTGACGAGGTCGCGATCCGTGAGGCCCGTTCGGGCGCCGACCTGGTCGGTTACCTCAACTACATCCATCCCTACCGCGTGCAGGTGTTCGGCGAGCGGGAGATGGCCTATCTCACCAGCCCGAGCGACGAGGACAACCGCCGCCGCATTGCGCGCATCGTGACGCTGGAGCCGCCGGTGCTGATCGTGGCCGACGGGCAGGCGGTGCCCGATGCGCTGATGGCCATGGCCGAGCGGGCGCAGATCCCGATGTTCGCGACGCCCGAACCGGCGGCGTTCGTCATCGATGTGCTGCGCGCTTACCTTTCGCGACACTTTGCCGACCGGTCCTCCATGCACGGGGTGTTCATGGACATCCTGGGCATGGGCGTGATGATCACGGGCGAGTCTGGACTGGGCAAGAGCGAGCTGGGGCTGGAGCTGATTTCGCGGGGCCACGGCCTGGTGGCCGACGATGCGGTGGACCTCTACCGCATCAACCAGACCAGCGTCGAAGGGCGCTGTCCCGAGCTGCTGCAGAACCTGCTGGAGGTGCGTGGCATCGGCCTGCTGGACATCAAGGCCATCTTTGGCGAGACGGCGGTGCGGCGCAAGATGCGCCTGCAGCTGATCGTGCACCTGGTCCGCAAGGAGACCATGGAGCGCGACTACGACCGCATGCCGCACGAGCCGCTGTACCAGGACGTGCTGGGCGTGCCGGTGCGCAAGGCGGTGATCCAGGTGGTGGCCGGGCGCAACATTGCCGTGCTGGTCGAGGCGGCGGTGCGCAACACCATCCTGCAGATGCGGGGCATCGACACCTACCAGGAATTCGTCTCCCGCCACCGCGCCGCGATGCTGCGGGGAGAGTAGCCAGGGTCATCCCCGCGCCGCCTGCGGCGTCACCCCCAAGGGGCCACTCCTGTGGCCCGGCGAAGCCGGTTCCACGGAGTTCTGGCCTGGCGAATTTCAGCCCTTGTTGTGTGTGCGGTGCGGGCAGTCGGTCTTGCTGCAGGTCGCGTAGAGAGAGAGCGCGTGTTCCTGCAGCACGAAGCCGCGGGCCTTGGCGATCTGTTGCTGCCGCTTTTCGATTTCGGGGTCGAAGAATTCCTCGACCCGCCCGCAGTCGACGCAGACCAGGTGGTCGTGGTGCTGACCTTCGTTGAGTTCGTAGACGGCCTTGCCCGACTCGAAATTGCTGCGCGAGAGCAGGCCGGCCTGCTCGAACTGCATCAGCACCCGGTAGACGGTGGCCAGGCCAATGTCGGAGTGGTCCTCCAGCAGCACGCGGTAGACGTCCTCGGCCGTCATGTGGCGCCGCTTCGCGTTCTGGAAGACTTCGAGAATCTTCAGCCGCGGCAGCGTGGCCTTGAGCCCGGTGCTCTTGATTTCATCGATGTTGGACATGGCGGATGGCGGCGGCTGGCGACGGGTTTGCGGAAGGCGTCGAACCACCCCCCGGGGCTACAATGGCCGGATCATATCGTCAGCGCGCTTCGGCGGCAGACAAACCCCGTCGGGTCCTGCGGTCGGACGCGCCTTTTCACATTGGCTGACATGCGCCCATTTCTCTTTTCTTCCGCGACCTGGCCGCTGATGGCGCGTCGGTTCCGTGACCGGCTGCGTACTCCCCTGGTGGTGGCCGCGTGTGTGGCGGTGGTGGCGTGTTCCGGCGTTGGCAGCGTGGTCACGCCCTACAAGATCGACATTCTCCAGGGCAACGTGGTCACGCGCGAGCAGGCCCAGGCCCTGCAGCCGGGACAGGCGCGCGACCAGGTCAAGGCGGTGCTCGGATCGCCGCTGCTGACCAGCGTGTTCCACGGTGATCGCTGGGACTATGTCTTCACCCTCCAGCGCCAGGGGCAGCCGCCCCAGCAGCGCCGCCTGACCGTGTTCTTCAAGGGCGATGTGCTCGACCGCGTCGAGTCCGACGAGCTGCCCAGCGAATCGGACTTCGTGTCGTCGCTGGACTCGCGCCGCAAGCTGGACAAGGCGCCGCCGCTCGAAGCCACCGAAGAGCAACTGAAGAATTTCCAGAGCCGCAATGCCACCGCGGCGCCGTCCTCGCCTGTCACCGCGCCCGCCGCACCGGCCACGAGTTATCCACCACTGGAAACCCCGGGGGCCAGCCGATGAGCGCCGCGGTCACGAACCCGCACCGGGTGTGTGTCGCCGGTGCCAGCGGCCGCATGGGCCAGATGCTGGTCGAGGCCGTGCAGGGCAGCGGGGACTGCGTGCTCTCGGGTGCACTGGACATCGCTGCCAGCCCCGCCATCGGGCTCGACGCCGGCGCCTTTGCCGGTCGCAACACCGGCGCGACAATCACTGCCGATCTGGCCACAGGCCTCTCCGGCAGCCAGGTGCTGATCGACTTCACGCGCCCCGAAGGCACGATGGAGCACCTGCGGGCCTGCGTGGCCGGCCGGGTCAATCTGGTCATCGGCACCACCGGTTTCAGCGAGGCCCAGAAGGCCGAAATCGCCGAAGCGTCGAAGTCGATCGCCATCATGATGGCGCCCAACATGAGCGTGGGCGTCAACGTCACGCTCAAGCTGCTGGAGATGGCGGCCAGGGCGCTGTCCACCGGCTACGACATCGAAATCATCGAGGCCCACCACCGCCACAAGGTCGACGCGCCCAGTGGCACGGCGCTCAAGATGGGCGAGGTGGTGGCCACGGCGCTGGGCCGCGACCTCAAGGACTGCGCGGTCTATGCCCGCGAGGGCGTGACCGGCGAACGCGATCCGTCGAGCATCGGTTTCGCGACCGTGCGTGGTGGCGACATCGTGGGCGACCACACCGTGCTGTTCGCCGGCACCGGCGAGCGCATCGAGATCACACACAAGTCCAGCAGCCGCGCCACGTACGCGCAGGGCAGCCTGCGTGCGGTGCGGTTCCTGGCCGGCAAGTCCAGTGGCCTGTACGACATGTTCGACGTGCTCGGCCTGCGCTGAGCGGCCATCGGTTCATCAGGGGGATTCAACACATGGGTGGCGTCTGGCAAACCATCTGGCAGGGCGATGCAATCAGCCGCAGCGTGGCGGTGCTGCTGCTGGCGATGTCCGTGGCCAGCTGGGTCGTGATTCTGTGGAAGGGCTGGCTGCTGCGCCGGGCCGTGGCCGATGTGCACACCTCGACCGCGGCCTTCTGGCAGGCCGGCAACCTCGACGAGGCACAGCAGCGCCTCAAGACCTTTGATGCCCGTGGCCTGGTGCTGCCGCTGCTGGACGCCGCGCGCACCATCGAGCAGGCATCGCCGCAGACCCTGGCCGCCGCCGGTGACCGTTCGCAGCAGCTCACCCGTGTGTTGCGCGACGCCCTGCACGCGGTGCTGCACCGCCTGCAATACGGCCAGGTGCTGCTGGCCACGGTCGGCTCGACGGCGCCCTTCGTGGGCCTGCTGGGGACGGTCTGGGGCATCTACCATGCGCTGACGGAAATCGGTGTCGACGGCAAGTTCCGCATCGAGCAGGTGTCCGGGCCGGTGGGCGAGGCACTGGTGATGACCGCGGCTGGCCTGGCCGTGGCGATTCCGGCCGTGCTGGCCTACAACGTGCTGGGCCGCCAGATCGCCCGCATCGAGGCCGATCTGGAGGGCTTTGCGCGCGACCTGCGCGAGCTGCTGCTGCACGCCGGGGGCGCGAAATGAGTTTCGGCCGGCTGGAGAAACCGGCCCGCCACGAACCGATGAGCGACATCAACGTCACGCCGCTGGTCGACGTGATGCTGGTGCTGCTGGTGATCTTCATCATCACCGCGCCGCTGATGTCCAGCCGCCTGGAGCTGGAGCTGCCCAAGGCGGAAGAACAGGTCACCAAGGCCGAGGAACCGGCCGCCTTCGTCTCGATCAGTGTCGATGCCCAGGGGCAGGTGTTCTGGGACGAGCAGCCGATCGATGCCGCCACGCTCAAGCAGCGGCTGGAGCAGACCGCGCGCCGCGACCCGGAAACCGAACTGCAGCTGCGCGCCGACACGGCCGTGCCCTATGGGCGCATGCTGCAGCTGATCGGCCAGGCACAGGCGGTCGGGCTCTCGCGCATCGGCTTCGTGGCAGACCCCGCGACCGGCGCGTCCAACGCACCTGCGTCCAGTCGCTGATCCACCGGGCGCAAGCCCTAAAATCGGGGGCGACGCAGCACGCTGCCTGCCCCCAATCTGCCGGTGTCCCCGGCCCCCAGTTCCATGCAAGACAAATACGCCCACCAGGACGTCGAGCGCGCCGCGCACGCCCACTGGACCGCCACCGACGCCTACCGCGTCACCGAAGACCAGAGCAAGAAGAAGTTCTACGCCTGCTCCATGCTGCCGTACCCCAGCGGCAAGCTGCACATGGGCCACGTGCGCAACTACACGATCAACGACATGCTCACGCGCTACCTGCGCATGAACGGTCACAACGTGCTGATGCCCATGGGCTGGGACGCCTTCGGCCTGCCGGCCGAGAACGCGGCGCTCAAGAACGGCGTGCCGCCGGCGAAGTGGACCTACGAAAACATCGCCTACATGAAGAAGCAGATGCAGGCGATGGGGCTGGCCATCGACTGGTCGCGCGAAGTCGCCACCTGCTCGCCCGAGTACTACAAGTGGAACCAGTGGCTGTTCCTGAAGATGCTGGACAAGGGCATTGCCTACCGCAAGACCCAGATCGTCAACTGGGACCCGGTGGACCAGACCGTGCTGGCCAACGAGCAGGTGATCGACGGCCGCGGCTGGCGCACCGGCGCGCTGGTCGAGAAGCGCGAGATCCCGGGCTACTACCTGAACATCACGTCGTACGCGGACGAGCTGCTCACGCACGTGCAGCTGGGCAATGACAAGGCCACGCTCAACGGCTGGCCCGACAAGGTCCGCCTGATGCAGGAAAACTGGATCGGCAAGAGCGAGGGCGTGCGCTTCGCCTTCACGCACGACATCCAGGCGGCCGACGGTTCGCTGATCGGTGACGGCAAGATGTACGTGTTCACCACGCGCGCCGACACCATCATGGGCGTGACCTTCTGTGCGGTGGCCGCCGAGCATCCGCTGGCCCACCACGCCGCGTTGAGCAATCCCGCGCTGGCCGCCTTCATCGAAGAGTGCAAGACCGGTGGCACCACCGAAGCCGAACTGGCCACGCAGGAAAAGAAGGGCATGGCCACCGGCCTGTTCGTCACCCATCCGCTGACCGGCGCGCAGGTCGAGGTCTGGGTCGGCAACTACGTGCTGATGAGCTACGGCGACGGCGCCGTGATGGGCGTGCCGGCGCACGACGAGCGCGACTTCGCGTTCGCGCTGAAGTACCAGCTGAAGATCCAGCAGGTGGTGGCGGTCGACGGCGAGACCTTCTCGACCGACGCCTGGGCCGAGTGGTACGGCGACAAGCTCAAGTGCGTCTGCGTGAACTCGGGTGTGCTGGACGGTCTGAACCAGAAGGCGGCGGTGAACAAGGTGGCCGAGCTGCTGGCTGAAAAAGGCCTGGGCGAGAAGAAGACCACCTTCCGCCTGCGCGACTGGGGCATCAGCCGCCAGCGCTACTGGGGCACGCCCATCCCCATCATCCACTGCGAGGCCTGCGGCCCGGTGCCGGTGCCCGAGAAGGACCTGCCGGTGCGCCTGCCCGAGGACCTGGTGCCGGACGGCAGCGGCAACCCGCTGAACAAGTGCGAGGCCTTCCTCAAGGTCGACTGCCCCTGCTGCGGCAAGCCCGCGCGGCGCGAGACCGACACCATGGACACCTTCGTGGACTCGTCCTGGTACTTCATGCGCTACTGCGACCCGAAGAACAGCGAGCAGATGGTCGCGGGCGGTACCGACTACTGGATGAGAGACCAGAATGCCGCCACCGGCGGCAGCGGCATGGACCAGTACATCGGCGGCATCGAACACGCCATCCTGCACCTGCTGTACGCGCGCTTCTGGACCAAGGTCATGCGCGACCTGGGCCTGGTCAAGGTCGACGAGCCCTTCACCAAGCTGCTGACGCAAGGCATGGTGCTCAACCACATCTACTCGCGCCGCACCGACAAGGGTGGCAAGGAGTATTTCTGGCCGCAGGATGTGGAGCATGTGCTGGACGAGGGTGGCAAGGTCGTCGGTGCGAAGCTGATCAAGGCGGTCGGTGATCTGCCGGCGGGCACGGCGATCGACTACGAGGGCGTGGGCACCATGTCCAAGTCCAAGAACAACGGCGTCGACCCGCAGGACCTGATCGAGAAGTACGGCGCCGACACCGCGCGCCTGTACACCATGTTCACCGCGCCGCCCGAAGCCACGCTGGAGTGGAACGACGCGGCCGTGGAAGGCAGCTACCGCTTTCTGCGCCGCGTCTGGGGCTTCGGCCACAAGCTCAGCGCGGTCGGTGGGCTGGGCGCGCTGGCGGCCGGCGTGTCGGGCCAGAGCCTGTCCAAGGCGGCCAAGGCGCTGCGGCTGGAGATGCACACCGTGCTCAAGCAGGTGGACTACGACTACCAGCGCATGCAATACAACACCGTGGTCTCGGGCGCGATGAAGATGCTCAACGCGCTGGACGACTTCAAGGGCGACGGCAGCGAGGGCGACAACGCCGCGCTGGCGGAGGGCTTCGGCATCCTGCTGCGCGCGCTGTACCCGGCCTGTCCGCACATTGCCCACAGCCTGTGGACCGAACTCGGCTACGCCGCCACCGCGGGCGACCTGCTGGACGCGCCCTGGCCCAAAGCCGACGAGGCCGCGCTGCAGCGCGACGAGATCGAGCTGGTGCTGCAGGTCAACGGCAAGCTGCGCGGCAGCGTGACCGTGCCGGCCGGCGCCGACAAGGCCGCCATCGAGGCCGCGGCCCTGGCCAGCGAAGCGTTCCAGAAGGCTGCCAATGGCGCCGCCCCCAAGAAGGTGGTGGTGGTGCCGGGTCGCCTGGTGAACGTGGTGGTATAAAACTTCGATTCCCGTCGCATGTCCCCTTCCAACTGAGCGAGACCCCAAGCCATGGCTGCTGCTGTCCTGAAATCCCCGGCCCGTCGGGCCGCTCTGCGCGGTGCGGCGATGGCCGGTCTGGCCCTGGGCCTGACCGGTTGCGGTTTTGCCCTGCGCCAGGCGCCGAAGTTTGCGTTCGAGTCGGTGCAGGTGACCGGGCTGGAAAACACCTCGATGTCGCGCGCATTGCAGCAGGCCATGCTGGCCTCCGGCATCCGGGTGGTGAACAGCTCTTCCGTCGCACAGACGGCGGCCCAGACCGGCGCGCCGGTCGCACCGCAGGTGGTGCTGCACGTGATCACCGATCAGCACGAGCGGGTGGTGTCCGGACAGAACGAGTCGGGCGAGGTGCGCGAGCTCACGCTCAAGGCGCGCTTCCGTTTCCGCCTGGCCACGCCGGCCGGCAAGTACCTGCTGGAAGAAACGGAACTGCTGCTGGAGCGCGACATCAGCTTCAGCGAAACAGCCGCGCTGGCCAAGGCCGCCGAAGAAACCATGATGTTCCGCGACATGGATGGCGACATCGTGCAGCAGGTGGTGCGCCGCCTGGCCGCCGTCAAGTCGCTCTGAGTCCATGCAGCTCGCCGCCCCGCAACTGGCCGGGCATCTGCAAAAAGGGCTGCGTTCCCTCTACACCCTGCACGGCGACGAACCGCTGCTGATCCAGGAGGCGGCCGACGCGATCCGTGCCACTGCGCGCGCGCAGGGGTACACCGAGCGCACGGTGCACACCGTGGCCGGCGCACATTACGACTGGAGCGCGGTGCTGGCCAGCGGCGGCTCGATGAGCCTGTTCGCCGACAAACAGCTGATCGAGGTCCAGATTCCGTCGGGCAAGCCGGGCAAGGACGGCTCGCAGGTGCTGCAACAGATCGCCGAAGCGGCGCAGGACAACGACACGACGCTCACGCTGGTGTTGCTGCCGCGGCTGGACATGGCGACCCAGAAGGGCGCCTGGTTCGGCGCACTCGACAGTTTCGGCGTGACCCTGCGCGTCGATCCGGTCGAGCGTCAGGCGCTGCCGGCCTGGATCGCCCAGCGCTTGCAGGCCCAGGGCCAGCGCGTGGCCGCGGGCGAGGAGGGCCAGCGCACGCTGCAGTTCTTCGCCGACCGTGTCGAGGGCAACCTGCTGGCGGCACACCAGGAAATCCAGAAGCTCGGGTTGTTGTACCCGGCCGGCGAGCTGGGCTTCGAGCAGGTCGAGAACGCCGTGCTCAATGTCGCGCGCTACACGCCCTTCAAGCTGGCCGAGGCGGTGCTGGGCGGGCAGGTGCTGCGGGTGCAGCGCATGCTCGACGGCCTGCAGGCCGAAGGCGAAGCGGCGGTGCTGGTGCACTTCGCGCTGGCCGAAGACATCCGCACCCTGCACCGGGTGCGCGGAGCGATGGACGCCGGCCGGCCGTTGCCGATGGCGCTGCGCGAGAACCGCGTCTGGGGCCTGAAGGAAAAGCTGATGGAACGGGCGTTGCCGCTGATCCGGCCGGGCCTGCTGGCGCAGTGGCTGCAGGACGCGCACACGGTGGACGGCATCGTCAAGGGGCTCAAGCAGCCCGACTGGCCGGCCGATCCGTGGGACGCGCTGCACCGCATGGCGTTGCGGGTCGCCAGAGAACTCACCCCCCTGCGCGGCTGACGCGGTTTTGGGCATGGTGCGAAAATCGCTGCCATGAACGCGACCTCCACCTCCGAACTGATGAATACCCTGGGCAGCCAGGCCAAGGCCGCCTCGGCGCTGATGGCCAGGGCCGGTGCGGCGACCAAGCTCAAGGCCTTGCGCGAGCTGGCGCGTCTGCTGCGCGAGAACGTGGCGCCGCTGCAGGTGGAGAACGCCAAGGACCTGGAGCGCGCCCGTGCCGCGGGCCTGGCCGAACCGATGGTCGACCGGCTCAAGCTGACGCCCAAGGTGCTGGAAACCTGCGCCGAGGGCTGCGAACAGCTGGCGGCGATGGCGGACATCATCGGCGAGATCTCGGGCATGAAACAGATGCCCAGCGGCATCCGGGTGGGCCAGATGCGGGTGCCGATCGGCGTGTTCGGCATGATCTACGAGAGCCGCCCGAACGTGACCATCGAGGCCGCCAGCCTGAGCATCAAGAGCGGCAACGCCTGCATCCTGCGCGGCGGCTCCGAGGCCATCGACTCCAACCGCGCGCTGGCCGCGCTGGTGCAGCAGGCCCTGGTGGCCGCCGGTCTGCCGGCCGACGCGGTGCAGCTGGTGCCCACCACCGACCGTGCTGCGGTGGGCCAGCTCATCACCATGCCGCAGTATGTGGACGTGATCATCCCGCGCGGCGGCAAGGGCCTGATCGAGCGCATCAGCGCCGAGGCCAAGGTGCCGGTCATCAAGCACCTGGACGGCAACTGCCACACCTACGTGGACGACCCCTGCGACATCGCCATGGCGGTCAAGGTGGCCGACAACGCCAAGACCCAGAAGTACAGCCCCTGCAACGCCACCGAGAGCCTGCTGGTGGCGCGTGGCGTGGCGAAAGATTTCCTGCCGAAGATCGGCGCGGTCTACGCCGCCAAGGGCGTCGAAATGCGCGGTTGCCCCGAGGCGATGGCGATCCTGGCCGCCGTGCCGGGTGCCCAGGTCAAGGCGGCCAGCGAGCAGGACTGGAGCGAGGAATACCTGGCGCCCATCGTCAGTGTCAGGCTGGTCGACGGCGTCGACGAGGCGATCACCCACATCAACCGCTACAGCAGCCACCACACCGACGCCATCCTCACCACCGACCACATGCACGCCCAGCGCTTCCTGCGCGAGGTCGATTCGGCCAGCGTCATGGTGAATGCGAGCACCCGCTTCGCGGACGGCTTCGAGTACGGGCTGGGGGCGGAAATCGGCATCAGCACCGACAAGTTCCACGCCCGCGGTCCGGTGGGCGTGGAAGGCCTGACCTCGCTCAAGTACGTGGTGCTGGGCGAGGGCGAAATCCGCACCTGAGCGGGCTTGCAAGCCGGGCCGCAGGCCCCATCTCCCACCTTTGGTCGCCCCGGCCGGTCCCTACAATGGGCCGGTCGTTCTCTTCTTTGCGCAAAGGTTTCCCCCATGGTTCCGCACCTCGTCACGGCATTGACCGGTCCGATCAACGAGCTGGAACAGCGGATTCTCGAGTCCACGCCAGTGATCGAGCGCTGGTTCCGGCTGGAGTGGATGGAGCACACGCCGCCGTTCTACAGCTCGGTGGACGTGCGCAACGCCGGCTTCAAGCTCGCGCCGGTCGACACCAACCTGTTCCCGGGCGGCTGGAACCACCTGACGCCGGAGATGATGCCGCTGGCGGTGCAGGCGGCGATGGCGGCGATCGAGAAGATCTGCCCCGAGGCCAAGAACCTGCTGCTGGTGCCCGAGAACCGCACCGACTCCTTCTACCTGGCCAACCTGGCGCAGCTGCAGCGCGTCTTCTACCAGGCCGGCCTGAATGTGCGCCTGGGCTCGCTGTCCAACGACATCAAGGCGCCCACGACCTTCGACCTGCCCGACGGCAACACGGTCACGCTCGAACCGCTGATCCGCAGCAAGCGGCGCCTGGGGCTCAAGCATTTCGACCCCTGCACCATCCTGCTCAACAACGACCTGAGCGCGGGCGCACCGGGCATCCTCGAAGACCTGCACGAGCAGTACCTGCTGCCGCCGCTGCACGCCGGCTGGGGCGTGCGCCGCAAGAGCAACCACTTCAAGGCCTACGAAGAGGTCGCCAAACGCTTCGGCAAGCTGCTGGGCATGGACCCGTGGCTGATCACGCCGATGTTCAATCAGTGCGGCGAAGTGGACTTCGGCGCGAAGAGCGGGCTGGAATGCCTGGCCAGCAACACCGACGCGCTGCTGGCGCGCATCCGCCGCAAGTACAAGGAATACGGCATCAACGAAAAGCCGTTCGTCGTCATCAAGGCCGACAACAGCCATCCGGCGCTGGGGCAGCTGACCGTGCGCGACGCCAAGGAGCTGGACGCGGCCTGGTTCCAGGCGCGCGCCAAGGCGGTCGCGGGGCAGGCGATCGGCGAGGTGATCATCCAGGAAGGTGTGCTCACCAACGAGCGCATCAACGCGGCCGTGGCCGAGCCGGTGGTCTACATGATGGACCGCTACGTGGTGGGCGGCTTCTACCGGGTGCATGCCAGCCGCGGCACCGACGAGAGCCTGAGCGTGCCGGGATCGAGCTTCGTGCCGCTGGCGTTCGAGCAGAGCGCCCAGTTGCCGCAGCCCGGCGCCAAGCCGGGTGCCAGCGTGCCCAACCGGTTCTACATGTATGGCGTGATCGGCCGGCTGGCCATGCTGTCGGCCGCCTACGAACTCGAAGCCACCGATCCGGACGCCGAACAGTACGACTGATGGAAGTTGTTGCGCCGCAACATGGCGCGGCGGACTTCTCGATTCGAGCCAAATCCCTACTGGCGCCATAGGGGGCTCAAGCGCAGAATCGGCACCTTCCAGACAACGGGTCCGGTCCAGGCGGGTCGGACGGTTTTGTGTCATCGAACAAGTCGTCGCTTGCTGCGCTCACTCTGGGCGCCATCGGGGTGGTTTATGGCGATATCGGCACCAGCGTGCTGTATGCCATCAAGGAAATCTTCGGATCCGGCCATGTTCCCTTCACCCACGCCAACATCTACGGTGTCCTGTCCATTGTTTTCTGGACGCTGACGGTCATCGTCTCGCTCAAGTACGTCACCCTGGTGCTGCGCGCCGACAACCACGGTGAAGGTGGCCTGATCGCCATGCTGGCGCTGGCTTCGCAGGCGGTCAAGGACCGCCCCGAACTGCGCCGCTGGCTGCTGGCGATCGGCATCTTCGGCACCTCGCTGTTCTATGGCGACGGCGTCATCACACCGGCGATCTCGGTGCTGTCGGCGGTCGAAGGTCTGGAGGTGGTGTCGCCCCACTTCAAGCAGTACGTGGTGCCGATCACCCTGGTGGTGCTGTTCGCGCTGTTCTTCGTGCAGAAGCGCGGTACCGGCGGCATCGGCAAGTTCTTCGGTCCCATCACCCTGGTCTGGTTCTTCTCGATCGCGGCGCTGGGCATCTATCACATCCTCGGACACCCGGAAATCCTGGGCGCCCTCAGTCCGCACCACGCCGTGCTGTTCGCCTGGAACAACCCGGGCATCACCTTCATCATCCTGGGTGCGGTCGTGCTGTGCGTGACCGGCGGCGAGGCGCTGTACGCGGACATGGGTCACTTCGGCAAGAAGCCGATCCGCGTGGCCTGGTTCTCCATCGTCATGCCCTGCCTGACGCTCAACTACTTCGGCCAGGGCGCGCTGCTGCTGGCCGACCCCGAGGCGGTCAAGAACCCGTTCTTCAACATGGCGCCCGACTGGGCCCTGCTGCCGCTGGTGGGGCTGGCGACCATGGCCACGGTCATCGCCTCGCAGGCCCTGATCTCCGGTGCGTTCAGCGTGACCAAGCAGGCGATCCAGCTGGGCTACCTGCCGCGCCTGAACATCCGCCACACCAGCGTGCACGACACCGGACAGATCTACATCCCGTTCGTCAACTGGGGCCTGTTCACCGCCATCGTGCTGGCGGTGGTGATGTTCAAGTCGTCGTCCAATCTGGCGGCCGCCTACGGCATCGCCGTGACGCTGGACATGCTGATCACCACCGTGCTGACCTTCTACGTGATCCGCTACGGCTGGAAGTACCCGCTGCTGCTGTGCCTGGCCGCGACCAGCTGGTTCTTCGTGGTCGACCTGGCCTTCTTTGCCTCGAACCTGCTCAAGCTGTTTGCCGGCGGCTGGTTCCCGCTGGCCATCGGCGGCGTGGTGTTCACGCTGATGATGACCTGGAAGCAGGGCCGCTCGCTGATGGCCAAGGCGCAGCACGCCGAGGCGATCGAGCTCGACAGCTTCCTGGAGGCCGTGTTCATGGCGCCGCCGGCCCGTGTCGAGGGCACGGCCGTGTTCCTCACCGCCGAGACCGGCACCGTGCCCAACGCCCTGCTGCACAACCTCAAGCACAACAAGGTGCTGCACGCGCAGAACCTGTTCGTCACCGTGCGCAGCCACGAGGTGCCGTGGATCGGGCTGGACAAGCGGCTGGAGGTCAAAGCGCTGGGGCACGACTGCTGGGAGGTGGTGATCCACTACGGCTTCAAGAACGACCCCGATGTGCCCAAGGCACTGGCGCTGATGCGCGGGCGTGGCTGCGAGCTGGATCCGATGCTGACCAGCTACTTCCTCTCGCGCGACCTGGTGGTGCCCACCCTGGGCAGCGGCATGGCGTTCTGGCGCGAAAAGATCTTTGCCCAGATGCACCACAACGCCGGCGCTGCGGCCGAGTTCCTGAACCTGCCGAACAACGCGGTGATTGAACTGGGATCGAAGCTGGAAATCTAGCCCTGGCCGGCGGTCGCGGGCGACGGGGTGGCGCGCAGGCGAAACCCCAGTGCCGCCAGCGCCGCCAGCATGATCAGCACCAGCACGCCCAGCAGAGGAACGACGGCCTGCAGGGGGGCGCCCATCTGGTTCAGCCGCAGCGAGGCCTGGATGCCGGCCGTGCTGGGCGCCAGCCAGCGAAGCCATTGCAGCGGCCCGGGCAGGGCCTCGGCCGGCCAGGAAAACCCGGCCAGGAAGGCCAGCGGCAACGCGGTGAACAACAGCACCTGCAGCGCCCGTTCCCGGTTGCCGAACCAGCTGCCCAAGGCCGCGCCCAGGGCACAGACCGCTGGCACGTAGCACAGCAGCAGCAACAGCGCACCGGCCGGATGGCCCCCGCGCGGGAAGTCCTGCCACAGGAACACCCAGCCAAAATAGAACAGCCCGTTGGCCCAGCCGAGGCTGCACAGCGCCAGCAAGCGGCCCGCCCAGTCGGCGGCGGTGGCGCGCAGCCGCCCCTGCTCCACCCAGGTGCCCGTCAGCATGGCCACGCCCATCAGCAAGGTCTGCTGCAGGATCAGCAAGGCGACCGCAGGCACCACGTAACTGCCGTAGCCCTCCGTCGGGTTGAACAGCGGGACCGTCTGCAGATTGACCGGGCTTCGGCTGGCCTTGGCCTGAGCCAGGGGCTGACCCCGTGCCTGCAGGCGGCGGATCTCCACGCCCGCGGACACGGTGCCCACCGACTCGGCAAAACCGTAAAGGACCGCCTTGTTGAGCAGCGCGTAGGCCCCGTTGGCTTCGATGCTGACCACGGCCTTCTCTCCCCGCACGACGTGGCGCTTGAGGTCGCGGGGCAACACCGCGTAGCCTTCGATTTCGCCGTCCAGCAAGGCTCGTCGTGCGCTCTGTTCGTCGGCGGTGACGCGGCGCAGCTCGATGCGCGGACTGGCCGCGGCGTAGCGGGCGATCTGGCGCGACAGGCTGCTGCCGTCCAGGTCCACGAGCGCCACCGGGACCCGCGTCACGGCCTGGTCTGCGTAGGGCCAGGGATAGAAGAAGGCGTACAGCACCGGCGCGGCTACCAGCAGCAGCAGCACGCCGCTGTCGCCCAGCAGCTGGCGCCAGGTGGCCACGAAGCCCGCGGCGAGCTGTCGCAGCTTCGGGGCGTCTGCGGCCATCAGCGCTTCCCCCATTGGGCCGGCTGGCGGCTGAGCCGGTCCAGCAGCGGCGCACTCAGGCCGAGCAAGATGGCCGCTGCCAGCAGCAGCGCGCCCAGCGTGGGGGCGCTTGCGCGCAGCGGTGCCGCCATCTGCAACTGTTCCGTCTGCAGGCGGATGTAGTGGGTGTAGGGCAGCGCCTGGGCCCACATGCGCGCCGTCACCGGCATGGCCAGCAGAGGAAAGCCCACGCCGCTGAACGCGAACGCCGGCGCCGTGATGAAGCCGGTGGCGGACAGCGCCGTGCGCAGGGACCGCGTGGCTGCCGCCGCCAGGGCGCCCAGCGCGAGGGACAGGGCCAGCAGGGCCAGAAGGCCCAGCCAGACCCAGACCAGTGAGCCCGGCGGGTGCCAGCCTCGGCCCAGCGTCAGCCACAACAGGGCCAGGGACGCTACGCAGCCCAGCGAGAACATCGGCCAGGCCAGCTTGCCCAGCAGGGCCCCCAGCGCGACGCGCGGGCCGCCCGCGGGGTCGATCCATTCGGCCAAGGTGCCGTCGCGCAGCTCGCGGCCCACGGTCCAGGCCCCCGCGGTCATCGCCAGGATGTGCAGCAGCGCCGGGATCAGGGCCGCAGCGAGGAACTGCTCGTAGTTGAGCGAGGGGTTGAACAGGGTGACCAGGTCGGCCCGGACCGGTTCGACCGCCACCCGCACCGTGTTCGATGCTTCTCCACGCCGGTTGCGGGTGGCCATCTCCACCCCGGCCGACAGCGTGCCGACCACGCTGCGCACGTCGCGCTGGATCAGGCTGGAATGCGTGCCCAGCTGGGCGTTGTGCAGCAGTTCAACCTGGGCCGCGCGCCCCAGCCTGATCTGCCGGAACAGGCCCTCGGGAATGACGACCACCGCGTGGACATGCCCGGCGCGCAGCGCCGCACCGACCTCTGCCCGGTCGGTCAGGGCTTGCGTCACCTGAAGGCCGGGCGCGGCCTCCAGCATGCGCACCAGCTGGCGCGAGAGCGAGGAGTGGTCCTGGTCGAGCACGCCGATGGGCAGCCGCGTCGGCAGGCCGGCCGAAAAAATCCACCACAGCAGCAGCACGCCGGCCAGCGGGACCCAGCTGATCATGGCCAGATCCCAGGGGCTGGCACGCAGGCGCCGGCCTTCGCGGTGCGCGGCGCGGCAGAACTGGCTGGCCAGGCCCATGCGGTGCTGCCGGTTCAGTTCACCAGCACGCTCATGCCGGGGCGGGCGCCGTCGACCGGGGCCAGCGGCCGGGCGCGGACTTCGAAGGTGCGCACGTCAAAGCCCTGACCGGCGCGGGTGGCCCGCCAGGTGGCGAAATCGGGCAGCACGCTGCTCATGTAGACCTTGAAGCGCACCGTCCGCCCTGCCAGCGCGGGCAGGGTGGCCTCGAATTCGCTGCCGATGGCAAACCGGGCCAGCTGGTCCTCGCGCAGATTGAGCACAACCCACTGGTCCTGCAGGTCGACCACCGTGACCACGGCCACGCCCTGCGGCGAGAGTTCGCCCGGCCGGGCCAGCACCTTGGCCACTTCGCCGGCGACCGGGCTGGGCAGGCTGGTTTCGGCCTGTGCCGCCTGCACCTCGGCCACCACGCCCGCCACCTGGCGCGCCTGCGCCGCGGCGGCGGTCTTGTCTTCTTCGCGCGCCCCGGCGCGCGCCAGGTCGTACTGGGCGCGTGCCGCCAGGGCCTGGTCTCGGGCCGCCTTGTGGTTGGCTTCCGCCTCATCGCGCTTCTGGGCCGCCACCAGGCCATCGCGGGCCAGACCCTCGACGCGGCGGAACGACTTTTCGGCCAGCTCGGCCGCCGCCTGGGCACGCTGCCAGTTCAGCCGGGCCATTTCGATTTCCTGGGGCCGTGCGCCGTGTGCGGCCTTGCTGGCCACGGCCTGTGCGGCCTGCTGTGCCGCGGTCGCCTGGGCGAGTTTGGCCGCGACCTCCGGGCTGTCCAGGCGCAGCAGGGGGGTCCCCGGCTGCACCTTGTCGCCCTCCCGGACCAGCACCTCGGCAATGCGCGCCGTGATCTTGGGTGCAACGTCGGTTTCGCGCGCTTCCATCTGGCCCTGGAAAGAGACCGGCGCCGGTTGGGCGGCGCGCCAGAAGCCGTAGCCGAGCGCCGCCAGCGCGGCGCCTGCCATCAGCGCCAGTCCGAGGGAACGCCAGGTCTGCTGTTTCATGTCATTGCACTTTCACGTCGGCGCGGGCCATGTAGGCCGGAAATTCATCGGACTGCCCGCTCGATTCGAGCAACTGGGCCAGGGCCGTGACATAGTCGTTGGCGGCCTGGGCCTGCTCGGTCTGCACCTTGGCCAGGTTGACCTGGGCGTCGATCAGGTCCAGCGGGGTGCTGGTGCCCTCCCGCAGGCCCGCCTGCCGAAGTCGCAGCACCTCCTGCGCCAGTTCGATGCCTGCGGCCATCGCCAGGAACTGCCGGCGGGCCTGTTCCACCGCCAGCCAGTTCTTCTCCACCAGCAGGGCGATGTCGTTGCGCGCCTGGGCGTCGCTGCGTTCGGCCTGCTCGACCTGCTGCAGCGAGGCGTCCGACAGCGCGCGCCGGTCCAGCCCGTCCCACAAGGTGTAGCGTACCCCGATGCCGGCCACCCAGTTGGCCTGGCCGGTGCGCAATTCCCGCTGGCCAAAGGCAAACACCTGCGGGCGCCGCCCGGCTTCACCGGCGGCGTGCAGCTGGAGAGCCTCCTGCCTCTTGGCGGTGACCAGGGCGAGCCCCGGATGGCGCTGCAGCGCCGCGTCGACGAAACGGGCCAGCGGCTCCAGCGGCTGGCTGTTCACGAACAGCGGGCTGCTGGGGCGGACCGGCCCGTCGTGGTGGATCAGGCGCGCCAGCGCGGTGGCCGCCAGATCGGCGTCGTCGCGCGCCTTCTGGGCGTTGCGCCGGGCGTCTTCCAGCGCGCTGAGGGCCTGCAGCCGCTCAACACGCGAGATCACGCCGGCCTCCAGCATGCGCTGGGCAGACCGGTCGTGCCGGGAGATGGTGTCCAGCGCCGATTCGCGCAGAATGGCCGCGCGGGCGGCCAGTTGGGCGCCGAAATAGCGTTGCACCAGCAGGGTGGACAGTTCGGCGCTGGTGCGACCGGCGTCCGCGCGCGCTTCATCGGCCCGGGCCGTGGCCAGCCCGTGCGCTGCCTCGTTCAGTCCACCGGTGTACAGCGGCCATACCAGCGACACCGAAGCGCTGCTGCCAGAGTCCTGCCGGTTGACGGTGTAGGGCGAGGGCAAGGTGGGCAGCGGCAGCGGGATCGGCAGCAGTTCCTCGATCTGGCCGATGCGCTGGTTCACCGTCTGGGTGTCCAGTCGCAGGTTGGCGTTGTAGGCATAAGCCGTGCCGGAGAGGCTCACCACCGGCCCGCCCAGGCCGGCCACGCCGTCGGCCCGCAGCGCCGCGCTGCGGGTCGCGGCCTGGGCCGCGGCCAGCCGGTCCGAGCGCTGTATCAGCTGCTGCCGGGCGGCCTCGAAACCCAGCCCTTGTGGGTCGGGTGCGGTTTGCGCATCCACGGATCGGGGGTCTGCCAGCAGAAGCAGGGTGGCAAGGACCAGAGGCTGGCCGAGCCGGCGGAGGGGTCTTGGGGTGCCGTTCATGAATGCGGTGTCGGGACTCCGTGGACCGGAGCATTTGATGACATTGTTGTCCAATTGTGACCAGCGGGGCCATCGTGCTGGCGCCTGCGCGTCAGCACAGTGCCCGGCACAATCGCCGGATGTCGTTTTTTCGTGACCTGAACCTCTCGGCCGCCACGGCCGGTTTCGTGGCGGTGCTGGTGGGTTTCACCAGCTCGGTCGCCATCGTGTTCCAGGCCGCGCAGGCCTTCGGCGCCACGCCCGAGCTCATCACCTCCTGGATGTGGGCGCTGGGTCTGGGCATGGGGCTGTGCTCGGCCATTCCCTCGCTGATCCTCAAGAAGCCCGTCATGGTGGCGTGGAGCACGCCGGGCGCGGCCGTGCTGGCCACGGCCGGGCTGGCGGGCGGTTTCACCATGGCGCAGGCGGTGGGGGCGTTCATGGCCTGTGCGGTGCTGATCGTCCTGTCCGGCGCGACCGGCCTGTTCGAGCGGCTGATGAACCGCATCCCGATGGCGATCGCCTCGGCCTTGCTGGCCGGCGTGCTGGCGCGCTTCGGCTTGCAGGCCTTTGCCGCCGCGCAGACCGCGCTGCCGCTGGTGGCGCTGATGCTGATGGTCTACTTGCTGGGGCGGCGGCTGCTGCCGCGCTACGCGGTGCCGCTGACATTGCTGGCGGGCGTGGCCTGGGTGGTGGCCAAGGGCCAGTTCAACGCGGGCGCGCTGGTGCTGCAATGGGCGGTGCCGGTGTTCACCGCGCCCGAGTTCACGTTCAGCGCTTTCGTCAGCCTGGCGCTGCCGCTGTTCGTCGTCACCATGGCCTCGCAGAACCTGCCCGGCGTGGCGGCCATCCGCGCAGCGGGCTACGACATGCCGATCTCGAAGATCATCACCATGACCGGTGTCGCCACCCTGGTGCTGGCGCCCTTCGGCGGCTACGCGCTCAACCTCAGCGCCATCACCGCCGCCATCTGCATGGGCGAAGAAGCGCATGCCGACAAGGGCAAGCGCTACACCGCGGCCGTGGCCTGCGGCCTGATCTACATCGCCATCGGGCTGGTGGGCGCAGCGGTCACCGGCTTGCTGCTGGCCTTCCCCAAGGAACTGGTGCTGGCCATCGCCGGCCTGGCTTTGCTGGGCACCATCGGTGGCGGCCTGCACACGGCCCTGCGCGACGACCAGCACCGCGAGGCGGCCCTCATCACGTTCCTCGTCACCCTCAGCGGCGTGGTGATCGCCGGCATCGGCTCGGCCTTTTGGGGTGTGGTCGCCGGCGCGATTGCGCTGTTTGTGCAACAGTACGGGTCCCGAAAGAACGCCCCATGAACATCCTCTTCGTCGCCGATCCCCTGGCGTCCTTCAAGACCTACAAGGACACCACCTTCGCCATGATGCGCGAGCTGCAGAAGCGCGGCCACAGCATCGCCGCCACCGAGCCCCAGCACATGGCCTGGCGCAGCGGCGGTCTGGTCAGCGCCACGGTGCGCCGCATCCGCCTGACCGGCGATGCGCACGACTGGTTCAGCGTCACCGGCGAGGCGGTCGAAGCGCTCAAGGACTTCGACGCCGTGGTCATGCGCAAGGACCCGCCCTTCGACAGCGAGTTCTTCTACTGCACCCACCTGCTGGAGCAGGCGCAGCGCGAAGGCGCGCGCGTGTTCAACCGGCCATCCGCCCTGCGCGAGCATCCCGAAAAGCTCGCGCTGATGGAGTTCGCGCAGTTCGCACCGCCCACGCTGGTGACGCGTTCGCCCGAGCACATCCGCGCCTTCCACGCCGAGCACCGCGACATCATCCTCAAGCCGCTGGACGGCATGGGCGGCATGGGCATCTTCCGCGTCGGCGCCGACGGCATGAACCTGGGCTCCATCATCGAGACGCTCAACCAGGGCGGCGCCACCAGCGTGATGGTGCAGCGCTACCTGCCCGAGATCGTCGACGGCGACAAGCGCCTGCTGCTGATCGGCGGCAAGGTCGCACCCTTCGTGCTGGCGCGCATTCCGCAGGGCAACGAGGTGCGCGGCAACCTGGCGGCCGGTGGCAAGGGCGTGGCCCAGCCGCTGTCCGACGAGAACCGCGCCGTGGCCGAAGCCATCGCACCCGTGCTGGCCGCGCGTGGTCTGCTGCTGGTGGGACTGGACATGATTGGCAACAAGGTCACCGAGATCAACGTCACCAGCCCGACCTGTTTCCAGGAGATCCACGACCAGACCGGCTTCGATGTGCCGGCGATGTTTGTGGACGCGCTCATGCAGGCACTCAAGGTGCCCGCATGAGCGACGCCCCGAAGCCACTCGACGATCCGGCGCCGGGCCGCCCCAAGCCGGATCAGCCCCCCGGGGGGGCAGCGACCCGCCAAGCGGTGGAGCGTGGGGGCCAACAAGCCCAGGCTCGCAATCCGCTGCACGGCCTGACGCTCGAAGCCATCGTCACCGCGCTGGCCGATCACTACGGCTGGGACGAACTCGGGCACCGCATTCCCATCCGCTGCTTCAACCTGGACCCGAGCGTGGGCTCCAGTCTGAAGTTCCTGCGCAAGACGCCCTGGGCGCGCGAGAAGGTGGAGGGGCTCTACCTCTTCATGCTGCGCGAACAGCAGCGAAGCGGCGGCCAGGGCGCCCGGCGATAAGTCAACGAAGGGAAGCTCGGCCAGCACACGCCGCGGAACCGGCTTTGCCGGGCCAAGGCGTGATCCCCGTGAGGGGAAGACGCGCAGCGGCGCAGGGGGGTTACGTTTCCACGCCGTCGACGAAGACCTTCAGTTCACCTGGGGCAAACGCCGTCCACTGCTCGTCGCTGGTCAGCGGCGTGGTGACGATCACCGCGGCGCGGTCGCCCGGGTGGTTCACTTCGGCGAAGTTGACGGTCCAGTCCTGGTCCATCAGCGTGGCCTTGGAGAACGGGTACTGGCGCACGACATAGTGCAGCTTGGTGCTGCAGTGCGCCCACAGCGCCTCGCCGTTGGACAGCAGGAAGTTGAAGGTGCCGTAGGGCGTGACCTGCGGGATCAGCTCGCGCAGCGTGTGCGTCAGCTCGTCGACGCTGGGCAGGCTGGCGTGCGACTTGGCCAGCTCCTGCATCAGCCAGCAGAAGGCGCGCTCGCTGTCGGTGGTGCCGACCGGCCGGAAGGCGCTGTGCAGCTTGGGGAAGTAGTCCTTGAGGTCACCGTTGTGGGCGAACACCCAGTGCCGGCCCCAGAGCTCGCGCGTGAACGGGTGGGCGTTTTCCAGCGCCACCTCGCCGATGGTGGCCTTGCGCACATGGGCGATGATGTTTTTGCTCTTGAGCGGGTAGCTCTTGAGGAACTCCGCCATGCGGGAATTGGCCGCGCTTTCCTGGTCGATGAACAGGCGCAGGCCCCGGCCCTCGAAGAAGGCGATGCCCCAGCCGTCGGCGTGGTGGTCGGTGGCCCCGCCGCGCTGGCAGAAGCCGGTGAAACTGAAGGACGCGTCGGTCGGGGTGGCGCAGTTGAGGGCGAGCAGCTGACACATGGGTGTCATCTTGTCACAAGCTGGCAAGAGTTTTCGCGTTACGGGTGGTGGTTGTGGGTGTTTTGGCCCCAACATCCGTGCGATTGTTGTCACGCGTTTTCCCGATGTCCCTTTCCCCCGCGCCGGCCTTCTCTCACCACCCCAGTACCGCCCGTGCCTACCGCTGCGTCTGTGGCGCCCAGGTTTTCTTCCGCAACAGCGCCTGCCTGCAGTGCGGCCGTGCGCTGGGTTTCGACCCCTGGCTGGGCCAGGTGCTGGCGATCGAGCCCGAGACGGAGACCGGTCTGTGGCACGCCGCCGAGGCTGGCGGTGAGTCGCGCCGCTACCGCCGGTGCGACCAGAGCGATTCGCCCTCGCTGTGCAACTGGCTGGTGGTCGACCGGCCCGAGCTGGGGCCGGCACAGGCGCCTTGTTCCTGCGCCGCCTGCCGCCTGAACCGGACCATTCCCGACCTGCGGCTGAGCCAGAACCACGAACCCTGGCGCAAGGTCGAGCTGGCGCGGCGGCGCCTGGTGTCGCAGCTGATCGGGCTGGGGCTGCCGGTCGAACCGCGCTCACCCGACGGCGGCAACGGTGGCCTGGCGTTCGACACCCTGGCCTCGATGCAGGGGCAGCCGCTGGTCATGACGGGCCATCTGATGGGCGTGGTCACGCTCAACCTGGCCGAGGCCGACGACGCCTACCGGGAGCGCATCCGCACCTCGATGAACGAGCCGTACCGGACCCTGCTGGGACATTACCGCCACGAGGTCGGTCACTACTACTGGGACCGGCTGGTGCGCTTCGACCAGAGCCTCTGGGATTTCCGGGCGCTGTTCGGCGACGAGCGCCAGGACTATGGCGCCGCGCTGCAGCGCCACTACCAGGGCGTGCAGTTCGACTGGCGGCAGAGCCACATCACCAGCTACGCCTGTTCGCACCCCTGGGAAGACTGGGCCGAGACCTGGGCCCACTACCTGCACATGCGCGACACGCTGGACACCGCGGTGAGCTTCGGCCTGTCGCCCGACCGCTTCGACGTCGACGCGGCCCAGTACGACACCGCGGTGCTGCAGGGTGGCGGTGCACCGGGCGACCCCGAGGGCTTCCTGACCATGCTCAACGCCTGGACCCGGCTGACCGGCGTGCTCAACGAGCTCTCGCGCAGCATGGGCCTGCAGGACTTCTATCCCTTCGAGCTGTCACAGACGGTGGTGCGCAAGCTGCACTTCGTGCACGCCCGCGTCGCGCCCTTCGAGCGGCAGGGCTGAGCCGCGCGCTCAGCGGGTCTCGCGCACCCGCCAGGCCGCCAGCAGGGCCAGGGCGCAGATGGCCGCCAGCAGCAGGAAGGTCTCGTTGAAAGGCGCGAGGTGGCCCGGCGCGGTGTTGCCCGGGGCCAGCGTCAGGCCGTGCGCCGCCACGCGCCACTCCAGCACGATGCCGCACAGGCTCACCCCCGCCGCGCCGCCGAGCATGCGCAGGAAGTTGATGACGCTGGCGCCCTGCGGAATCTGTGCCCGGTCCAGCCCGCGCATGGCGCCGGTGTTGAGCGAGGGCAGGATGAAGCCCAGCCCGATGCGGCCCAGGGTCGCCCAGGCCACCAGCATGGTCACCGTCAGCGCCCGGTCGGTGAGGGCGATGGTGGGCATCAGGGCGAACGAGGTCGCCAGCAGCAGCAGGCCCAGGCTGACCAGCCGGTGCGTCGGCTGCCGGTCGGACAGGCGCCCGACCCAGGCGATGGTCACGGCCAGCACCAGCCCGGCCGGCAGCAGGATGGTGCCGACGAAGGAGGGCGAGAGGCCCAGGCCCAGCTGCATGTAGACCGGCAGCAGGTAGGTCGAGCCGAACAGCGCGATGCCGTAGATGAAGGCGACGATGCTGCCCATCGCGAACCGGCGGTCGCGGAACAGCGACAGGTTCATCAGCGGGTCCACGCCCTGGTCGGGGTGGCGCCGCCGCGCCAGCAGCATGCGCCGCTGCAGCGCCACGAAGCCGACCAGCGCCAGCGTGGCCGCCAGCAGCAGCCCGCCGGCGGTCAGCGGCGTGCCGCCCTTGAGTTCGACCAGGCCGTTGAGCAGGCACAGCGAGCCGCCGCTGGCCAGCAGCAGGCCGCGCCAGTCCAGCGCCGCGCCCTGCGGGTTGGCGGCGGCGCCGCCGGGCGCGGTGGTCGGCACGAAACGCCGCGCCATCCACAGCGAGGCCAGGCAGAACGGCACCACCATGAAGAAGATCGAGCGCCAGCCGAAGGCGTCGACCAGCAGGCCGCCGATGCTGGGCCCCAGCGCCGGCGCCAGCACCACGCCCATGCCGAAGATGCCGCTGGCGCGGCCCTGCTCCTGGGGTTCGAAGGCGCGCAGGATGATGATGGCCGGGATCGGCTGCACCACGCCGGCCGCCAGGCCCTCGGCCACGCGCGCGGCCAGCACCAGGGGGAAATGCTGGGCGAACCCGCCCGCGATGCCGCCGGCCATCAGCAGCCACATGCAGCCGGTGTAGGTGCGGCGGTAGCCGTAGCGCGCCAGCAGCCAGGGCGTGGTGAGCATGGACACGGTCATGGCGGCCATGAAGCCCGAGGTGGCCCATTGCGCGCGCTCCTGGCCGAGTGCGAAGTAATGGCTCATGTCCGGAATCGCCACGTTGACGATGGTTGAGGACATCACCGATGCCATCGTGCCCATCATCACCGACAGCAGGAGCAGCCAGCGGTAGCGCGGGCCGTGGCGCGCACGCAGGGCGGTGATGGAGTGGTCGGACGGTCGGTTCATGGGGGCTGCGGCAGGCATCAACGATAACCGCCATGGACCAACCTGGTGTTCAGCGGGGCCTAAGTTGGCGCGCCGCCGCGCTGGCAGAATGGGCCGGGCGGGTGGCCGGCACCCGCGCTGACGAGGACCTGGACGTGCGATTGCTGCTGGTGGAAGACGACACGATGATCGGCGAGTCCGTGCTCGACCTGCTACGTGCCGAGCAGTACGCGGTCGACTGGGTGCGCGACGGCGAAGCCGCCGACACGGCGCTGCGCACGCAGGAGTACGACCTGGTGCTGCTCGACCTCGGCCTGCCGAAGATCGACGGCCTGACCGTGTTGCGCCAGCTGCGCGCGCGCCGCCACCGGGTGCCGGTGCTGATCGCCACCGCGCGCGACGCGCTCCGGCAGCGGGTCGAGGGGCTGGACGCCGGCGCCGACGACTATGTGCTCAAACCCTACGAGATGGACGAGCTGCTGGCGCGCATCCGCGCCCTGCTGCGCCGCGCCGCCGGCCGCGCCGAACCGGTCTACGAGCACCAGGGCGTGTGCATCAACCCGGTCACGCGCGAGGCCTCGGTGAACGGCGAGCCGGTGGTGCTCTCGGGCCGCGAGTGGGCGGTGCTGGAGCCGCTGCTGGCGCGGCCGGGCCTGGTGCTCTCGCGCGCCCAGCTGGAAGAAAAGCTCTACGACTGGAAGCACGAGATCACGTCCAACGCGGTCGAGGTCTACATCCACGGCCTGCGCAAGAAGCTCGGCGCGGACCTCATCCGCAACGTGCGCGGGGTCGGCTACATGGTGCCGAAAGAATGAAGTCGCTGCGTGCCCGGCTGCTGGTGTTCGTGCTGCTGGCGATCCTGGCGACGGCCTTGCTGCAGGCGGGGCTGGCGTGGCGGGCGGCGCGGGCGGAGGCGGATGCGCTGTTCGACTACCAGATGCGCCAGACCGCGCAGTCGCTGCGCGCCGGCCTGCCCGAGGGGCTGGCGACCGGGGTGTTGCCGGTGCCGCCACCGCAGCAGGACTTCGATTTCGTGCTGCAGATCTGGTCGGTCGACGGCTCGCTGGTGCTGCGTTCGGCCGACCGGCCCGAGCTGCCGCCGCGGGCCGTGCTGGGCTTTGCCGATGTGGCGGCGCACGGCACGACCTACCGCGTCTATTCGGTGATGACCGGCGGCCTGGTGATCCAGGTCGCGCAGGACATGGCGGTGCGCCGGCGCATGGCCGGTGAGCTGGCGCTGCGCACGGCCGCGCCGGTGCTCTGGCTGGCGCCGCTGCTGATGCTGGCCGTGGGCTGGCTGGTGCGGTCCTCGCTGGCGCCGGTGGCGCGGGTGCGGGCGCAGCTGGCCGCGCGCAGCGCCGACGACCTCGCGCCGGTGGCCGAGCAGGACCTGCCCGACGAGCTGCAGCCGCTGGTGCACGAGTTCAACGCCCTGCTCAAGCGGCTGGGGCTGGCCTTCGAGGCGCAGCAGCGCTTCGTGGCCGACGCGGCGCACGAGCTGCGCTCGCCGCTGGCGGCGCTCAAGCTGCAGGTGCAGGGCCTGCGGCGCGCGCCCGATGGCGAGACGCGCGACCGCGCGCTGCAGCGGCTGGACGGCGGCATCGACCGCGCGACCCGCCTGATCGAGCAGCTGCTGGTGCTGGCGCGCCAGCAGGCGCGGCAGGCCGAAGGCGCCCCGGCGGTGGCGCTCGATCTGGTGGCGCTGGCGCGGCAGGGCGTGTCCGAGGCGGTGGCCGACGCGCAGGCGCGCGCGCAGGACCTGGGCCTGTCGGGGCTGGACACCGCGCAGGTCTGCGGCCATGCGGACGCCCTGCGCCTGCTGCTGCGCAACCTGGTCGAGAACGCGGTCAAGTACACGCCGGACGGCGGCCGCATCGACGTCAGCGTGTCGGCCGACGGCGCTGGTGGTGGTGTGACGCTGGCGGTGGAAGACAGCGGCCCGGGCATTCCCGAGGCCGAGCGCGCCCATGTGCTCGACCGCTTCGTGCGCCTGCCCGGTGCGCCGTCGACCGGCAGCGGCCTGGGGCTGGCGATCGCGCAGGCGGTGGCGCAGCTGCACGGCACCGCGCTGCAGCTCGATGCCTCGCCCTCGCTGGGCGGGCTGCGCGTGCGATTGAGCCTGCCAGCGGCCTGATCAGCCCAGCGTGCTGGCCAGCACGTTGACCGCCAGCGCCAGCACCGTCAGGTTGAAGAAGAACGACAGCAGCCCGTGCCAGAGCGCGAGCCGGCGCATGGCGCGGTCGCGGATCGCCACGTCGGAGACCTGCGAGGTCATGCCGATCACGGCGCTGAAATAGAAAAAGTCCAGGTAGTCGGGCGCCTCGTCGCCGGGGAAGGTCAGGCCGCCGGCCGCGCCGCCGTGGTGGTCCAGCGGGCGGTAGTAGCGGCGCGCGTAGTGCAGCGCGAACACGCTCTGGATCAGCAGCCAGGCGCCCACCAGCGAGCCCACCATCAGCGCCAGGTGCGCCACGCGCGAGAGGCCCCCCAGGTGGCGGCCCGCGTCGACCGCCATCGCCACCGCACCCAGGCTGGCGACCGCCGCCAGCGTCACCAGCACGAACAGCATGGCCGCGCCCGGGTCTTCCCAGCGCGCGCGGCGCTGCGTGTCGGCGGCGTTGAGGCGGTGCACCAGATGCCCGATCAGCGCCAGATAGACCACGCAGTAGCTGAGCCAGCCGCAGAGCAGGGCGGTGCTGGCCGGCGCGCCCGCCAGACCGGCGGCGCCCAGCCCGACCGCGAGCCCCGGCAGCAGCGCGGCCAGCTGGCGCTGCAGCGCGCTGAAGCGGGCCGACCAGTGCAGGCCGTGCAGGGGATGGGTGCTCATGCGGGCAGTGTGCCATGGGGCGTGCGGCCGGATTAAGCCCGGTCTAAGGGAGTGCGCCCACATTCGTTGCCAGTCCAACTTCTTTTCAGGAGCGCACATGAACTTCCAACAGCTCACCCCCACCCGCATGGTGCTGGCCCTGGCCGCCGCTGGCGTGATCGGCGGCGCCGGGGCCACCTGGTTGCACGGCGCCCACGCCAACGCGGCGGTGCCGCCGGCGCCGGTGACCCAGACGGCAACCGCCAGCACCGCGCCGGCCAGCCTGCCCGACTTCGCCCAGATCGCCGAGCGCCATGGCGCAGCGGTGGTCAACATCAGCGTCAGCGGCACCCGCAAGGTCTCCGACAACGGGGCGGCCGGCCTGCCGGGCATCGACCCGCGCGACCCGTTCTACGAATTCTTCCGCCGCTTCCAGGGCGGTGGCGGCCAGGGCGGCACGGTCGAACAGCCGGTGCGCGGCCAGGGCTCGGGCTTCATCGTCAGCAGCGACGGCCTCATCCTGACCAATGCCCACGTGGTGCGCGACGCCAGCGAGGTGACGGTGAAGCTGACCGACCGCCGCGAGTTCCAGGCCAAGGTGCTGGGCGCCGATCCCAAGACCGATGTGGCGGTGCTGCGCATCGAGGCCAAGGGCCTGCCGACACTGCCGATGGGCAGCGCCAAGGCGTTGCGCGCGGGCGAATGGGTGCTGGCGATCGGCTCGCCCTACGGTTTCGAGAACAGCGTGACCGCCGGCGTGGTCAGCGCCAAGGGCCGCGCCCTGCCCGACGACAGCATGGTGCCGTTCATCCAGACCGACGTGGCGGTCAACCCGGGCAACTCGGGCGGCCCGCTGTTCAATGCGCGCGGCGAGGTGGTGGGCATCAACTCGCAGATCTACAGCCAGTCCGGCGGCTACCAGGGCCTGTCGTTCGCGATCCCGATCGAGATCGCGACCCAGGTCAAGGACCAGATCGTGGCGACCGGCAAGGCGCGCCACGCGCGGCTGGGTGTGACGGTGCAGGAGGTGAACCAGGCACTGGCCGATTCGTTCAAGCTCGAACGCCCCGAAGGCGCGCTGGTGTCCGGCATCGAACCCGACGGCCCGGCGGCGAAGGCGGGCCTGAAGTCGGGCGACGTGATCCTGTCGTTCAACGGCCAGCCCATCGGCGGCTCGGCCGACCTGCCGGCCCTGATCGGCCAGTCCGCGCCCGGCGAGAAGGTCGCGCTGGAGGTGGTGCGCCAGGGCAAGCGCGAAACCGTCAGCGCCCAGCTCGGCGATGCCGGCGCGAAGAAGGGCGAGCCGGTGCAGGCCGAGTCGGGTGCCGCCGCGCAGGGCAAGCTGGGCCTGGCGCTGCGACCGCTGCAGCCGCAGGAAAAGCGCGAGGCGGGCGTGGACAGCGGCCTGGTGGTCGAGGACGTGGCCGGTGCGGCCGCCCGCGCGGGCGTGCAGCCGGGCGACGTGCTGATGGCCGTCAATGGCACGCCGGTGTCCAACGTCGCGCAGGTGCGTGCGGTGGTCGGCAAGTCCGACAAGTCGGTGGCCCTGCTGATCCAGCGCAACGGCGACCGCATCTTCGTGCCGGTCAAGCTGGGTTGAGGGAGTGCCGATGGCGCGCGAGAGCGACGAAGGGATGCGGCGGGAGACGGTGGGCCGGATGCCCGGCCTGTCGGCCCACATCCTGCCGACCTCGGCCACCATGATCGGGGTCTGCCTGACGGCGCTCTACATCAGCCTGCTCGGCCCGCCCAGCGAGCACCGCCTGCTGGTCGACAAGCTGCTCGCGCTGGACGGGCTGGTGTTCCTGGCCAGTGCGCTGCTGTCCTTCGTCTCGATGCGCGTGCGGCGGGGCGGCAGCCGCTACGAGCGCCTGGGTGAGAGTGTGTTCGTCGGCGGGCTGGGCCTGCTGGCGCTGGGCGGGGTGGCGCTGGCCTTCGTGGTCAGCTGAGCTCAGCCGCCGGCGGCGAACTTCGCCACGCAGGCCGCGCAGATGCAGGCCTTGCCCTCGGCCTCCGGAGGCAGGCGCGCCAGCAGGTCTGGCGGGAAGCGGGTGTCCACGCACCAGCAAGGTCCTTGCGGCACGCCGGTCTCGCGTTCGACTTCCATCGCGCAGCGGTTGTCGGCGCCGCACAGGGGACAGCGGCCCGGATCGGGGGTGGGATGGCTCATGCCCCACATGGTATGTTCAAACGCAGCCCGGTCGGCACCGGGACTTCCGCGATGGACCCATGTCACTCCTGTTCCTGCGACATCTGATTTCCGTGGCGGCAGCGCTGCTGCTGGCGCTGCCGGTGCATGCGCTTTCGCCACCGGCAAACACGCCGCCCGACATGGCGCAGCGCCTGCAGGCCTGCACCCTCTGCCACGGCAAGGAGGGGCGCGCGACGCCCGGCGGATTCTTTCCGCGCATCGCGGGCAAGCCGGCCGACTACCTCTATCACCAGCTGCTGAATTTTCGCGACGGCCGCCGCAACAACGACGGCATGCGCTACCTGCTCGACCACCTGAGCGACGACTACCTGCGCGCGGCGGCGCTGTACTTTTCCGGGCTCGACCTGCCGTACCCGCCACCGCTGCCGCCGCAGGCCGACGCGGCCACGCTGGTGCGCGGTGAGGCGCTGGTGCGCCAGGGCGATGCGGCGCGCGAACTGCCGGCCTGCACCGCCTGCCACGGTGCGGCGATGACCGGCACCCTGCCGGCCGTGCCCGGGCTGCTGGGCCTGCCGCGCGACTACCTGATCGGGCAACTGGGCGCCTGGCAGACCGGCCTGCGCAAGGCCTTCGTGCCCGACTGCATGGCGCATGTGGCGAACCGGCTCTCGCCGGCGGACATCGGGGCCGTGGCCAGCTGGCTGGCCGCCCAGCCGCTGCCGGCCGACACGCACCCGGCCCCGGTGCCGGCCAAACCGCTGCCGCTGCGCTGCGGGGCGGCGGCGCCGAGCGTGGGGACCCAGCCATGAACGCCCGGCGCTGGGGTGGGCTGCTGGCGGTGTTCGCGGCCGGCGTGGGCCTGCTGGCCGCGCTGATCGGCTGGGAACTGCGCGCGGGTGCGCTGCCGCCCGGGGCTGCCGGGACCGTGCCGCCCGACAAGGCCGTGACCGGGCGCGGGGCGGTGCTGGCGCGGGCCGGCAACTGCATGGCCTGCCACACGGTGCGCGGTGGTGCGCCCTATGCGGGCGGGCGCCGCATCGAGACTCCGTTCGGCGACCTCTACGCCAGCAACCTCACACCCGACGGCGAGACCGGCCTGGGCCACTGGTCGGACGAAGCCTTCCGGCGCGCGATGCAGCAAGGCATTGCCCGCGACGGTCGCCTGCTCTATCCGGCGTTCCCCTACCCGCACTTCACGCGCATGAGCGACGGCGATGTCGAGGCCCTGCGCGCCTTCCTGCGCAGCTTGCCCGCCGTGCGCCAGCCGAACACGCCGCACGCGCTGCGTTTTCCGTTCAACACGCAGGCCGCGCTGGCACTCTGGCGCCTCATGCATTTCGAGCCAGGGCGCCTTCAGCCCGACACCACGCAGAGCGCCGAATGGAACCGCGGCGCCTACCTGGTGCAGGGCGTGGCCCACTGCGCCGCCTGCCACGGCACGCGCAACGCCTGGGGCGCGACCACCGATCCGTTCGGCGGCGAGGCACTGCCCGACGGCCGCTGGCGCGCGCCCTCGCTGCACGACCCGCGGCAGGCGGGCGTGCAGGCCTGGCCGATCGAGCGCGTGGTGGCCCTGCTGCGCGACGGCAGTGTGGACGGCGCCAGCGTCGCCGGGCCGATGGCCGAGGTGGTGTTCCACGGCACGCAGTACCTGCCCGAGGCCGACCTGCGTGCGATGGCGACCTACCTGCGGGCGCTGCCGGTGCGCACAACGGTGGCGCCGGACTTCGTGTCGGCCGCCGGCGGTGTGCTCGCGGCCGGCGAGCAGCTGTACGGCCAGCATTGCGCCGACTGCCACGGCAAGGCCGGCGAAGGCAAGGCGGGTCAGTACCCGCCGCTGGCCGGCAACCGGGTGGTCACGGCCGATGACCCGACCAACGTGCTGCAGGCCATCGTCGGCGGCGGCTTCGCGCCCGCGACGCCGGGCCATCCGTACCCCTACGGCATGCCGCCGTTCCGCACCCTGCTGACGGACACCGAGATCGCCGCGGTCGCGAGTTACCTGCGCCAGAGCTGGGGCCACCGCGCCAGCGCCGTGCGTTCGCTGGAGGTGCAGCGCGTGCGTTGACGCGTGGGTGACGGACATGGTGGATGCGCCCTGCCACGATGGCGCGCATGAACACGCCACCGCTCCCCGACGCCACCACCCCGCCCGAGGGCCGCATCACCACCGTCGCGCGCGGCCCGCTGCTGCTGATCGGCATCGACCGGCCGGCCAAGCGCAACGGCTTCACGCCGCCCATGATGCGGGCGCTGGCCGAGGCCTACACCCGGCTCGACGACGATCCCGCGCTGCGCGTGGGCGTGCTGCACGCGCACGGCGACCACTTCACCGGCGGCCTGGACCTGCCGAGTTTCGCGCCGCTGATGCAGCGCGGCGAAACGCCGGTGCCGTTCGGCGCGGTCGATCCGCTCAACCTCGGCGACGCCGGCTGGCGCCGCCGCACCAAGCCGATGGTGGTCGCGGTCAAGGGCATCACCTTCACGCTGGGCATCGAGCTGATGCTGGCGGCCGACATCGTGGTCGCGGCCGACAACTGCCGCTTCTCGCAGCTCGAAGTGGCGCGCGGCATCATGGCTACCGGCGGCGCGACGCTGCGCATGGCCGAGCGCGCGGGCCTGGGCAATGCGCTGCTGCATCTGCTGACCGGTGACGAGTTCGACAGCGCCGAAGCCCTGCGCCTGCATTTCGTGCAGCGTGTCGTGCCGGCGGGACAGGAGCTCGACGAAGCCCTGCGCATCGCCCAGCAGATCGCGCAGCAGGCGCCGCTGGCGGTGATCGCCTCGCGGCTGAACGCGCTCAAGGCGGTCGAGCAGGGGCCGATGGTGGCGATGGCCGAGTTCGATGCGACGCAGCAGCGGCTCTCGCTCAGCGAGGACGCGGCCGAGGGCGTGGCGGCGTTCCGCGAGAAGCGCCCGCCGGTGTTCCGGGGGCGCTGACGCGCCTCAGGCGCCGAGGGCGGCCAGCAGCGCCTCGCCCCAGTCCCAGGGCCCGGTCAGCGTGAGCGTGACCTCGGTCCGGTCGCCGTCGTCGCGTTGCTGGGTGTCGGCGTCCCAGACGCCGCCCTCGTCCAGTGGGCCGCGTGGCCCGGGCGCCCGGCGTTCGGCGTGCTGCAGCACCGAGTCCACCTCGGCCATCACGGCGGGCAACTGGTCGCGGCGCACGCTGGCCACCGCCTCCCAGCTGCCGGTGCCTTCGCCGTCGTCGGCAGCGTCAAAGATCAAGTAGCTCAGGCGCATGTCGGATGTCCGGGTTCAGCGCGCGCCGTCGAGCACGCGGGCGATCTCGCCGCCGCAGGCGGTGCGGTTGCGGGCGTACTCCTCGGGCGTGTCGATCTCGCGGTGGCGCTGCATGGTGTGTTTCATCTGCGCGTCGACCCAGGGCAGCCATTGCTCGCGGATGTGCCGCGTCAGCCGGTCCTGCAGCTCGGCCGGTTCGCCGAAATAGACCTTGTTGCCGAACGAACTGCGCATGCCTTCGCGCATGCGGTCGGCGGCCGACTCCAGCGTCTGCCGGTTGACCTCGACGTGACGCATTTCGTGCGCGAGCACGTGGCGGTGGGCGCAGCTGCCTTCCTCGAACTCGCTGGCGACCGACACCACGTGCGGGTCCAGGCTCAGCGTGACCTCGATGCTGGGTCGCATGCAGGTCAGCGCCTCGCCGCGCCGCTGCAGCGTCGAGGCCCGGTACTGGATCGAGGTGCCCAGACGCACCTCGGTCAGGCCCAGGGTGCGCGCGTTGTCCTGGGGCAGGTGCTGCAGCTGCGTCAGGTCGTCGACGCTGCGGTTGCGCAGGTAACGGATCGGCGCGGGCACCGTGCGCACCACGATGCGGGTGGCCGGCAGCCGGGCTTCGCACAGCGCGGCCCACTCGGCCGAGGGCGACTGGGCCCGGGCGTGGGGGGCGATCAGCGAAAACAGCAGCAGTGCGAATGACAGGCGCATCGCGCGATTACACCGCACCCGCCGGTGCGCGCCGCTCAGCGCCGCGCCTGTCGCCGCTGCAAGGTCAGATGGATCGGCTGCGCCGACTTGAGGGTGACGTGCAGCAAGGGTTGCGGTGCGATGGCCCCGGGCGGCACCGAAAGACCGTAGCGCTGCAACAGCAGCGCACCGAGCAGCGCCATCTCCAGCAGCGCAAAGTGCTGGCCGATGCAGACCCGCGGGCCGACACCAAACGGCATCCACGCGCCTTTGGGAATCGGCGGGGCGCCGTCGAGGAAACGTTCGGGCAGGAAGCGCTCCGGCTGCGGGAACAGCTGTTCGTCGCGGTGCAGGGTCCTGGGGGTGATGCGCAGGATGTTGCCCCTCGGGACCGTCCAGCCGCCGAGCGTGACCGGGGCGGTGGTGCGCCGGCTCATCAGCGCGGGCGCGGGCGGGTACAGGCGCAGCGCTTCCTTGAGCGTGGCCTGCAGCCAGGGCAGGCGCGCCACGTCGTCGGCCGTTGGCGTGGCGCCGCCCAGCACGGCATCCACCTCGCCGGCGGCGCGCTGCGCGGCCTCGGGGTGCGAAGCCATCAGCCAGCTCCACCACAGCAGGCCGCTGGTGGTGGTGTCGTGGCCGGCCTGGAAGGTCACCATGCACTGGTCGAACACCTCCTGCGGCGTCAGCGCGGCACCGCTGTCTTCGTCGCGCAGCGACAGCAACATGCCCAGCAGGTCCTGCACCTCGCCGGCGGGTGCCGTGCCGGCCTGGCGCGCATCGATGTGGCGCCGGATCAGCGAACGCAGCGTGCGCAGCGCGGCCCGCTTGGCGCGTTTGCCCGGCAGCGGCAGCCAGTCGGGCAGGGTCATGGGCATGAACATCTCGCGAAAGCCGGTCTCGCCCAGCGTGCGGTTGGCCTCGGCCGCGCGCCGCGCATCGCCTTCGGCCGGGTGCGAGAACAGCACCTGCAGGATCACGTCCATGGTCGCCTCGCTCCAGAGCTCGTCCATCGCGACGGTGGCCTGCGCCGCGCCGGGCGGCAACTGGCGGTCGAGCACGCGCTGCGCGGCCTGCGCCATCAGCGTGGCGTAGCCGGCGACGCGGCGCGGCGTGAAGGCGGGCATCAGCATGCGGCGCTGGCGCTGCCAGGTCTCGCCCTCGCTGACCAGCACGCTCTGGCCCAGGACCTGCGAGAACACCTCGATGCCGCGTTCCCAGCGGACCAGGTGCGCATGTTCACCCACCAGCGCCTCGCGCACCAGCTCGGGCGACATCAGGTTCCAGGCCCGTTCGTACCCGAGCCGCAGGGTGCAGAGTTCGCCGTGCTCGCGGTGCATGCGCGCCTCGAAGGCCAGGTAGTCGCGCTGCATCTCGCGCAGCAGCGGCAGGCCCCACCAGCGGTCGGGCGGGCCGGGCGGCGTGCGTGGTGCATGGGGGGCGGAGAAGGTGGAGGTTGGGGTGTGTGACATGGCGGCCATGCTGGCGCGCTGCGGGGCGTCTGTCTTGAACGGTTGCGACATGCCGGGGGTTTGGCGCGTGCTGGTCGCCGGGCCACCTACACTGCCGCCCCATGGCCACCCCCAAGACCATCGCGCTCGACTTCGACCCCGCACTCATCCCCAGCGGCACGCTCTGGCTGCCGCGCGCTTCGCTGTCGGCCTGCCTGCGCGGGGTCATGGTGCGCAGCACCGTCGGTGCGCCGCTCAGCGATGCGCAGCGCCTCAACCACTTCCCGGCCACCCCGCTGTGCAGCCTGAGCTGGTGGTTCACCGGCTGCAGCCACATGCTGGAGCCTTCGCGGCCGGGCGGGATGGCACAGCTGACCGACACCCGCCGCCCGCTGGCCGGGCGCTGGGTGTTCGGTGGCCCTTTCACCCGGCCGACGTCGAGCTGGTGCCCGGGGCCGGTGCACGGGATGATGGTCATGTTCCTGCCCGATGCGCTGCACGCGCTCACCGGACTGGAGCCCGCCCGGTTCACCGACCAGCTGGTCGACGCCGCTGGTGTGCTGCCGCCCGACTGGCTGGCCATGTGTGAGCAGGTGCAGGACGCGCCCGACGACGCGCAACGCGTGGACCTGCTGGAGGACTTCCTGGAGCCGCGCTGGCAGGCCTGCCGGCCCGGACTGCCGCTGCAGGCGCACCGCTACGGCGACTGGGTCACGCACCTTTCGCAGCGCGCGGCCGTCTCCGGCCCGGGCCGCAGCCTGCGCCAGCTGGAGCGGCGCGTGAAACGCTGGACCGGCCTGCCTCTGCGCGAGCTGCGCGGCATGGCGCGCAGCGAACAGGCCTTCTTCGACGCCGTGACCGCCCAGGTGGAAACGGGCAGCATCCGCTGGGCCGACATCGCCGCCGACAACGGCTACGCCGACCAGTCCCACCTGTGCCGCATGTCCCGCCGCATCACCGGCTTCAGCCCCGAAGCCCTGCTCGCGGGCATCGAAAAGGAAGAGGCGTTCTGGGCCTATCGGATCTGGATGTGAAAGCGGCGCCCGATGGGCGTCTTCGTGTTCCTTTGAGCGGCGAATCTGACGGGGCTTGATTCGCGCGGAGCCAGTCGTCTGAGCAGGCACAATGTGCCGCAGAGGAACAAGACCCTGCGCCATTCATGTCCCGCATCTTCGACAACATTCAACAAGAACTGCTGAAGGCCTTGCGGGCGACCCTCCAGGTCTCCCAGCGTGCCGACTTCTGCATTGGCTATCTCAACCTTCGCGGGTGGCAGGCCATCGACGATCTCGTCACCGGTTGGGACCCTGCCTCCGGTCAGGTGTGCCGGGTCTTGGTGGGCATGCAACGACCACCTCACGACGAAATCCGTGAGCTGTACCGCCAGGCCAATGAAGAAGGCTTGATCGACAACGCCACGGCCAGTCGTCTCAAGGCCCAGTTTGCGGCCCATTTGCGCGAGCAAATCACGTTGGGCATTCCCACCGGACAAGATGAAGCAGGCTTGCGCCGCCTGGCGCGCCAGCTACGCGCTGGCCAAGTGGTGGTCAAGCTGTTCTTGCCCTATCCGCTGCATGCAAAGCTCTACCTGCTGTTTCGTGATGACGTGAACAACCCCATCACCGGGTTTGTGGGTAGCAGCAACCTCACGCTGGCCGGCCTGTCCAAGCACGGCGAATTGAACGTCGATGTGCTCGACCACTTGGGCACTGAAAAGCTGGCCAGTTGGTTCACCGACCGTTGGGGTGATCGGTGGGCGCTGGATGTTTCGGCTGATCTTGCAACGATCATCGAAACCAGCTGGGCGCGGGAAGACGCCATCCCGCCGCACCACATCTACCTGAACATCGCCTACCACCTCAGCACCGAAGCGCGCGCCGGTCTGAGCCAGTTCCGTCTGCCAGCCCGGTTCGAGCAAGAGCTGTTCGAGTTTCAGAAGAGCGCTGTCAAGATCGCTGCACGGCACCTGCACCGGCGTGGCGGCGTGATGATCGGTGACGTGGTCGGCCTGGGAAAAACCATGATGGCCACCGCTCTGGCCCGAATGTTTGAAGACGATCTGGGCTACGAGACGCTCATCATCTGCCCCAAAAACCTGGAACCCATGTGGGAGCGCTACCGAACCGAATACGGCCTGCGCGGCATGGTGTTGCCGGTGTCGCAAGTGACCAAGAAGTTGCCGGACCTCAAGCGCTACCGCTTGGTGCTCATCGACGAAAGCCACAACCTGCGCAACCGCGAAGGCCGCCGCTACAAAGCGATTGCTGACTACATCAAGAGCTGCGATGCGAAGGTGATCCTGCTCACCGCCACGCCCTACAACAAGACCAAGCACGACCTCTCTGCCCAGCTGCGCTTGTTCATCGACGAGAAAGCCAACATCGGCATTCGCCCCGAGCGGCACATGCGCAAATACGGCATCAGCGAAGCCGAGTTCGAACGCAAGAACCAGTGCCGGGTGAACTCCATCCTGGCCATTGAGAAGAGCGAAGAGTTTGACGACTGGCGTGAACTCATTCGCCTTTACATGGTGCGCCGCACCCGCAGCTTCATCATCCAGCACTACACCGAGGCCGACAAACACGGCCGCCGGTACATCGCCGGGCAAGATGGCGAGAAGCGGTACTTTCCGCTGCGCAAACCGTTGTCGGTCACCTTCCCGGTGGACGAGGCAGACCCAGCAGACCGCTATGCGCGCCTCTATTCCACCGAGGTGGTGGACCAGATCAACGCGCTGCACGTGCCGCGTTACGGCCTGGGCTTGTACTTAGACCTAGTCGCAGAAAAGCAGGCCACACCCGCCGAACGAAAGCTGATTGAGAACCTGGGTCGCGCCGGCAAACGCCTCATGGGGTTCTGCCGCACCAACCTGTTCAAGCGGCTGGAGTCCAACGGTTTTTCGTTCCTGCAGTCAATCGATCGGCACGTGCTTCGCAACCAGATCTACCAGTACGCCATTGAAAACGGACTGGACCTCCCGGTGGGCGTGCTGGATGCGGGCCTGCTGGACCTGGAGCGCGTGGACGAGGACGCCGAAGGCCTGGAGGGTGACCCGGAGGATTTGCTGGACGGTCTGTTGGAAGCCGTGGCCGAAGAAGACCACGCGCCCGACGGCATGGCCCGCGCCAAGGCCGTGTATGCCCAATACGCCAAGGAATACAAGCGCCGCTTCAAGTGGATTCGCTCCAGCCTGTTCAAAGCCAAGCTGGCCGAAGATCTGGCGCAAGACACGCAAACCCTGACCGAGCTGTTAAGCAGCCAGGGCGCTTGGGCCGCTGAAAACGACCTCAAGTGGCAGGCCCTGCGCCGCATGCTCACCCAGACACACGCCAAAGACAAGGTACTCATCTTCACCCAGTTCGCCGACACGGCACGCTACCTGGCACGTGAAGCCCGCAAAGCCGGCATCACCCATGTAGAGGTGGCCACCGGCGCCAGCGCTGACCCTTACGCACTGGCCTGCCGCTTCAGCCCCAAGTCCAACAACAAGACCGTGAGCAAGGCCGACGAGGTGCGCGTGCTCATTTGTACCGATGTGCTCTCCGAAGGTCAGAACCTGCAGGACAGCAACGTGGTAGTCAACTTCGATCTTCCCTGGGCCATCATCCGCCTCATCCAGCGAGCTGGCCGTGTGGACAGAATCGGCCAGCGGGCCGAAGAAATCCACTGCTACTCGTTCTTGCCGGCCGACGGTGTGGAGCAGCTCATCCAGCTGCGCTCGCGCATCCGCCAGCGCTTGCAAGAAAACGCCGAAGTCGTGGGCACCGACGAAGCCTTCTTTGAAGACGACGACGCCACCACCATCCGCGATCTGTACACCGAAAAGCAGGGTGTGCTCGACGACAACGACGACGAGGTGGACCTCGCCTCCTACGCCTGGCAAATCTGGAAGCAGGCCACGCAAGACAACCCCGATCTGGCCCGCGCCGTGGAATCGCTCCCGCCCGTGGTGTATTCGGCCAAAGCCTTCGCGCTGGACGAAAGCCGCTTCCCGCTGCTGGGGGCTGACGCAGCCAAAGGCGGCGCACTGGTGTACGTGAAATCACCCGAGGGCAACGACCACCTGGCTTGGGTGGGCACCAACGGCAAGACGGTCACCGAATCGCAGTTCACTGTGTTGCGCGCCGCCGAGTGCGAGCCCGACACCCCCGCCATTGCCAGGCTTGAAAACCACCATGACTTGGTGGCCACCGGCCTGCAGCTCGCCGTGAGCCAGGACAAAGCTGTGGGCGGCGGGCTGGGCCGCCCCAGCAGCCCGCGCCGCCGGGCCTACGAGCGATTGAAGCCCTATGCCACCGAACAGATGCAAACCCTGTTTCGCGACGACGAGCTGGAGCGTGCCCTGGACGACATGTATCAGCGCCCGCTGCTCGAAACCTCGGCCGATCTGCTCAACCGCCTCATGCGCAGCGGCGTGAACGACACTGAGCTGTCTGAAGCAGTAAAGTCGTTGCGCGAAGAAGGGCGGCTGACATACGCCGAAGACGATGCGTCATTGAGGGAGCCGCGAGTGGTGTGCTCCATGGGATTGATTGCTGAATAACGAAGAACATGGCCCAACTCAACTTCCTCGCCTTTGAAGAGCACCTCAAAGCCTTCGACTTCCAGCGCCTGTTTGTGGATGTGCTGGGCTGGAACCGGCCGGCTGCGGGCCGCGACTGGCAGGCCGACCACGCTGGCGACACCGCCTACAGCCACCGCACCGTGGCCGAGCTGGGCGGGGTGGTCGCTCTCCAGGTGGTGGTGGACGGCGGCTGGCCCGACGAAGCCCAGCGACTGAAGGTGTGGAAACACGTGGCCCACAGCCATGCCGAAAACCTGCTCATCTTTACCAACCAGCAGACCAACGCCAGCCAGAGCCAGTGGTACTGGGTCAAGCGCGACAAGCACCCCGAAACCGGCAAACCCCGCCTCACCTCGCGCCGGCACGACTACTTCAAAGGCCAGCCGGTTGACCTGTTCGCTTCCAAGCTGCAGGCCATGGTGGTCGAGCTGTCCGAGCTGGACACGGCGGGCCGACTGCCCGTGCTGGAAGCGGCGCGCCGCATCCAGGCCGCGCTAGACGTGGACAAAACCACCAAGAAGTTTTTCACCGCCTACCAGCAGCAGCACTTGGAGCTGCTCAGCCATATCCAGGGCATCGACAACGAACGCGACAAACGCTGGTACGCCAGCGTGCTGCTCAACCGGCTCATGTTCGTCTGGTTCATGCAGAAGAAGTTTTTTCTGGACGGCGGCAACGCCGACTACCTGCGCACCAAGCTGGCCGAGAGCCAGCAGCGCGGCGCCAACCGGTTTTTTGGCGAATTCCTCAAAGCCCTGTTCTTTGAAGCCTTCGCCAAACCGGCGGCTGATCGCAGCGTAGACGCCAAGGCCCTCACTGGCCAGATCCCTTATCTCAACGGCGGCCTGTTTCTGCCCCACAAGCTGGAGCTGGACGAACAACACGCCATCCGGGTGGGTCGTACCCTGCGCGTGGCCGACGCGGCGTTCGAAGGCATCTTCAAGCTGTTTGCAGACTTCTCCTGGCATCTGGACGACACGCCCCGTGGCGAGGCGGACGAAATCAACCCCGACGTGCTGGGCTACATCTTCGAGAAGTACATCAACCAGAAGGCCTTCGGCGCCTACTACACCCGGCCCGAAATCACCAGCTACCTGGCTGAGCGCAGCATCCACCAGCTGATCCTGGAGCGCATCCACGAGCCCGCCATGCCCGAGCTGGGCCTCAAAGAGGTGAAGTTCGACAGCGTGCCCGACCTGCTGGCCAAGATGGACGCGCGCACCGCGCTGCGGCTGGTCAACCAGGTGCTGCCCAGCATCACCATCCTCGACCCCGCCGTGGGTTCGGGCGCCTTTCTTGTGGCCGCGCTCAAGTGCCTCATCAACGTCTACTACGCCGTGGTCGGCCGGGCCGAGATGGGCGCCAGCAGCGAGTTGAAGAACTGGCTGGCCCTCATCCAGCAAGACCACCCCAGCGTGGGCTACTACATCAAGCGCCGTATCGTCACCGACAACCTCTACGGCGTGGACATCATGGAAGAGGCGTGCGAAATCGCCAAGCTGCGGCTCTTCCTATCCATGGTGTCCAGCGTGCGCCAGGTGGAGCACCTGGAGCCCCTGCCCAACATCGACTTCAACATCCTGCCTGGCAACTCGCTGGTGGGCCTGATGCGGGTGGACGAACACGAGTTCGACGCCAAGTACCGCCAGGGCGACATGTTCCGCAAGAGCTTTCGGGAGCTGGTGGACGAAAAGAACCGGCGCCTCGACAACTACCGGCATGCGGCCGACGCGGTGGGGCGCGATACCGACCTGCGCGCCCTGCGCGATGACATCGACACCGCCCTGCAGGAAGCCAACCAGGTGCTCAACGAGCTGGTGCACGACCGCTTCAGCGAGCTAAACATCAAGTATGAAGAGGCTACCTGGGATGCTGTGGCGAGAGACCTGGGCAAACCCAAGAAGCGGGCTGTCAAACGGGAAGACATCGAAGCCCAGGCACCCTTCCACTGGGGCTACGTGTTCGACGACATCATGCAAAGGCGCGGCGGCTTCGACGTGATCCTGGCCAACCCGCCCTGGGAGGGCTTCAAGCCACAAGCCAAGGAGTACTTTGCGCCCTTCTCGGAGAAGATCAGCAAGAAGAACATGTCCATCAAGGAGTTCGAGGTCGAGCAGGCGCGCCTGTTGCAGTACGAAGACATTCGCGCCGGCTGGCTGGCCTACCAGAGCCGCTTTCCGCACATGAGCGCCTACTTCCGCAGCGCGGCGGACTATCAGTACCAGTCGGCCGTAGTAGGCGGCAAACGCACCGGCTCCGACATCAACCTCTACAAGTTGTTCACCGAGCGCTGCTTTGCCCTGCTGCGCGACGGCGGGCACTGCGGCATCGTCATCCCCAACGGCATTTACAAAGACCTGGGCGCCACCGGCCTGCGCAACATGCTGTTTGACCACGCACAGGTCGATTCCATCATCGCGTTGGCCAACGAGCGCTTCATCTTTGAGGAGGTGGACCACCGCGTCTGCTTCGCCTTCCTCACCTTTGAAAAGGGCGGCAACACGCAGTCCCTGCGCGCCACCTTCCGCATCAACCCGCGCGAAGCCATCGCGGCGGACGACTTCACCAGCTTCGTGGAGAACGCCGACAACTTCATCGAACTCTCGGCCGCGATGATTGGCGCCATGAACGCCGAAACCCGCTCGGTGCTGGAGTTCCGCAGTGCCGCCGACGTGAGCATCGTGGACAAGATGCTGGCGTTTCCCGCGCTGGGCGAAAAGCGGGAAGGCGTGTGGAACCTGAAGCTCACCAACGAGTTCCACATGACCAATGACAGCAAGCTCTTTCACACGGAGCCTGCGGACGGTCGTCTGCCCCTCTATGAGGGTCGCATGATTCACCAGTTCACTTCTGACCAGGCTCCGCCGAAGTACTGGATTGAAGAGACCGAGGGGCGCGCCAGTATCTTGGGTACGAAGGCGAAAACTGCGCCAACCGAGAAGCTGGGCTACGAAAGCGCTCGGTTTGCGTTTCGGGAAATCGCGCGCAGCACCGACGCTCGCACGATGATCGCCTCCATGCTGCCGCCGCGGGTGTTTGCGAATCACAAGTTGATGGTTGGGCGTCCGGAATCGATGAGCGGCCCTGTGGCGCTGTACGTCCTCGGGATCGTCAACTCTGTGACCTTCGACTACTTGATTCGCCAGCAAGTAGCTTCTTCGATATCGATGTATGCCTTCTATCAGATGCCTGTTCCCAGGTTGATGGAGACGGATCTGAAACTGAAAGCGATCAGCGCTAGGGCCGCGCGGTTGGTTTGCACAAGCCCTCCGTTTGACGAACTGGCGAGACAGTGCGGGCTTGAAAGTCACAGGGAAGGTGCCCACGACCCCTCTGGTCGAGCCAGGCTGCGCGCCGAGCTGGACGGACTGGTGGCCCACCTCTTTGGGTTGAACGAGGAAGAACTTGCTCACATCTTCAAGAGTTTCCCGCTGGTTCCTGAGCCAGCCAAAGTCGCAGCGCTGAACGCTTGGCGCGATGTGAAGAAAGGGTTGATTTCATGAGCCTACAAAGCGTCCGCGTGCGCAACTTCAAGGCTGTCGTGGACAGCAAGGCCGTCAAGCTGGGGCCGCTGACTGCCTTCATCGGCAACAACGGGGCCGGCAAGTCGAGCCTTATCGAGGCACTGGAAACCTACCAAGCCATCTTGCGCGATGGGCTGGACGTGGCTATGCAGCGTTGGCTGGGTATTGAGCATGTTCGGCACAAAGGGCAGGAAGCCAAGGAGCGTATGGGTAAAGTGGTCAACGCGATTTCATGGGAAGTCGCTTTGGGCGAGAGCCGGCGCAAGGTAACCCGCTTGGCCATGACGGTGAACAACGATCCTGCAGCTAACCACATGTTCATTGCAAGTGAGCGAGTGACTGGTGTGGACGGCATCTGGGCCGAGCGAGACCAAGCGGCTGGCTTGCAGTCGTACGGACTTGGTCGCTCCATGTTGCCGTATTCATTGAATGAAGACCTCGTGCACGCTGCAGACGAGGTTCTGGCTTGGCAGTTTCTGACCTTGAGCCCCGAGCGAATGGGGTTGCCTGTGCCGCAGCAACGCACCAAAGGTCAGGTGCGACTGGCCAGCGACGGCTCAAACGTGGCGGACTTTCTGTTGGACCTGCGCCGCCAGAGCCCGAATGCGTTTGACGGCATCGTCGAGACCATGGCGTATGTGCTGCCCTACGCCAAAGACATTCAGCCCGCGCTGTCGTCGTCTGAAATCGAGCGCAAGGCCTGGCTGCAGTTGAGCGAAGACACGTACAAGGTGCCCGGCTGGTTGCTCTCCACCGGCACGCTGCGCATGCTGGCGCTGCTGGCTTTGTTGCGTCACCCGAACCCGCCGCCGCTGATCGTGGTGGAGGAGATCGAAAACGGGCTGGACCCGCGCAGCATTCACCTGATCGTGGAAGAGATCCGCAACGCGGTGCTGCCCGGCACCACGCAGGTCATCATCACCACCCATTCGCCGTATCTGCTCGATTTGCTGACGCTGGAGCACCTGGTGGTGGTGGAGCGCGATGCGAAGGGTCACCCGCGTTTCTCTCGACCCGCCGATCACGACAACCTGCAACGATGGGCGCAGGAATTCGCGCCAGGCAAGCTCTACACCATGGGCAGTCTGACGGGGTTGTCCGCATGACCATCGGTTTTGTTTTTGAGTGCGGGCCGCAAGGCGCCGACAAGGCGGTGTGTGAATACCTCGCGGGACAGTTGAAACCGGGCGAGAAGCTCATGTCACGAACCTTGGACAACAAACTCAAGCTGCTGGAAGGTGCGGCGCCTGTTGCCAAGCAGTTGCTGGCAGAGGGATGTCAAAAGGTGCTGATCGTTTGGGATTTGCGGCCTGCTTGGCCAGACAAGAAGGACAAGCCTTGTCGAGCAAAGGAACGCCAGACATTGCTGAAAGGGTTGGCCGACCACGGTCTGGCGAACGCACCGGTTTACCTGGTCTGTGTTGAGCAGGAATTGGAGAGCTGGGTGATCGCCTGTGACCACGCCATCAACGCTTTCTTGTCCACGCCGGCCCACTCCTACAGGGCCAAGCGGGTCAGGAGACCGGACCAAGAGAAGAACCCCAAGTCGGCCATGATGAAGCACTTTCAACAGGCACGAGGATGGAAGTACGAGGACCGAATACACGCGACCCAAGTGCTCAGGGCGGCACCTCTGGACCTGAATCGCTTGCGGTGTTCAGTCAGTTTCGAGCGGTTCGAAGCCAAGCTGCAGTGACGCGGTTCATTATTTTTCGGCTTGGATAATGAAATCCAAAACTCTAAAAAGTCTTTTCAAAACAAAGACTTGTTGACTGGCTCATTATCTTTTGCCTGATTTTTAAGCAAATTGGGCACTCCCTCACCCAAAGAAAACGGCGCCCCACGAGGCGCCGTTTCTGTCTACTCGGCTCGGTGTGACCGTCAGGCAGCCTTCACCTTCAGGCGCCAGGCGTGCAGCAGCGGCTCGGTGTAGCCGCTGGGCTGTTCCTTGCCCTTGAACACCAGGTCCAGCGCGGCCTGGTAGGCCTTGCTGGTCTTCAGGTTGCCGGCCATCGGCTGGTAGAGCTTGTCGCCGGCGTTCTGCTTGTCCACCTTGGCGGCCATGCGCTCATACGTCTCACGCACCTGCTGTTCAGTGACGATGCCGTGGTGCAGCCAGTTGGCCACGTGCTGGCTGCTGATGCGCAGCGTGGCGCGGTCTTCCATCAGGCCGATGTCGTTGATGTCGGGCACCTTGGAGCAGCCCACGCCCTGGTCGACCCAGCGCACCACATAGCCCAGGATGCCCTGGATGTTGTTGTCCAGCTCGGCCTGCTTCTCGGCGGCGCTCCAGTTCGGGTTGCCGCTCACCGGCACGGTCAGCAGGCCGGTGAGGATGTTGTCGCGCTCGGCGCTGGCGTTGATCTTTTCCAGCTCCTTCTGCACGTCGCTCACCAGCACCTGGTGGTAGTGCAGGGCGTGCAGCGTGGCGCCGGTGGGCGAGGGCACCCAGGCGGTGTTGGCGCCGGCCTTGGGGTGGCCGATCTTGACCTTCATCATCTCGGCCATCAGGTCGGGCATGGCCCACATGCCCTTGCCGATCTGCGCCTTGCCGCGCAGGCCGCAGGCCAGGCCGACCAGCACGTTGTTGCGCTCGTAGCTCTGGATCCAGGCGCTGGTCTTCATGTCGCCCTTGCGCACCATCGGGCCGGCCAGCATGGCGGTGTGCATCTCGTCGCCGGTGCGGTCGAGGAAGCCGGTGTTGATGAAGGCCACGCGGCTGGCGGCGGCTTCGATACAGGCCTTCAGGTTGACGGAGGTGCGGCGCTCTTCGTCCATGATGCCCAGCTTGACCGTGCTGTCGGCCAGGCCCAGCACCTTCTCGACGCGGCTGAACAGCTCGCAGGCAAAGGCCACTTCGCGCGGGCCGTGCATCTTGGGCTTGACGATGTAGACCGAGCCCTTGCGCGAGTTGCGGATCGCGTCTTTCTTGCTCTTCTTCAGGTCGTGGATGGCGATGGCGGTGGTGACCATCGCGTCCATGATCCCTTCGGGGATCTCCTTGCCGTCCGCACCCCAGAGGATGGCGGGGTTGGTCATCAGGTGGCCCACGTTGCGCACGAACATGAGCGAGCGGCCGTGCAGACGAACACCCTTCTTGCCGTTGGGTGCCGTGTACTCGCGGTCGGCGTTGAGGCCGCGCGTCAGGGTCTTGCCACCCTTCTCGAACGACTCGACCAGCGTGCCCTGCAGGATGCCCAGCCAGTTGCGGTAGGCCAGCACCTTGTCTTCGGCGTCCACGGCGGCCACGGAGTCTTCCAGGTCCAGGATGGTGGACAGCGCGGCTTCGACCACCAGGTCGCTCACGCCGGCGGCGTCGCTCTTGCCGATGGGGGTGGCGCGGTTGATCTGGATCTCCAGGTGCAGGCCGTTGTGCTGCAGCAGGATCGCGGTCGGCGCCTTGGCCTCGCCCTGGTAACCGATGAACTGGCTCTTGTGTCCCAGCTTGCTGGTGCCGCCTTCGGCCAGGCCGACGACGAGCTCACCGTCCTTGTTGACCTTGTAGCCGGTGGAGCCGAGGTGCGAACCCTTCTTCAGCGGGGCGCAGCGGTCGAGCACGTAGCGCGCGTACTCGATGACCTTGGCGCCGCGCTTGGGGTTGTAGCCGCCCTTCGGGCCGGCCTTGCCGCAGCCCTTGTCTTCGCTGATCACGTCGGTGCCGTAGAGCGCGTCGTACAGGCTGCCCCAGCGCGCGTTGGCGGCGTTGAGCGCGTAGCGCGCGTTCAGGATCGGCACCACCAGCTGCGGGCCGGCCTGGGTGGCCAGCTCGGCGTCCACGTTCTTGGTGGTGGCCTTGACCTTCTTGGGCTCGGGCACCAGGTAGCCGATGGTTTCGAGGAACTTGCGGTAGGCCACCATGTTGGTGATCGGGCCGGGGTTGGCGCTGTGCCAGGTGTCCAGCTCGGTCTGCAGGCGGTCGCGCTCGGCCAGCAGGGCGGCGTTCTTGGGCGCCAGGTCGGCCACGATGCCATCGAAGCCTTTCCAGAAGGTCTCGGCGCTCACGCCGGTGCCGGGCAGGACCTGGTCGTTGATGAACTGGTACAGGTCGGTGGAAACCTGCAGGCCGTGGATGCGGGTGCGTTGCGTCATGGAAGGACTCCGTCGGTTCAAAAGGAAAAAGGAAATCAGTCGAAGAAGGCGAGGACTTCGCGCAGGTGGCTGGCGGTGCGCGTGGGCTGCGTGCCCAGCTCCTCGAAGGGCAGGCCGTGGCGGTTCACCCACAGCGTGCGGTAGCCGAACCAGGTCGCGGCCAGCGCGTCCCAGCCGTTGCTGCTGACGAACACGATCTGCTGGCGCGAGAGGCCGGTGGCCTGCTCGCCCAGCGCGTAGGCGTCGGGGTGGGTCTTGTACTTGCGGATACCGTCGACGCTGATGACGTGGTCGAGCAGGCCGTCGAGCCCGGCGCTGCGCACGGCGATGCCCAGCATCTGCGGCTCGCCGTTGCTCAGGATGCCCGTGGCGATGCCGCGGCTTTTCAGGGCCTGCAGCACCTCGCGGTTCTCGGGGAAGGCCGACAGGTGCCGGTACTGGTTCATCAGCTGCGTGGCCTTGCCCTCGAAGGCGGGCCAGTCGGCGCGCGCGGCCGGCTCGACCAGCTTGATCGCGAAGGCGAGCGCGGCCTGCGTCAGCTCCCAGAACGGGCGGTAGTGCGCGCCGTGGTCGCTGGTGGTCACCAGGCGGGTGTATTCGATCTGCTTGTCGCGCCAGACGGTGGCGAGCCTGTCGCCGCGGCCGGGGAACAGCTGTTCGGCAAGCAGGCCCACGCTGTACACATCGAACAGCGTGCCAAAGGCGTCGAACAGGACCGCACGGGGTTTTTCCATCCCGTCACTGTATTCGATACCTGTCTTCTGATTGATGGGCTAATTTTTGATTTATCTGTGACTTTTTTGAGTGTAATCAGTCGATCGCCGGGGCCGCCTGGAGCGCCAGGTGGTCCCGCAGCAGGCGGGCCGCCGGGGTCAGGTCGTTCTCGTTCCGGAAGCACATCGCAAACCGGCGGTCGGCCCAGTCTTCCTCCAGCGGAATCACGGCCAGCCCGTAGTCCGCGGCGCGGGGGAGCGCCACGTCGACCGGCATCACGCTGACCGCCAGGCGCGCGCGCACCACGTGCAAGGCCGCCTCGAAGTCGGTCACGATCATGCGGTAGCGCAGCGACCGGCCCAGTTCGGCCGCCGCGCGCACCATCAGCGCCTGCACCGCGCTGTCCACCGGCAGGCCCACGTAGTCGCAGTCCAACGCCTGCGCCAGCCGCAGCCGTTCGTGGCCGGCGAGTTCGTGCCCGCGGGGCACCACCAGCCCCAGCCGGTCGCTCCGGTAGGGCACCTGCGCCAGGCCGCCCAGGTCGGCGCCGTGCGGGCTGTGCCAGCAGATCCCCAGCGAGGCCACGCCGTCGCGGATGCCCTGCACCACCTGCGCGCTCGACCGCGCCTCCAGCTCCACGCGGATGCCGCCGTGGGCTGGCTGGGCCAGGAAGGCGGCCACGTCGTCGGCCAGGTGCGCGGCCATCACCGAGGTGGTGGCCAGCAGGCGCACCTGCCCCCGCACCCCGGCGGCGAAAGCCGCCATGTCGCGCTCGATGCGCTGGGCCCCGAGCAACAGCTCCCGCGCGTGCTCGCGCAGGCTCTCGCCGGCCGGCGTCGGCTCCACGCCGTGCCGGCGTCGGGTCAGCAGCGGTGTGCCCAGCCGGGCCTCCAGCTGGGCCACGCGCTTGCTGACCGCGCTGGCGGTCAGGTGGGCCTCGGCGGCGGCGCGGACAATGTTGCGGTGGTCGCAGACGGCCACGAACAGCCGCAGGTTGGTGAGATCGAGGTCGTGCATGGTTTGAGATTTTCCCAAATGGAAAACCATGACGGCAAAAATACCGCTTTGACTGATTTTGGTAAAGCCTAAACTTCCCATCCACCGGGGCAGACACCGAGGCCCCCGGAACGGAGACATTGCATGAACCCCATCGCCGGGGGCCACACGGCCCCTTCCCCCGCGCTGCCCCTCGACGGGTTGCGCGTCGTTGAATTCACCCACATGGTCATGGGGCCGACCTGCGGCATGGTGCTGGCCGACATGGGCGCCGAGACCATCAAGGTCGAGCCGATCGAGGGCGACCGCACCCGCCACCTGCTGGGCTCGGGCGCCGGTTTCTTCCCGCTGTTCAACCGCAACAAGAAGAGCATCGCGATCGACCTGCGCCAGGCCGAGGGCGCCGAGGTGGCGCGCCGCCTGGCCGCCAGCGCCGACGTGGTGGCCGAGAACTTCAAGCCCGGCACCATGGGCAAGTACGGGCTGGACTACGCCGCGCTCTCGCAGGTCAACCCGCGCTGCATCTACATCAGCCTCAAGGGCTTCCTGCCCGGGCCGTACGACCACCGCACCGCGCTGGACGAGGTGGTGCAGATGATGGGTGGCCTTGCCTACATGACCGGCCGGCCGGGCGACCCGCTGCGCGCGGGCACCAGCGTGAACGACATCATGGGCGGCATGTTCGGCGCCATCGGCGCGCTGGGCGCGCTGATCCAGCGCGGCATCACCGGCAAGGGCCAGGAGGTGCAGAGCGCGCTGTTCGAGAACAACGTGTTCCTGGTCGGCCAGCACATGCTGCAGTACGCCATCACCGGAAAGCCCGCTGCACCGATGCCCGAACGCATCTCGGCCTGGGCGGTGTACGACGTGTTCACGGTGAAAGACGGTGAGCAGATCTTCCTGGCCGCGGTCAGCGATCCGCAGTGGGCCACCTTCTGCGATGCGCTGGGTTTCGCCGACCTCAAGGCCGACCCGCAGTACCCCGACAACAACGCCCGCGTGCGGCTGCGGCCGACGCTGCTGCCCATCCTGCGCGAGCGGCTGGCGGCCTGGCGCGCGGCCGATCTGGCGGCGCTGTTCGAAAAGGTGGGGCTGCCGTTCGCGCCGATCCGCAAGCCCGAGGAGCTGTACGACGACGAGCACCTGCTGGCCACCGGCGGCCTGGCCGACATCACCCTGCCCGACGGCGAACGCGCCGGCCAGACCGTCAAGACCACGCTGTTCCCGTTCACGCTGGACGGCCAGCGGCCGGGCGTGCGGCTGGACCCGCCCGCCATGGGCGCGCACACCACCGAGTTGCTGCACGGCCTGGGCTATGGGGCGTCCGACATCCAGCGTCTGCGCCAGCAGGCGGCGGTGGCGTGAGGCCGGCATGAAGACCCCGGACATCCACATCAGCGAAGTCGGTCCGCGCGACGGACTGCAGTCCGTCAAGGCCACCATGCCCACGGCCGACAAGTGCAGCTGGATCAACGCGCTGGCCGCCGCCGGCCTGCGCGAGATCGAGGTCGGCTCCTTCGTGCCCGCGAAGCTGCTGCCGCAGATGGCCGACGTGGCCGAGGTGGTGCGCCACGCCATCACGCTGCCGAGCCTGACCGTGATGGCCCTGGTGCCCAACCGGCGTGGCGCCGAGGCCGCACTGGCCGCGGGCGTGCACAAGCTCACCCTGCCGGTCTCGGCCAGCGAGGCGCATTCGCTGGCCAACGTGCGCAAGACGCGCCAGCAGATGGTCGCAGAGCTGCGCGAAGTGGTCGCGCTGCGCAACGAGGTCGCGCCCGGCGTGCCGGTGGAGGTCGGCCTGTCCACCGCCTTCGGCTGCACGCTGCAGGGCGCGGTGGCCGAAGACGAGGTGATCGCGCTGGCCCTGGCCTGCGTGCAGGCCGGCGTGGACGAGGTCGGCCTGTCCGACACCACCGGCATGGCCAACCCGGCGCAGGTGCGGCGCCTGTTCACCCGCCTGCGCGCCGAGCTGGGCGACCGGGCCGGTGCGGCCCACATGCACAACACGCGCGGCCTGGGTCTGGCCAACTGCCTGGCGGCATACGACGTCGGCGTGCGCAGCTTCGACAGTTCGCTCGGCGGCCTGGGCGGTTGCCCCTACGCGCCCGGCGCCAGCGGCAACGTGGTCACCGAAGACCTGGTCTTCATGTTCGAGGCCATGGGGCTGTCCACCGGTGTCGACATCCCGAAGCTCCTGGCGGCGCGCGAGCCACTCCAGACCGGCCTGCCCGGTGAACCGGTCTACGGCATGACGCCCGAGGCCGGCCTGCCCAGGGGATGGGGCCACTGAGTCACACCTGCTTGCGATCTGGACCAAGACGCGGCTGTCCGGCTGACATAGACTGTTTGCCGTGGCTGCATCCGGCGGTCACCTTGATCAATTGAATCCGGTGGAGGTTTCCCATGAAGAGAGTCTGGACCTGGGGTGCGGCGCTGATGGCTGCGGCGGTGCTCGTGGCCTGCGGTGGTGGCGGTGACAGCAATGGCTACGGCGCGGTCGCGGTCAGCGTGTCGACCAAGAAGCTTGCGATTTCCTCGGAGGCGCTGACCCAGTCGAGCGCCAACGACGCGGCACGGGACAAGTGCGATGCCAGCGACTGCACGGTGATCCTGCAGTTCGAGGAATGCGGGGCTGCCTCGGAAGGGCTGAACGCCAGTGGTGGCTGGGTGATTGCCGCGGGAGCGGGCAACACCGCCTTCGACGCCCAGACGGCGGCCAACAGTGCCTGCTCGGCCAAGGGCGGCACGGGCTGCTCGCCGGTGCCGAACCTCGAAGCCCAGTGCAACTGAGTCGCCGGGCATCACGATTCGGTAAAAGATCCATGGGTTAGATCCGTTGATTGCCTCCTTTTGATGGGGTAATCTGCGGTCCCATGGACAAGCTCAAGCAGCTCGAAACCTTCGCCTCGGTCGCCACGCGCGGCAGCCTCACGGCCGCCGCCAAGGCCGAAGGTGTGGCCCCGGCCATCATCGGCCGGCGGCTGGATGCGCTGGAGGCGCGCCTGGGTGTCAAGCTCATGGTGCGCACCACACGGCGCATCTCGCTGACCCACGAGGGCAGCGCCTTTCTCGAAGACTGCCAGCGACTGCTGACCGACCTGGCCAACGCGGAAGCCAGCGTGAGCGCGGGCGGTGTCAAGGCCTCGGGCCATTTGCGCGTGACCGCGCCGGCCGGTTTCGGTCGCCGCCATGTGGCGCCGCTGGTGCCGCGGTTCCGCGAACTGCATCCCGAAGTCAGTTTCTCGCTCAACCTCAGCGACCGCGTGGTCGATGTGGCGGGCGAGGGCTACGACTGCGCGGTGCGGGTGGGGGACCTGCCCGACTCCTCGCTGGTGAGCGTGCGGCTGGCCGACAACCGGCGCATGTGTGTGGCCGCACCTTCCTATCTGCAGCGGCACGGCCGACCGAGCACGCCGGCCGATCTGGCGCACTTCGACTGCCTGACCCTGTCGTCGGATGCCTCGCAGACGCGGGGCTGGGCGTTTCGCGTGAACCGTGGCGAGGCGGCCGCGGGCGACGCGGGGCCCGCGGACGCCGACATCGTGCACCTGCGCCCCGGCGGCCCGCTGGACTGTTCCGACGGGCAGGTGCTGCGCGAATGGTGCCTGGCGGGTTACGGCATCGCCTGGCGCAGCACCTGGGAGGTCGAGGCCGACATCGCGGCCGGGCGGCTGGAGACCGTCCTGGACGAATTCGCCGCGCCGCCCAACGGCATCTACGCGCTGTTCCCGCAGCGCAAGCACCTGGCGCTGCGGGTGCGGCTGTGGATCGATTTCCTCAAGCACCATTACGCCCAGCCCGATTTCTGGGCCGGTGCCAGGGGCTGATGCCGCCGCCGTTTGGCGCTACATTGCAAACACTTTTGTTGTCTGTTCCAAGGGAGGTTTCATGAAGCGTTGGATTGGCGGGCTGCTGGCCTGCGTGGTGATGGTGGTGCTGGCGGCCTGCGGCGGTGGTGGCAGCGACGCGCCCAGTGCGCAGACCCTGTGCAACAGCATCGGGACCCAGCCCAAGATCTACAACGGCACCGCCTGCGCGCAGCCGGAGGCCTCGTCGGTCATCCTGCTGCAGATGGAGATCGGGGGCTCGCTGTTCCGTTGTTCCGGCACCCTGATCACGCCGACCAAGGTCCTGACGGCGGCGCACTGCCTGCCCGCCGGCACCGGCCAGGTGCTGGCCGGCGCCTGGGGCGCGGATGGTTCGGTGGTGGGCATTCCCGCCAGCAGCTGGAGCGTGCACCCAGGCTTCCAGCGAACGCCGACGGCGCTGATCAACGACGTGGCGGTGATCTTCCTGTCGGCCCCGCTGCCCAATTCCACCATGGGCATCCTGGTCAGCGAGCCTTCGGCCGCCGGTCAGACGGTCTTCATCGCCGGCTGGGGCGAGCCCGGGTTCGACCTGGTCGTCGGTGCGGCGACGCTGGGCCTGGTCGACGGCGTGAGCGTGGGCTACACCTTTGGCGGCAGCGGCGCCAACACCTGCGGCGGCGACTCCGGTGGGCCGGCCTTCCGATCGGTGGGCGGCCGCTCGGGCGTGGTCGGCATCACCTCGACCGGCACCACCGCGAACTGCGGCACCGCGGACAACGCGCTGTTCACCAATGTGCAGGCGGGCTCGGTGATCGATTTCGTCCGTTCGCAGGCACCGGACGCGGCCTACTTCTGACCGCGGGCGCGCAGCGCCGTGACCAGCAGGCTGGCACGGCGCCCCGCGCGCGCCAGGCACGTGCCATCCGGGGCCGCGACCGTGCTGAGCCCACCATAGTGCAGGCCCGGTTCGCGTCCGCACGCGTTGGCATAGGCCACGGCGATGCCGTTGTCGCCGGCCCGCGCGGGCACCATCTGCAAGGGCACCTCGTCGAATTCGCGCATGTTGGCCGTCGGCACCAGCAAGGCGTCCAGCCCCTGCCGCGCCAGCGCTTGCACGGTATCGGGAAACTCCACGTCGTAGCAGATCAGCAGGCCCAGGCGCCAGCCGCGCCAGGCGAACGGTGCCGACGGCACGTCGCCTGCGCTGAACTGCGCACGGTCCATGTCGCCGAAGAGGTGGGTCTTGCGGTGCTGGCCGATGCGCCGCCCGTTGGCGGCGATGCACTGGGTGGCGTTGAACGGGCGGTCGCCGCCCGGGTGCTGTTCCGGGTAGCCGTAGACGATGGCGATGCGGTGGCGGCGCGCGATGCGGGCGACCGCGTGGGCCAGCGGGCCGTCGGCCGGTTCGGCCAGCGCCGCCACGCGCTCGGGCCCGATGGCATAACCGGTCAGGCCCATCTCGGGGCAGACCAGCAGGTCGGCGCCTTGCGCGCGCGCCTGAGCGGCCGTGTCGTCCAGCCCTTGCAGGGCCGCGGCCACGGTGGGTGCGTACGGCGTCTGCCAGAGCGCCAGCGTCAGGTCTTTCATCGTGTCAGTCCGCCAGGGCCACCGGGCCAAGGCTTGGAAACAGTTCGCCCGGCCCGGGGTTGTCGGCCGCGCAGCGCCCGCCCAGCTGGTGGACGATGCCCCAGACCGCGTTCAGCGAGGTCTGCACCGCGCCCTCGACCCACGCCGGCGTGAACGAGATGTCGTCGCCGGCCAGGAAGATGCCGCGCTCGGCGGCGGGCAGCGTGTCCTGCATGAAGTGGCCGTACATGCGCTGGTTGTAGCGGTAGTGGCCGGGCAGGGCGCCCTTGAAGGCGCCGAGGAAATAGGGGTCGGCTTCCCACGAAATCGTGATCGGGTCGCCGACGATGTGGCCGGCGATGTCCACCGTGGGATAGATCTTGCGCAGCGCGTCCAGCGCCAGCTGCACGCGCCGGGCGGGCGGGTGCGGCAGCATCTTGAGCGCGTCGCTCATCCACGCGTAGGAGAGGCACATCACGGCCGGCTGGTCCGGCCCGTGGTCGAACAGGTAGGTGCCACGCGTGAGCCGGTCGGTCAGCGTCATGCTCATCGTGTCGCGGCCGGTGGCGGGGTCCAGGTCCTTCCAGAACGGGCGGTCGACCATCACGAAGGTCTTGCTCGACTGCATGTAGCGGGTGCGGTCCAGCGCCATCCACAGCTTCTGCGAGAACAGCGATTCTTCGACCGCGATCTGCGTGGTCAGCAGCCAGCTTTGGCAGGTCACCAGCACGGCGGGGTAGCGGCGCTCGGTGCCCCAGCTGTCGGTGATGGCCAGCTGGCCGGCGGCTTCGCCCTCTTTCACGCGCCGGATGGCGGTGACGCCCGGCCGCGTGGCGCCACCGTGCAGGCGGGCCAGCGTGGTGCCGGCCGGCCAGTGCGCGATTTGCGCGGGCGCGTGCGCCCACAGACCCAGCGGCACCTGCTGCACGCCGCCCACGATCAGGTGCTGGTCTTCGTCGCAGCCGGTCAGCACCACGCGCAGGATTTCCAGCATGGTGTTGGGAAAGTCCGAGTCCCAGCCGCCGGTGCCGAAGCCGACCTGGCCGAACACCTCGCGGTGGCGGAACGAGAGCTTCGAGAACGCGTCGGACTGCGCGACGAAGTCGTAGAAGGTGCGGTCGTCCCAGAGCGGCACGAGGCGGTCCCACAGCGCCTTCAGCGTCGGCACATCGCGCTGGCGCAGCGCCTGCTGCAGGTCGCCGAAACCCAGCTCTGCCAGCGCGCCCGCCCAGGCCTCGGCCACCTCGGCAAACAGCGGCGGCAGGTCGGCCAGCGTGCGCGCGTAGTGCGTCTGGCCTTCCAGGTCGACCACGGTGCTGCCCGCGGCGGGCGTGAGCGGGTTGGGGAAGGGTTTCGTCTGCAGGCCCAGCAGGTTCACGTAGTGGAAGAAGGCAGTGGATGAGGCCGGGAAGCGCATGCCGCCCAGCTCGGCCACCACGCCCTGGCCGCCTTCGAAGGGTTGCGAGCGCAGGCGCCCGCCCATGCGCGAGGCTTCATAGATGACGGGCTTGAGGCCGAGCTTCATCAGCTCGTAGGCCGCGGTCATGCCGGCCATACCGGCGCCGACGATCGCGACCTCGGTGCCGTGCGCGCTGGCCGGCAGCGTGGCCAGGCCCTGCGGGTGCGCCAGCCAGTCGTCGTAGGCGAAAGGGAAGTCCGGGCCGAAGATGGTGACGGGGGCGTCGGCGGGGCGGGTGGTGGTCATCGCAGCTCCTTCGGTCAGATCAGTCCGGCCAGCAGCCAGGCGGCCGTGCCCCACATCATCAGCGCAACCGCGCCGTCCAGCACACGCCAGATGTGCAGCGAATTCAGCCGGCGTCCGAGCCAGAAGGCGGCGGCGCCCAGCAGCAGGAACCACACCAGCGAGCCGGTGGCGGCGCCCAGGCCGAACACCTTGCTGCCCTGGCCGTAGGCCAGCGAGGCGGTGCCGATCAGCACGGCGGTGTCCAGCCAGGCGTGCGGGTTGAGCCAGGAGAACGCCAGCGCCGACAGGATGGCCTGGCGCTGCGTCACCGGGGCGGGGGTGTGGTGACCCTGGGAGGCCTCGGCGGGCTGGCGCGGATGGAGGAAGCGCTGGAACGCCTGCCAGCCGTACACCCCCAGGAACAGCACACCCGCGCCGACCAGCGCGCCCAGCAGCTTGTCCGACAGGCCGCCGAGCTGGGCCAGACCCAGCACGCCCAGCGAGATCAGCACGACGTCGGCCAGCGCGCAGACGGCCACGGTGAGCCAGAGGTGCTGGCGCTGCAGGCCCATGCGCAGCACATGCGCGTTCTGCGGGCCGATCGCCATGATCAGCGAGAGGCTCAGCACCATGCCGGAGGTGAAGGTGGGAAAAGCGAGGGTCATGGTTCTGGAATCCGTGGAAAGAAGGAATGCGATGGCGGCAGTGTGTGCCTTTCCGGTCTTTTGTTAAATGGATTCAACTTAAAATGAGATCACTCAAGAAATAATTGATTCATGCTAGACGCCCGCCCCCTCGATGCCCTGGCCGCCGTGGTCGAACACGGCGGTTTCGGGCCGGCCGCCCAGGCGCTGAACCTGACCCTGGCGGCGGTGTCGTTGCGCATCAAGTCGCTGGAAGAGCAACTGGGCCAGCGCCTGCTGGTGCGCGGCAAGACGGTGCGTCCGACCGTGGCCGGGCAGGCCTTGCTGGCGCATGTGAAGCAGGTGCGGCTGATGGAGACCGATCTGCTGGCCGGACTGCGCGGCGATGCGGCGCGGGCCGGCGATGGCTGGCAGAGCCTGAGCGTGGCGATCAACGCCGATTCGGTCTCCGGCTGGTTCCTGCCCGGCGTGGCGCCGCTGCTGCAGCGGCACCGCCTGTTGCTGGATGTGGTGATCGACGACCAGGACCACACGCACGCGCTGCTGCGCAGTGGCGATGTGATCGGTTGCGTGACGGCGCTGGCCGAGCCGATGCGCGGCTGCGTGGCCGAACCGCTCGGCGTGGCGCGCTACTGCTGCGTGGCGGCGCCCGAAATGGTCGCGCAGTGCCGCACGCCTTCCGGTGCAGTGTCACCGCACCAGCTGCTGGCCCTGCCGGCCATCATCTTCAACCGCAAGGATGCCTTGCAGGACGCGTTCCTGAAACAGCACTTCGGCCTGAGCCAGCCCAATTACCCGCGCCACTACGCACCGGCGGTGGACGCCTTCGAGAAAGCGATCGAACTGGGACTGGGCTGGGGCATGGTGCCCGAACAGCATCTGCCGGGGCGGCCCGGGATGCAGGAACTGCTGCCGGGCGCGACGGTGGACGTGGCCCTGTACTGGCAACACTGGGCGCGCGAACCGCTGTCGGCACAACGGCTTACACAGGCGGTCAAGGACGCGGCGCACGCCGCACTGCCGCAGAAATCAAACTAGTGGTCTGCACGGCAAGGCGCAGCAGGAGCGAGGTGCCTTGCCCAGTCACACCGCGGAACCGGCTTCGCCGGGCCGCAGGTGTGGTCCCCCCGCGCAGCAGGGGGGAAGCCGCGTCAGCGGCGCAGGGGGGTCAGCCCTTGAGGCAGGTGCTCATGAACTTCTTGCGCTCGTCGCCCTTGAGTGCCTTGGTCTTGGCGTCGGCGTTGCAGGTCTTCATCTTGTTCTGCTGGCTGTTGCCACCGGCGGCGGCTTCATCGCCGGACAGGCAGCCCTTCATGAAGGTCTTGCGCTCGTCGCCCTTGAGGGCCTTGGCCTTCGGGTCGGCGTTGCAGGTCTTCATGCGGTTCTGTTGCTCGGTCGGCTTCTTTTCGGCGGCCGGGGCAGCTGCAGCGGCGGCAGCCGGTGCGGCGGCGGGCGCGGCCGCCGGGGCCTTGGCGGCGGGTGCTGCCGCAGCGGCAGGAGCCGCGGCAGGCGCCTTGGCCGGGGCAGCAGCGGGGGCTGCGGTCTGGGCCATGGCCATGGAAAGGGAACCAGTCAGGGCGATCAGGGTCAGCAGATGTTTCATGTCTTGCCTTTGGGTAGGGATGAGCCCGGGATCGGGCGCAGGCACGATACACCTTTTTTTCTTAAGGCTTTCTGACGGGGCGCCCCGGGTTTTCCAGTGCACCGTCCGGCGGTGTCGGCCCGCCCGCCACCTAAAATCGCTGCCCTATGCTCAAGATCAAACAGGAACTGCTGGCCGGCCTCGCTCATGCGCTGGACCAGCTCACGCCCGGCGCCGGCGACAAGGCCGCCTTCGAATCGCCCAAGGTCGCTGCCCATGGCGACTACGCCATCACGGCCGCCATGCAGCTGGCCAAGCCGCTCAGGCTCAATCCGCGCCAGGTCGGTGAATCGCTCAAGGCCGCACTGCTGGCCCTGCCGGTCTACCAGCAGTGGGTGGCCGACATCGAGATCGCCGGTCCCGGCTTCCTCAACCTGCGCCTGAAGCCCGCGGCCAAGCAGCAGATCGTCAGGGAGGTGCTGGAGGCGGCGCAGGGCTTCGGAGTCCAGCCTTCGAACGGCCAGCGCCTGATGGTCGAGTTCGTCTCCGCCAATCCCACCGGCCCGCTGCACGTGGGCCACGGCCGCCAGGCCGCGCTGGGCGATGCGATCTGCAGCCTCTACAGCACCCAGGGCTGGAACGTCCACCGCGAGTTCTATTACAACGACGCGGGCGTGCAGATCGGCACCCTGGCCACCAGCACCCAGCTGCGCGCCAAGGGCTTCAAGCCGGGCGATGCCGAATGGCCCGAAGCGGCCTACAACGGCGACTACATCCAGGACATCGCCAACGACTTCCTGGCGAAGAAAACGGTGCACGCCGACGACCGCGAATTCACCGCCAGCGGCGACGTGAACGACCTCGACAGCATCCGCCAGTTCGCCGTGGCCTACCTGCGCCACGAACAGGACCTGGACCTGCAGGCCTTCCAGGTCAAGTTCGACCACTACTACCTCGAATCCAGCCTCTACACCAGCGGCCGCGTGGACGCGACGGTGAAGAAACTGGTCGAGGCCGGCAAGACCTACGAGCAGGACGGCGCACTGTGGCTCAAGTCCACCGACTACGGCGACGACAAGGACCGCGTCATGCGCAAGGGCGACGGTTCGTACACCTACTTCGTGCCCGACGTGGCCTACCACATCAGCAAGTGGGAACGCGGTTTCAGCAAGGTCATCAACATCCAGGGCACCGACCACCACGGCACGATTGCGCGGGTGCGCGCCGGCCTGCAGGCCGCGGGCGTGGGCATCCCCGAGGGCTACCCCGACTACGTGCTGCACACCATGGTGCGTGTGGTGCGTGGGGGCGAAGAGGTCAAGATCAGCAAGCGCGCGGGCAGCTACGTGACCCTGCGCGACCTGATCGAATGGACCAGCAAGGACGCGGTGCGCTTCTTCCTGCTGTCCCGCAAGCCCGACACCGAATACACCTTCGACGTCGATCTGGCGGTGCAGAAGAACAACGACAACCCGGTCTATTACGTGCAGTACGCCCATGCGCGCATCTGCTCGGTGCTGGCTTCGTGGGGCGGTGACGCGGCCACGCTGGCGGGTGTCGACCTGTCGCCGCTGGACTCGCCGGCCGCGCAGTCGCTGATGCTGCTGCTGGCCAAGTACCCGGCCATGCTGACCTCGGCGGCCACCGACTTCGCGCCGCACGATGTGACCTTCTACCTGCGCGAACTCGCCGCCGCGTACCACAGCTACTACGACGCCGAGCGCATCCTGGTGGACGACGAAGCGGTCAAGCTGGCGCGCCTGGCGCTGGTCCGGGCGACCGCGCAGGTGTTGCACAATGGCTTGGCAGTGCTGGGCGTGAGTGCCCCGCAGAAGATGTGAGATCCCCCGATTCCATGAAAAAACTTCTTTCTCAGGCGCAAGCGCAAGGCGGCGGAACCCTGGTCGGCTTCGTGGTCGGCCTGCTCATCGGTCTGGGCCTGGCCCTGTCGGTGGCGGTGTACGTGACCCGCGTGCCGGTGCCGTTCGTGGACCGGGGCGTGACGCGCAAGCCGGCCGAAGATGCCGCCGAGGCCGAACGCAACAAGGGCTGGAACCCGAACGCCGGGCTGGTCAACAAGGCTCCGCCACTGCCCACGCCGCCGGCTCCCGCCGCGACCACGGAGACCGAGGCCGCTGCCGTGGCCAAGGATGGCAAGGACAACAAGGACGGGAAAGACGCCGCCAAGCCCGACGCAGCCAAGCCCGATGCCGCCAAGGATGGCAAGGACACCGCGTCTGCCAAGCCGGGTGCCGACCCGCTGGGCGATCTGGTGAAGGCCAAGACCGGTGCGCCGGGTGCCGATCCGGCACCGGCCGCGGGTGCCGATCCGTTCAGCTACTTTGTCCAGGCCGGCGCCTTCAAGTCGCCCGAAGAGGCGCAGGCGCAGAAGGCGCGCCTGGCCATGCTGGGCATGGAGGCCTCGATCACCGAACGCGAGCAGAACGGGCGTCAGGTGTACCGGGTCCGCATGGGGCCCTTCAACCAGAAGGGCATGGCCGACGCGACGCGGGAGCAGCTCGAAACCAATGGCGTCGAAGCCGCGCTGGTGCGGGTGCAGCGCTGAGCCTGCGCCGGCCCCGGGGGAACTTTTCCCGGTCGGGCGAGCCTGAACCGGGTCTTTTCAAGGAGTTTGAATCCATGCAACGTCGAGAATTTTCCCGCGGCCTGATGGCCGCCGGTGCCGCCGCCGCGGCGGGTCTGGGCCTGTCGCCCGCCCTGGCCCAGCGCGTGGCCTTCAAGGAAGGCACGGACTACACCAGGCTGGCCAAGCCGGCGCCCACCGACAGCCCGGCGGGCCAGGTCGAAGTGGTCGAGTTCTTCGCCTACAGCTGCATCCACTGCTTCAATTTCGAGCCGGTGTTCAGCGAGTGGATCAAGAAGCAGCCGCCGCATGTGACCGTGCGCCGCATGCCGGTGGCCTTCAACCAGAACTTCGTGCCGATGCAGCGCCTGTACTTCACGCTCGAGGCCATGGGCCTGCTGGAGCAGCTGCACGGCAAGGTGTTCAAGGCGTACCACGAAGAGCGCCTGCCGCTGACCACGACCCCGGCCATCCTGGCCTGGGTGGAGAAACAGGGCGTCAACCGCGAGAAGTTCACTGCCATCTACGACGGCGCGGCCGTCAAGTCGGCCCAGAAGGCCGTCGGCCTGCAGGACGCCTACCAGGTCGAGGGCACGCCGGCCCTGGGCATCGCCGGGCGTTTCTACATCCCCGGCCAGGGTCCCAAGACCCTGCTGGTGGCCGATTCGCTGATCGCCGAGGCCCGCAAGGGCTGATCGTCGGTCCGCCGGCACCGCACAAGGCCCGCCCTGCGCGGGCCTTGCCGTTTCCGGACAGGAATCGTCTCTTGTCAAGGGCACGAATTGCGCTTGGCACCGCTACAATGAATGCAAGATCTGTGCCCCCAAAAGCCATGCACCAACACGTCAAACCCTCCCGTCCGATCGCCTGGTTGTTTGTTGCGGCCGCCGGCCTGCTGTCCCCCTGGGCGGCGCAGGCGGAAAAAGCCGACAAGGACAAGCCCATGAACGTGGAGGCCGATGCCCTGCGTTACGAAGAGAACCGCCAGACCAGCGTGTTCAATGGCAACGTGGTGCTGACCAAGGGCACGATCGTGATGCGCGGCTCCAAGCTGGACGTGCGCCAGGATACCCAGGGCAACCAGCTCGGCCTGCTGGTGGGCACGCCCGCCACCCCCGGATTCTTCCGCCAGAAGCGCGAAGCCCTGGACGAGTGGATCGAAGGCGAAGGCGACCGCATCGAATACGACAGCAAGGCCCAGACCGTGCTGTTCACCGGCCGCGCCGTGCTGCGCCGCTACCGTGGCACGCAGCTCAATGACCAGAGCGTGGGCAGCGAGATCCTCTACAACAGCCAGACCGAGGTCTTCACCGTCAAGGGCGGCGCCGAGAGCAAGACGGCGGCCAACCCGTCCGGCCGTGTGCGCGCCATGCTGACGCCGATTCCCGAAGAGGAAAAAGCGGGCAAGACGCCGCCTCCCCAGCCGTCGGCCGAGCCGGCCACGCTGCGCCCCAGCGTCAAGATCACCGAGCCCAAGAAGTGAGCGGAACCTCCGCCAGCCCACCGGGCGCCGTGGCGAGCCAGAGCCGCCTGGAGGTCCATGGTCTGAAGAAGGCCTACGGCAGCCGCAAGGTGGTCAAGAACGTCTCGCTGTCGGTCGACAAGGGCGAGGTGGTCGGGCTGCTCGGACCCAACGGTGCCGGCAAGACGACGTCGTTCTACATGATCGTGGGCTTGCTGCGGGCCGACGGCGGCGAGATCCTGCTCGACGGCGCCCGCATCGAATCCCTGCCGATCCACCGGCGCGCCCGACTGGGTCTGGGCTATCTGCCGCAGGAAGCGTCGATCTTCCGCAAGCTCACGGTCGAGCAGAACGTGCGCGCCGTGCTGGAGTTGCAGCACAACGAGCAGGGTGAGCGGCTGTCGGAAGACGAGATCCGTGGCCGCCTCGACGAGCTGCTCAAGGACTTGCGGGTGGACCATCTGCGTCTCTCGCCGGCGCCCGCGCTGTCGGGCGGCGAGCGCCGCCGGGTCGAGATCGCCCGTGCGCTGGCGACCCGTCCGCGGTTCATCCTGCTGGACGAACCCTTTGCCGGCATCGACCCGATCGCGGTGCTGGAAATCCAGCACATCATCAGCTTTCTCAAGTCGCGTGGCATCGGTGTGCTGATCACCGACCACAACGTGCGCGAGACACTGGGCATCTGCGACCACGCCTACATCATCAGCGATGGTCAGGTGCTGGCCAGCGGTACCACCGCCGAGATCGTGGAGAACGCCGAGGTGCGCCGCGTCTATCTCGGCGAAAACTTCCGCATGTGATGCCCTGAGCGGATGAAGCAAGGTCTCTCGCTGCGGGTCTCGCAGCATCTCGCCCTCACCCCCCAGCTGCAGCAATCGATCCGGCTGTTGCAGCTGTCGACGCTCGAAATGGCCCAGGAAGTCGAGCAGATGCTCGACGAGAACCCTTTCCTCGACCGCGGGGAAGAAACGGCCGAACGCGAAGAGTTCGGCGTCGAGGCTGCCGATGCGCCGGTCGTGGCCGCCGACCAACTGGCGGAGGCGGCACAAACCGCGCCGGAGCCGCGCCTGCCCGACGCCGACACACGCAGCTCGTCCACGGAGTCGTCCGAGAGCGGGGGCGCCGACGAGGTCGAGAGCCGGCTCGACGGCGCGTCCCCGGTGGAAGAGAGCTGGGAAGGCGACGGCACGGTCGAGATGGCGCCCGACGACAGCGAGTGGGGCGGCGACGCGCCGGCGCGCAACAACAACGCGTCCGGCGGCGACGACGAAACCGCGACCGCGGCCGAACTGGCCCGCGAGCCGGTCAGCCTGCAGGACCACCTGCACGAGCAGGCGCGCTGCCTGCGTCTGTCGGACGAAGATGCTGCGGCCCTGTATTTCCTGATCGAGTCGCTCAACGACGACGGTTACCTCGACGAGAGCCTGCACGATCTGGCGCGGGCCTGCTGGCACCTGACCGCCTCGGCGCCGGCCGAAGCCGAACCGCCGTTCGAAGAAGTCGAGGCGATCGAGCAGCGGCTGGGCACGGCGCTGCAATGGCTGCAGCAGATGGAGCCCTCCGGCGTCGGCGCCCGCGATCTGGGCGAATGCCTGCGGCTGCAGATCCTGGAACTGCGCAACACGCCCGCGGCGCGGGCCGCGCTGGCGATCTGCGAGCAGCCGCTGGAGCTGATCGCCAAGCGCGATGTCAAGCGCCTGTGCGCGAGCACCGGACAGGACGACGAGGCCGTGCGCTCCGGCCTGGCGCTGATCGCGCGGCTGGAGCCCAAGCCTGGCCGGCGTTTTGTCGATGTCGAACGCAACGTGGTGGTGCCCGACGTGATCGTCACGCGCGCCGGCCGCGGCTTCAAGGTCACGCTCAACGCCGAGGTCATGCCGCGCCTGCGGGTGCACGACGTCTACGCGAACGCCATGCGCGGGCGCGGCCGCGACGGTGGCGGCGAAGCCGGTCACGCCGCGATGCAGCAGCGCCTGCAGGAAGCACGCTGGTTCATCAAGAACATCCAGCAGCGCTTCGACACCATCCTGCGCGTGTCCTCGGCCATCGTCGAGCGCCAGCGCAACTTCTTCATGCACGGCGAACTGGCGATGCGCCCGCTGGTGCTGCGCGAGATCGCCGACGAGCTGGGCCTGCACGAATCGACCATCAGCCGCGTCACCACCGCCAAGTACATGGCCACGCCGTTCGGCACCTACGAGCTGAAGTATTTCTTCGGCTCCAGCCTGGGCACCGAGACCGGTGGCAACGCGTCGAGCACGGCGGTGCGCGCCCTGCTCAAGCAGTTCATCGCGTCCGAAGAACCGTCCAAGCCGCTGTCGGACAACCAGCTCTCGGACCTGCTCAAGGAGCAGGGCATCGAGTGCGCGCGCCGCACGGTCGCGAAATACCGCGAGGCGCTGCGCATCGCGCCCGCGAACCTGCGCAAAGCTTTGTAACCCCCTGCGCCGCTTCGCGTCACCCCCCAGGGGGCTGCACCAACGGCCCGGCAAAGCCGGTTCCGTGGTGCACGCTGGAAGGGGTCTGTGCCGAACGTGCTGTGTTTGTCCATTAGGTTTCCATTCATGAACCAGCTTCAACTCTTCCTCCCCTGCGCCGCGGGCGTGGAGGACTACCTGGCCGCCGAGGTCACGCGCATCACCGGCGAGACCGAGGTGCAGAAGTGGCGCGCCGGGGTGGCGCTGCAGGCTTCGTGGCGCGACGCGCTCAAGCTCAACCTGCATTGCCGGCTGGCGCAGCGCGTGCTGGTGCAGCTCTGGCACGGCGGCTACCGCAGCGAGAACGACCTGTACCAGGCCGCCGGCGAGATCGCCTGGGAAATCTGGTTCACGCCGCAGCAGACCATCAAGGTCGAGATCACGGCGCAGCACAGCCCGCTCAAGAGCCTGAACTTCGCGGCGCTCAAGATCAAGGACGCGGTCTGTGACCGCTTTCGCGACAGGCGCGGCGAGCGGCCCAGCGTCGACACCACCTGGCCCGACGTGCGGCTCTACGCCCACCTGACCACCGACACCGTCAGCCTCTACATCGACACCTCGGGCGAGCCGCTGTTCAAGCGCGGCTGGCGCGAGGACAAGGGCGATGCGCCGCTGAAGGAAACCCTGGCGGCGGCCATGATCGCGGCGACCGGCTGGAACGGCGCCGAGGCGGCCACGCTGGACGACATCGTGCCGCTGTACGACCCCTGCTGCGGCAGCGGCACGGTGGCGATCGAGGCGGCGCAGATCGCGCTGCACGTGGCGCCGGGCCTGCAGCGCCGTTTTGCGTTCGAGAAGCTGCTGCCGTTCCAGCCGCACGTCTGGCACGCGCTCAAGGACGAGGCCGCGAAACAGCGCCGCGACTGGCCGGCCGGGCGCAAGCCCATCGTGTTCGGCAGCGACGTCGCGTTCCGCATGGTCGACTTCGCGCAGCGCAACGCCGAACGCGCGGGCGTGGCGTTCGCGATGGAATTGCGTGGCGGCGACGCGCTGCAGCGCATGCCGCCGACGGATCGACCCGGCGTGATGCTGCTGAACCCGCCCTATGGCGAGCGCATCGCGGCCGCCGGTGTGGCCGGACAGAATGCGCAGGAGCGCGCCGTCGAGCGCGGTGGCCGCGCGCCACGCACCTTCACCGTGGGCGCCAAACCTGCGCCCGAGGCGGGCCTGGGCCGCGAGAGCGCGCAGATGGCCGATGGCAGCGACGGCAGCGATTTCTTCCAGCAGCTGGCGACGCACTGGAAGAGCCACTACGCCGGCTGGAGCGCCTGGCTGCTCACGCCCGACCTCAAGCTGCCGGGCAAGATGCGCTTCAAGGAGTCGCGCCGCGTGCCGCTGTGGAACGGGCCGATCGAGTGCCGGCTGTTCCGCTTCGACCTGACCGCGCGCCGCGCGCCGGCCGAGCCATCGGCATGATTCCCGCGTCGACGGTGCTGGTGCTCGACACCAACATCGTGCTGGACCTGTTCGTCTACGAAGATCCGGCGACGGTGCCGCTGCGGGAGCGGCTGGCCGATGCAGAGGCCCGCTGGCTGGCCACCTCGGTGATGCGCGAGGAGCTGCGGCGGGTGCTGGCCTACCCGCAGGTGGTCAGGCGCCTGGAAGCCCGATCACTGGATGCCGGGACCGTGCTGGCGGCGTTCGACGGGCGCGCCCAGATCGTGGAGGTTGCGCCCAAGGCGCCCTACACCTGCAAGGACCCCGACGACCAGCAGTTCATCGACCTGGCCGTGGCGCACGTGGCCACGCTGCTGAGCAAGGACAAGGCCGTGCTCTGCATGGGCAAACGGCTGGCGCGGCTGGGTGCGACGGTCAGCCGGCAGTGGCCGCCTGCCGACCGGGCAGGTTGAGCTGCTGCGCCACCGCTTCGGACGGCGGCTGCTTGAAGGCGTAGGCCTGCACTTCCAGCTGGCCGGTGCCGGTGAAGACGATCGGGAAACCGTTGGCGCGCAGGATCTTGATCAGCGACTGGCGGGTGAAGCCGGTCTTGTGGGCGTAGTAGGGGTTGCCGCTGCGCTCGATCTCGACACCGTAGCCGTACATCACGTCGCGCACCATGATCGGCCCGGCGGGCGACTGGTAGAGCACGTCGTCGATGTCCAGCTTGCGCTCGACCACGGTCGCCATCAGTTCCTGCATGTCGGGCACGCGGACGAAGGCAAAGCCGTCGGGCTTGAGCACGTGGGCGAAGCCCTTGAGCACCTGCTGCGCCTCATGGTGGAAATAGTGTTCCAGGTTGTGCGAGCAGTAGACCGAGTCGTAGGTCGCCGCAGGCAGCGTTTCCAGGGTGCGGGCGTCGCACACCACGTCGGGATTGCCGCGCGGGTCGATGTCCAGCAGGACATGCTCCCAGTCCGCGTAGAAAGGGGGGACGGGGATCTTCTTGCTGTTGCCGCCGACGTTCAGGAATTTGGGCACGTGTTTCTCCGTGGATGTCTTTGAAAGGGATGACCGGCTTCAGGCCGGTGCGAACTGTTCGGCGCGGGCGCGGTGCCAGTAGGTGGTGAACACCGCGTGCTGGCCCTGCAGGTCGCCCAGCAGGGCGCCCGGCGCCGTGGTCGGCAGCAAATTGGCCAGCAGCCGCACTTCGTTTTCGTTGACGCGGCGCACGATGTGGTGGGCGCTGATCTCGCCCGGATGCTGCAGTCCGGCGGCCTGGACCAACTCCTGCAGCGCCTTGAGGGTGTTCTGGTGGAAGTGCAGCACGCGCGTGGCCTTGTCGGGCACGACCAGGGCCTGCTGGCGCAGCGGGTCCTGCGTGGTGACGCCGGTCGGGCACTGGCCGGTGTGGCAGGTCTGGGCCTGGATGCAGCCGAGCGCGAACATGAAGCCGCGCGCGCTGTTGCACCAGTCGGCGCCGATCGCCATGGAGCGCGCGATGTCGAACGCACTGACGATCTTGCCGGAGGCGCCGATCTTGATGCGGTCGCGCAGGTTCACGCCGACCAGGGTGTTGTGCACCAGGCGCAGGCCTTCCTGCAGCGGTGCGCCGACGTGGTCGGTGAATTCCAGCGGCGCGGCGCCGGTGCCGCCCTCGGCGCCGTCGACGACGATGAAGTCGGGCGTGATGCCGGTGGCGAGCATGGCCTTGACCAGGGCGAACCATTCCCAGGGGTGGCCGATGCAGAGCTTGAAACCGGTCGGTTTGCCGCCCGAGAGCTCGCGCAGGTGGTCGATGAAGCGCAGCATCTCGATCGGCGTCGAGAAGGCGCTGTGGGCGGCGGGCGAGACACAGTCCTGGCCGACCGCCACGCCGCGCGCCGCCGCGATCTCGGGCGTGACCTTGGGGCCGGGCAGCACGCCGCCGTGGCCCGGTTTGGCGCCCTGGCTGAGCTTGAGCTCGATCATCTTCACCTGCGGGTCCAGCGCGTTGGCCTTGAAGCGGTCGGCGTTGAAGCGGCCGTGTTCGTCGCGGCAGCCGAAGTAGCCCGAGCCGATCTCCCAGACCAGGTCGCCGCCGTGCAGCCGGTGCCAGTTGCTGATCGAGCCTTCGCCGGTGTCGTGGGCGAAGCCGCCCTGTTTCGCGCCGCTGTTGAGCGCCTGGATGGCGTTGGCCGAGAGCGCGCCGAAGCTCATGGCCGAGATGTTGAACACGCTGGCCTCGTAGGGCTGCGTGCAGTCGGGACCGCCGATGGTCAGGCGGAAGTCGTGCGAGGCGACGTGCGTGGGCGCCAGCGAATGGTTGATCCATTCGTGCCCGTCGGCCGTGACATCGAGCTGGGTGCCGAAGGGGCGCTTGTCGGTTTCGTCCTTGGCGCGCGCGTAGGCCAGGCTGCGCTGGCTGCGCGAGAACGGTGTGGCCTCGGTGTCGCTTTCGATGAAGTACTGCCGCATCTCGGGCCGGATCTTTTCCAGCATGAAACGCAGGTGGCCGATCACCGGGTAGTTGCGCAGCACCGCGCTCTTGGTCTGGCGCAGGTCCCAGGCGCCCAGCACCGCCAGACCGGTGAAGAGCAGGAACCAGAAGCCGCCGATGCCGAACCCGACCAGGGTGAACAGGCTCAGCAGGGCGCAGACCACGCACAGCGCGAGCGCGGTGTACCGCACGGGATAGATGGCGTTCAGTCTGTCGAGCATGGCGGTTTCCCAGGGTGGCGCGGCTACACTGGCCCGCATCTTAAGACCCGCTTCCAGAACCGATGAGCCCAGATACCCTGCCCCCGATGGACAACGCCGAATTTGACACGCTGGAGGCCAGCCTAGATGACCTGCGCGAACGCGACGACGAGGTGCCGCAGTGGGAATTCTGCGAGGGCGCGATCGCGGCCCTGCTGTGCACGCGCCGCCCCGTGTCCGCCGACGAGGCGCTGCCGGTGGTGGTGGGCGTGGGGGACGAAGAGGGGGATCTCGCGTTCGCCGACGCGGCGCAGGAAGCGCAGTTCAGGGCGCTGTGGGAGCGCCGCTGGAACGAGGTGGCCGAATCCCTCGCGGCACCGGTCGAGACACTGGACGATGAACGCGCCTACCACCCCGAGGTGATGGACGTGCGCGGTGCGGTGGCGATGCTGCCCGAGACCGAGCGGGCCGAGATGGCCGGTCAGGCCCTGCCGGCGTTTGGCCAGGTCTGGGCGCTGGGCTTCATGTTCGTGGTCGAGAACTGGGAAGAAGACTGGACCCCGCCGCGCGACGGCGAGACCGCGACCTGGATCGATGAGGCGCTGGACGCCATCGTGGTGCTGACCGAGGACGACACCGGCAGGCCCGAGTTCAACATGCATGCCGAAGAGGGCCCGCCCAGCGTGAGCGACGCCCGCGCCAATGCCTTCGGTTCGGCGATCTGGGCGGTCTACGACCTGCACCAGATCTGGAAGAGCCTGGGGCCGCGCGTGGACCCGGTGCGCAAGGTGGCCGAGCCAGGGCGCAACGACCCCTGCCCGTGCGGCAGCGGCAAGAAATACAAGAAGTGCCACGGGGCTTGAAGCCCCCTGCGCCGACTGGCGCCTTCTGGTGTTTCAGCTGCGCTGCATCCGGCGCAGCATGTCGAGAATGCGGGCGCGGCTGCGTTCGAACTCGGTGTTGAGCAAGGTGCTGGCCAGGTCCATGCGCTGGTTGCGCGCGTGGTCCAGTGCCTGCCGGGCCAGCGCATGGAAGCGCAGGTGTTCCTGCTGGAGTTCGACGAAGTGCGGATGCTGGCCGATCGGGCGCTGCGCCATGCGCGCAAGCCACTGGCCCAGGGCGCTGTCGGGGGCCTCAGGCAGCAGCGACTGGTGCTGCGCGTGAGCGCCGTCCACCGACAGGTGCTCGTTGAACAGCACGCACCACTCCAGGTGGTGAATGATGGCGGCCTGCAGGTCCAGCCGGTCGATCGGCGGCATCGGGCGCGACTCGGCGACGGCCCTGGCGGTCGCGGGCGATGAGGGCGGTGTGTTGCCTGGTGTCGACAGGTTGCGCGAACGCGACCAGGGCAGTCGATCCAGCAGTTTTTGCAGGTTCATGGCGGAGGCGGCGCGCGCCGGGCGGAGAGGTCTGGCGGCGGTTAGGGGCATTCAGCTTAGGGGCTGAACCGGGGTGCCGACCCTGCACTGCATCAAATGAATTACTTTCCGGTGGATTGCACCCGCTGGATGTGCGGTCTTGCATCAAAAATGTGCGTTAGATCACACTTTTTTGTGCCTGCCGGGATCAGGCCGCGAGCTCGAATGCGTTGCCGCCGCACACCCGGCCGTTGATCTGGATCTCGACCCGGTGCTCGCCGGGGTAGAGCGTGCGGGTGGTGACCGGGCGCAGGCTGTGGGTTTTGGTGAGCGTGAGGCTGTCGCCGGCGGCCAGCGTGGTCTTCCAGCCCTTGAACACCTTGGGGCTGGTGCGGCCGTTGGCGCGCTGGTGGTGGACGAGGTAGTCGATCACCAGCGTCTGCGGGCGCGGGCTGGTCGAGCGCAGCAGCAGCGTCAGGCCGATCTCGCCGCCGACGCGGGCCCGCCGGGCCGACAGCGCCAGGCTGGCCTGGCCGTCGAAGCCGTGCTCCAGGTCCCAGGCCGCCAGGGTCGGTGCGTGGCCCTGCTTGATCAGGCCGCGGCTGGCGTGGCGCAGCAGCGACACCCGCTGGGCGCCCGCGCCGCGCCGGTGTTCCTGCACCCAGGCGGCCACCAGCTCGGGGTGGTCCTTGGCGATGTCGTTGAGGTGGTTGGCCACGCTGCGCCGCACATAGGCGCTGGGGTCGTCCTGCAGCGCGCGCAGCAGCGGCAGCGTGGGCGACGGATCGGCCACCAGCGCCTGCAGCCGCAGTCCCCAGGGCAGGCGAGGGCGGCTGCCTTCGCTGACCAGGCGGCGCACATGGGCGCTCGGGTCGTCCAGCCAGCCGTGCAGGATCGGGAACACGGCGTCCGGCTGGCGCTGGATGAAGGGACGGATCGCGAATTCGGCCGAGAAGCGCTGGGTCAGCGCGTGCAGGCAGTCCAGCGCGCGCGGCACCTCGTCCATGCCGCGGCGGGCCACGAATTCGGCCAGCGACCAGACCACCCATCCGCGCAGGCCGGCGTCGCCGTCGGCCTCGCTGTCGGCCTCGCTGTCGCCGCTGGCCAGCCCCTCCGGTTCCCCCTGCGCGTCCAGCGGCGTCGGTGGCGCGAGGCTGGCTTCGATGAGCCCCGCCGCGCGGGAGAAGTCCGGCGGCAATGTGGCTTCCAGCGCGTCGGCCAGCTGCATCGCGCGGGCCTTGAACTCGAGGGCGTCGAGCCCGGAGGACGCGTGCTGCTCAAAGCGGCGGCGGTCGAAACCGGTCCACACGCGCTGGAGATGCCGCCCGGCCAGATCGACCGTGCGGGCGTTGATGAGGTTCTTGAAGGCTTCGGCCATGGGGCGATCTTGTCAGAACAGGCCGGGCAGTTCGCGCGCCAGGGCGTCGTAGACCGCTCGCACCCGGCGCACGCTGCGGATCTCGCGGTGCACCACCAGCCAGACCGGCAGCGCCGGCAGCGGCAGCCCGGGCAGCAGCGCCTGCACATTGGGGTCTTCGCGCAGCATGTAGCGCGCCACGAAACCGATGCCCATGCCGGCGCGCACCGCCGACCAGTACGCAATCATGTCGTCGGTGCGCAGGGCAATGCGGGCGGGGTCGAGCGGGTGACCCATGGCCGCGAAGCCGCGTTCGATCTCGCCCGTGCGGTCGTCGCCGACCAGCTCGTGGTCCAGCAGGTCGGCCGGTTCGCGTGGCGTGCCGTGGGTGTGCAGGTAGTCGCGGTGGGCGCAGACGGTCAGGGCCACCTGGCCGATGCGCCTGGCGACCAGCGAGCCCTGGGTGGGCTTGACCATGCGCACGGCGATGTCGGCCTCGCGCCGCATCAGGTCGCTGATCGCGTTGCTCGACACCAGCTCGATCTGCACCGCCGGCATCTCGCGACGCAGTCGGGTCAGCACCCGTGGCAGCAGCACGCAGGCGACCGGCTGGCTGGCGGAGATGCGCACCGTGCCCGACAGCGCGGTCTGCGACTGCTGCGCGCCGCGCACCAGCGACTGCGCGCCGGTCTCCATGGCGCGCGCCGCGTCGGCCAGCCGGCGGGCGGCGGCGGTCGGCACCAGACCACGCGGCGTGCGTTCGAACAGCGGCGTGCCCAGCTGCGCTTCGAGCTGTGCAATGTGGCGGCCCACGGTGGGCTGGCTGATGCCCAGTTCGCGCGCCGCGCCCAGCAGACTGCCCTTGGCGTGGGCGGCGAGGAAGGACGGGATCAGCGCCCAGTTGAAGTCGGACATATTCAGAATTGCATAGCAGGACTGCACATCCGGCGATTGTGTGGCCTGCCATGCCGCCACACAATGGCCGCATGTCCACACCCCCCACCCCCCAGTCCAAGGCCGTCGGCGGCGACCTCCACACCGTGCTCGGCGCCGGCGGCGTCATCGCACGCGAGCTCACCGCATCCCTGCTCGCCCAGGGTGTGCGCGTGCGGCTGGCCAGCCGCCATGCGCACCCGGCGCCGGCGGGCGCCGAGACGGTGACGGCCGACCTGCTGGATGCCGCCGCCGTCGACCGCGCCGTCGCGGGCAGCTCTGTGGTCCATCTGGTGGCCGGCCTGCGCTACGACACCACCGCCTGGCAATCGGAATGGCCGCGCGTGATGGCCCACACCATCGAGGCCTGCCTGCGCCACGGCGCCCGGCTGGTGTTCTTCGACAACGTCTACGCCTATGGCCAGGTCCAGGGGCCGATGACCGAGGACACGCCATTCAACCCCTGCAGCCGCAAGGGCGAGGTGCGCGCCGCCATCGCCACCACGCTGCTGGACGCGGTGCGCCGCAACGGACTGACCGCGCTGATCGCGCGCTCGGCCGATTTCTACGGACCGGGCGCGACCAACAGCCTGGTCGAATCGGTGGTGGTGGCGCGGCTGCGGGCCGGCAAGACGCCGCAGTGGGTCGGCAAGGCGAACGCCGTGCACAGATTTACCTACACGCCCGACGCGGGCGCCGCGCTGGGCCGGCTGTCGCTGGAACCGTCGGCCTGGGGCCAGACCTGGCACCTGCCGACCTCGGCCGAGGCCATGACCGGCGAACAGCTGGTGCGGCTGGCCAACGAACTGGCCGGGCGGCCCCACCGCCTGCAGGTGGCGCCGCGCTGGCTGCTGCGGGCGATGGGCTGGTTCGTGCCCATCCTGCGCGAGAACGACGAAATGATGTACCAGTTCGAGCACGACTACCGCTTCGACAGCCGCAAGATCGAACGCGCTTTCGGCCTGCGCGCGACCGGCTACCGCGAAGGCATGGCGCGCACGCTGGCCTCAGCCGCCTGAGGCGATGCGCTGCAGCAGGCCGGCCAGTGCGTGGGCGACGGTGGCCTGGCGCACGGCCGTGCGGTCGCCGCCGAAGCGCTGGTGTTCGGTGAACACGCCCTGCGGCGTGGCCCAGCCGAACCAGACCGTGCCGACCGGCTTGTCGGCGCTGCCGCCGGTGGGACCGGCGATGCCGGTCACCGCGACCGACCAGTGGGCGTGCGCATTGGCGACGGCGCCGGTCGCCATCGCGCGCGCCACCGCCTCGCTGACCGCGCCGTGGTCGTGGATCAGCGCCGCCGGCACGCCCAGCAGCTCGCTCTTGGCGGCGTTGGAATAGGTCACGAAACCGCGTTCGAACCAGTCGCTCGATCCGCTGATCTCGGTGCAGGCGCCGGAGATCAGGCCGCCGGTGCAGCTCTCGGCCGCGGCCATCATCTGGCCGCGCGCCTTGAGGGCATCGGCCAGCTGCCGGACCAGGGTGTCGATGGTGGCCATGATCAGTATCTCCAGACAGCGATGACCAGCAGGGTGCAGAGCGCGGCGGCGAAGTCGTCCAGCAGGATGCCGAAGCCGCCGCGTGGCCCGAAGCCCTTGAAGGTCTTGTCGGCCCAGGCCATGGGCCCGACCTTGACCGCATCGAACAGCCGGAACAGCGCAAAGGCGCCGAGCTGCCCCCAGAAGCTGGCCGGCGTGACCAGCCAGAGCACCAGCCAGAAGGCGACCACCTCGTCCCAGACGATGTGGCCGGAGTCGGCGATGCGCATGTGCTGTGCGGTGACGGTGCAGGCCCACCAGCCGGCGAGGGTGGACAGGGCGATCAGCGCGGCCCAGCGCAGGTCGCTCATGTGCGGCTGCAGGATCACGAAGGCCGCCCAGGCCCAGAGCGTGCCGACCGTGCCGGGGGCTCCGCGCGACAGGCCGGAGCCGGCACCCAGCGCGATGAAGTGCGCGGGATGGGCCAGCAGGAATTTCAGGGTGGGACGCAGCACGACCGGTGGTGTTGCGTCGGCGGTCAGGGTCTCGGACATGCGGCCGATTATGAAACCGGGGCCGAACCCGGCGCGAAGTGGTCGAAGCCGCGGGCGTGCAGGGCCTGCGTGCGGCCGTCGGGGCCCAGCAGGCGCAATCTGGCGTCCGGGGTGGTGCGGCCGATGCGCTGCACCGGCGTGCCACTGGCCTGCGCCGCCCGGGCCACGGCCTCGCGGGCGTCGGTGGGCGCGGTGAACAGCAGCTCGTAGTCGTCGCCACCGTGGAGCAGGCATTCCAGCCGGTGTGCTTCCGGCAGGGCCTGCAAGGCGGGTGCGACCGGCAATGCGGCCTGTTCGATCTCGGCGCCGACGCCGCTGGCTGCCAGGATGTGGCCGAGGTCGCCCGCCAGGCCGTCGCTCAGGTCGATCGCCGCGTGCGCCAGCCCGGCCAGCGCGGTGCCCAGTGCCAGCCGGGGCGTCGGGCGTTCCAGCCGCTGGCGGCAGAGGGTGTCGTCCGACCGGTCGGCCAGCGCCCAGGCCGTGCCGCGCAGCCGTTCCAGCGCCAGCCGCGCCTCCCCGGTGCGGCCGCTGAGCCAGAGGTCGTCGCCGGCCCGGGCCGCGTCGCGCCGCAACGCCTGGCCGGCAACCACCTCGCCGAAGACCGTGATGCAGATGTTCAGCGGGCCGCGCGTGGTGTCGCCACCGACCAGCGGGCAGCCGTGCGCGTCGGCGAGCGCGTGCAGGCCGCTGGCGAATCCGCGCAGCCACGCATCGTCGGCGCCCGGCAGCGCGAGCGCCAGCGTGAAGCCCAGCGGACGCGCGCCCATCGCGGCCAGGTCGCTCAGGTTGACCGCCAGCGACTTGTGGCCCAGGGCTTCGGGATCGACGTCGGGGAAAAAATGCCGCCCTTCGACCAGCATGTCGCTGGAGACAGCGAGTTGGTGGCCGGGCGTGGTGCGCAGCAGGGCGCAGTCGTCGCCGATGCCCAGCGCCACACCGGGGCCGCCCTGGCCGCGCACGAAGTGGCGGCGGATCAGTTCGAATTCGCCCATGTGCTCAATGCCGGGAAGCATCCACTTCGTTGCTGTCGGCGTTCAGGTCGTCGACGCGGTGGTCCGGCGGCGGTTCGTCGCCAGGACGCGGCGGCAGCAGGAAGCTCAGCGGCGCGTGCCGCAGGCGGTAGCGGATGGCCGCGTAGATGCGGCTGCGGCTGGCGTCGTTGATGGCCTGGGCGCGCAGGGCCAGGCGGAACGCGAGATAGAAACTCACCGCCAGGTTCAGCGGGCCGACGACCACCACGCCGGCCACCGCCCACCAGAACGCGGGGTCGCGCAGCACCTCGGTGCCCAGCGCCATGGCGGCGGCGGCCATCTGCCCGGCCGACAGCGTGACGTGGCGCACCTGCAGGTTCAGGCCGAAGAACTCGGCGAAGGCCGGCACGATGCCCAGCATCAGGCCCAGCGAGATGTTGGCGGCCAGGCCCGAGATGTTGTGGCGCAGGAAGGTGGCCCAGCGGTCGGCACGTTCGCGGCCCAGCCAGGCGCGGTAGCGCGGGTTGTGGCGGATCGCCGAGTCGAGGCGGTGGAACACGAACCAGTTCTCGACCCAGCCGGCGATGATGCTGGAGGCGAACAGCAGCACGCCGGTGAAGGCGGCGAACAGCGCGGTCGGTCCCAGCAGCTGCATGTCGTGCAGCACGTGCCTGGCCTTGTCGGCGTCGATCATCGGTGCGCCGTTGAACTGGCTGAGCGCGGCGCTGATCAGCATCACGACCGGGATCACCAGCCCGACGTTGCCCAGGATGGCCGCGATCTGCGAGCGCAGCAGGTTGGCCACCTCGTCGACGAAGCTGCGCACCGCGCCGGGCTGGCGGATGTCGCGCAGCTTGGCCACCATGGCCGGCGCGGTGACGGCGGGCTGCTTGGTCGCCACGGTCCAGTGCAGCAGTTGCACCAGCACGAAGAAGAAGGCGTAGTTCAGGCCGGCGGCAAAACCGTTCCAGAACAGCGACAGGCCCAGGCCGTAGAGCGCGAACTTGGCCCAGGTGGTCAGGCCGATCAGGGCGCCGCCACCCGCGGCCTTGCCCAGCATCTGGCGGTATTCGGCCGCGTTGCGGGTGATGTAGTGCTCGCCGCTTTCCGCGCTGCGTTCGGCCACCTTGGCGGCGGTCAGGTGCGAGCTGCTGGCGATCAGCGCACGCAGGCTGCGGTTGTCCTGGCCGACCTGGGCCAGGTCGGCGATCAGGGCGGTGGTGGCGCGTTCGGGCTGTTCGGACTGCAGGCAGTCCAGCAGCGACTTGGCCCGCAGCACGCGCTCGCGCAACTGGCGCAGGCGGAACACGATGCCGACCGAAACGCCGTGCGCGTCCAGGTGGGCGTAGACGGTGTAGGCGGCGTGGCGGCAGGCGTCGAGCTGGCTGCGCAGGGTGTTGGCCGCGGCCAGGGCCTCGGCGCTGCGGGTGCCGCGGATGAGCACCGCTTCGCGCAGCGCTTCCATGTCGATCGGCAACTGGTGGAAGGTGCGCTCGGCCTTGGCGGCGTCGGACATGCGCACCCGGATTTCGGCCGCGTAGCCGGTCGCGGTGATCTGGCCGACGCTGAACACCAGCGCATCGAGCAGGGCGCGCTCCCATAGTCCGGCGATCGCCGCGGCCCCGTCGTGCGGGAACAGCAGTTCGCGGATGCGCTGCAGGGTCTGGCTGTCCAGCGCCCGCAGCCAGCGCACGTCTTCGGCGGTGGGCAGCAGCAGGTCGAACAGCGTGCCGAGGTCGGAGGTTTCGGGTGTGCCGGGCAGCAGCTTCTTGCGCACCCGGTGGCCGAACTCGCTGAGGAAGGCGGTGCGCGGCGCGAAGCCGTGGTCGGCCAGCAGCGGCGCGACGTCCACCGAGTCGGTGAAGCGCTGCCACCAGGCCCGCCAGCGCGCCAGCCAGTCGGGGCGGGCCTGCACCGCGTCGAGCAGCAGCCGCACGCGGGCCACGCTGGTCTGCGGGTGGCCATCGTCGCCGCGCACCCAGCGCAGCGTGTCGATCAGCCAGAGGTGCCGCTCGGCCTGCGGTGCGTCGGGGTCCAGCTGGTCGAGCAGGTGGACCAGTTCCATGCGGCGCGCGATGGTGTGGCCCTCAGTGCAGCACGCGGGGAGCCTGTTCGCCGCCGGCGGCGTCGGCCACCAGGGCGAATTCCGGCACCTCGGCTTCGAAGCGTTCGCCGTCTTCGGCCACGCAGAAGAAGCTGCCGCGCATGCTGCCCGAGCGCGTGGACAGCCGGGTGCCGCTGGTGTACTGGAAGGACTCGCCCGGGCGCAGCAGCGGCTGGTTGCCCACCACGCCCAGGCCCTTGACCTCTTCGGTGTGGCCGCGCGCGTCGTCGATGATCCAGTGCCTGGCGATCAGCTGTGCCGTCACGTCACCGCTGTTGGTGATGGTGATGGTGTAAGCGAACGCGTAGACGTCTTCGTCCGGGGAGGACTGCTCGGCCAGGTACTGGGGCTCGACCTCGCAGGTGAACTGGTGTTTCGGCATGCCGGTCATGTTACCGCGATGCAGCAGGGCCGCGCCCGGCCTGCGAAAATGCGCCCTTCGACCTCCGGACTTCCCGCCCCATGACCACCTACCGCATCGCCCCGTCCATCCTTTCTGCAGACTTTGCCCGCCTGGGCGAAGAGGTCCGCAATGTCGTCGCCGCCGGCGCCGACTGGATCCACTTCGACGTGATGGACAACCACTACGTGCCCAACCTGACCTTCGGCCCCATGGTCTGCCAGGCGCTCAAGCCGCACGCCAGGAAGCCCGACGGCACGCCGGTGCCGATCGACGTGCACCTGATGATCCAGCCGGTGGACGCGCTGGCCGGTGCCTTCATCGACGCGGGCGCCGACCTGGTGAGCTTTCACCCCGATGCGAGCGCTCACGTGTACCGCAGCGTGCAGGCCATCAAGGCCAAGGGCTGCAAGGCCGGCCTGACCTTCAACCCGGCCGAGCCGCTGGACGTGCTGGACTGGGTGATCGAAGACATCGACCTGATCCTGATCATGAGCGTCAACCCGGGTTTTGGTGGCCAGAGCTTCATCGATTCGGCGCTGCGCAAGATCGAAGCGGCGAAGAAGCGCATCGAGGCCTCGGGCAAGGACATCCGCCTGGAGGTGGACGGCGGCATCAAGGCCGACAACATCCGCCGCGTGGCCGACGCGGGCGCCGACACCTTCGTGGCCGGCAGCGCGATCTTCGGCAAGACGGACTACAAAGCCGTCATCGACGACATGCGAAAGGCGCTGGCCTGATGCTGGGCCCGATTCAGGCGGTCATCGTGGACCTCGACGGCACGATGGTCGACACGCTCGGTGATTTCGAAGAGGCGCTGAACCGGACGATGGCCGACCTCGATCTGCCGCCGGTGACCCGCGCGCTGATCGAGCGCACCGTGGGCAAGGGCTCGGAGCACCTGATCCGCTCGGTGCTGGCGCACCAGCTGGCCCTGCCCGAAGTGACCGGGCTGGCCAATGTCTGCCAGGCGCGCAACGCCGACACGCTCTACGAGCCGGCCTGGCAGCGCTACCAGCACCACTACCAGCGCATCAATGGCCAGTTCTCGGCGGTGTATCCAGGGGTGGTCGAAGGGCTGGCAGCGCTGAAGGCCCGCGGGCTGCCGATGGCCTGCCTGACCAACAAGCCGCTGGCCTTCGCGCAGGGCCTGCTGGTGGCCAAGGCACTCGACGGATTTTTCGGCTGGACCTTTGGCGGCGACAGCTTCGCGCGCAAGAAGCCCGACCCGATGCCGCTGCTGGGCACCTGCGCCGCGATGGGCGTGGCGCCGCCGCGGGCGCTGATGCTGGGCGACTCGCAGAACGACGCGCAGGCGGCCCGCGCCGCGGGCTGCCCCGTGGTGCTGGTGAGCTACGGGTACAACCACGGCGAACCGGTGCAGCAGGTCGGCGCCGACGCCTGTGTCGACCGGCTGGACGCGCTGCCGGCGCTGATTCAGTAGACCAGCCGGGCGTCGGCGTTGACCACGCCGATGTCGACCCAGCTGCTGCCCACGTTGCTCTTGGCGAAGTTGACGCGGAAGCCGCCCAGGTCGACCTCGCCCATGCGGCGCAGCGCCTCGGCCAGCCCGCCGGGGGTCAGGGGCCTGGCCCGCCGTGCCGCCTCGAAGAACACGCGGGCGGTGACGTAGCCCTCCATGTGGAATCCGGTGTGGGTGGTCATGGCCGGGTGCGTGGTCTGCATCGCGGTCCTGAAGGCGCGCTGCAGGGGCAGCGTGACGCCGGCCGGGTTGGGGTAGGTCTGGGCGATGCCCACGCCGCGCGCGCCCTGGCCGGCGAACTTCTGCAGCGCCGAGGGCGGCAGGTACGACAGCGTGAAGATCATCTGCGACACCCCGGCTGCGCGCAGCGCCGCGATGCTCTCACCCACGAACTTGGGCGCCCCGACGACCAGTGCAGACTGCGGCGCGGCGGTGGCGATGGCTTTGGCGGCCTGGGCGATCGAGGCCGCGTCGGTGCCGGCCTTGGCTTCCACGATCTGCAGACCACCGCCGTCGGCCGAGGCGGCCGCCTTGGCCGAGGCCAGCCCGGAGCTGCCGATCGGCAGGTCCTGGAACAGCACGCCCATGGACTTGATGCTCAGCGCGCGGGCGTGCGAGACGATCTTCTGGATCTGCTGCGCATCGCCGGCGCGGATGTGGAAGAACTTCGGGTGTCCCGGATCGCGCAGCACGCCGGCGCCAGGCACGGCGTTGAGGATGGTGATGTCGGTGCTGTCCAGCAGCTTGCTGTCGAGCAGCGCCTTCAGGGTGGCCGAACCCAGCGGGGCCAGCAGCGCCACCGGCTTGCGGGCCATGGCTTCGTCGAGCCGGGCCTTGAAGCCGTCGAAGCTGTAGGCGTCGTCCAGCTTGAGCAGCTGGACCTTGCGGCCGTTGATGCCGCCTCGGGCGTTGATTTCCTCAAAGCCCGCGACCAGGCCCTCGTTGAGCTCCTTGGGGTCGGGAGCGGGCAGGACGGTGAACGGCCCGATCTGGGCGACGACGATGTCACCGGATTCCTGGGCGAGGGCGGGCAGGGGAAGGCTGCCGGCAAGGGCGGCGGCCTGAAGCAGATGGCGTCGGAGCATGAAGGGGCGGGTTGGCGAAAAAAGCCGGATTGCACCCGCACCCGCCCTGGTGCTCCACAGGGATAACCCTTGAGTCGTGACCGCCGGTCGCGCCAGGGGTACAGACGGAGTTTGTTACTTCCGGATGCCCAGCAAGGCGTCCTTGAGCGCCCAGTCGGCCGGCTTGGGGCCGAGCCAGATCCGCATCAGTGCTTCAAAAAATTCCGGCTCCTTGAACGGTTCGCCCTCGACCTGCCCCTTGATCGTCAGCACGGTGCCCGTGCCCGGAATCCAGTCGAGCACGAAGTTCTCGCCGGCCTTGAGCGTCTTGTGGTTGGTGAAGACCTGGCTCATGCGCATCACGCCGGGCACCAGCTTGGCGAAGCTGCCCTTTTCCATGTTGTCTTCCATGCCGCGCGAAAACAGCTTGCCCAGCTCGGCCGAGTCGATGTCGCGCAGCATGGTGATCGTCATGCGCTTGGGGCCGGGCTGGTCGAGCAGGCCGTCCGGCGTGCTGGCCGGCTTTTCAACATAGAAACCGGCCGTGTACACCTTGAACACGGCCTTGTAGCGGATGCCGGCACCGTTGAGTACCAGCGGTTTTCCCGCCACGGTGACGCGGTCGTCGATTTTCACGCCGGCCACCTCGACCGCCCAGGCGGAGAGGCTGGCGGTCAGGGCGGCGCCCAGGGTGATCTGGCGCAGGATGCGGCTCACGCTCGGTGGATACATGGGTGGGTGCTCCGAATAGAACGATCGTTCGTTTGTGCATTGTCCGCAAAGCGGTGCGCAGGAACAAGAGGGGCAACACCTCCCGACGGCGCGGCAGCCGGCCGGGAACGTCACGCGGGCGACCGGCTTTGCTACACTGCGCCGGTCATGTCTGCTTCATTCACGTTCCTCGCAGGTTTCGCAGCTGGCCGCAATGGCCGGGGAGCCTGGCCCTGGCGCAAGCCAGCGTCAACGTGAACTCTCCCCTCTGAAGGGGCCCCGGTCCGGTCGCGACGCGACCCCTCCCGCGCCCCGCTAGCCTGCAGCCCTCGCTGGCTGCGACCCCCACAGATGGCACGGCGGCCACAGCGCCCCAGCCCACCGGAGCAAGAACCGTGATCACCGAACTCGAATTCAAGAGCCTCGCGCAACAGGGCTACAACCGCATCCCGCTGATGGCCGAGGCCTTTGCGGACCTCGAAACCCCGCTCTCGCTCTACCTCAAGCTGGCCCACGGCCGGGGCGACGGCGCCAACAGCTTCCTGCTCGAATCCGTCGTCGGCGGCGAGCGATTCGGCCGCTACAGCTTCATCGGCCTGCCCGCGCGCACCCTGCTGCGCGCCAGCGGCTTCGGCGCCGCCGCCAGGACCGAGGTGGTGCGCGACGGCACCGTGGTCGAGACGAACCACGGAAACCCGCTGGACTTCATCGAGACCTACCAGCAGCGCTTCAAGGTCGCGCTGCGGCCCGGCCTGCCGCGCTTCTGCGGGGGCCTGGCCGGTTACTTCGGCTACGACGCGGTGCGTTACATCGAGAAGAAACTCGAAAACAGCTGCCCGCCCGACACCCTGGGCACGCCCGACATCCTGCTGCTGCAGTGCGAAGAGCTGGCGGTCATCGACAACCTCTCGGGCAAGCTCTACCTGATCGTCTACGCCGACCCGGCCCAGCCCGAGGCCTACGCCAACGCCAAGAAGCGGGTGCGGGAGCTCAAGGAAGCGCTGAAGTATTCGGTGGCCGCCCCGGTGGTCAAGCCCAGCCAGGGCCATCCGGCCGAGCGCAGCTTCGCCAAGGCCGATTACCTGGCCGCCGTGGACCGCGCCAAGGAGCTGATCGCCGCCGGCGACTTCATGCAGGTGCAGGTGGGTCAGCGCATCAGCAAGCGTTACACCGAGTCGCCGTTGAGCCTGTACCGCGCGCTGCGCTCGCTCAACCCCTCGCCCTACATGTATTACTACCACTTCGGGGATTTCCATGTGGTGGGGGCCTCGCCCGAAATCCTGGTGCGCCAGGAGCACACCGAAGAGGGGCAAAAGGTCATCATCCGCCCGCTGGCCGGCACCCGCCCGCGCGGCGCCACACCCGAGAAAGACAAGGTGACCGAGGTCGAGCTGCTGGCCGACCCGAAGGAGCGCGCCGAGCACGTGATGCTGATCGACCTGGCGCGCAACGACATCGGCCGCATCGCGAAGATCGGCTCGGTCAAGGTGACCGAGGCCTTCGTGGTCGAGCGCTACAGCCACGTGATGCACATCGTGAGCAACGTCGAAGGCATGCTGAACGACGGCATGACGAACATGGACGTGCTCAAGGCCACCTTCCCGGCCGGCACGCTGACCGGCGCGCCCAAGGTGCACGCCATGGAACTGATCGACCAGCTCGAACCCGTCAAGCGCGGCATCTACGGCGGCGCCTGCGGTTACCTGAGCTACGCGGGTGACATGGACGTCGCCATCGCCATCCGCACCGCCATCATCAAGGACCAGACCCTGCACGTGCAGGCCGCGGCCGGCGTGGTGGCCGACTCGGTGCCCGAGATGGAATGGAGGGAAACCGAACACAAGGCCCGTGCGCTGCTGCGTGCGGCGGAACTGGTGGAAGAAGGCCTGGAGTGAACGATATGAGCAAAGCCATTCAAGTCCTCATGGTGGACAACTACGACTCGTTCACCTTCAACATCGTGCAGTACTTCGGCGAACTCGGTGCCGATGTGACCGTGGTGCGCAACGACGAGATCACGGTGGACGAGATCCAGCGCCGCCTGGACGCCGGGCAGGTGGACCGCCTGGTCATCTCGCCCGGGCCCTGCTCGCCGGCCGAAGCCGGCATCTCGGTGCCGGCCATCCAGCATTTCGCGGGGAAGCTGCCCATCCTCGGCGTCTGCCTGGGTCACCAGAGCATCGGCGCGGCCTTCGGCGGCCAGATCGTCCGGGCGCAGGAGCTGATGCACGGAAAAACCAGTGTGATCACTACCACGCAGGAAGGCGTGTTCGCCGACCTGCCCGGGCAGTTCACCGTCAACCGCTACCACTCGCTGGCCATCGAACGCGAGAGCTGTCCGGACTGCCTGAAGGTCACGGCCTGGACGCCGGACGGCGAGATCATGGGTGTGAAGCACAAGACGCTGGCGATCGAGGGCGTGCAGTTCCACCCCGAGAGCATCCTGACCGAGCACGGTCACGCGATGCTCAAGAACTTCCTGGAGCAGGCCGCATGAAAACCGTTGACCTCAGAAGCGACACGGTCACCCAGCCGACCGAAGCCATGCGCGCCGCGATGATGGCCGCCCCCCTGGGCGACGACGTGTTCGGCGACGACCCGACGGTCAACGCCTTGCAGGAACGCATCGCCGCGCTGACAGGCAAAGAGGCTGCGCTGTTCATGCCCTCGGGCACGCAGAGCAACCTCTGCGGCATCCTGGCGCATTGCGGCCGCGGCGACGAGTACATCGTCGGTCAGCTGGCCCACACCTACCGCTACGAAGGCGGTGGTGCGGCGGTGTTCGGCAGCGTGCAGCCGCAGCCGCTGACGCAGGACGCGCAAGGCCGCATGGCGCTGTCCGACATCGCGGCGGCCATCAAACCCGACGATCCGCACTTCGCGCGCACCCGCCTGCTGTGCCTGGAGAACACCTGGAACGGCCACGTGATGCCCGACGACTACCTGCGTGGCGCCACGGCGCTGGCACGGGAAAAGGGTCTGAACACCCACCTCGACGGCGCGCGGGTGTTCAACGCGGCGGTCGCCTCGGCCGCGCCGGGGCAGGCGGCGGTCGACCGTCTGCGCGAGATTGCCGACCACTTCGACAGCCTCTCGGTCTGCTTCAGCAAGGGCCTGGGCGCGCCGGTCGGATCGGCCCTCTGCGGCTCGTCCGAACTGATCGCCCGCGCCCGCCGCATCCGCAAGATGGCCGGCGGAGGCCTGCGCCAGGCCGGCCTGCTGGCCGCCTGTGCGTTGCACGCGCTGGACCAGCATGTGGACCGGCTGGCCGACGACCATGCGAACGCGCAGCGCCTGGCCGAAGGCCTGGCCGGCATGGCCGGCCTGACGGTGAAGTCGGCACAGACCAACATCGTGTTCGTCGATGTGGCCGATGGACGCGGGCCGGCGCTGCTGGAATTCCTGAAGACGAATGGCGTGCTGGCCACCGGCCTGATCGGTCTGCGCTTTGTCACCCACCTGGATGTGGATGCGGCGGGCATTGACCATGCCATCGCCACGGTGCGCCGTTTCTTTGCCGAGGCGCCGGCCTCCGCCCCCGCCGCCGGACGCACCGGCCCGTACTGATTCCGCCCTGGAGACGCCCATGCCCGACACGACACACCTTCTGATGTTCATCGCGGCGGGCTGGCTGCTCAACCTCACGCCCGGCCCCGATGTGCTCTACATCGTGACGAGTGCGCTCAAGAGTGGCGTGCGTGCCGGCATCGTTGCCGCGCTGGGCATCGTCAGCGGCTGCTTCGTGCACGTGTTGGCGGCGGCGCTTGGCGTGGGGGCGCTGCTGGCGACTTCGGCCACCGCGTTCACCGTGCTCAAGTGGGTGGGTGCGGCTTACCTGCTGTGGATGGGCGTCAGGCTGCTGCTGGCCAGGGGCGGTTCGTCGGTGGTGCCCGTGGCGACTGAAGCCGCCGCCAGCGCGCCGGACCTCTGGCGGGTTTTTCGCCAGGGTTTCCTGACCAACGTGCTCAATCCCAAGGTGGCGCTGTTCTTCCTGGCCTTCGTGCCGCAGTTCATTGCGCCCGGCACCGAGGACAAGGTGACGGCCTTCCTGCTGCTGGGCCTGCTGTTCAATGTGAACTCGCTGCCGATCAACTTTGGTTACGCCTGGCTGGCCGGCTGGGCCTCGCGCCGCGTTGGCGCGGTGCAGCGCGCCATGCACTGGATGGACCGCGCCGCCGGCGTCATGTTCATCGGCTTTGGCCTCAAGCTCGCCCTGTCCGACAATCCTTCCCGCTGATTTCCGGAGACCTTCATGCCCCACGCCCACAAGATCACCCCGCAGGAAGCCCTGCAGCGCACCATCGAGCACCGCGAGATCTTCCACGACGAGATGCTGCACCTGATGCGGCTGATCATGAGTGGCGAGATGTCGCCCGTGATGATGGCGGCCCTGATCACCGGCCTGCGCGTGAAGAAGGAAACCATCGGCGAGATCACCGCTGCCGCGCAGGTGATGCGCGAGTTCTCGACCAAGGTGCACGTGGCCGACAAGACGCATCTGGTGGACATCGTGGGCACCGGCGGCGACGGCTCGCACACCTTCAACATCTCCACCTGCTCCATGTTTGTGGCTGCGGCCGCGGGCGCCAAGGTGAGCAAGCACGGCGGACGCAGCGTCTCCAGCAAGAGCGGCAGCGCCGACGTGCTGGAAAGCCTGGGCATCAACATCAACCTGCCGCCCGAACAGATCGCGCGCAGCATCGCCGAGGTCGGCGTGGGCTTCATGTTCGCGCCCAACCACCATCCGGCCATGAAGAACGTGGCGCCGGTGCGCCGCGAACTGGGCATCAAGACCATCTTCAACATCCTGGGGCCGCTGACCAACCCGGCATCGGCACCCAACATCCTGATGGGTGTGTTCCACCCCGACCTGGTCGGCATCCAGGTGCGTGCGCTGCAGCGCCTGGGCGCCGAGCACGCGGTGGTGGTCTATGGCCGCGACGGCATGGACGAGGTCTCGCTGGGCGCGGCCACCATGGTGGGCGAACTGTGCAACGGCGAGATCAACGAATACGAGATCCATCCCGAAGACTTCGGCCTGACCATGGCCAGCAGCCGCACGCTGCGGGTCGAGACGCCGGAAGACTCCAGGGCGATGCTGCTGGGCGTGCTGGAAAACCGCGCCGACCCGGTGCTCAAGGCCGCCAAGGACATCGTGGCGCTCAACGCGGGCGTGGCCTTGTACGCCGCCAATGTGGCGGCCGACATGAAGCAGGGCATTGCCCTGGCCCGCCAGACCATCGAATCGGGCGCCGCTGCGGCCAAGCTGGCCCAGTTGAAGGCCTTCACCCAGGCGACGACCTGAGGGACAGACCATGCCGGTCTGGCTTCAGAACGAAGGCGCCTGGATCGCCCTGGGCGTGTCCGCGCTGTTCATCGTCGCCGGCGTGGCGATGCACCGCATCATCAAGAAAGTGCTGCAAACCCCGCAGCCAGAGGAATCGAAGCAACATGAGTGACATCCTGCAGAAGATCGTGGCGGTCAAGCACGAAGAGATCGCCGCCGCGCGCAAGAAAAAGCCGCTGGAGGCCATGCGCTTCGACGCCGAAAGCCGTGTGCTCACGCGCGACTTCGAAGGTGCCCTGCGCGCCAAGGTCGCGGCCGGTCAGGCGGCGGTGATCGCCGAGATCAAGAAGGCCAGCCCGAGCAAGGGCGTGATCCGCGAAGACTTCATCCCGGCCGACATTGCCCAGAGCTACGCCGAGGGCGATGGCCAGGTCAGCGCCGCCTGCCTGTCGGTGCTGACCGACCGCCAGTTTTTCCAGGGCAGTGCCGATTACCTCAAGCAGGCCCGCGCCAGTTGCGACCTGCCGGTGCTGCGCAAGGACTTCATGGTCGATCCATACCAGGTCTACGAGGCCCGGGCCATGGGGGCCGACTGCATCCTGCTGATCGCGGCCTGCCTGGAGGACGCGCAGATGGCCGATCTGGAGGCCATCGCCCACGGCATGAACATGGCCGTGCTGGTCGAGGTGCACGACCGTGCCGAACTGCTGCGTGCCCTGAAGCTCAAGACCCGGCTGGTGGGCATCAACAACCGCAACCTGCGCACCTTCGACGTCACGCTGCAGACCACGCTGGACCTGCTGCCCGACGTGCCGGCCGACCGCCTGCTGGTCACAGAGTCGGGCATCCTGGGGCGGGCCGATGTGCAGACCATGCGCGCGGCGAACGTGAACGCGTTTCTGGTGGGCGAAGCCTTCATGCGCGCGCCCGAGCCGGGATTGGCACTGGCCGAACTGTTTGCCTGAACGCCGGTGCAGCAGTCGTCTTTCAACTGGGAAGGGGCGCCCGCGCAGGCGTCTGGCCAGGAAGCCGTGCCATGGTTGCGCGAGATCGATCCAGGCCTCTGGCCGGTGGGTGAAGGCTGGAGGGCGCTGCTGGACGGCTTCTGGGCAAAACCGGCCGGACAGTCACTCCTGGCCTTTCTGCGGCAGCGGGTGCGGGATGGGGCTGTGGTGTATCCGCCACAGCCACTGCGGGCGCTGTCACGGGGCGGGCCGGCGTCGGTCCGGGTCGTGATCGTGGGACAAGATCCTTACCACGGGGCCGGACAGGCCGAGGGACTGGCCTTTTCGGTCGCGCCCGGGGTTCGCATTCCGCCCAGTCTGCGCAACATCTTCAAGGAACTGCGGCGCGATCTGGGGCAGGCAATGCCGGACGGCGGGTCGCTGATGCCCTGGGTCGAGCAGGGGGTTCTGCTGCTCAACACCAGCCTGACGGTCGAGGATGGGCAGGCCGGCAGCCACGCCGGGCGTGGCTGGGAGGTGCTCACCGATGCCGTGATCGAGGCCTGCAATGCCTCGGGCGACGGCAAGGTCTTCATGCTCTGGGGCGCCCACGCCCAGAAGAAGGCCCAGGCCATCGACCGGTCGCGTCATGAAGTGTTGTGCGCCAACCACCCTTCGCCGCTGTCCGCCTCCCGCGGCCCTGTGCCTTTCCTGGGCTGCGGTCATTTCAGCGCCGCCAACCGGTGGCTGGCGGCAAGGGGTCGAACGCAAGTGGACTGGAAGTTGGTGGGCTGACGTGACACAGCCGAAAAAACCGTGGCATAATGTTGGGCTGCGTTGTGGAGGGGTGGCCGAGTGGTTAAAGGCAGCAGACTGTAAATCTGCCCGCTAACGCGTACGCTGGTTCGAATCCAGCCTCCTCCACCAATGACTGCGGCGTTTGCGCGGGAGTAGTTCAATGGTAGAACCCCAGCCTTCCAAGCTGATGACGCGGGTTCGATTCCCGTCTCCCGCTCCATCGCCGGTTGTTGGGTTTGTTGTTGTGACGCAGAGTTGATTTTCCAGATGTCCGGCGTGTGCCGGGTGTCTTGGCCCTTGTGGCTCAGTGGTAGAGCACTCCCTTGGTAAGGGAGAGGTCGCGGGTCCGATTCCCGCCAAGGGCACCATCTTTGTTCTGGTGTTTCGGCAATTTTGTTTTGGAGCTGAAAAATGGCAAAAGAGAAATTTGAGCGGACCAAGCCGCACGTGAACGTTGGCACGATTGGTCACGTGGACCACGGCAAGACGACGCTGACGGCCGCCATCACCACCGTGCTGGCAGCCAAGTTCGG